>DASZQB010000011.1:0-35610 GCA_035550135.1 Verrucomicrobiales bacterium
CTCAGCGCGCGCCCGCAGACTCTGCGGGCGCGCTTTTTTGTTGGAGTTGAAAGACGTTATTGCGTCGGGAGCACGACTCTGCGGCGCGGACGGGGCATATCAGATCGTTCGCGGGTCCGCTCTGAGCGGGAACCCGTGATACCGTTGGCCGGGAAGGTTGGGGCGTTCGTTTTGTTAGTGAGAACAGGATTTGGGAGCGGGACGGGACTATTGATTTTATTGCCGCCGGCCTGAAGAGGAGGCGTTGGCTGCTGCGGCTGGCTCCTGCCCGGGATGAACGGCTCCGGGGCTTTATAAACCTGCGCGGCATTGGCTCCGGCCATGGGTTTTGGAATATTCGGTCGAAGCCCCATCGCGCCGTTCGGCCCCCGAACCTTTTGGAGTCCGCCGGGGGCCGGGCGGTTTGGCGAGTGGAGGATCTCTTCGTCGAACATAAGAGTTCCCCGCTGGCCATCCTTTTCGAGAATGACCTTCGTGGCCTGAAGAGTCCGGCCGCGTTTGATACCGACGACCCGGAAGCCACTCGTATCATGTTTTTTGAAAGGCGAGCCATCTCCGAAAACCGTAATGCGCTTCTTTTCCTTTCCCGAGAGCAGATAGACTGTGAGTGTATCGCCCTTGCCGCAATAACCGGCCAGGGAAATACCCTCAAAGGGATTGATGGCTGCCTCCACCGGAGGTTTTCGCACGTCGAATTCAAACGGGCTCTTCGACCTCAGTCTCTCGTAGGCGGAGATGGGTTTTACCCTGGGAGGAAATTCCTCCTCTTCATCCGCAGGAGGAGTTTGTCCGGCAACGCAGACGATGGCGCAGTGGAGGAGAAAAACAGTTAGGGAGCATCTTTTCATGAAGGGGGGAATTCACGCGTACTGCCGCCTGAAACTGAAGTCAGAGCGTACAGTTGTTCAACCCCTGCGACTTCATTTTTCGAGTAGCGAAATACGTGCGTCCGGCGTTGTAATCAGGACGTTCATGCTGCGCCAATGTCTCCCTCGCCCGGTGCGTCCGGAGGAAGACGTTCGTTGTTAACGCGTCCGGCGTTTGCCCGCAAGGCGGGACAGTCTCCTAACTAACTTTTCGGTTGGCTCCGCGGGAAGTCGTTTCCGGGATTCTTTCGCCGCTAAGCGGCTTTGCCGTGCGCGGTCCTAACACCGTGGACTGAAGTCCACGGCTATTGTCTTTCGCCGCAACGCGGCTGAAGAAGGGCGCGCCGCTTTCCGTTCCACACTCCTCCGCGTTTGGGGCTTGCTACGGGCGCTGTGAGCCGCCGACAGAAGACCCGGACTCTTACATGATTGGCAGAATTGGATAAGCGTCTGTTTACACGAGTTCCGTCAACTCACGAACGGGCGCCCACGTTAGTTCGGAGGGAGCATCGTAAAAAGCGCCTTCAAGCAGTTCCGTTCCGTAAAAGAATTGATTCCCTGTTTTTTTCAGGCGTTCCGCCACGGTGGCGGATGAGACGCCTTTCTTTAGAAGGTAAGTGCGCACCGGGATGCACCAGCGCTCGCCGGCAAATTTCCATTCGGAATTTTTCAGCGTGACATCCAGGGCCGGCTTTTCATGCGTTTCGACGACCGGCTCCGCGACGGCACCGTTGATAAAACCCAGCACCCATTCCTTTTTCACTTTAGTGCCGGGGCAGGTTTTGGAGGTCTGCGGGTCGTCGCGGTGAAAAAGCACGGTGTTTTCATTGACCGGCCGGCCGAGCCAATCCAGCAGGAGTTTGGTGGCAGCAGCGGCGACTTTCCAGCAGTCAAGTCCGCGCCCGGTCTTTGGATTCTCGGCATCATAATCGCCAAGGACTTCGATTCCGATGGCGCGCGAGTTGAAGGATGCGGCATGTATGCCTTTTTTCCTGAGGTCGCACATGCCCCACAACTGATCATCATCCGCAAACAAATGCGGACCCGTATCCCATCCCTTCTCATTCTGATAGAAGCTTTTGATGTTTACGACATGCTGCTGAGTGAGACCGCCTGGGCGCTGCGCAAGCGAGGGAGCCGCAGTGTGGTGCAGGGTTACCGCATTGCACCATGCCGGTTTGGTGATGGTGCCAAGGTAATCCCTGAGGGTGTTAGTCGTCCAAACTTTTCCGACATTTTCAAATCCCATATTCTGTTACCGGTAAGTTGTTGGGAATGTACTGCGCTTCAAACTCAATGAAACTGCAGGGCGTCTTTATCTCCATCTCCCTTTTCAAGATCAGGAAATAAATTAATCGCAGAGGTAGCGATTCCGAATGTTATTGTCACTCTATTTTTTAAGCAAATTGCAGAAAAGCCGCTTTTGGCCGCGGCAATGGGATCCGGTAAAAAATCGACTAACAAATCTCTATTTTGTGACAGGTAATAAAAAAGGCCGCCGGTTGCCCGGCGGCCTGAAATAAGAGCGAAGACCGATCAGCCCTGACGGCCACGGCCGCGGCCGCCGCCGCCTGTGCCGCCACCAAAGTTTCCGCGACCGCCGCGGCGGCCGCCGCCAGTGACGCCGGTATCGCCGCCGCCGGTAGTGCCGCCGTTTTGCGCACGGGCACCGCCGCCAAAATTACCCCGGCCTCCAAAGCCGGAGCCGCCTCCGCCAAATCCGCCTCCACCGCCCCAGTCACCGCGCTGGGGATTGGTGACTCTTTGCTGATCCTCTGCGGAAAGGCCGCTCTGGGCGAGCCATGCCGCGGCACCCTGCGGATCCCTCATCATATAACGGCGGGCAGCATCCACGAGAGTTTCCTGGCGGGTTTCCGGATCCTGAATGGAGGAGGCCCATGCGATGGCGGTTGTCGGGTCCTGGCGCATGGCCTGCTCGGCAAGCTGACGGGCGCCGGCGTCTTTGGCGGGACCGGCAGGCAAACCCTCGACATACTTGGCGACGTCCGCGGCACCAGCGCCTCTGTCCTTGTCCAGCCACTGGTTGAAAATGGAGCCATAGGCGCGCGCCTGCGATTCGCCTGGCAAGCCCCCGGCAAACTCGAGAGCCTGATTCACGTCTTTCCGTGCGAGATTGTTGGCCAGGCTGGCGACGGCTCCCTTCGCATAGTCTTCGCCGGCATGCTGTTTGATGTACTCCGCGGCTTTAACCGGGTCACTCCGCAGGAGCTGTTCAGAAACGGTTTGGAAAGCGCCGCGCTTCATGTCCGGGTCGGTGATGCTAGCCAGCCATGCGGTGGCCTTCTCGGTGCCGCCGGCGCGGATCATTTCACGGGCAATCGTTTCCGCGGCGCGGGCACGGCTGCCTTCGTCCTTCATGCTCAGCGCGTACTTCATGGCCTCCTCCGGGCTGGACTTGGCGAGACCGTTCACGAGCGACATCCCCATCCACTCCTTTTCGCGGTCGTCACCGTCGAAGGCCTGCAGCCATGCCATGGCCGCCTTCGGATCTTTTGCCGCCCAACCGGAAAGCGCCAGCGTTTGGCCCATGCGGCCCCCGCGATCCTCGTTTTTGGAAAGTTCCGCCATGGCGGTGGTGGGATCCACTTCACCCCACTTGTAGGCCAGCATGCCCATGTAACGCATGCCTTCCATACCGCCCCCCACGTTCTCACGGATCATGGCGAGTGCGGCCGGGGCATTTTCCGCAGTGAGTTCCTCCATGAGGCGGGCAAACATGAGCTGGCTCTTGACCGGATCGCTTTCCCGAATGGCAAGAAGCATCGCTTCCTTCATTTTGTCCGCAGTGAGCGGCGTTCCGGTATCCAGCCCGTATTCTTTAAAAAACTGGAGAACGCTCGCGTCCCGGGAAACCAGCTGAGGACTCACCATTTTGCTGCCGCCGGAACCGGCGAGCGGCGCATTCATGGTGGGAAGGGACTTCGCGCCACCCGCGCTCTTCGCATCGTCAGAGCCGGTGAACTTCATTCCGGTGTAAAAGGCGGCGCCTGCGACGCCTGCCCATACCAGATTCAAAATAAGAGGTGTCTTCATAAGAATGTTGTTGGTTTGGTTACGAGGATGAGGGGTACCAAAACTTCAGGCTGGTTTTTTGGCCGGTGCCGGGGAAGGAGCGGGCGCGGCGGGAACAGGGCTTTCGGCGTCGAGGAGTTTCCGGGCTTCAGCGGGCACGTCGACGCTCGTCGTGCCCACGTTATTAATCTCTACGACGGTGGTGCTATCGATGGGCACATCGCTCCCGTTCAGAGAGAGACTGGCCGCGAGGTGAATCTCCAATTTGTGGAGAAAACCATCTTTTAACCAAAACTTCACGCTTCCGCGGGGGTTGGCCGGTTGCGGAGGTCCTCCGCCACCTTCCCGGCGGTGGTTGCCGAAAGTGAGCAGCTCCAGTGCAGCCTCCGTTGTTAAATTGCCGGCCATGCCATCGCCATCGACTTTGAGGGAGGGAACCTTAGCAGCGAGGTCAGCGGCCATTTCCGCCGGTGCCTTCATCGACTGGAGCCGGCGGGCAAGAAATCCGCTTTTGGAACCTTTTCGATGGCCGTCCCTGCGGACACTTTCACCATCCTTGCGCGCCTCAATCGATATGCGTGCTTCACCATCCTTATGGGATGGAAGCGGGGCAACGCCTGAAGGAAAAGGTTTGCGGTCCTCCGGTTTTGACCAGCCTTCTTCGGTTTTCACTGCCACTTGACCGTTCTTCACGCAGGCATCGATGCGATGTTCGCCGAAGGTCATCACCCAGCGGGTGCAGCCGTTCTTTACGGTGCGGCCCTCAAGCGGGCCCGGAGTGAAACGGGAGTCGCCTCCGGTGGACATGGTGATCCGCCATGAATAATTTGGCGCCGCGGCAAGCTTCTGCACTGCCGCCTTTACCGCCTCCGCCTGAGCAGGCGCAGTTTCCTCTGCGATGACCGGGACGGTCAGGCAGACGAAAGCAAGGCTGAAACGGAACGTAATCATATAGTAAGAGGCGACGCGCTCTCTTCGAGGGATATCCATCCCTTCTCCAACTGCTGCCACACTTCGGGACACCGGACAACATATGCCTTTCCGCGGGTGCGGAAGGGCTATACGCGGTCATGTTTATCGCTGGACGGCGCGGTGGGCAGGGTGATTTCGACCCGAAGGCCCCGGGGCTGGATGTTGGAAGCGGTGACGCGGCCACGGCAGGCTTCGATGCAGGATTTGACGATGGCAAGCCCCAGGCCGGCACCGCCCTGTTCACGGGACCGGGCAGTATCGGGACGGTAGAAAGCGTCGAATAGTTTGGGCAGGGCCTCGGGCGGCACTCCGTGGCCGTGATCGGAAATGGTGATGAGGACCCCGTCCCCGCGGCGGACGGCGGCGAGCATGACGGGGCCGGCGTCGCCTGCATAGCGGAGGGCATTGCGAATGACATTGCTGAGGGCGCGGGCAAGCAGTTCCGGCTCGGCGCTAACGGTTAGGCATTCGTCGATTTCCGCGCGGACGGAGTCGTCAGCATATCCGCTGCTTTCGCGCGCGATGACACCGGCGGCGAGTGCGGCAAGAGGAACGTCCTGCAGGGTCAATTCCCGATGGAGGCTCGCTTTGGAAAACTGCAGAAGTTCCTGCACGAGGTGGCTCATGTGCTGAAGTTCCTCGTTGAGGGTCTCGATATATTGCCGCTCTTTTTCACCGGTGGCGCGGACTTCCAAAATGCCCAGGGCGGCCTGCATGCGGGAGATGGGCGAGCAGAGTTCATGGGCGATGTCACCGGTGAACCGCCGCTGGCCGTTAACATATCCATCGAGCTGCTGCGCCATGCTGTTCACGGCGTGGGCGAGGCGGCCCAGCTCGTCGCTGCGGTTTTCCTTCACGCGGGCATCGAATTTTCCGAGCGCCATCTGTTCGGTGGCGTGCATGGTTTCTTTGACCTTGCCGGTGATGCCGCGCACGAGCGGCAGCCACAGCAGGGCGGAAACGCCGAGAGCTGCACCGATGCCCACGAGCCACGGGCGAAGATCGAAAAGCAATCCGCCGGTGAAAATAGAGGGCGTGTTGATGACAAAAAGAAGCGGTTCGGGCGGGCGCGAGAAATAAGCGGGCGGCGGCGGCAGCATGATGACGGCCCAGTATTCCTCCGGGTTGCCGGCGCGGAGGAAGACCTTGCCGTATTGCGAAGGCAGGGAGGGAGACCCTCCGCGCTCGGGCCGCCGGGGACCCCGGGGCGGATTGTCAGGACCTTCGCGAAAACGGTCGGGAGGCTGGCGAAGATCGTCCGGCCCGTCGTCCCGCCGGTCCCGGGGAGGTGGAGGAAAGCCGTCGTCGGGTCCCTCAAAAAAATTATCCCTGCGCTCCCTTGGAGGGGGGATTTGAGGCGGACGGCCACCCTCCGGACGGCGGCGGCGCTCCTGATGCTCGATGAGTTCCTTCTTCAGCGCCTCCGGCAACACTAATTGAGAACCGGCCAGGGGCGAAACCGGGGAGCGCATGAGAGCCGCACGAACCCCGTAGGTGCTTTCCACTTCGCTCACAGCGCTGTGCCATTCCGCCTCGGGAAGACTGGACAGTCTGTTGTACATGCGCTCGCCCGCGGCCTGGAGTCTTGCGGAAACGAGGCTGCCCATGAAGGAGTCGAGACCGCCGCGCAACTGGGCGCGCATCACGAGTCCCAACGCCACGCCGATGACCGCTACATTGAGCAGGAAAAAGAGGAGAATGCGGGCGTAGAGCGGCAATCGCATGACGTCAGGCCGGCTGCTCCGGATTGATGAGCATATATCCGGCGCTGCGGTAGGTGCGGATGTAGCGGGGTTGTTTGGGATCGTCGCCCAGCTTTCTCCGCAGTGCAGAAACGTGAACATCGATACTGCGGTCAAAGACTTCCCACTCGCGGTCACGGATGTGTTCCAGAAGGTGGTCCCGCGTGAGGACACGGCCCCTGGCTTTCGCGAGACAAACGAGAAGATCGAATTCGACCGGACGGAGCGGAATGACGGTGCCGCCGATCGAGGCGACGCGGGTGGAGGGGCTGATGTGCAGTTCGCCCACGGCGAGATCGGGCTCGTGTCCATCGGCGGCAGCCGGCGCCTGCATGGTGGCGCGGCGAAGCAAAGCGCGGAGCCTTGCGAGAAGCTCGCGCATGGAAAAGGTCTTGGGAACGTAGTCGTCCGCACCCACTTCCAAGCCAACAATACGGTCCATTTCATCGCCCCGGCCGGTGAGCATGAGCACCGGCACCTGGCTGGTTTTGCGGATGGCTTTGAGCACTTCAAAACCGTCCATGCCCGGCAGCATGACGTCGAGGATGACCGCCTGCCATTCTCCGCCGGTGGCGGCTTCCACGCCCAGAGGTCCGGTATGGACGGCTTCCACGCTATAGCCCAGGGGATCGAAATAATCCGCGAGGAGGGCGCAGAATTTCCGGTCATCGTCAACTATGAGAAGGCGGGGGCGGCGGGCGTTGTGGGAGTCGGGAGACATGTTCCGGCTGAGAAGAGGACAATCAAACTACCGCGGATTTGTGATACAGGACGATGTTTTACACTGCGTTCACAATTCCCCGAAACCGGGCAAACACCGCCAATTGACCCGCCCCAGGCTTCCGTTAATATCCCGTCACCCATGAAACGACGCCGCAGGCCGCTTTCCATTCTTATTCCTCACTCGCTGGGGGCGCTCCTCGCCGGTCTCGTTCTTTTGCCGGCCTGTTCCCGCAACGACCCTTCCCCTGAAATGATTACCGCCGGGGGGCGCATCGCCACCCTTGCTCTGACGGAGCTTACAGACACCGAAGCCGTGATCGACGGAAAGCGGCTTTCGTGGGACGAAGCCGCAGCACTCGTGAAATCAACGCTCAGTTCCGGTGCAGCCAGCGTCACCTTCAATGATGAGCAGTTGGCTGATTCGGAGGAAACAGACCGGCGCATGGCAAAGTTTCTGATCCGCACCGGAGCCATGTATTATCCCCGCCGCCAGCCGCCAAAAAAGGGCGCGGAATCGCCGGGTAAGCCTCAGTGACGTATGCCCGGGCGCTTTTTTGTTATTCTGTTCGTGTGGGTCTCCCTGTTGCGCAGCGGGGCGGAGGAAAGTCTGCTGTGGGATGTGACCCGGCTCACGGGGACGCTGCCGCCTTCAGAGCAGGGAATCAAATCAGGACTCTCCCAGGAGGTCTGGTATGAAGGAGAACCATTCGGCGGAAAGTCCACGCGGGTCTTCGCTTATCTCAGCAGACCGGAAGGCGCGTCAAAAGACAAACCGGCGCCGGCCATGCTGCTCGTTCATGGAGGTGGAGGAAAAGCGTTCAAGGAATGGGCGGAGCACTGGGCAAAGCGCGGTTATGTGGCCCTGGCAATGGACACAGCGGGCCAGGGGCCAGATGGAAAGCATCACGACAAAGGCGGGCCGGATCAGTCGGACAACACAAAGTTCCGCAACTTCACGGACGCGGATGCACGTGAGATGTGGAGTTATCATGCGGTGGCCGCGGTGCTGCGCGGACACGCACTGCTCAATTCTTTGCCGGAGGTGGATCGCGGACGGGTGGGAGTAACGGGCATCAGTTGGGGCGGATACCTGACATGCCTCGTTGCCGGTCTTGACCACGGACTCAAAGTGGCGGTGCCGGTGTACGGCTGCGGTTTCCTGGGTAATAACAGTTATTGGCGGGACCGTTCTCTCGCGGCAATGGACCAGGATGCCCGGGAACGCTGGCTGCGGCTGTTCGATCCGTCAACGACTGCGGGAAAAACGGAGTGCCCCATTCTCTTCCTGAATGGCACACATGATTTTGCCTATCCGCCTGACAGCTACCGAAAGACCTTTTCTCTGGTGAAACCGGAACTGCGCACGGTTTCTGTAAGAGTCGATCTTCCGCATGGACACATCTGGACCTTCAAGGAAGTGGACGCCTTTGTGGATCACGTGCTGAAACCGGACAGCGATTCCCCTGCCCTGCCAGGGCTGAGCGAAATCACGCAGGACAACAACAGCATCTCGACCCGTATTCTGAACGGCGCAGCGGTCGCAAAGGCCGAACTCCACTACACCACGATGACCGGCAACTGGCAGCAGCGTCAGTGGAAGAGCATGCCCGCAAATCTGCGAGGGGGAGAAATACAGGCGCTGCTGCCTGCGGAAAGCCCCCTGACTTATTTCTTCACCGTTACGGATTCCCGCGGCCTCATGACCAGCACGGCGTATGCGGAAACGGGCGCTTTCGAGAACACGGCGTGTCTTCCCAAAGGCAAACTGGAGCAGGACTTTTACGAGTGGGACACGCGCCACGCGGCGGTCCTCACTGCGAAGGACCGCATCCAGCCTGACATCGTGCTCATCGGCGACTCCATCACACATCTTTGGGGCGGCGAACCGCAGGACCCAAAGGGCAACCGCGGCGCAAAAGCGTGGCAGGCGCTTTTCGGCGAACGCAAGGTGCTCAATGCGGGTTTTGGCTGGGACCGCACACAAAATGTTCTGTGGCGCATCGGTCATGGCGAACTCGATGGATTGAATCCAAAGCTCATCGTCATTCACATTGGCACCAACAACCTCGCGGGCACCAAAAACGCGCGTGCAAATACCCCGGCGGAAATTGCCGAGGGTATTCAGGCCGTGACTCTTCAAGCGAAGGCAAAGTGCCCAGCGGCGAAAATTGTGCTCATGGCTGTCTTCCCCCGCGGTGAAAAACCGGAAAACCCGGATCGCGCCCGCATCGATGCGATCAACACACTGCTGCCAGCCGTCGCCAAAACCTGCGGGGCCACGCTGATCGATCTGAAAAGCCGATTCCTTGAAGGCGATGGTACCATCAGCAAAGAAACCATGCCGGACTTTCTGCATCCGGCGGAAAAAGGATACGGCATCTGGGCGGAAGCGCTGAAGGAGCATTTGCCGAAATAACACAAAGCGGGCCGGCACCGTTTTGGGACCGGGGACGATGATACGAATGCCGGGGAAAACGCGCATGAGGGGTTATGGGTCCCGAAAGCGCTCGCATTCTCAAAGCAGTTCTCTGCGACGGCAGTGTTTGGCTCAATTACCGGCTGGGCATCGCCGAAGGCATCACGCTTCTCTGTCGCCGTTTCATGGAGGCGGAGTTCTCCGCCATCGCCGAAGACGAGCCGGCCCCTGTGATTGACGCCCGCCCGAAACTGAATCCGGACCGGCCGGAAACCCGCTGCTATCGCGCGATCCTCCGCTACGCCAACGGTGCGTGCGTGCTCAGCAATGAGATTGTGCTCACGCTGCCGTAGTCTCTGCCACTTGAAGACACGCCCGTGTTTTCCCACTGTCACCGCCGGCTCATCTAAATATGCAGAGGTCACTGCCGCGGGCGCGGCAGTGACCCCGCTTCCCCACACCGGCGCTCAGGGCATGGGCACCGCGAAGATTTTGGGATAATTCGCCCCAAGAAGCTCAAGCTGGACGAGGGGGCCGTTAGGTCCAGGATTGGCCGGAATGCTGGCGGCTTCGGCGACATTGAAGTCGTTGTCGTAGGTTAGGTAAATCGTGTCGCCTACGACACACACGCCCTCCACCTTTTCGAGCAGCGGGTTAATGGCGGTGAGGGAATTCAGCACGACGGTTTTGCTTACGCCGACAACGCCGAGCGCGGCAAGACCGGCGGGGTCCAGTTGCTCAAAGGTTTTCGCCGGATCGGAGATCAGTTTGCCGGAGGCATCCTCGAGCGGGGTGATGTCGGTGGCACCGGCGACATCGATCTGAAAGAGCTTGTCGGTCAGGCGCTCGGGCACCAGCAGGGTCGTGGGGCCATTGGAGAACAAGTCACTCACCGTGACACTGCCGTTGGCGGCCGGCATCTGATAAAGGTACTGACGCACGAGCGGTCCCGGCGCGCTGTGCAGCAACGTATTCAAATTGATCGCCACGAGGCGCGCATTGCCATTGGCATCGGCAGCCGCCCGGTTGGGATTATTCAATGGACGCTGCACCGCTGCGTAGAGGATGCCGGTGGATGAAGCAGCCAGGCCCTCGAAGCCGCGATTGCTTCGCCGTTTAGCCAGCACACCAGGCAGCACATCAAAGGTGGGCACCTGCTCGGCGCCAGTGAGCGTCCCTGCCGGAATGAGACGCAGTTGCACATTGCCATTGGCGTCCATCATGGCGACACTGGGCTTATATTCCTCGCATACCCAGAAGTTGCCCCATGGATCGATCGTAACGCCTTCGGCATCGATGGAGTCTTCGTCGTAGGGAAGCTGATTGAGGTTGAAGTCAAAGGGCACATCCGTGGCCGGTTTGGTGGTGGGCAAACCGGAGATGATGGTGCCGTTAGGACGGCGAAGCGGCTTGATGTCATCGATCTTCGCTTTGCCGTTGGGCATCAGACGCACGGTGATAAGGTGCGGACCGAAATCGGGAATGGCCCAGGTCTTGAAGAGATGGCCGTCCGCATCCGTGAAATCGGGCGCCGGTCCGCGATCAGTCACGACGTAGAAGCGGTCGCCGCCCGCCGGATAGAGGCCCGAGAATCCGCCGACTTTGATCCCGTTGCCGTTGTAAGGATCCTCGTAGAGGGTGAATTTTAAGGGCTGCAGGTGTGCGTCCCATGTCTTGATCTGCGCCAGCGCCGCCGAACCCTGACAAAGCAGGGCGCAGGCCATGGAGAGCAGTCCGTAATTTCTTTGGGGTGTGTTCATGCGATGATGTGTTTTTATGTTTCTCTTTCCTGACCGATGCACTTCCGGGTGCCGGGTGCGCGCATCCTGTCCGCCTTCTCATGCGAGGATTTGCCGCGCGCAGGATCACGCAGGCAGGAAAAAGAATTTATGTCAGGGTATTTCCGGCGGCGGCTTTGCCCGCATTTCTCCACTTTGCAGATCCGCGGGCAAAAACCCGCCTCCCGGGCTCAGGAGGCCGCGTTTAATCCGGGCTCTTTTTTTCGCTCAAGGCCTGGACGTCTTTTAGAGTCTGTGCAGCCTGGGTGGATTGAGGAGCCAGGGCCACTGCCTTCTGGGCCGCCTTTAAGGCCTCTTCGCGAACCGTTGTCGCTTTGGCGCCAATTCCCGCTTTTTTGTCAGGAGTCAGCCGGGCGAGATGCTTCGCCGCCCGCATCCATAATCCCGCCAACTCCTCTTTGTTCATGCGTCCCTCTTCCTTTCCGAGGGCTTCGAGATCACACCTCCGGAGGAAGGCAGCGCGCGAGGCTGTCATATTATCCGCATCCTGAAGCTTTGTGGGGGCAACATTTTTTTCCAATGCCGCAGCGAGAAACAGACGCGCGAGAGATATTCCACAATCATAGCGCAATGCTGAGTCAAGGCTTTCGGCGTTTCCGTCGCCGTTGAAGTCACGCTCGCGCGCGGCGAGTTGCCGGAAGGTAACGCCAGACTTTGGACAGACCTTGCGGTCCGGCAACGGTGTTTCGATCCAGGTTTTAAGTTCCGACCATGGACCGGGAGGCAGCTGAGTATGGACCATGGCGCGAACACGCGCTTCATCCGGAATCACATAAATCTCACCGTCCTCATTGAATGACAACCCGGCAAGATTTCGCGCCCAATCAATAACCGCTGGATCGATGGCGGGGATCGCCTCCGCCTCGGCTATCGTGCGCGTTCGCCAAACACGGATCGTGTGGTCCTGCGTGGCAGTGACAATTCTTTTTCCGTCCTGGCGCAAAGCCGCCTGAGCGAGGCCGTCCCTTGAGACTGTTTGCCTCTCCAAGCGCATCGGTTCCCCGAGGGACCTCCCGGTTTCCGCCTCCCAAAGGCGGGCGGCTTCCGGTGTGACCGTAAGGACCGTTGATCCGTCCGCGCTAAAGTCCGCCTGGAAGATACGAACCGGATGTCGCATGGGCTGGCCAACGGGGCGGCGACTGGCCATGTCCCACATTCGCACGGTGTCATCGGCGCAAATGATAAGCATCCTGGTGCCGGCGGGACTGAATTTTACCGGATTCGTCGCGCCTGGAGCGACCGAAAGCGTTAGTAATTCTCCGGCAGCCTCACCACTCTTTGCATCCCAAATTTGTGCGGTGCCATCGTCGCTGACCGTGACAAACCTTGCTCCGTCGGGACTGAAGCCCGCTTCGCGCACCTTATCCTTGTGGCTCTTCATTGCCCCGAGGCGCGTTCCGGTGCGCGCGTCCCATACTTGCACTGTCCCGTCTCCGCCCGCCGTCACGAGCCTTGAACTTTCCGGGCTGAACGCCGTGGTGATAAGCCCCTCATGACGGATCGGCTCACCAAGCGCCGTCCCGGTTTTAAGATCCATCAATTGCGCTGTGCCGTCCCTGCTCTGCGTCACCAGTCTGGTACCGTCAGGGCTCAACTTTACAAAGACCATGTCTTTGTGGTGAATGGCGCCGATGGATTGGCATGTCGCCGCGTCCCATATGAAGACAGAGTTTCCGGCGGTGATGGAGACGATCCTGTTGCCATCAGGAGTTAAAAACGCCCTCTGAATTCCAGCTTGATGTTCCATGGGATTCCCAATGGCCTTGCGCGTGGAAGAATCATAGACCCGCACCGTCTGGTTTGAATCCGGATAGCCAAAACTGATGAATTTTGAGCCATCAGGAGTCAGCGAATCCGCATAGGCTGGTTTGCCGCCCCCCAGCGCTTTTCCTGTAAACGGGTCCCAAACCGGATTGACTTTCTTTTCCCACCGCAACCCTGGAACGGGTAGCCTGGGAAAACCGCCCGGAATGGCGACGGAGGCAGTGATTGTGCCGTCAGAATTGAAACCCGCCTCAAACAACTGATCCTGGGAACGGAGCGGCTCGCCGGCCACGGCACCATGATGCACTTCCCAAACGCGCGCACAGCCGTCCGCACAAGCAGTGACGATCTTGCGACCATCCGGACTGAAGATCACGCGGTGCACGCGGGAGGCGTGCTGCATGGGTGCGCCAAGGAGGCGCCCTGTGGCGGCATCCCAAATCTGAACAGAACTTGATAGAAGGTTGGAGGAGAGCGCATTGGTGACGATCCTGGCGCCGTCCGGGCTAAAGCCGGCCTGAGAAAACAAACGTGCGCTCTTCATTGAATCGACTAACGCTTTTCCTGTCCTTGCGTTCCACAACTGCACTTTGTTTGTGCCGGTTTGATCGTGCATCGTTATCGTCAATGCCGTTAATCCGTCGGGGCTGAAAATTGCCTGCGAGATCAATCCGGTGTGCTGCATCAGCTCTCCAACCGCTTCTCCGGTCGCCGGATTCCACAAGCGCGCCGTATAGTTGCACCCAGCGAGAATGAGCGATCCGTCGGGATTGAGAGCAGCGCTCTGCAAGGCGGCGCCCCCTCCGACCCTTTCATGGGGAAGCATCCGTGCGCCGATGGGCTTTCCGGACTCCGCATCCCACAACTGCGCGAAACCGCGGCCATTTTCATGAGAAGCGGTCAGGATTTTAGTTCCATCGGGACTGAAACTTATCGTCTTCACCGGGTTGGGGTGAAGCATCGGTTCGCCAATGCTGTGACCGGTTGTCAGGTTCCAGACCCGCACCCTGCATATGCCCGGCGATTTTCCATCCGGAGCGCTGGCAGTAACGATTTTAGAGCCGTCGGGGCTGAATACCGCGTCGCGAACCTGATCTTCATGACGCAAGGCTTCGCCAAGGGCCCTGCCGGTCGCGGCATCCCAAATTCGAACCGTTTTGTCAGCACTCGCCGTGCATATCCGGGCCCCATCCGGACTGAATCCTGCACTCCATACAATGTCATCGTGCTGCATCGGCTCGCCGATCGGCGTTCCGGCAACAGCATCCCACAGTCGCGCGGTATGGTCATGACTGGCTGTGAGGAGTTTGCTGCCATCCGGGCTGTAACACGCACTTTGAACGGCTCCTGCATGCTTCAGCATCAAGAGCGGCCAGTCCCGTTTTTCCTGCAACCGGCTGCTCAGCGCATCGTAAAGCCGGACAGAGGCAAGGTGATTTCCAGGCTCACGCTCCAGAGCACGCACCAGAAGCGCTATCGCCTCATGCCACCTGGATTTCCCTCCATAACCGTCCGCCGGTTCACCCCTGGTATTTGCCGCAAAATCCTCCTCCAATGCTTTCAGGGCGCTGGTATAGTCTGCCATACTGGCAAGATGAAGGTTCCGGAGATTCGTTTCGTTGGCTGCCTTTGTCCGCGTCACTTCGCGTTCGGCGTCGTCGCTTGAGACTTTGGCCTCTATGGCCATCCATACGCTCACGCTGGTGGCGGCGATGAGCGAAACCGCCACCAGCGCAGCCAACCGGTTCCGCCTTACGAACTTTCCAATCCTGTAGCCCAGGCTGGGAGGCGTAGCGCTTACCGGTTCATCGGCGAGATGCCGCTGAATGTCCTGCGCGAGTCCATTCGCCGTTTCATATCGCCGGGTGCGGTCTTTCTCGATGGCCTTCATGACGATCCAGTCGAGATCCGGTTTGACGAGCCGGGCGAGCCTTTCGGGTGCAACCTGACGCGCCTTTGCCAGCGCAATGCGGTCATTTCCGGCGGCCGTATTCAGGCGCAAGGACGGTCTGGGCGGCTCCACTTCACAAATGACGCGCCGCATCTCCCCAAACCCTGCGGCAAGGAGTGTCTTTGAATCAAACGGAGGCGTTCCGGCGAGCAGTTCGTAAAGAAGAATACCGAGCGCATAAATGTCGCTGCGTGTGTCCACATCCAGGACGCCCAATGCCGTCTGTTCAGGGCTCATGTAGGCGGGCGTGCCAACAAACTGGTCGAAACGCGTGAACAGCGTCCGCCCGGTGAGCCGTCCCTGCGTCGCCCTGGCAATGCCGAAGTCAATGACTTTGGGCACCGGCCTGTCTCCATGGAGCGCAACCATCACATTGGACGGCTTAATGTCGCGGTGGATGATGCCCTTCTGGTGCGCATGATTGATCGCAGAACAGACGTCGCCGAACAAGTCCAAACGCTGGCGGGCGGTGAACTGGTGTTCGTCGCAGAATTTGGTGATCGGAATTCCCTTCACGAGTTCCATCACAAAGAAGGGACGGCCCTTTTCCGTGGCACCGGCGTCGAATATCCTCGCAATGTTAGGGTGATCCATCATCGCCAGCGCCTGCCGCTCTGCTTCGAAGCGCGCGATCACCTCCTTCGTATCCATGCCGGCCTTGATGATCTTCAATGCCACCGGCCGCGTCACGGGTTCCACCTGTTCCGCCATCCAGACCACTCCGAACCCGCCTTCTCCAAGTTCCCGCAGCAGGCGGTAACGCCCTATCAATTCACCTGCCTGTTCCACCGCGAAGCACGGTAACAGAGGCGTGGGACTCTCCATGAACCCGAAGGTCTCATGCGAGCGGAGCAGAGCCTCAATGCGCCTGCGCAGTTCCGGCCGGCCTGCGCACGCTTGATCCAGCACGGTCCCGCGCTCCGCTGCCGGCAGCGCGGCGGCGGCTTCAAAGATATCTTCTTCCTCTGGCATTGGATTGAAAGCGGAGAGCCCGTTACGCCCGGATCATGTCCTTAACTCCCGGCACTTGGAAAGACCATTCAAGCGCTCCATCATGCGAGGATTCGCCCCGCGCAGGATCATGCAGGGAAAAAAAATGCCGCCGGCAATTCCGGCAATATTCTTCCCGAGCATCTGAAGGCACCGGGCCACAGGTGTTTCTGCGGCTGCCGTCGCTACCCGCCGGAACTGATTGCGTTGTGAAGCCATGCCCTTGCGTAACTCCAGTCGCGCTTAGCCGTGGGAACGGAAACGCCCTGAAGCGCTGCGCACTCCTCGAACGAAAGGCCCGCAAAGTAGCGAAGCTTTACCAGCTCCGCCTTTCGCGCGTCTATTGCGGCGAGTCGATCGAGCGCTTCATGCACCGCGAGAATTTCGTCCCCCTGCTCGGCGGCTGCTACATCCATCCCATCGAGGGCCCGCATTTCCACCCTTCCCCCGTGTTTGGCTCTTCCTTTCCGGCGCGCGCGGTCCACGAGAATGCGCCGCATCGCCTCCGCCGCGGCACCAAAGAAATGCGCTCTGCTTTCATAGACGCCATTCCCGAGCCGCAACCACGCCTCATGCACGAGAGCGGTGGGTTGAAGCGTTTGGCCCGGTTTTTCGATGGCCATTTTGGCCGACGCCATCCGGCGCAACTGGACATACACGGCCTCCAGCAATTCGCGTCCACCGTTAGGGTCGCCGCTGCGAATCGCATTCAGGATGCGGGTAGCTTCATCCGATTCCTCTTCATCGTCCTGCATGCATACATTCCTCGGCAAGGCAATTTGCAATGCAAGCTGATTTAACCCCAATTGCAAAATGATGGCACCATGAGTCATTGATTATCAGGGAGTCTTTTGATCCGCGGGCATTCCCGGCCCCGCGAATGCCGGGGCGTTTTGGCTTGTTCCGTACAAGGCCGGTCATAGGCTCAAGGCGTGAAACCGATATCCTGTCGCGCAATCCTCGTCCCTTTTTTTGCCCTGGTTCTTCCCGCCCTCCGGCTCCCCGCGGAGGAGGCCGCCAGACTTTCCTTTCCGCCAACATTACCGGAAGGACAGGAAAAAGTGACCGTGACGTCCGCTGATTTTCTCAAGCCTGCCGCAAAACTACAATCCGGCGTGGCGGTGGCGACGGCTGCACCCACCGTGGAGTTGTTGTTCTATCCGGGGCAAAATTATCCTGGCAATCCCTGGTCTGCGTGGGGCGACAGCCTCGCCGCAAACGGAAAATACTATGCCTCGATCGGCGATCATTTGAGCATCGGCGACAAGGGCAGCACGACGGGTGGAAATGCGTTTATCTTTGAATTCGATCCGGCGACAGGAAAGGTGCGGCAACTCGTCGATGTGAAAAAACTGCTAGGGCTGCCCGCGGATCATTACACGCCGGGCAAGGTTCACGGGCGGCTCGATTTCGGCAAGGA
This sequence comes from Verrucomicrobiales bacterium, assembly GCA_035550135.1. Taxonomy (GTDB): domain Bacteria; phylum Verrucomicrobiota; class Verrucomicrobiia; order Verrucomicrobiales; family V1-33; genus V1-33. The sequence continues at coordinate 17,677 of DASZQB010000011.1, forward strand.
TGGATGGCTTCATTTTGCGACCTATCGCGGCGGATTTTCGACTACGCCGCAGTATCACTACAAGGGAGACTGGATCATACGCGTCGAACCAAAAACAGGCGCTGCCGAAGTGGTGGCCCAGGGCGCGATGCCCGGACACGGAATTCAAACCAGCATCGTCGATCCGGATCGCATGATTCTCTACGGCGGCACGCGCGCGGGCAGCCTCAATACACGCGGCGACGGAAAGGTCCCGGAGGATGAAAGGTTTATCGCTTATGATTTAATCGCGAAAAAACTGCTCTATTCGACCCCGAAAAAGAGCTGCTGGCCGTGGCCCATTTTTGCGCGCTCCACGGGACGGGTTTACTTTACCAAGGGCTCGGATAAGGACGCGGTCTTCATGCGTTATGACCCTGCGAAGAGCGACGCATCAGTGAAGATCGACGGACCAGTGGACGCGGAAGGAGCTTCGACGATGGAGACGCCTCAGGGGATTGTCTATCTCGCGGCAGTCAGCAGCGGAAAGCTCTGGGCGTTCGATACGAAGACTGAGAAATTCGAAGACCTCGGACCCGCATGTGTCGGCGATACCATTCGCCGCACTTCCTCGATCGATGCGGACCCATTCGGCCGGTACCTCTACTACACACCTGGCGCCCACGGCGGCAGCGAAGTGGACGGCACTCCCATCGTGCAGTTCGACGTTCGGACGAAACGGCGCAAGGTCATCGTCTTTCTCAATCCGGTGCTCGAACAAAAATACGGCCTGACGCTGCGCGGCACGTACAGTTCGGCGGTCGATCCGGCGGGCGATAAGCTCTACGTCACATGGAACGTTAGCCGCGGGACAAAAGTGTGGGATTCATGCGCACTCACTGTTATCCACATTCCTGCATCGGAACGTCCATGAGACGCCTCGCAGTTGCAGCCCTGGTTTTTGTTGCCGGCGCGCAGGCCCGTGCCGGTGCACAGGCGTTCGTTTTCCGCGACGCCGGTGAAGCCGCTGGACTCTCTCCGCACCTTGCCGGAATTCAGGGCCACGGCGCGGCATGGGGTGATGCCGATGGAGACGGATGGCTCGATCTTTACGCCGGCACCTTCCACATGAACGGCGCAAAGCCCAACCTGTTCTTTCGCAACCATGCCGGCAAATTCCTGGCTGACGCGCAGAAGCCTCTGCAAATTGCCGCGCGCTCGACCGGCGTCGTTTTCGCAGATCTCGACAACGACGGCGACCTTGACCTCTATATCGGAAGCATGCCCCAGCCTGACAAGGGCACCGTCGGCTGCACACTTTTCCGGAACGATGGCATGGGCAATTTCACCAATATCTCCAAGGAGAACGGCGCGTGTCCCGCGGCGTTTGGCGGACGAAGCGCCACCGTGCTCGACTTCGACGGCGACGGCCTGCTTGATCTCCTCGTTGGGGAAGATCCACTGCCTGGCTACAATGGTTCAGAGACGAAAAGCTCGCGCCTTTTCCGCAATAAAGGCGGCCTCCAATTCGAGGACGTCTCACGTTCCGCCGGCCTGCCCGCTGTGCCGGGGCTTGGCGTGGCTGCGGTCGATGTGAACAACGACGGCTGGCCCGATTTTTTTCTCGCCTCCACAGGCGGGGGAAATGTGTTCTTTCTCAACGACGGGCATGGAAAGTTCCGCGAGTCCCCGGGCTCGCGCGAAGTGTTCGCATGGAAAGACGCCGCGGGCGACAATATGGTTTGCGGTGTCTGCTTCGGCGACGTGAACCGCGACGGACTGCTCGATGTGCTCCTTGGCGAGCACTTTCAGAGCCCATGGCATTCGCCCATCCCCAATCGTCTTTATCTCAACCGTGGAATTCGCGGGGGAGTTCCCGCGTTTGAAGAGATCACCGAAGCCGCCGGTCTCAAGCCGCTGCCCATGAAGGCGCCGCACGTCGAAATGCAGGACTTTGACAATGACGGCTGGCCGGACCTCCTAACCACTATCGTGAAATTTAAGGACGGCAAACCGCACCCGCTGATCTTCAAACATATCGGAATCGTCAACGGTCTGCCGCACTTCAGCGAAGACACTCTTGCGATAAACGATTTTCCCACTGCCGAAGATCGCAGCATCACACGTTCCGGCACCTTCTTCGCAAAGATGGTCAAGGAACGGAAAATCACTTACACTGCTCCAGGACCGACGGGCGATTTCGACAATGATGGCCGGCTCGACCTCTTCCTCCCCAGCTGGTGGCCCGAACTCCCTTCCCTGCTCCTCCGCAATGAGACCCCAGGCGGAAACTGGCTCGACGTGCAAGTAAAAGGCACCAGCGGTATCAATAAAATGGGCATCGGTGCGAGAGTCAAAATCTATACCGCGGGAAAATCCGGCGACTCCTCCGCGCTTCTCGGATGTCAGGAAATCAGCACCGGTTTTGGCTACGCCTCCGGTCAGGCCGCCGTTGCACATTTCGGTCTCGGGAGTGAGGCGGTCGTCGATCTCGAAGTCATCCTGCCCCACGGGAAAGGCACGGTCAAACAAAGCCGCGTGAACGCGAATCAGCGCATCACTCTGCCGGAATAATTCCCATGCTTGCCATCGACTGAGCGCGCCCTAGTCTCCGCGCTTCATGTCATCCGACGGTCAGACTCCCATGATGAAGCAGTATCACGCCCTGCGGCGGACACTGCCGGCTGACGTGCTGCTGTTTTTCCGGCTTGGGGACTTTTATGAGATGTTTTTCGAGGACGCCATGGCGGCGGCGGGCATCCTGAATGTGGCCCTAACAAAACGAAACGACATGCCCATGTGCGGCGTGCCCTATCATTCTGCGGAGGGATACATCGCCAAACTCATTCGCCACGGCAAACGCGTGGCCATCGCGGAACAAACCAGCGAGCCCGTGCCCGGACGCATCGTGGAGCGGGAGATTTCGCAGGTGATCAGTGCGGGTACCGTGATTGATCTCAACATGCTGGAAAGCCGGCGGAACAACTATCTGGCCGCCGTCTTTCGCAGCAGTCCGAAGGTGCTGGGACTCGCCTTTGTCGATCACACAACAGGCGAATTCCGTGTGAGCGAGTTTGCCGACATTTCGGAACTGCTGGATGAACTGGGCCGCCTGCAACCGGCGGAAATGCTGTATGCCGATGACCAAACGCCGGAGTTTGGAGCGCTGAAAGGAGCGACCGCACTGGAAGTCTGGCCGTTCATGTATGACCAGGCGCATCATCTTCTTCTGGAACACTTCAAAGTGCAGTCTCTCGATGGCTTTGGCTGCGCCGGGATGAGAGCGGCAGCCAGCGCAGCGGGAGCGATCCTTTATTATATTCGCGATGTGCTGCGCCGCAGCGTTGCCCATGTCAGGCGCATGCAGGCGGCGGGGAATGAAAAGACCGTCATCATCGATGCGGCGAGTCGGGCGAACCTGGATTTGGTGAACCATCGGAGCGGCCTTGAAAACACGCTGCTGTATGCGCTCGACCGCACGGGTACGCCCATGGGAGCGCGGCGACTGCGCGACTGGATACTGCATCCGCTGCGGGAACTGGAGCCGCTCAAGGCGCGGCAGGATGTGATCGAGGCGATGATCGCCCAGTCGTTCATCCTGACAAAATGCCGGGAAACGCTGCGGGATATCCGCGACATTGAGCGCACGCTGAGCCGCCTCAATCAGGCGGGCAATGCGCGGGATATGCAGACGCTGGGAACCTCGCTGAAACAGGTGCCGGATGTCAGCGCCCATCTGGAAGCGCTGGGACGGAGTCTGGCACTCGTTGCCGAACTTGCGCCGCGTCTCCGGGACTTCACAGAGGTCACGGACCTTATTGCGAAAGCGATCGTCGATGAACCGCCCGCTCCGGTCAAAGAGGGAGGTATCTTTCGCGATGGCTGGCACGCCGAACTCGACGAATTGCGCCGCGCGAGCACGGATGGAAAACAGTGGATCGCAGATCTCCAGGCCCGGGAGATCGAACGTACCGGAATCAAAAGTCTGAAAGTGAAATTCAACGCGGTGTTCGGGTACTTCATTGAGATCACCAAATCGAACCTTTCCAGTGTACCGGCGGATTACACCCGCAAGCAAACAACTGCGAACGGTGAGCGCTACATCACGCCGGAACTCAAGCAGATGGAGGATAAAATCCTCGGAGCGGATGAACGCATGAAACGTCTGGAGTATGAAGAGTTCCAGATCCTGCGCGCGCGCGTGCTGCAGCACATGGATGCCATTCAGGATACCGCGGACGCGCTCGCAGTGGTGGACGTGCTTTGCAGCCTCGCGGAAACCGCGCGCCTCTTTAATTACTGCCGCCCGCTGCTCAACGATTCGCTGTCCCTTTACATCAAGGACGGGCGGCATCCGGTGCTGGATCAGAATCTGACGGAGGAAAAGTTCGTTCCTAACGATGTTCTCCTGGAGCCTGCGGAGAACCGGCTGATTATCCTCACCGGTCCTAACATGGCAGGAAAGAGCACTTACATCCGTCAGGTGGCACTGCTCACCCTCATGGCTCAGACGGGCAGTTTCATTCCGGCTTCGCAGGCGGAGATCGGTCTTGTGGACCGCATCTTCACCCGCGTGGGCGCCAGCGACGACCTGTCCCGCGGCCAGTCCACCTTTATGGTGGAGATGAATGAAACCGCGGCCATCCTCAACAACGCTACCGAACGCAGCCTCGTCATTCTTGACGAAATAGGCCGCGGCACGGCCACTTTCGACGGACTCGCCATCGCCTGGAGTGTCGCCGAGCATCTTCACGACAATGTGCAGTGCAGGACTATTTTCGCCACGCACTATCACGAACTTACCGCACTGAGCGACAAGCGGCCCGCGGTCCGCAATGCGAACGTCGCCGTACGTGAGTGGAACGACCGCATTATCTTCCTCCGCAGGATCATTCCCGGCGCCGCGGACAAAAGCTATGGCATTCAGGTTGCCCGCCTTGCGGGACTGCCACAGCCAATCATCGACCGCGCAAAGGAGATTCTTGGCAAACTGGAGTCCTCCGGACAGCAACCGGACGCAATTGGCCATGCGGCGGTGGAAAGCACGTCGTTGCGAAAGCCGAGGGCCCGCAAAGCCGCTTCTGCTGAGGAGGTGGACGGTCCTGTGTCGAAGCAGGCGGAATTGGAACTCTTTAACTGAGCGTCGGATAGTGGTGCGGGAATTCGCAATCGCGCGCCGGCCAGAGCGTGCAGGTTTCCTCTCATCCGCATCGCCGGGGCTTGCCGGGGGGCTGGGGGTGTGTCATCGAAGGGGCATGCACACACGCACCAAACCCGCTACGCTTATTCTCCTTACGCTGTCCCTGACGGCTGCCACGGCTTTTGCCGACGGAGCTTTTTACGGTGATCCGCCGGATGAGACCCATCCATGGAGCATTCACGATATGAACCGTCCACAGCCGCCGCTGGTTACACCGGGGACACCCAGCACTCAGGAGAAGCCGGGTAAACCGCCGTCGGATGCCGTGATCCTTTTCGACGGCACCGAAGCGTCGCTCGCCAAATGGGAGGCGGATAAGATCACCGCAGAGCCGACGAAATGGGTCGTTAAAGACGGGGCCATGCAGTGTGTGCCTGGGTCCGGATACGTGCGGACGATACAACAGTTTGGAGACTGCCAGTTGCATGTGGAATGGGCTGCTCCCGCCAAGCCGGAGGGCAAGAGCCAGGGACGGGGCAACAGCGGCATCTTTCTGATGGGACAGGTGGAAGTGCAGGTCCTCGACAATTTCAAAAACCCGACTTACGCGGACGGTTTCGCCGGATCAGTTTACGGTGTTAACCCGCCGCATGCGAATGCCCTGCGCGCGCCGGGCGAGTGGCAGATTTACGATATTATCTTCCGCCGGCCCATCTACAAAGATACGAAAATCGTGGATCCGGGCCGCCTGACCGTGACAATGAACGGTGTGGTGGTGCAGGATTCGACGCCGCTGGAAGGCGGAGGAGGTCACATGGGGCGGAGCAAGGATCATCCGTTTCCGCCGAAGGGACCGCTGAAGCTGCAGGATCACGGCAATCCCGTGCGTTATCGGAATATCTGGTACCGTCCTCTGCCGCCGCGGGGTATTGAGGCCGGCGGCTCGGCCGGATCCATGCCGCCGGAAGCCGCTGTTGCAAAGAAAAAGGAAATCGCCGCGGGTATTCGCACCGCTGCCGCGAAGAAAGAAGGAAACGAAAAGCTGCTCGGCCTCATGGAATCCCTTTGTTATGAACCGGACGCCGCCACCCAAAAGGAGGTCGAAACGATGTCCGCCGCCTGGCTCGAAAATATCAAGAAGACGCCTGCGGCCGAGATGGAAAGCAAGAAGGGCGAGGTAATGCACCTGTACGGCCCGGTGAAATATATGGTCCACTGGAAGTTTCTTCCTGAGACGTTCCCTGTGAAAGCCGAGATCGAAAAGATGATCAAGGACAACGGCTGGGATAAGAAGAAAGAGAAGTAACCGCGATCTGTTCAACCAACTCCCATGGGGCCTGTCTGAACGGCGGGTCCCATGGGTTTGTCTTTTGAAAGACCGATGCTCCTCAGGGTTCAGCATGTGCAGATCACCATTCCCGCGGGCATGGAGGAGTCCGCGCGGGAGTTTTACTGCACGTTCCTTGGCCTGGCGGAGATTCCCAAACCAGCCTCATTGCAGGGGCGGGGCGGCTTTTGGATGCAGTCCGATGGATTTCCCATTCATGTGGGTACGGAGGAATTCGACCGCACGCAGACTAAGGCTCACATTGCGTATGAAGTCCGCAACCTGGAAGAGTGGCGGGCGAAGCTGGAGGATCGCGGACTGAAAATCCTGGAGAGCGTTCTTATTCCCGGGTTTGACCGCTTCGAGTTTCGTGATCCATTCGGAAATCGTGTAGAGTTTATGGAGCGGGAAAAATAAAAATCCGCCTGAACGGGTTTGCCCGGGGCTTATTTGCCGGGTCACACCTTCACCGCCTCCGTCGGCGTGGCAGGAGCAGCGGCGGGCGCGGGAACACCGACGGGCTGGACGCGCCAGAACATCGGCTCGTATTTCGGCCAGTTGTCGAGAAGCGCCTTGGCCTTCGGGCTGCCGGTGGCTTCCAGATGGCGGTAGATGAGAGACTGCAATTTTTTGACGTCATCCTTATCCGTCAGGCGAACAGCCTCGGTCATGTCGGCATTGTGCAGCTTGGAGAAGTCGCCGGATTCATCCAGCACATAAGCCACACCACCGCTCATGCCGGCGGCAAAATTTTTGCCTGTCGGACCGAGAATCGCCACCGTGCCGTTGGTCATGTATTCGCAGCCGTGGTCGCCCACGCCTTCGACGACGGCGGTGCCGCCGGAATTCCGCACGCAGAAGCGCTCGCCCGCACGGCCATTGGCGAAGAGGACGCCGCCGGTGGCGCCATACATCACGGTATTGCCCAGGATGCTGTTGTCTTCCGGCGCGTATTTGATGACGGGGCGCGGCTTGATGATGATCTCACCGGCGGTCATGCCTTTTCCAACGTAGTCGTTCGCTTCACCTGTCAGGACAAGTTTGATGCCGCTGCACAGGAACGTGCCGAATGACTGGCCTGCGCTGCCTTCCAAATCCACCGTGATGGTGCCCTCAGGCAAACCGAGATCGCCATGGTGATAGGCAATTTCTCCCGCGAGTTTCGTGCCGATGTTGCGGTCCGTGTTGCGGCACTTGTGGCTAAGGTGGACATTCACCTGATCGTTGATGGCATCCTTGGCCTGCTGGATGATTTTGTTATCGAGCGGCGGCGCGGTGAGGCTGCCCTCGTTGCGTCCGCGCAGATTGATGCGCGGCACGTCTTCGCCGAGATCGCGCGCGACGTTGCGCAGGATGCGGTCGAGATTGAGCGTGTTAGCCTTCGGGTGTCCGGGAACGTCGCGCTGCTTGAGATGTTCCACGCGGCCAATAAGGTCGTTGAGCTTGCGCATGCCCAGCCACGCCATGTGCTGACGCACTTCCTCTGCGACGGAGTTGAAGAAGTTGATCACGTATTCCTTCTTCCCTTTGAACTTGTCGCGGTATTTCGGGTCCTGCGTGGCGATGCCCACGGGACAGGTATTGAGGTGGCACTTCCGCACATACACACAGCCCAGCGCGATGAGCGCGATGGTGCCAAAGTTGAATTCCTCTGCGCCGAGGATCGCCGCGTGAATGATGTCCAGTCCGTTGCGCAGACCACCGTCGGTCCTCAGCGTCACGCGGTCCCGCAGACCGTTCATCATGAGCACCTGCTGCGTTTCCGCGAGACCGATCTCCCACGGGAGACCCGCGTGTTTGATCGAAGAAATCGGCGAAGCACCGGTGCCGCCTTCATGTCCTGACACCAGAATGATGTCGGCATTCGCCTTCGCTACGCCGGCCGCCACCGTGCCAATGCCGCTCTCCGCCACCAGTTTCACGCAAACGCGCGCACGGGGATTCACCTCCTTCAAGTCGTGAATGAGCTGCGCGAGATCCTCGATGGAATAAATGTCGTGGTGCGGCGGCGGGCTGATGAGTTGCACGCCGGGATTCGTGCGGCGCAGGCGCGCAATGATCCCCTGCACCTTGGCGCCAGGAAGCTGGCCGCCTTCGCCAGGCTTTGCGCCCTGAGCCATCTTGATTTCCAGTTCCTCTGCGCTGGCGAGATACTCGGCGGTGACGCCGAAACGCCCCGAAGCGATTTGTTTGATCTTGCTGTTCGCCCAGTCGCCGTTGTCGTAGCGCTTGAAGCGCACGGGGTCTTCGCCGCCTTCGCCGCTGTTTGACTTGCCCCCGATTTCATTCATCGCAATGGCCAGCGCCTCGTGAGCCTCCGGGCTCAGTGCGCCAAGAGACATGGCCGCTGTAGTAAACCTGACACGGATGTCTTCGATGGACTCGACCTCCTCAAGAGGCACGGGACCATCTTTGCTTTGCACGAGTTCAAAAAGATCGTGCAACGCCAGCGGTTTGTTCCGCTTGTACTCTGTAAGGTAACTTTCGTAGTCCTCCGCCTTCCCGGTCTTCACAAACGTGTGGAAGTTCTTGATGAAGCCCGCATCCACCGCGTGCCGCTCGCCTTCCCGGCGGAAACGGAAGTAGCCCGGATCACCGAGATCGACCGGCTGGCCCGGCAGCGCATCGCTGTAGCCTGCACGGTGGCGCACGAGGCTTTCCATTGCGATCTCACGGAAGCCCACGCCCTCAACCTGGCTCGGCGTGCCAGGGAAGCACTTCCCAATGAGTTCACTGCCAATGCCGACGGCTTCAAAAATCTGCGCGCCCTGATAGGACGACAGCACGCTGATCCCCATCTTCGACATGATCTTCAGCACGCCCTTCTCCAGTGAAGAACGGAAATTCTTCAGCGCCTTCGTGATGTCCACGTTTGCCAGATCCTTGTGCTGGCTCTCGACAAGTTCGCGGATGGTTTCATACGCCACCCACGGACAAATCGCCTGAGCGCCATAGCCAAAGAGACACGACATCTGATGCACGTCGCGCGCTTCGCCGGTCTCCACCACGATGCTGAGCCGCATCCGCTTTTTGATGCGGTTCAGGTGATGGTGGACAGCGCCGGTGGCAATGAGCGCCGGAATGGGCACATTAGCGTGGTCCGCTGCGCGGTCGCTCAGGATCAAAATCCTAACACCATCGTTCACTGCCGCCTCCGCCTCATAGCGCAGCCGTTCCACAGCTTTCTCAAGCCCAGACTCGCCTTCGGTTACCGGCCAGGTCGTGTCGAGCACGCGCACGGGGAAGTCTTCCAGTTCCTTCAGTTTCGCGAGTTCGTGATTCCACAGAAACGGCGACTCCAAATGAATCACACGCGCATGTTCCGGCGATTCCTTCAGCAGATTCCGCTGCCAGCCGAGGGAGACGGAAAGCGACATCACCAGACGTTCGCGGATCGGATCGATCGGCGGATTCGTCACCTGCGCAAACAGTTGCTTGAAGTAAGTGTAGAGCAGGCGCGGCTGCGTGCTAAGCACGGCCAGCGGCGTGTCATCGCCCATGCTGTAAACGGCTTCCTGGCCGTCCTTGAGCATGGGCACAAAGGCCATGTCGAGCTCCTCCTTGTTATAACCAAAGGCGGACTGCCGCTGCGACAGCGAAAGAATATCCAGATCGCCGGCGGAAGCCTCCGGCGCCGGAGAAACCAGCGTTTTCAACTCCACGCGGTTTTGCTGCAGCCACTCGCCATAAGGCTGACGGCCTGCGAGCCACGACTTGAGTTCATCGTTGTATCGAATGACACCTGTCTCTGTATTGACGCTGAGCATCTCGCCCGGCGCGAGACGGCCTTTGCACAGGATTTTCGCGTCATCCAGTTCCACCACGCCCACTTCCGAGCCGAGCGTAAAAATTCCATCGCTCGTCAGCTTGTAACGGCTGGGCCGCAGACCGTTCCGGTCGAGGCACGCCGCCACGGTGCGGCCGTCCGTGAACGACAGCGCCGCCGGACCGTCCCACGGCTCGGAGAAGCATTGGGTAAATTCATAATACGCCTTCTGCTCCGGCGTGGTGAACGGATCGATGCCGTAAGCCGGCGGCACCAGCAGCGCCATGGCCTCCTCCAAACTGCGTCCGCTCATCACGAGCAGTTCCAGCGCGATATCCAGACTGGCGCTGTCGCTGTCGCATGGGTCCACCATCGGTTGAAGGTATTTGACGCGGTCGCCCCAAATCTCGCTCTTAAAGTCATTCTCCCGGCTGGTGAGCCAGTTCCGGTTGCCGCGCAGCGTGTTGATTTCGCCGTTATGGCACAGCATGCGGAACGGATGCGCCAGCGCCCATGTGGGGAATGTGTTAGTGGAAAACCGCTGGTGATACAGACAAATTGCCGTCTCGTAGTCCGGATCCGCAAGGTCCTTGTAAAACTTCCCGAGCGCTGTGGCCACCGCGAGCGCCTTGTAAACAATCGTCCGGTGCGAAAAGGAGGGAATGTAAAAGCCGGTGACTTCCTCCTGCGCGAGATGCACGCCCACTCGGCGGCGCACCAGATAGAGCGTGCGTTCGAACTCATCTCCACTCATCCCCTCGGGCCGCTCCACAAATAAATGACAAATGCACGGACGGCTGTCCCGCGCTTTCTGGCCGAGTTCCCTTTCGTTGATTGGCACCTCGCGCCAACCGATAAACTTCAAACCCATATCCTGAAGGATGATCTTCGTGGTGAGCTTGCAAACCGTGCTGGCCTCCTCGTCTTCGAGCGGCAGGAAGAAAACGCCCACGCCAAGGTCAGTATCGTTTTTCAACTCGTAGTTGAAGTCCGACTTCAGCACACGGCGGAAAAGCTTGTGCGGTATCTGCGTGAGAATTCCCGCGCCGTCCCCCGTCTTCATGTCCGAATTCACCGCGCCGCGATGCACCACGTTGCAGCAGCTCGTAAGACCATACTTCAAAATGCGATTGCTCTTCTGCCCCTGAACGTGCGCCACAAATCCCACGCCGCAGGCGTCGCGCTCCAGATCCATGCGGTGGAGGGTTCCTTCCGGGAGTTTGATGTCGTAGTACTTATTCATGTCGGGGATTCAGGTCTGTGGGGCAGAGATGAAAAATCCGCTCCGCAGATCAGGACTACGGGCGGAAGGGGGAGGTCATCTTCACGCAAAACCTGTGCCAGGCAACAACCTTCTTCTCCAATATCCTGGACAAGAAAGACTGCCTCCACGGAGGAAAATTACGCGGGAGCGAACGCTCTTGTTCAAAAAACTGCCCGGGATAAATCGCGGCGTGAAACCATCCGCCGCACTTTCACTCGTCGTTTTCACGCTGACCGCGGGTTTCCTCCACGCAGCAGATTCATGGCCGACCCTCCACGGAGATAATGTTAGGAGCGGCTTTTACGACACCTTTCCTTCCCCTCCCCTCAAGCTGGCATGGCATCACGACTTGAGCGCAGAGCTCACCGGCCCGAGAGCCGAAATCATTGTCGCTCAGGGACTGGCGTTCATGGGCTCCTGCGCGGGGAAACTGCGCGCATGGGATGCCGCGACGGGTGGCGAAAAATGGACGCACGCCTGCGGCGGCCCGATCGGCCACTCACCCGCCTGGTCCGGTGGCCGCCTCTACGTCGCCTCCATGGGCGGCCTCGATTGCCTCGACGCCGCAACCGGGAAACCAATCTGGCACGCAGACGGTGAAGCCGGTTTTTGGACCGCTCCCACCGTTGCCGGAGGACTGGTAGTGGCTGGCGACCGCGCCGGTTTATTCCACGCATGGGATCTCGATGGTCAAGAAAAGTGGACCATCCGCACCGATGCGCCCATCCTCACTCCCGCCTCCGTGGACGGTGACCGGGTGGTCTTTGCCAGTGAAGACATGAAGGTGCGCTGCTGCCGCCTTTCGGATGGTAAGCTCATATGGACCTCGCGCCGGCTCGCCGGCCTCACCTTCAGAGACTACGCCCCGTGCATCGCGGGCGGACTTGTGTTCATCACCTCCTGTCCGGTCCAGGACTTCCACGCCGTGCTGCGCGGGGATGAAGAATTTCTCACCCGGCGCACCGGATTTCAGGGCAGGGACAAGCGCTTCATCCCCGGCACCCCCGAAGACGTGGAAAAGGAACAATCCGCCATCCTCGAACGCCTCAAGACACGTCCTGACCTCCAAACCTATTTCGCCCTCCAACTCTCCGACGGCACCGAGCCATGGATCGCGCCCATCCTGTACACCGCCGGCTGTCACGATCCCATGACCCCGCCCTGCGTGGACCGCAGCACCGGCGAAGTGTTTGTCATTCTGCGCTCCGCCTATGGCGTGTGGGATGGGGGCGGCGAAGTTTGTCCTAACACTTGCTTCGGCGGTCTCGACCTGAAGACCGGGCGCGTGCGCCTCGTATCCCACAGCTACAAGTCGAAAGACCCGATCCGCCCGCCCGGTGCCCCTGACACTCCGTGGGGCGCGTTCAACTACATCGGCGACGAGACCCAGGCTCTCTCCTGCGCCCCCGGCCTCCTGTTCTCCAACCACCAGGGTTTCCTCGGCCAGTTCGACCGCCGCATCGGCCTCATTTCAAAACTCTGGGGCGAACGCGACACCTACGCCGGCCTCTATGGGCCGCGCACCTGGGGCTACGAAAACCAGGGCGGTCCCGCCAAAGCCGCCGCCGCCGGAAAACCCTACGCCCTCATCAACGAATGGCATGGCCCCGCCCGCAGTATCGTTTCCGTCGCCGCAGGCCGCATCTATTATCATAGCGGGAGTCAGGTTCTCTGTTTGGTTTCAGCCAACAACAGTCCCTGAAATGACGAAATCCGAAATCAGGAACCCGAAAGAATGACGGAATGCGGAATGACGATACTCGGAACGCGGTCAGGACGTCATTCGTCATTCCTTCGAGCTTCCGGTTTGGGATTTTGTCATTTAGAACCCTCCCTTGCCAGCCCCGCGAATCATGCCACGGATACCGCCCTCATGAGCGTTCTTGTCGATAAAAACACCCGTCTTTTGGTCCAGGGCATCACCGGAAATTCCGGTGCCTTTCACGCCCGCGGCTGTCGCGAGTATGGCACCAATGTCGTGGCCGGTGTGACCCCCGGCAAAGGCGGCCAGAAATTCGACGACACCATTCCCATTTTCGACACGGTCTATGAGGCGCGGGAAAAAACCGGCTGCAATGCCACGATGATCTTCGTTCCGCCCGCCTTTGCCGCGGACGGCATCCTCGAAGCGGCGGACGCCGGCATCGAACTCATCGTCTGCATCACCGAAGGCATTCCCGTCACCGACATGATGCGCGTGAACCAGGCCATGTGTCACAGCAAGAGCCGCCTCATCGGCCCCAACTGTCCCGGCATCATCACTCCCGGCGCGGCCAAGATCGGCATCATGCCCGGTTATATTCACAAGGAGGGCCGTATCGGCGTCGTCAGCCGCAGCGGCACCCTGACATACGAAGCCGTGTGGCAGCTCACCAGCCGCGGCCTTGGCCAGAGCACCTGCATCGGCATTGGCGGCGACCCGATCAACGGCACCAGCCACCTCGATTGCGCCAAACTCTTCACCGAAGATCCTAACACGGACGCCTTCATTCTCATCGGCGAAATCGGCGGTACCGCTGAAGAGGAAGCCGCGGAGTGGATCAAAGAGAACTGCAAAAAACCTGTCGCCGCCTTCATTGCCGGCGCCACCGCCCCTCCTGGCCGCCGCATGGGCCATGCCGGTGCCATCATCTCCGGCGGCAAAGGTACTGCATCCGCTAAACAGGAAGCTCTCCGCGATGCCGGCATCCTCGTTTCCGACTCCCCTGCCGACATGGCGGAGACCTTGATCAAGGCGATGAAGAAATAGTCCTGCGGCTTGTTACGCGCCTGGGCGCGTGGCATTCTGAATCAGCGTGGCACTGGCAGCGCCATCCGTCCGTCATTCGCGCTTCGGAATTCTTTCGGCTTTCTGATTTCAGATTTCGGATTTCGCCATTTAGGTGCGAAACTCCCTGCCAAAACCCAAGCGCCGTCCCTCCCATGTTTGACCACGTTGGCATCTTCGTCTCCGACTCAAAAAGGAGCTTTCCGTTTTTCGAAAAAGCGCTCGCTCCGCTGGGCATTGTCGTTAGGGAGCGCCAGGAACAGTGGGGTTCCATTGTGATGAGTTCGGATGAGTGGCCACCATTCCTTTGGATCGGGCCCGCGGGCGGCGAATATCATGGAACGCCCGTGCCCGTTTCAGAGCGGCGGCCCATGCATCTCGCCTTCAAAGCGCCTTCGAAGCAGGCCGTTGAAGACTTCCACCGCATTGGCCTCGCCAACGGCGGACGCGATAATGGCGCGCCCGAGGACTGCGGACGCGGCATTTATGGCGCCTATCTGATCGACCCGGATGGGAACAATATCGAGGCGATTTACCGTGAACGGTAAATAGGTGGCGATTGCGAGTGCCGCCGGAAGGGACGGGGCTTATTTCTTTTTCGCGGGGGCAGCTGAAGCGCCGGATTTGGCGAGGATGCCGGCGAGGGTTTTGGCAAAGGCAGGGGCCGTGGTGGCGCCTTCCGAGCCAAGGGAGTTGCCGTTCTTATCAAAAAACTGGATGTGAGGGATTTCTCCCTTGGCACTGTATTGTTTCAGGATTGCCTGGTTGGCGGGTTCGTCCGCGTTGAGATAGGCCCAGACGAATTTGTCATGATAAGGCTTCACCTGAGCGGAGGGATAGACCTTCTTTTTGTTGACCTGGCAGGGAGCGCACCATGAGGCGGAGAAGATGGCGATCAAAGGTTTCCCGGTCTTTTTGGCTTCGGAAAGGGCTGCTTTGTAACTGGTTTCAAATTTCGGGCTTCCGGCGGGAAATTCGTCAGCAGCCGTGGAAGGGAGAGTGAAAAACAGGCCGCAGAGGGAAGCGGCGGCAAGGAGGATCAGGGAACGACGGTTCATAAGCGGGAGGGGTCGGGGTTTGTGGGAGGTAAAATAAAAAAGCCGCGTGCCGTGCCTCCGGCACAACACGCGGCTCCGAACGAATTATTTCGTCACCGCGAATTAAGCTTTCTTCTTCTCGGTCTTTTCGCCCTTCTTGTCTTCCTTGGCGGCTTCGGTCTTTTCCTTGGCGTCAACCCAGCCAGAGATGCCTACGGAGAGGTGCTTGATGTTGGTGTAACCGGCGGCCTTGGCGGCTTTGGCGCCCTGGGTGTAGGCGGTGCACTGGGGGCCTCCGCAGTAGGCGACGACGAGGGTGGACTTGTCCTTCGGCAGGAGGGTGGCCAGTTTTTCCTTGGACGCTTCATAGTCGATGGCTCCAGGGATGTGGCCCTTGGCATAGCTCTCGGTGCCGTTGACATCGATGATGGCCACTTTCTTGTCGGCGATGGCTTTCTTGAGGTCTCCGATGCTGATATCCGGATACTCAGCGGCGCGGGAGATGCCGGCGAAGGCCAGAGTGGCCGCGAGAAGAGTCATGAGGAATTTCTTCATGAGATGTGTGTTGGGTGTGTGTTTTGGTTTGTCTGTGAACCGCTCGGCATCCATGCCGCGCGGAGAATGGTAGGAAGTGAAGCGGGAGCGTCGCGGAGAGGAGGAGTTATTTCCGCAATCGCGGGAAATGTGCGGAGATGTGAATTAATGGCGCTTGCCGGGATGGTGAACGTGTCTGCGCGCTGCTGCCGGGCAACTGATTTTATTCCCGCGAAATTGCGTACTTTGCAGGGAGGATGCCGGAGGGCTAGAACAATTCGTGAGCGAGCGTGCTGAGAGTATAAATGGCGGCGGTCTCAGTACGAAGGATGATAGGGCCAAGACTCAGCGGGAGGCATCCGCGGGATTTGGCGGTGCCGACTTCCGAGGGGGTGAAATCGCCTTCCGGACCAATGAGGATGAGCACGCTTGAGGGGCGATCTTTTCCTGGATGCAGCGTGCTCCACTCGGCGAGCACTTCCTTCAACCGACGCGCGCCAGGTTCGATGGCGGCGATGAGAAGGAGATCCTGGACAGGGGAGCCGGAGAAGAAACGGTCCAGAGAAACCGGCCGGCGGACGGCAGGCAGGTGATTTTGCCCGCACTGTTTGCAGGCTTCGATGGCGATACGCTGCCACTTTTCCTGTTTGTCCGCGGCTTCGGCGGCGTCCAGGCGGACCACAGTGCGTTCGCTTACGAGGGGGACGATTTCCGCGGCACCCAGCTCGACGGCCTTTTGGATAACGAGGTCCATGTTTTTGCCCTTGGGGATCGCCTGGGCAAGGGTAATGGCGGCGGCCGGCCGGGGGGAGGTGTGGGTTAGCAGCGGGCGGAGGCCGACTTCGCGTTTGGAGAGCAGGGAAATCTCGGCGGTGACCTCCATGCCGGTGCCATTGAAGGCGACCACGCGGTCTCCCTGGCGCAGGCGAAGGACATCCACGCAATGGTGAGACTCGGCCTCATCGAGGGCGAGATGATCCGGATTCCATTCAGAAGGTGGGATGTAAAAACGGTGGATGGGCATGGCGCGGGGCTGCCATGCAGGAGAAAAAGAACCGGGAAAAGTGGAAATGCAGGGAGCGGGAAACGGATCGAACTGAAAGAAAGCGGGCCGTAGGAGTTTCACCGATTTGTGTCAAAGCGACATCCGGGTGGGCCTTTGAATACGAATCACGTTCACTGGCACCGGAATTTTCCCTGTTCTGAACCCGCCTCCCCTATGAACGCACTCTCATTTGGCCGCGCCGTTGGATTCATTATTTCTCTTACGGGGCTCGTCAGCCGGGCTCAGCAGACGGTGTTTGTTTGGGGGGACAATGCTCCGCCGATTCCCCCCGGGCTTGAGGAAGTGGTAGCTGTCGATTGCAACTCGGGGAATTTCGTTGCCCTCAAAAGGGATGGCACGGTAGTCACGTGGGCAGGCGGTTCCATCTCTGCAGTGCCGGCTGGTCTTGAGAGGGTAGTCGAGATTGCCGCTGGAGATCGCTTTTTCCTTGCGCTGAAGGCGGATGGAACCGTCGCCGCATGGGGCAGAAACGATTGGGGGCAGGCCGTGGTGCCGGCGGGGCTCAATGAAGTGGTGAAGATCGCGGCGGGCGGGGCACACTCGCTGGCCCTCAAGACGAACGGGACGGTGGTGGCTTGGGGGCTGTCAGAGCACGGCGCGACGACGATGCCTCCAGGATTGGGCGAAGTGGCCGAGATCGCGGCGGGAGATTCTTTTTCGGTCGCGGTGCAGAAGAATGGAAAGCCGGCTGCGTGGGGATACAACCGGGACGGACAATCCACGGTGCCCGCGGGTCTGACGAACGTGGTCGCCGTTGCGGGCAGTGACGCCCATTCTCTTGGGCTGAAAAGTGACGGAACGGTGGTGGGATGGGGTTTCTGCTGGCCGGATCGTCCGCCGGTCATCCCCGCAGGCCTAAGCGGGGTGGTGGCGATCGACGCGAGAATGTACAATTCCGCGGCTCTGAAGGGAAATGGTGAGGTGGTGGGATGGGGAGTTTCCAATCGGGTGCCTTCAGGTATGACTGGTTTTGTGGCAGTGGCCGCCTCCGCCCTGGACGTGATGGGGCTGAAAGACGCTCCTCCTCCCGCCAGTGTGGAAGGCGCAGTGGGGCTGCCGTTTTTCCTGAACTATC
>DASZQB010000012.1:0-21599 GCA_035550135.1 Verrucomicrobiales bacterium
TGCTGCGCCTGCACACCACCCCCGGCGACCGGACGTCCCTCAAAGGCCGGCGGCTGATGGCGGCATGGAACCATGACTACCTCCCCGACGCCATCGCCCCGTTTCTCGGCCAATCCTAACAGAGATATGCGTCAGCCCTGCTGCCGCAGCCGGTCGAAACCGACGACCTGTACCGTCGCTGTCCTAGCATCAACCAGAATGCCCATCCCATCTCGAACATTGTGATCGCACGCCTTCTTTCCCGGGAGAGCGTGAACGCTTCCTGTTTTATTCAAAAGGCGATGCGCCGCGCAGCCAGGTCTGCCCTCCTCTGGCCCGTAGAGGCAGCCATTCTCTGGCAGTCCGGAACTCCATTGACCACCCTGAAAGGTATCGGTCCTCACCTCGCAAAGACCCTGGCCACATGGCTGGATTCACCGCCGCCGGTACCCGCCCCAGAGCCGGAAGAGGAGGACTTCCTCACCATGGCGCAGGCCAGAGAAATCCTGGCGCGAAATCCAGGGTGGGCCAAATTGCTCAAAGGCGACTTGCAGATGCACACTGCATGGAGCGACGGAACCGGCAGCGTGGCGGAAATGGGCGCGGCGGCAGGAAAACTTGGTTACGGATTTATCGCGCTTACCGACCATTCAAAGGGACTCAAAATCGCTGGCGGCATCGACGAGGACGCACTCTCCAGGCAGGTGCGGGAAATT
Organism: Verrucomicrobiales bacterium; assembly: GCA_035550135.1. Taxonomy (GTDB): domain Bacteria; phylum Verrucomicrobiota; class Verrucomicrobiia; order Verrucomicrobiales; family V1-33; genus V1-33. Next base: position 696 of record DASZQB010000012.1, read on the forward strand.
GAGGCGTTCAACGACGCACAGGCCAATTCCGGATTATCACTGCGGATACTGCGTTCCGTTGAGATGAATCTGAATCCTGCCGGGGCCGGAGACATGGATTCCGCCGCCCTCCGAAAACTCGATCTCGTCCTCGGTTCGTTTCACTCCGCTCTGCGCCGGAAAGACGAACAGACGGAGCGCTACCTGTCAGCCATCCGAAATCCGGATGTTCACATTCTCGGCCATCCGCGCGGAAGGATTTACAACTATCGCCCTGGCTTAACCGCGGACTGGTCCAGGGTCTTTGGGGAAGCCGCGCGGTTGGACAAAGCTCTTGAAATCGACTGCTTTCCCGACCGGCAGGATTTGAACGTCTCTCTCCTGAAAATCGCCCGAAGAGAGGGATGCCGAATCTCCATCGGGACCGACGCGCACCATCCATGGCAACTGGAGTTCATAAAACTGGGACTCGCAGCCGCTCTCCTCGCGGGAATACCGCCGGAGCGTATCCTCAACTTCATGTCACGCGAAGAACTCTTAAATTGGGTTCGAGCAGCAAGGAATGATCTCCGGGCATTTGCATAAACGGCTTTGTCTCGAAAATCGTGCCCAGCCGAACAGGATTGGCGTTCGGAGACAAACGCGATGTTTTTTCGACTTGCACTTCTCCGGAGGGCCCTGAAAAAATGCTAGGGTCTTAAACTACTGCTTTCAAGCCGGCGGCGGCGACCTGGGTTTCGACGTTGAAGATTTTGGCGGCGTTTTCTTTGCGGGTGCCGGCGAGGAGTTCGTCGCGGAATTTGGCGATGAAGCTTTCGGTGGGCCATGAGCAGGCTTCGCCGAAGGCGCAGATGGTCTTGCCGTCGATCTGATAGGCGACGCTTTCGAGGACGGCGACGTCTTCGGGGACGGCTTCGCCGGAGACGAGGCGGTCGCTGATTTTCTGCATCCAGAGGGAGCCCTCGCGGCAGGGGGTGCACTGGCCGCAGCTTTCGTGGGCGTAGAATTTGTTAAGGTTGTTGAGGACCCAAGTCATGCTGCGGCTGTCGTCCATGATGATGACGCCGCCGCTGCCGGCCATGGAGCCGCAGGCGGCGATGGTATCGAAGTCCATGGGGATGTCTTCGATGCCGATCTCTTTGATGCTGCCGTCGGGCTGTTTGAGTTTGAAGCGTTCGTCGGCGCGGAGGACTTTGGCGGAGGAGCCGCCGGGGATGATGGCCTTGAGTTTGCGGCCGGGCTTGAGGCCGCCGCAGAGGTCGTGGATGACTTCGCCCATGGTGACTTTGCCGACCTGGACTTCGAAGTAGCCGGGGCGGACGACATCGCCGCTCACACAAAGGATGCGGGTGCCGTTGTTGCGCGGGAGGCCGAGTTTGGCGTACTCTGCGCCACCCATTTCGATGATGTGCTTTACGTGGCAGAGGCTCTCCACGTTGTTCACAATGGTGGGGCACATGTAGAGGCCGAGGGCGGCGGGGAAATACGGAGGTTTGATGCGCGGGTAGGGGCGCTTGCCTTCAAGGCTTTCGATGAGGCCGGTTTCCTCGCCGCAAATGTAGGCACCGGCACCGCGATGGACGTAGATTTCGAGGTCGAAGCCGCTGCCGCAAATGTTGGTGCCGAGAAAGTTTTTCTCCCTGGCTTCGGCGATGGCTTTTTCGAGAATTTGCGCGGCCTCCGGGAATTCCTCGCGGATGTAAATGTAGGCGAGTTTGGCGCCGACGGCGAAACAGGAAATGGTCATACCCTCAATCAATTGATGAGGGTCCTGGTGCATGATGTAGCGGTCCTTGAAAGTGCCGGGCTCGGACTCGTCGGCGTTGCAGATGAGATAGACGGGCTTGGTATTGTTAGGAGGGATGAAGCCCCATTTGACGCCGGTGGGGAATCCCGCGCCGCCGCGGCCGCGAAGTCCACTGATTTTCACTTCCTCGGTGATGGCCTTCGGGGCCATGGTGAGGGCTTTCTTGAGCTGTTCGTATCCGCCCTCTTTGAGGTAGCGCTTGATGGACGTGTCCCAGCCGACCCGGTCCACATTGCGGAAAATGAGGCGGTGTTCCTTCGGGTGCGGTTCCTTGCCGGGGAGGTACTTGATGGACATGGAGGGAAATTTCCTGGGAGAAGGGGAGCAGCAAGGGAAAAGATTCGGCTTCGCCGAAAAGCACCAAACATCAAGCACCAAGCACCAGAGAAATTTCAAACATCAAGCACCAAAGGCCGTCGCGCCGGTGATGACACAAGTTAGCTGCGGCGGCGTTTCCAGTGGCGGCGGAGGGCGACGATAAAAACGGCGGCGGCGATGGCGTAGATGGCGGGCCAAATGACGAGGGCGTAACGGATGGTGTCGTGCAGTTGGACGGTGGAGGCGCGAAGGCCGTGCCATGGCATGAAGCTTTCTGCGCCATACACCGCCTGGGCGAGCGGCGACGCTCCGGCGACCATGACGGCGGTGGACGGCACGTCGCGGGAGGCGGTGGCGAGCACGAGGCTGGTGAGGATGGGAACAGCGCCGAGAAAGACGACGGCGAGAAACGGCCATTTGCCGCCTCTGGCTTCGAGCAGGGCGTGGAAGCCCATAATGGCCGGAGCCAGCACGCCGAAATAGACGAGGAAGGTGTCGCCTCCGGGATCGGCGTGGAACCATTTTGCCTGAAGGACGCTGCGAGTGAACCATGCCCATGAGGCCGCGCCTCCAGCCGTTAGGATGAGGACCACGAGGAAGGCGCTTGATTCATCGGCGAAGAGAGGCGCGCTGCGCCGTTTCAGTTTGGCGGCGCGGCGCAGTCCGCGAGCCTGGCTGTCCTGCGCGGGAGTGAGCATAATGACGAGCAGGATGAGAAAGATCAGCATGACGGCGCCATAGAAGGCGCACATTTGGAAGGCGTGTTCCGGTCGCGGTTCGCCGGTGGGGAACGCCGCTCCTAGCGGAGTGCGCATCAGGGTGCGCATGTCGTGGACAGGAAAGAGTGAGCCATCGCGAATGCCGGGCAGTGCGTTTCCAATGGGAAGGATGCAAAGCCACGCGAAGACGAGCAGAGACCAGCCCTTGCTGAGCAGGTGCGAATCCGCCTGCCGCCACTTGCGCCACACCATCACCAGCATGGTGAGGATAAAGGAGCCCTGCACGATGAGAGTGAAGACAAGGTCGCTGAAGTTCGAGTCAAAGAAGTCCACCCCCGCGCCGCCGATGTGAGCGGACATGATTTGCCAGTCTCTGACCGGCTCCGGAGGAAAGATGTGAGGCGCGGCTTCCATGAGCACCGGCCACATGGTGACATAACGAAGAAACGGGAGGCCGAAGCGAGATCCCTGCGGCACCAGGAAATAGAGGAGGAAGATGAGCGCCATGCTCAAGAGAAAGGCCCAGCGGCGGCTCTTGAAAACAGTGCCGGCGACCAGCCCGGTGAAGTGATAGAGAATGACGGAGGTGAAAAAAATGAGCGCGGAAGGTCCCCATGTGGAGACCGGCACTTCTCCCCGCCACAATGCGAGCAGCATAAACGGCCCCGTAGCGAAGAACAGCACCCATTCCCGCACGGGCAATCCGAACAGATAGCCCAGTACCTTGGCGATAGGGGAGATGGGCGTGAGCCGCTGATAATCCACCATGCCTTCATCCCGCTCCGTGGTCATGCCGCCCGCCACCTGGCCGGTGCCCATCAGAAAGAGAATGAGCGCCTGAATGCCAAGGAGGGGAATGATGGCCATGCGCTGATACACTTGGTCCGAGTGTATTTTCGGATGGGTGAATTCCAAAAAAGTATCCAGTCTTCTTTTTGCTGCCGGGTTCTTTGCCGCCTGTTCCTCGAGGTATGCTTTAAGCTGCATGCGGCCTTCGTCGAAACGCCGGAAGGCCATGGGGGTGATCAAATAGGCAAAGGCGGCGAGGACGACAAAAATGATAAGAGACGGGACAAGGCCGCGCTTTCGCAGACGGGAGCGGCCATAGCGCAGGAAGATGGGGTTTTCCCAAAGACGCCATGCGGAGGGCGGTTTCACGGCGGTTGGGGTTTCGGTCATCGGCTGGAGCGGTTGGCTTCGGCGACTTGCACGAGGATGTCTTCGAAGGAGGATTTTTGCTCTTCAAACGCGCGCACCTTTATGCCGGCGTTCAGGAGCGTGGAGAGGAGAGCGGCCTGCTCCTCCCCGCTGCCGTGGAAACGAAAGGAGAAGGCGTTTCCGTGACGGGTGAGTTCGCGGCCTGCGGTGAGCTGGGCGAGGACTTCCTGAGCGAGGGCGGCGGTATCCGGCAGCACGGTAATAGTTAGGGTGCGGTCGGTGTTTCCGAGTTTTTCGCGGACTTCATCCACCGGTCCGGCGGCGAGGATGCGGCCCTGGTTCATGACGCAGAGGCTGGTGCACATATCGGCGAGTTCGCTGAGAATGTGCGAACTGACGATGATGGCGACGCCGCTCGCGGCGAGCTTGCGGAGGGTGAGGCGCAGATCCCGGCGGGAGAGTGGGTCCATGCCGCTGGCCGGCTCGTCGAGGACCATGACGCGCGGGCGATGGAGCAGGGTTTTGGCGAGGACGAGGCGCTGGGTCTGGCCGCGGGAAAGTTCCCGGCACCATGCGTTGCGCTTATCGGTCAGGTGGACCTCCTCAAGACATTGCGCGATGCGGTCGCTCCGCTGCGCGGGGGAGCCAATGCCGTGAGAGTGCGCGAAGAGGTCGAGGAATTCCCAGAGCTGGAGATCCGAGGGAACGGGAGCGAAGTCCGGCATGTAGCCGAGGACTTCGCGGGCGGCCTCCGGGCGGACGAAGAGGTCCATGTCGCACAGGCGCACCTCCCCGTAGGTGGGGTGCATGAGTGTGGTGAGGACTTTGAAGGTGCTGGTCTTGCCCGCGCCGTTAGGGCCAACGAGGCCGCAGACTTCGCCGGCGGGCACGCTGAGGCTGATGTCGTTCACCGCGACGAAGTTGCCATAGTCCACACGGAGGTCGCGGATTTCGATGGCGGCGGCGGACATGAAAGGGGCTAAGGGACGGAAGGGCGCTGACGCGGCGGATATTTATCAGGATTTGGCGTTTGTCACCGGGGATTGCGGGGCGACAGAGCCGATGTGCTATGAGCTATAACGAAGATCACAGAGACCTGAAGGACGTCCTCTCCGAGGTGAGACGTCGGGGGACGGACAACCGGTTGATCTGGTGCAAGCCGTCGCTCGATTTTCAGACGACGGTAGCGCATCGCGAAGGGCTTTTGCTGGGAGGAGTGCGGTCGCCGCTTTTTTTGAGGGATGCAGGAGACGGTCTGGATGGCATCCCGTGGGTGAAACGGCTGTATTATCCGCGCATGGTGGTGTGCGAGAGGGCAACCGGGACGGTGGCGGACTGGCTGCCACTGATGGAGGCGATAGCGAAGGCGGGGGAATCGCTGCTGCTGGTGACGGAGCAGATTGCGGAAGAGCTGCTGCACACGCTGATCGTCAATTCGATAAAAGGAACGCTGCCAAATGCAGTGATTTACCGCGGCAATGACGGATCGGCGGAAGCGCTGGGCCGGGAGTGGAGTTCACCGCCAGAGCAGACGGACCGGGTGCCGCGGGCGGCGGAGGCGTGGGTGCGCCGGACAGGGACGGTGGTCTTTCCGGAGCCGTCCGGGGGCTGGCGCGGGCATATGCAGGATGTGGAGGTAATCTCCGCGGGCGGTGAAAGTTATGATCACCAATTGGAACGGCTGCGTTTTCTGGTTAGGGAGATCCAGACGCCGGTGAGGCGGTTTTGAGAAGAGTCAGGGTAAAACCTCCTGCGGCGGGCAGTGTTCCCGAACCGCTTCGGCGAGAGTTTCAAATGAAACGCGGGGATTTTCGATGCGGGCATAAACGTCGCCGAGAGCGTAAAGTGCATAAAGGGCACGGATGACGGCTGGGTGCAGGACGAGATCTCCGTTCTCCTCTGCGACGATCCAGCGGCGCTCCTTCAATTGGCTGCAATGGTCCGAGCAGCACTTGACGGCCAGACTGAGACTGACAAAAACCTCATTTTGAAGATCGGAATGCGCGTACGTCCTGCCTAAATAACGGAGGAGTTTCGGCCACAGGGTGCCCGTGTCCTGGTCTTCATTGTAGGCCTTGAGAGCGAATTGAAAGTGTTCGTCCCATGTTTCGGGCGGGAGAGTTTCCTTGTCCATAACACTCAAGAGTCTCACTTTGCAGCGGCGGGGTCAATATTGCTCACAGGCGGAGGACAACTTGACGGGCTCCCGCAGCGGAGCGATCAATGGGACATGAAGACGGAGCCCGTCAATGATCCTCAGCCCATCAGTCTGGAGGATGCGAAACGCATATGGACCTTGCAGAAGCAGAACGCGCCGCTGTCGCCGGAGGATCAGGCGCTCCTCCATCAGGCCTTCGAATGGCAAATGTGGGTCAGCCACGGGATTCGGTTGAAGAATTCGAGTTCAGAGTCGCCTGCCAGTTCGGCTCCCTCCGGAAGACGGCGCAAAAAGCCGGCTGTCTGCTGAAAGAAAAGAATATGCCCCCCGGGCGGCGCGGGGGTGTGCGCCGGGAATGGAAGTGTCCGTATTCCAACATCCCGGCTCAGAATGCATCTTGAAATCCACCTTTCCCGGCAAGGCTGGCTGCGGACCTTTCGGGTTCTATACGCCCGCCGGTTATCTGCGGCGGATGCGACTGACAAATTTGGTTTTTGGCGAAGCTATTGCGGGGCTTCGAATGGGCTGAGGTGCGGGCGGTGCCTAAGTCGAAAACCGGCGCGTCAGATTGACCCCGGGGCCAGAGACAGTTTTTCCCGGCCCGGGCCAGAATGTCCCGCGCTTGCCTTGCTTGCACCGGGTTCCATTCGGGTAAGTATGTGTCTTTCAAAGACATAAGTTGCGTCCCCTGACGGCATTCTTTATGCGGGGAAAGTTGCTTGATCCATTCCCATGAACATCGAAAAATTTACCCATAAAACCACGGAGGCGCTGAACTCGGCGCAGTCCATTGCGACGCGGATGGGGCACCCGGAATTGAAGCCGGCGCACCTTTTGACAGCGATGCTGGAGCAGGACGGCGGGCTGGCGGCACCGCTGCTGGAAAAGGCGCTGGGAGCGGACGCGGCGAATGCGTTTGAGACACGGCTGGAGGAGCATTTGGAGCGCCAGCCGAGTGTTTCAGGAAGCAGCGGGCTCGGAATGTCGAATGATCTGCGGGTGTTGCTTACGGAAGCCGAGGACCAGCAGAAGTCTTTGAAAGATGACTATCTCAGTGTGGAGCATGTGCTGCTGGCCCTCACCAAAAAGCCGGGGGAACTGCAAAGTGTAATCAAGGAAAGCGGGCTCACGCACGATAAACTGTTGAATGCCATCCGCGAAGTGCGGGGCAACCAGAAGGTGGTGGATCAGGAGCCGGAGGGGAAATACCAGACGCTGGAAAAATACGGGACAGACCTTACGGCGCGGGCGCGTCAGGGAAAGATCGATCCGGTGATCGGACGTGACAATGAAATCCGTCGCGTGATGCAGGTGCTCAGCCGGCGCAGCAAGAACAACCCGGTGCTGATCGGCGAGCCAGGCGTGGGCAAGACGGCGATCGCAGAAGGACTGGCACGGCGCATCGTGGCCGGCGATGTGCCGGATTCATTGAAGAATAAGCGCGTTATCAGTATGGACCTTGGAGGCATGATGGCGGGCGCGAAGTATCGCGGCGAGTTTGAAGAGCGGCTGAAGGCGTTTCTCAAAGAAGTGACTTCCAGCGAAGGGCAGATCATTCTTTTTATTGATGAACTGCATACGATCGTGGGGGCAGGGAAGGCGGAGGGAGCGATGGATGCGGGGAACCTGCTCAAGCCGCAGCTTGCGCGCGGGGAACTGCGCTGCGTCGGCGCGACGACACTGGACGAATACCGCAAGCACATCGAAAAAGATCCTGCGCTGGAGCGGCGCTTCCAGCCGGTGCTCATTGGTGAGCCCACGGTGGAGGATACTATTGCGATTTTGCGGGGGCTTAAAGAACGCTACGAGGTGCATCATGGCGTGCGCATTCAGGATTCGGCGATCATTGCGGCTGCAACGCTGAGCCATCGCTACATCGCGGACCGGTTTCTTCCTGACAAAGCGATAGATCTTGTCGATGAGGCGGCGAGCCGGATCAAGATCGAGTTGGATTCCATGCCGACGGAGATCGACGTGATCGAGCGGGAGATCATGCAGCACGAAATGGAGCGGCAAGCATTGAAGAAAGAAAAGGACGCGGCCAGCAAGGAACGCATGAAGCGGCTGGAGCGCGAGATTGCGGATCTCAAGGAGAAGTCCGGCACACTCAAAGCGCAGTGGATGAAGGAAAAGGAGGCGGTGCAGGCGAGCCGGAAAATCAAGGAGGAGATCGACCGCCTGCGGACGGAACTGGAACAGGCGCAGCGGCGCGGGGATTTTGCCCGCGCGGGAGAGATTCAGTACGGGCTGATTCCGAATCTGGAAAAAACCCTGGCGGAGACCATCCAGTCCCAGTCGGCGGCGGCTGAATCGTCTGCGCCGACGCTCCTGCGCGAGGAGGTGACGGCGGAGGACATTGCGAGAGTAGTGGCATCGTGGACAGGCATTCCGGTGTCGCGTTTGCAGGAGGCGGAGCGCGCCAAGCTGGTGCATATGGAGGAGCGTCTGCAGGCGCGGGTGGTGGGGCAGAAGGATGCGATCTTCGCCGTGGCGAATGCCGTGCGCCGTGCACGCGCCGGGCTTCAAGACGAGAACCGGCCTATCGGATCGTTTCTTTTCCTCGGGCCCACCGGTGTCGGCAAAACGGAACTCAGCAAAGCGCTGGCGGAATTTCTGTTCGATGACGAAAACGCGATGACGCGCATCGATATGAGTGAATATATGGAAAAGCATGCGGTATCGCGGCTCATCGGCGCTCCTCCCGGATATGTCGGTTATGAAGAGGGCGGCCAGCTCAGCGAGGCGGTGCGCCGCCGTCCTTATAGTGTAGTGCTTTTTGATGAAGTGGAGAAGGCGCACCAGGATGTCTTCAACGTGCTGCTGCAGGTGCTCGACGACGGGCGCATCACTGATGGTCAGGGGCGCACGGTGGATTTCAAAAACACGGTGCTGATCATGACATCCAATATCGGCAGCCAGTATCTCATGGACTACGATAACAAGGAGCAGCGGGAGGCGCGAGTGACCGAAGCCCTCCGTGCGCATTTCCGTCCCGAGTTTCTAAATCGTATCGACGAGACGATCATCTTCGACCGCCTGAGCGACGAGAATCTCAGCGAGATCGCGAAGATTCAAATCCAGCGCGTGGTGAAGCGGCTGGAGAAGCAGAACATCCATTTGAGCCTAACTGAAGAGGCCGTGCGATACGTAGCCGACCAGGGATACGATCCGCTCTATGGGGCCCGTCCGTTGAAGCGGTCGATCCAAAAGCACCTGCTCGATCCGCTGAGCCTCGAAATTCTGGACGGGAAATTCAAGGAGGGCGACTACATCACCGGTGACGTGAAGGGTGAAAGAATCGTCTTTGCACTGGCGGTCGATCCGTCCTCCCGCCAGGAAAGGACGGACTTTGAAAATATGCGTCCCTGACAAAGCGGCAGGACATCCGCGCAGGGCGCTCCCGACAGGATTCGAACCTGTGACCGACGGTTTAGAAAACCGTTGCTCTATCCACTGAGCTACAGGAGCAGCGTTGCGGGGGAAGAAGTAGTGCGTTCGGAGGGAGGTTCAACTTGAATGCGCGGCGAATGCGGGCCGCTCAGGCGTCTTTTTTGATTCGACCGCCGAGGGAGAGGATGCGGGCGTTTCCTTTGGCGGATTCGGCTTCGGCGATGTTGCCCATTTTCACATGGATCTGGGAGAGGCTGGTCCATGCGAGGAGGTCGTTAGGACGGAGGTCGGTGGCCATGAGGGCGGCGCCGAGGGCGGCCTTGAGGTCGCCGGCGCGCATGAGGACCATGCCGAGGCCGTGCCATGCATCGAAGCAGGAGGGATCGAGTTCGGCGGCGCGGCGGAAGGACCCGGCGGCTTGCTCGAGTTCACCCACCGCCACCGCGCCGCTGGCTTCGTCCAGCAGTTCTGCAACGGCGGACGGGGTTTCGCTCATTGTTTATTCTGTAACCGTTTCGGCATTCTTGCGGGCTTCGGTGAACCATGCCTTCAGCACTGGATTGGTGAAACCGCCGCGCTCCTGGAAGAATTGGGACTTCTCTATGTATTCCTGGAAATTCTTTTGGTCGAAGGCACCCAGCGTTGCGGCCGCATTGTGATAGGTATGACCTTCGGCGAGGGCCTTTTTCTGCTGCTCCATGTCAGGGTGTTTGGGGAGTTCCTTTTTATCGACATAGACCAGCAGGAGTCCATCCGGCACTGACTCGGCGGGTGAGAGTTCGCCGGGATTGAGCTTGGCGGCTTCGGAGGAAACGGTGCCTGAATTGGCAGTGCCCGGGGGAAGGGGCTTGCTCTTGGAGAAGGCGGGCAGGTCGGCGGAAACCATGGCGATGGGGGCGTCGGTTTCCTTGAAGTCTTTTTCCTTCTTGAGGGCTTCCAGCATTTTGGCGCGGGCGGACTCAACGGCTTCCTTGAAGGGTTTCCCGGCTTTGAGAGTTTCGAGGATATTCGAGCGGGCGCTTTCGCCGGCGGCTTTCAGAGCGGCGGTCACTTTTTCGGCCTTGAGCTTGTCGGAGATTTTCTGCTTCACCTGATCCATAGGCAGGAGAGCGGCCTTTTCGATTTCCGTGACGACGAAGAAGCAATAGGCCGTCTGGCTTTCATCGCCGAGGAGTTCTTCATGCCCCCCTTTGGGAGCCTGGAAGATGGTGTCGGCGGCACTGCCTCCGCGAAGGTTGATCTTCTTGAGTTCCTCCGGCACAGAGGCTTTCGTGAAGGTGACGGTTTTTACCTCGAACTTCAGTTCTTTCGCCACGTCTTCGAACGTTTTCGCGCCGCGCTCTTCGGCATTCAACGCATCGCTGAGATCCTGCACACTCTTCAGCCATGCGGTTTTGGAGTCGGTAAACTCCTTCATTTTGGCGGTGTATTCGGTCTCCGCCTTCTGGTGTTCCTCCTGTTTCTTCTTATACTCCTCCTCCGCCTTTTTGTGGTCTTCCTGCTTCTTTTTAAATTCCTCCTCTTTGGCCTTCTTCTGGTCTTCCGGCAGCTTGCTGAGGTCCTCCTGAACGGGGGCCACCGGCGGTTTGGGGGCGACCGGCGGAGTGGGAGGCTTCGGCGCTTCGGTGAAGACGTGCTTCACGGTGCGTTTTTCTTCGGAGAGAACAAGGGGATCTGCGCCGGGAACGGGGGGCGGCGGCGGAGTGATTGAGTCCTGAGGCTTGTTGGCGTCCTGTTTTGCTTTCTCCTCCGCTTCCTTTGCGGCTTTGTCCGCGGCTTCCTGCTTGGTCTTTTCGCCGTCGTAGAACTTCTGAATGTCTTCGTCGGTGATGGTCTGGTTTTCGAACACCTTCTTCGAAATGAGGACGGTGGAGGCGGTGATCCTCTGATGGCTCTCCGCGTAGTTGGCATCGACCTCGGCTTTGGACGGACGGAACGAGCCGCCGATGAGTTGCGTATAGCGCTGGAAGAGCATCACATCGCGCAGGGCGGTGAAAAGCTTCGTTTCGGTGGAGGCGCGGTCACCGCCGGGGCCGGGCTTGAGGAAATTCTCAAGTTTCGTTGCATCGAAGCCTCCGTTGGATTTGAAGGCGCCGATTTCCCGGATGAACTTTTCAAGGTCCTCGCGCTCGACATCGATGCCGAGCTTTTCGCATTCGTGGCGCAGGACGAGGATGTTCATCGGGTAGTCGATGTCGAGATCCTCCCGGTTGGTGGGATTCGCGCTATTGACGAGGGAACCCATGCCCTGCATGAATTGGCTGACCGGATCGGTGCCTTCGCGATCCTGCGAAAGTTGCATCAAGGCACCCGCGATTTGCATTTGCTGACGAATGCTCTGCACCTCCCCTACGGAAACGTCTGCGTTGTAGAGGGTGAACATCCGCTGAGTGCTTCCGGCGCCTCCACGGCTGCGGTCGGTGGGATTTGAAAGGAATGTAAAAGAGATCACCACCACAATGGCGATGAGCAACATCAGGATGTAGTGGTGCTTGCGAAAGGTCTCGAGCATGGCGGGAGGAATCCGTGGAAAATAACCGAAGCGATAGGGGGTGGGCCGCCGGGAGGTTTTACAGAACGTCCGGAGCGGCGGGCGGCGAAAGTAGGGGAGGCCCTCCGGGGGGGCAACTGGATTTTAAGAGGTGAGAGGCGGGGGCTAAGAGGTGGAGAAGAGTGTGGAACCGGTGGTTTGATTTGGTCGGATTTGGTTTGATCTGGTTTGATCTGGTTTGATCTGGTTTGATCGGCCCGGAGAGGTTTTGGTGACAGAAAACCGTGAATCGTGAATCGTGAATCGTGAATCGTGAATCGTGAATCGTGAATCGTGGATCGTAGCAGAGGGAGGAGGTTCTGGAAGGAGGAAGGGAGGAATGTGCGATTCTGATTAAAAGGGTGGGGTTTGGCTTAAATTGGTTTGATCTGGTCGGATATCCCGGGGATTGAAAAGCGGCGGGAAGCGGGACGATGTGCGTGAGAGGGAGCAGGAGCAGGAACGAACGAACGAGGGGGCTGGTATTCCATAGGGAACGGTGGAGGGGAGGCGCGGATGATTCAGAGACGCAGGCAAAAAGATGAGAGGGAGGGTTTTGAATACGACGGTGATTAAACAAAAAAATGTCAAATCGTTTCGGTTAGAAAAGGCGGCTGCGGTGTTCGCTTCTCTGCGGCATTGCGCATGAGATTGCGTGCTCCGCCACTTGCTGCTGTGAAGCGGCGCAAATGCGCTCCGATTTTGGCTGGAGGTGCAAGCCCCGGCGGTGCATGGTTAGGCGTCTTATCGCTGATCATGTCGTTTTTCCAAAGACTTTTCGTTCGCCTTTTCCCTCGCAAATGGGTGGAAAACATGGAGGCGCATTCGCGCTCGTGGATGGTGCGGTGTCCGTGCGGATTCACGCAGTCCGTGTGGGACATGGGCGGTATTCGCTGGAAGGCCGCGGGCAGGCCGCGGTGGTATCTGAAGTGCCGGAAATGCGGTGAACGCTCGTGGCATACGGTTTTCCGCGAGCCGCAGCCGCCGTCCGCCGATGAAATTCGTCCTGACCCGCATGGATGAGCCTTTCCGACACGGCCGCCCGGGCGCCACTCGAAGATTCATTCGCCGCTGCGCGGCTTGCCTTGCAGGACCCTAACACCGCGGACCGAAGCCCACGTCCATTGCCTTCCGCCGCTATGCGGCCGGAAACGACGGTCCCTTTTGGGAGCTTTTACCTGCTGAGAACGCGGGTTGGAGGATAACCCGAGTGCCATCCTCAATGATACGGGCACCGGTCAGTTCGGCGACACACCACAACATTTCTCCCAATGCGAGGTTTCTGAGTTCCATGGTCACTTCCGGCCCCTCGCCGTCCACCGCCTGAATCTCAAGATGTGAAGTGCCAGGATCGGCCTCATGCATCTTTTTGTTCAGAAAAACGCATACCCGGCGGAGACTCGCTTTGTAAACCTGCGCGTGGTCGATTTTAAGGTCCACCGCCTGCTTCCACACAGGGGACTTTTTGAGCGAATTGACCAAAGACCAGCCGGAGGGCGATGAGTCTTCATCATGAAGCAGTATAAGACTGCCTCTTACGCTAACACTCAATCCCATGCGTTGTGCTGCAACGTGAACCGCTTCCCAGAGGGTGGTCCTTCTCTTCCACGAAAAGGTCCACAGTTCGTCGGCGCTCCGGCCAGGCAGGTAAATGATGTGAACTCCTCTGTTGAGTGGATTTTCCCCGTAATGATCCCGTTTCGCGCCCTGCCAGCGAAGGTTTGTCGCTACGTCATTCGGAGTTGCCCCGTGAAACCAAACGTCTCTTAGGTTGATACCCTCCGCTTTCAATTGCACGGCAGGCACAGAGGCGTTTTCGTTTGGAGGAACGCCGGATTTCATTTCTCCTGTTTGCCAAACTTGCAGGTGTCTCGCAACGAATTTCCGAATTTTGGCGTGGTTTGCGGTTCGATTGATGCGAAGTTGCCTTTCACGTGTCCGATCTGCTCACTCGTCCCCGTGCGACGTAAGGAAGATGGACCGTTGGCACCGCGTAAGGTGAATGCCGCCGGCCACAAAGATGAATCCCAGGATGCCCGAATGAAGAAGCTCTCAAAGCCGCAGTGCGACTGCCGACTCCTTATTATTGCTCTAATGATAACGATCGGATTTGCCGGCGAGGTGACTGCTGCCGGTGAGGAAGCGAAAGTGGACGGCAAAACCGCGGCCTTCTTCAGCGATCATTGCATTCGCTGTCATGGACCGGAGAAGTCTAAAGGTGACTTGCGGCTCGACCAATTGGATGCGGATCTGACGAAGCCGGCGGTGTTTGAACGGTGGAGGGAGATTCTTGCGAGGGTGAAGTCGGGCGAGATGCCGCCAAAGAAGGAGAAACGGCCGGCGGCGGCGCAGGTGGCGGAAGTGACAGGATTGCTTTCCGCGCGGCTTGAGGAGGCGGCAGCGAAACACCGCACCGCGGGGCGCACGGTGCTGCGGCGGCTTAATCGCGTGGAGTATGAGAATACTGTGAACGATCTCTTTGCAGTGAGGGCGCAAGTGAAAGAGATGCTCCCCGAGGATGCGCCGGGTCAGGGGTTTGATAATGTGGGGGCGGCGCTGAACGTGTCGCCGGTGCTCATGGAGCGTTATCTGGAAGCGGCGGATGCGGTGCTGAATGCGGCCACCGCGCCGGTGCACAAGGTGGAAAGCAAGACGCAACGGTTCATGCTGTATGATTCGCTTCCGGACTGGTTCTGGCCGGCCGTTTACAAGCAGGACGATGGTGTGGTTCTCTTTCGCAACGGTGGTGACTCCGCCACTGATGTAAGGCAGTTCAAGATGCCTGCGCCGGGACGCTATCGCTTCCGTGTCGCCGCCTCTGCCTATCAATCGGCGACTCCGGTGACGGTGTCCGCGCTGCTCGGCAACTTCATTACGACCAGCAACGTCGTGCGCCATGCAGGCTACTTTGACGCGCCGCCGGGCAAGCCCGCCGTCATTGAGTTTGAGGGCCGTCTCATGGAGAACCATGAAACCATCAAGGTGACACCCATCGCGCTGCCGGTGGTGTATTTGCGAAAGGAAAACATGCCGGGGTATCCTGGCCCGGGGCTCAAGATTCACTGGGTTGAAATTGAAGGGCCGCTGCCGGAAGCCTGGCCGACGGAGAGTTACCGTCGCGTGTTTGGTGAGGCGGATCCAAAGAAAGGCACGCTGGCGGATGCGGAAAAACTGCTGAGCGCGCTGCTGCCCCGGGCGTTCCGCCGACCGGTGGCGGAGGGCGAAGTGAAGCCGTACGCGGCCCTCGTGGCGAAGTCGCTGGAGGCGGGGCAGCCGTTTGAAACGGCATTGCGCGCGGGCATCAAAGCGGTGCTGGCGTCGCCATGGTTTCTTTATTTGCGCGAGCCGGCGGGAACGCTCGATGACCACGCGCTGGCCTCGCGACTGTCGTATTTTCTGTGGAGCACGATGCCGGACGAAACCCTGTTTGCGCTGGCGAAGAGCGGTGAACTGCGAAAGCCCGAAGTGCTGCGCGCGCAGGTGGAACGGATGCTCCAGCACCCGAAGGCACAGGCGTTCACAGAGAACTTCACCGGTCAGTGGCTGAGTCTGCGCGACATCAATGCCACCACGCCGGACAAGACGCTGTATCCGGAGTTCGACGAATGGCTCCAGTGGTCCATGGTGCGTGAGACGCACCTGTTCTTCGAGGAACTGTTGAAGAATGATCTGAGTGTACGGAATTTCGTGGACTCGGATTTCGCCATGCTGAACGGAAGGCTGGCGCAGCATTACGGCATCCCCGGTGTGAACGGGGTGGAGTTTCGGAAGGTGCCGCTGAAGCGCGAGTATCACCGCGGTGGTGTCTTCACGCAGGCAAGTGTTCTCAAGGTGACCGCCAACGGCACTTCGACTTCGCCGGTGCTGCGCGGCGTTTGGATGCTGGACCGCATCATGGGGCGGCCCGTGGCTCCGCCGCCGCCCAACGTGCCTGCCATCGAACCGGACGTCCGCGGCGCGACCACCATCCGCGAGCAATTGGCGAAGCACCGGCAGACGGAGAACTGTGCGGGCTGCCACACACGGATGGATCCACCGGGCTTCGCGCTTGAGAATTACGATGTCATCGGCGGCTGGCGTCAGGAGTATCGCGTGTTGGCGGAGCGCAAGAACTGGGTGAACAACCGTGTGGGACCTTTGGCAAAATACCTCGCCGCATGGCAGTATGGCAAAGGTCACGCCGTGCAGGCAGGCGATGCCCTTCCGGACGGAAGGAAGTTCAAGGATGTGGAGGAATTCAAGAAACTGCTGCTGGCCAATCCGGAGCAAATCGCCCGGTGCGTGACCGGAAAACTCGTCACTTACGCCACAGGTCATCCGGTGGGTTTTGGCGACCACGAGGCCATCAGCCGCATCCTTGCCGAAGCGAAGAAATCGGATTACGGATTGCGCACGCTGGTGCATGCCATCGTCGCGAGCGAACTCTTCCAGCAAAAGTGATATGAACATCAGCCGCCGCACTCCATTCTCCCGCCGCACGTTTCTGCGCGGCGCCGGTGTCACACTGGCACTGCCGCTGCTGGAAGCGATGGCACCCGTGCGCGCGCAATCCGCGGCTGCACCGCCGCGACGGATGATTTGCATCAATACATCGCTCGGCCTGCACACGCCAAATCTGTATCCGGTAAAGGCAGGGCGAGACTACGAACTGACGCCCTACCTCGAACCGATCAAAAATTTCCGAAATGAATTTACGCTGTTCTCCGGACTCTCGCATCCGGAGGTGGATGGCGGGCATCCCACGGAAGTATCATATCTGACGGCGGCGCCGCATCCGCGCTCGGACAGTTTCAAAAATACCATCTCGCTGGACCAATACGCCATCGAACGCCTTGTGCCGGACACCCGGTTCGCGTCGCTGGTGCTTTCGACATCGTCGGGCCGTGGCCTGTCATGCACGCGCGCGGGAGTGTCGATTCCGGCGGAGGACCGGCCCTCGCGCATTTTCCGCAACCTGTTCGTGGACGGCACGCGGGCGGAGATCGAGACACAGGTACAGCGCCTCAAGCAGGGTCAGAGCATCATGGATACCGTGCTGGATCAGGCGAAGGATTTTCAACGCGACCTTGGGCGGCAGGACCGCGACAAACTCGACGAGTATTTCAGCGCCGTCAGGGAAGTGGAACTTCGCATGGTGAAAGCGCAGGACTGGTCGCGCCGTCCAAAACCGAAGGTGAACGCAAAGGTGCCGGTGGACGTCACCAATCCACAGGAGATCTCCGCGAGGGTGCGGCTGATGATCGACCTGATGCATCTCGCGCTCCAGACCGACTCGACGCGGTTCATTACCTTTTCGCTGGCCGGTCTCAATGCGGTGCCAGTCATTCCTGGGGTGACCCAGGACTGGCACAATCTCTCGCATCACGGGCAGGACCCTGCGAAGCTCGCCGAATTGCGGATCATCGAACTGCAGCAGATGATGCTCTTCAACGAGCTGCTAACAAAATTAAAGAACACCCGGGAACAGAGTGGAAGTCTGCTGGACCAGACGATCGTTCTCTTTGGCAGCAATCTCGGCAACGCCAGCAGCCACGACAATAAGAACATGCCGATCATCGTGGCTGGCGGTGGATTCAAACACGGGCAGCACCTTGCTTTCGATCCGCAGAAAAACCCGCCGCTTTGCAATCTGTTCGTGCAGTTCCTCCATCGGCTGGGTGATGAGGCGAAGGCTTTCGGATCCAGTACGGGAACGATTCCAGGTTTCGATTTGGTATAAATCGGGGTGAGGGCAAAGCGCACTTCACGTTTCGGCAGCTACCGCGAGGTGCAGCGGTGGAAGGCCGACCTTGCGCATCGTGCTCAAGGGACGTAAATTTGACATCATGACAACAGGGGTATCAGCCTACGAACATTTATCCTTTGGTGCCGATGGGGAGCCGGTGATTAAGCGTGCAGGATTCAAGGTTAAGCATCTTATTCGGGAGCACGTTGCTTATGGATGGAATGCGGAGGAAATGGCATTGAATCATCCGCAACTGACCCTGGGTGAAGTGTATTCCGCGCTCGCCTGGTATGCCGATCACGCCGGCGAAGTGCACGCAAAAATGGAAGGTGAACTTTCACGTGCCGAATCCGATCACGCAAAACCTGAGAACCGGCGAATCGCCCGCCTGCTTCAACGCTCCGGCACATCAGGGAAGTGATTACGGTTTATTTTGATCAGCATGTGCCCGCAGCGGTGAGCCGGGGACTGCGTCTGCGGGGAGTGGATATCATTACGGCATTTGAGGATGGCAACGCGGCGCTTGACGACGAATTACTTTTGGAACGGGCGGGCTCACTTGGACGTGTGCTGGTCACACAGGACGAAGACTTCCTTATCATCGGCAGCGAGAGGCAAATGGGAGGGCGGGAATTCAGGGGCATTGTTTACGCGCATCGATTGCGGATAGGCATCGGGCGGTTCATCTCGGATCTGGAACTGATTGCAAAAACATGCGAGCCGTCGCAGTTGCGGAGTCATATTGAGCATCTGCCGCTGTGAATGGACTTTTCCTCACCTGAAGAGGCCGCGGAGGCGCTGGAGGGCGGAGGGTTCGGAGGGCGGTGTGGAGGCGCGGCGGTGGGCGGGGCAGTCGGCGGGGGGGAGGGAGTCTTCGGGGAGGGTTTCGCGGATGCGCGGGCCGCGGCAGTTGGGGCCGGCGAGGTGGCCGCTGGCGGAGCAGATGTCCACTTCGCGGAGAGCCGGGGTGCGCCATGAGCCGCCGCGGTAGCCGAGGGACTGGGCGCGGCGCATGACTTCGATCCATACGGGAAGCGCGAGTTTGCTGCCGTAGCCTTTGCTGATGATTCGCTCCGGATCATCGAGACCGACCCAGACGCCGCAGGTGATGCGGGGATTAAAGCCGACGAACCATGCGTCGCGGTAGTCGTCGGTGGTGCCCGTTTTTCCGGCGACGGGTTGAATGAGGCCGGACTTTGCCACCTCTGCGGCAGTGCCGCCGGGACTGCAGACTTTTTCCAGCATCTTCGTGGTGAGCCATGCCGCGCCGGGGCGGAGGACTTCCGGGTCCATGACACCACTGCGGAAGACGAGGCGACCGGTGTTGTCCTCAATGCGGTCGATGAGGAAGGGACGGCAGCGCACACCGGCGTTAGGAAAGGCGCTGTATCCGCTGGTGAGGGCTTCAAGGGTGACGCCTGTGTTTCCCAGGTAAAGCTGGGCGGAATTCGATGCGATGGCGCCGAAGCCGGCGCGTTCCGCGACGTCGTGCACAGCGTCCATGCCGGCGAATTCGCCCACGCGAACGGCCATGGTATTGCGTGATTTGGCGAGGCCCCAGTCGGCGCGTTCGAGATCGTGGAAGGTGCCGTCGGAATTGTGAGGGGCGAAATCCGGGTCCGTGGCGGAGCGGATTTCCCCGGGCTGGAGGGGGCTGTCGCTGATGAGCGTGCCGGGCAGGAGGCCGCGCTCGATGGCGGCGGCATAGACAAAGGGCTTGAAGGTGGAGCCGGCCTGACGGCGTGAGAGCATCGCGCGGTTGTAAGTGCTGTGTTCGATATCGCGGCCGCCGACCATGGCGAGCACGGCTCCGGTGGCATTGTCGAGAACGACGATGGCTCCCTGGAGAAAGTCCGGCGTGGCGGCGGGTTCCGTTTTCGGGCGCTTTTCAAACTGCCGCATGGTGGCGTGTTCGTAGCCGGGCTGGCGTTCGATGCGCTGCATTTCTTTTTCGAGCACCTCCTCCACGGATTTTTGCAGTTTGGGATCGAGAGTGGTGTAAACCTTGAGGCCGCCTTCCTCGATGTCCTCGGCGTCGAGCACGCGGTCGAGAGCGCGGCGCACGGCATCCATTTCCCATGTTTCCTGCGGCGGGGAAGGCGGCGGGAGCACTTTGGTTTTCGCCTTCATGATGCGGTCCGCATCGGCGGCGCTGAGCCGCTCGAAGCGCACCATGTTGCCGAGCACCATGTTCCGGCCGCTGACGGCGACGTCGTAGCGGCGGAACGGGGAGAATTTGTTAGGTCCACGAATGATGGCAGCGAGCATGGCGCATTCATCCTCCGACATTTCCCGGGCCTTTTTGCCGAAATAAGCCTGGGCTGCGCGTTCGATTCCGTAGATGCCGGTGCCGAAGAAGATGCGATTTACATAGAGTTCGAGAATTTGATCCTTCGTGTAAGTGTTTTCGATGCGGCGGGTGAGGGCGATTTCGACGAGCTTGCGATGAACGGAGGGATCTTTGCCGAGACCGAAACTGTTGTTAGCCAGTTGCATGGTGATGGTGCTGGCACCCTGCCTGGCTCCGTCGGTGAATCTGCGGTAAATGGCGCGGGCGACGCCTTTCCAGTGGATGCCGTGATGCTCGTAAAAGGCGTTATCCTCGCGCGCGAGGAGCGCTTGAATAAAGAATGCAGGCACTTCGCTGAGCTTGATGACGAGACGGTTTTCGCCGTGAAGCCGTCCCATTTCCCGGCCTTCATTATCAAAGACCACACTGCGTTCCGGCATGCGACCCAGATCCTCGAGATCGTATTTTGCGGCGAGCGAACTGTACACGAGGTCCAGCGCCAGTACGGCGATGATGAGCAGGAGTGTTCCCCAGACTGTGCAGCGAACCAGCCAGCGCCAGAACCACGGCCATGCCGCGACCCGCGAGCGAAGCCCGGGGAAAAACCACCGGAGGAGGCGGGGGCGGGGTTTAGCGGCGGCAAGGGGCATGGGGGGAGAATGACGAAATCCGAAATCAGAAATCCGAAAGAATGACGGGCGCAGTCAGGACATCGTTTACACTTCAGGTTCAGGACATCGTTTACACATGCCGTGAGGTTGGTTAGTGGTTAATGGGTTCGTTCATGGGTTCAAGGCAACGTTCGATGCACAGTTCGCGGGTTGGGTGGG
>DASZQB010000013.1:0-61499 GCA_035550135.1 Verrucomicrobiales bacterium
TCAGGGACGCGGGTTTTGCGCTTGGCTCCAAAGAGTCTGCGCCTATCTGTGTTTGTGGCTTGCTAACCATAGGGCGTCAAGCTGGCACGCTTCGCGCGCGCTGCTTGACGTCCTTCATGCCATCTATTCACGGGTGACCGCGCTGCGGTCCCGGGTGGCAGGCGTGTACCTGAATATCGAGCTCAGCGGTTTGGTGCGAAGCAGATGAAACCTGATGAAAAGTATAGACGTCTGGTGAAGGCGATTGCAGGAAGGGCGGGGGTAATGCTACCTAACCTGGCTTACAAGGTTCCATACAGTTTACTTCGACTCATTGTTCCGCCATGTCATCCGACGGGAAGCCGCTTTGGGGATTCCGCATGATCTTTTTCCTGCTGGGGGCGGGTTCATTGCTTGTGGCCTGGTGGTTTCTCTCGCCGGTTTTGAATCCGACCGAGCAGTTCAAGGCGGTGAATCCGCCGTGGTCGGCGAACTACATTCTTCACATAACGATGATTCCGTTTCTGACGGGGCTGGGGGTGGCCTGTTTCTGGTTTCGGGGGCAGCTTGAAGCGGGCAAATTCACGAACCGGAACTGGCGGATTGGCGCGGGGTTGCTGGCGCCGTTTTTGATCGTTCTTCCTTTTGGTCCGCTGTGCATGGTGAGCTGGTGTGCGAAGTCGTGCCGGGAGGTTTTTGCAAAGCGGGGGCCGTCGGCGCAGTAGCGTTGCGGGCGTGCTATTTGGCCGTGCTCACAAGGCCGAGACGGTCTTGCTACGGGCTTTCCGGCTCCTAACACTGATATGTGCGGCGGGGATGCGAAGTGCGGGGGAATTGCAAAACTCCCTTGCACATCCTGATTTCGTAATGCTTTTGCGCGCTCTCATGGATCAGACGAACAAAGCAATGACGATCGACCTCCAGGCGTTCGATACAGCACCGCTTCACACGCGGCTGGGCGAGCTCCGGAGGTATCTTTGACCTGCCGCGGCTGGAAGCGCGGTTTGCGGAACTGGAACAGCAATTGAATGCGCCGGATCTTTGGGATAATCCCAACAAGGGCCGCGCTGTGACCAGTGAACGGGCGACCATCGACCAAAAGCTGAAGACTTTTCAGGAGCTTTCGAAGCGGGTGGCCGACTTCGATGCTCTCGTGGAACTGGCGATCGAGTACGATGATCTGCCGTCGCGGCTGGAGGCGAAGGAGAAGTTTCCCGTGATGGAAAAGGCGGTGCATGAGTTTGAAGTCCTAACGCTGATGAGCGGTCCGCTGGATACGTCGAATGCGTTCCTGACGGTGCATGCGGGGGCGGGAGGAATGGAGGCGTGTGACTGGGCGGGGATGGTTTACCGGATGTATTCGCGCTGGGCGGACCGGCGGGGGATGACGGCGGAGATGCTGGACTTTACCGAAGGTGAGGGCGCGGGGTTCCGCTCGGTGACGATGAAGGTGACGGGGCAGTATGCGTTCGGGTATTTGCAGAACGAGCGGGGGGTGCACCGGCTGGTGCGCATTTCGCCGTTCGATTCGCAAAACCGGAGGCACACTTCGTTTTGTTCCGTGGATGTGGTGCCGGAGGTGGAGGATGACCTGCCGATCGAAATCCGCGCGGAGGATTTGGAGATCGATACCTATCGCGCGGGGGGCAAGGGCGGGCAGAACGTGAACAAGGTGGAGACGGCGGTGCGCATTACGCACAAACCCAGCGGCGTGGTGGTGGCGTGTCAGAATGAGCGCTCGCAGGGCAAGAACAAGGAGCTGGCGATGGGGATGCTGAAGGCGAAACTGTATCAAATCGAGCAGGACAAGAAGAAGTCCGAGATCGAGCGGCAGTACGGGGAGAAGGGGGAAATCGCCTGGGGAAGCCAGATACGGTCGTACGTCTTTCAGCCCTATCAAATGGTGAAGGATCACCGGACGGGGGTGAAGACGAGCGGTGTGTCCGGGGTGATGGATGGTGATATCGATGACTTCATCGAGGCCAAACTGCGCGGGGTGACGTCGGACGGGGGCGACGACGATATTTAAGAATAGTGGTACTTTCAGAGGATTTCGCGGAAGAAGTTCCTCTTGCCGCGGCGGCGGGCGGTTGAATCATCGCGCTCGCTATGAGCACATCACCTCTCTCCACCCGTCGCGAATTTCTCCGCAAGACGACCGGCGTCACCGCTGCGTCCGCCTTTGCCGGGATGTCTGTTCCTTTTGTCCATGCCGCGGAGGATAATGCGGTGGGAGTGGCCCTCGTGGGCTGCGGGGGCCGCGGCACCGGGGCGGCGGCGCAGGCGCTCAATGTGGTGAGCCTGCCGACGAAGCTGATGGCGATGGCGGATGTATTCGGGGGCAAGCCGGATGCGAGTTTGAAGAGCATTCAGAATGAGATCCGGAAGCCGGACAAGATCGACGTGCCGGAAGAAAGGCGCTTCATTGGGTTCGATGCCTACAAGCAGGCGATGGACGCGATCAAGCCTGGGGGCATCGTCATTCTCACGACGCCGCTGGCGTTTCGCGCGCTGCATTTCAAATATGCCATCGAGCGCGGCCTGCACGTCTTCATGGAAAAGCCGCTGACCGCGGACGGGGCGAAATCGAAGGAATTGATAGCGCTGGCGGACGAGGCGGACAAAAAGAGCCTGAAGTGCGGCGTGGGCCTGATGGTCCGCCACTGCCGCGCGCGGCAGGCGCTGAAGCAGCGGATCGAGGACGGAGAGATTGGGGACATTCTTTCGATGCGCACCTACCGGATGCACGGCCCGGTGGCGTCCGCGTTCTCGCTGAGAAAGCCGGAGGGCAAGTCCGAGGTGCTCTATCAAATCGAGCGATTCCACAGCTTCCTGTGGGCGAGCGGCGGACTCTTCAATGACTTCTATATCCACTTCGTGGACGAGTGCTGCTGGATGAAGGGCAAGTGGCCGGTGAAGGCGCACGCGCTGGGCGGACGCCATTTCCGCGGCGATTACATCGATCAGAATCTGGATACCTACTCGGTGGAATACACGTTCGATGACGGCACGAAACTGCACATGGAAGGGCGCACGATGACGGGCTGCAAGGATCAGTCCGCCAGCTATGCCGACGGGACGAAGGGAAGCGCCGTGATCAGCAACAGCGGTCACACGCCGGGCGTGTGCCGCACTTATAAGGACCACCTGATGAAGCGCGGGACGGAGATCTGGAGATTTCCGCAGGACCCGCCGGAGCCGAATCCCTATCAAACGGAGTGGGACGATCTGGCGGCGGCGATCATCAACAATACGCCTTACAACGAAGTGAAGCGCGGCGTGGAGGCGAGCATCGCCTCCAGCATGGGCCGCATGGCCGCGCACACGGGCAAGGAGGTGACGTTTGACCAGATGCTGAATCATCCGCACGAATTCGCGCCGAATGTGGGCGCACTGACGATCGATGGGCCGGCGCCGGTGATGCCGGACAAGGATGGGCGTTATCCTGTGCCGCAGCCCGGACGCTGCCGGCAGATGGAGAACGCGAACCACGAGAAAGTGGACTGCGAGTATTGAGCCAATCCGTTGACGGCGGACAGCAATTGCGAAGGCTGGAACCATGGCGGTTCCAGCCTTTTTGCGTGGTGGATTTCCTGCAATGAATCAGGTGGAAATGAAGACCGTCGCAGACACAATGGGTCGCGCCATGAAATCGCCTATCAAATTCGACGAGAGTGTGACGTTCTATACGAGCGCGGCGTGGCCATCGCGCGCGAAGCCGGGGGCGTGGGAGCTGGAGATTCACGGAGTCATTTTCGAAGAGGAGAGCCGTCCGCTGATCCGGGCGCTCGGCGTCAAGGCGCTGAGGCTGAGGACGGAACTCCTAACGGAATTGGAGTGTGATGTGCTGAGGGAGCGTCTGAAGCTGTTTTTGGTGGACAACGAGCGGGGAAAGGCGGTGCCGGTGCGTGTGGGGAGCGACGTGCATGTGCTGCCCAAGTCCGGAGCGAACGGGCATTTTCTCAATGTCCTGACACTGGCGGGCGATGCAGTGGCCGCGGCGCTGCGAGACGGGCGGATTCCCCTGCAGGCGGTGACGCGGCCCGGTGATGAACGGCAATTCACCGGGGCGGCGTGTGTTTTGCCGGACAGCGAAGATCCGCTGGTGATCTCCGACGTGGATGACACGATCAAGATTACCTCCATCGGCAATTTCGAGGAGGTAAAACTGAATACGTTTTGCAGGCCCTTTTTGCCGGTGGAGGGAATGGCCGGTGTGTATCAGGCGTGGGCGGAGGCGGGTGCGGGATTCTGTTATGTCACCGGGAGTCCGTGGCAGCTTTACCGGCCGCTGGAGGCTTTCCGCGAGCGACACGGCTTCCCTGCCGGCCCATGGCACATGAAGCATTTGCGCTTTGCGGAACCGGCGACGATTTGGGCGTTTGTGGGAACGCAAAACGAGTTCAAGCGTCAGCGCATCGAGCCGCTCATGGAGCGGTGGTCGCAGCGGCCGGTGGTGCTGGTGGGGGATTCCAGCGAGCAGGACCCGGAAATTTTCGCGGCGCTGGCCCGCAAACATCCGAAGCGCGTGATGCGGATTTTTATCCGGGATGTCGCGGGCGGCACGCGGGACTCTGATCGTTATCGCAAGACGTTCGAGGGGATCGACGAGGCGAAATGGCAATTGTTCCAGGATGCGGCGGAACTGCCCCGGCGGTTGAGTTGATCCGGGGAAGCGTGGTCGCACCGCCCATACGAGAGCGGTGCGACCGGGGACCGAATGATGGCAGCATCAATCGTCCGCCTTGTCGGCGTCCTTGATGACGAAGCGGGCTTTCAGAGTCGCGACGGGTTTGGCGAGACCGGCGGCTTCCACGCTGCGGAGGACTTCCTTGAAGTCCTTGTAGGCAGCGGGGGATTCGTCGATCGGATAGCGGCGGCAGTTGGTTAGGATGTCATTCGCATCGAACTCCTCGTCCACGGTCTTCTGATCGAGTCGGCGTGCTGCCTCCTTGCGGCCCATGCAGCGTCCCGCGCCGTGGTTCACGGAATAACAGGACTTTTCCGCGCCGGCCTGCGCGACCATCACAACGGAGCCGTCGCGCGGGTTGCCAGGGAGAAGGATCGGGTGACCGGTCGCCGCGAACGGCGTGCCAGCGAGCGAGAAGTGGCCGCCCGGAATGGCGCGCGTGGCGCCCTTGCGGTGAACCCACGCCTTTTTGCCATCCACGATTTCTTCGCGCGCGATATTGTGACTGATGAAATACACCAGCTTTCCCGTGACGCCCGGGAGGACTTCCTGGAAGGCTTCCAGCACGAGCGCGTTGATCAGCAGGTGATTCACCGTGGCGAAGTTCGCCCCCAGCGCCATGTCGTTCAGGTAGGCGTCAGCTTCCGGCGTTCCCAGCGGCGCGTACACAAGCTGGCGGTCCGCGGCGGGAAACGGCAGGCTCCAGGTGCGGAACTTGTTTTCAAGGTCGCGGAACTGTCCCTGAGCGAGCAGATTGCCAAAACCGCGGGAGCCGCAGTGGCTCAAAAACGCGACGTGTTTGTCGCGGAGGCCAAAGGTCTCGGCGGTTTTTTGCACGCTGGGGCGGTCGGACACCTGCACCACTTCGCATTCACCGAAGTGATTGCCTCCGCCGTAGGAGCCCAACTGCTGCATCTTGTCGGCGAAGTTGCGGATGCGGTCCTGCGCGAGGATCCACTCCAGGCGCGCGCCGAGTTCTGACGACACTCCGTGCGCGTGGTCTTCACAGCGCTCCGCCCATTCCGGCGGGATGCCGAGTTGTTCGCACACAGCGCGGCTGGCGCCCTCCGTCACTGCCTGGAATCCAAGCTCGCGGGAAACGCGCCGGGACTTCTTCGCGGAGCGCTGGCCCTGGCCAGCACCTGTCGGCGTGCGCTCGACGATGGCGTTGATCAACGCGCGGCGGGTTGGCTTGTCAGTGATCGCGTCCTCCGGCAGATCGAGCTGCAGGAGGCTCATGGAACACTTGATGTCCACACCCACCGGGCCCGGATAAATGTGTGTAGGAGAAACCATTACACATCCCACCGGCGCGCCGTATCCGGCGTGAGCGTCGGGATTCAGGACGAGATCCGTAACGCCAGGCGCGCCACGGGAGTTGAGCGCCTGCTTGAGGCAGGTTTGGTCGAAGTTATCGCGGATGGCGTCCGTTCCGATCACGGTGATCGGCTTACCGTTGTTGTCAGGCGCCGGGATGAATCCTTCGGCGTCGGTGGTTTTGTGGAGGGTGATGTTCATGAGAAAAGGATGCGGTGAGAAGGTGTGGTGAAGCGCGCGCGAGTTGCACTGCCGCCGGGCTGCAGGCAGCACGAAGAGGCAGGCCCCTGGTCAAAGCGTTCCGCATGCCAAATTCGAATAAACGAAAGCCAACGAACTCACAGTTCGTTGATTAACAAAAGGATACGGCGAAAAAAATCAACGGCACGCAAGAAAGGGGAGTGCTGTGAACCAGCAGCAATTATCCGAAAAGATATTGAATTATCCCCAAAATTGATGTTTGCTTTTCCAAAAAGACTGCTCCCAAGGCTTGATTTGACGCGCGGTTTTTCAGAAACGATGTGCAATCCCGTCACCTGTGGCTACACTCCCGGACAATGAAGAAAGTTCCAAGATTTGGCAACAGCCTGGAAGCGATCCGGGGACAATCGCGGCTGACCTCCGAAGAAGCCTGGGCGCAGGTGGAGAACCACCTTGGGGTCTCTTTCTCCAACAGGAAGCCCTCGCCTCATGGGCAACCGAAAGGGGCCGCTGGATCGAACGAAAAAGTATCGGCCTCCGCTCGGAAAGTCCGGGCGTAGAACACGAGATAATTTTCGATCCGGAACGGCAGCGGTTCATCAAGATCACGCAGAGGGGAAATTATGGGCACGTCGGATCCTGCCAGTGGGGAAAGCTGGAATTGGTTCAGGCGAAACCGCTGGAGTATCTCAACAGATTAGCCTTGTCGGACAGCATGTTCGGTGATGGCACCAGAGTCCTTGGTGTCGTTTCCAATGAGTCCGGAGTGAGGATTGTCACGGCGCAGCCGCTTGTTGTCGGCAAGAAGCCTTCGCAGGAGGATGTCATCGAGTGGATGCGTTCACTGGGCTTTGCGGCCGCGGGGCAGAAGACGTATTGGAATGCGACTGAGGAGCTCGCTATATTCGACGCACATCCTGGCAATGTGTTGAGGATTCCGGACGGGCGGCTGTGTCCGATCGATATCATCCCGTGCATTGCGGATGCGAGGATGATGTCTTTCTTGAATCAACGGGTGAAGGCATGGGCAGCGAAACACTGAACGAACCCTTGATGACCAAATCCAAAACGGTCGTTCTTGGTCTTCTTGGCACGCGTCTCGACGCGGCGGCGGGGCATGACCGATGGGGGGTGTGGCGGCCCACGGTGTCGGTGGTGCAGCAGGCGGACTGGAAGGTGGATCGTTTTGAGCTGCTCTATGAGAGCCGCTGGCAGGAAATGGCGGAGCGGGTGATGCTGGACATGCGCGGTGCTTCGCCGGGTACGGAGGTGCGGGGACACGCGATCCATATCGGTGAGAACCCGTGGGACTTTGAGAGTGTTTACGACGGGCTGTTTGCGTTTGCCCGCGGCTACGCCTTCGATCCTGACAAAGAGGAATACTTCATTCACATCACCACCGGCACGCACGTGGCGCAAATTTGTCTGTTTCTCCTAACGGAGAGCCGCCACCTGCCTGGGAAGCTGCTGCAATCCGCACCCAAACAGCAGGCGCACAGCAGGAAGCGCGCGGAGGGGCGCCTGGATATCATCGATCTCGATCTTGCGCGCTATGACCGGCTGCAGACGCGGTTTGCACAGGAGCACAGGGAAACGCAGGAGCATCTGAAGAGCGGCATTGCCACAAAGAGCAAGGCGTTCAATGCGCTCATCGAACGGATCGAGCGGGTGGCGGCGTCCTCGCGCGAGGCGCTGCTCCTAACAGGGCCTACGGGCGCGGGCAAGAGTCTGCTGGCGCGGCGTATTTTTGAACTGCGGCAGCGGTCCGGGCTGCGCGGGAAATTCGTGGAGCTGAACTGCGCCACGCTGCGCGGGGATGCAGCAATGAGCACGCTGTTCGGACATGTGAAGGGAGCCTTCACCGGCGCAGTGTCGGAACGCGCCGGATTGCTGCGGGAGGCGGATGCGGGACTGCTCTTTCTCGATGAGATTGGAGAACTTGGGATGGATGAGCAGGCGATGCTGCTGCGGGCGCTGGAGGAAAAAGTCTTCACGCCGTTTGGCGCGGACAAGACGGTGCGCAGTGATTTTCAACTCATCGCGGGGACGAATCGGGATCTTGAAGAACGGGTGTGCGATGGCCGGTTCCGCGAGGACCTGCTGGCGCGGCTCAACGTGTGGACGTTCTCTCTGCCCGGTCTTGCCGAGCGCCGCGAAGACATTGCACCGAACCTTGAATATGAGCTGGAGCGCTTCGCCGAACGCCATGGCCGCAAGGTCTCGTTCAATAAGGAGGCGCGTGACGCTTTTCTAAAGTTTGCGCGCAGTCCCGAAGCGGTGTGGCGCGCGAATTTCCGCGATCTCAATGCGGCGGTCACCCGCATGGCCACGCTCGCCACACGCGGGCGGATCAACGAGTCACTTGTGGAGGAGGAAATCGAGCGCCTGCGGGAACGCTGGCAAAAGCTGGCTCCCGCTCATTGTGAAGCGGCGCAATCGCCCGATGACGAGGCACTTCTTGCCGCGCTGCTCTCAAAAGAGAAGCTGGACGCGATCGATCTCTTCGATCGCGTCCAGCTCGCCACGGTCATCCGCATTTGTCGCGGGAGCCGCACGATGGCTGAGGCGGGGCGCAAGCTTTTCGCGGCCTCGCGCACTCAACGGGCGGTCACCAATGACAGCGACCGTGTGAAAAAATACCTCGCGCGTTTCGCTCTCGACTGGAAAACGGTGACGGGGGCGAAGTAACGCCATCACATATCAGGGTGGAGGCGGTGGATACGCCGGAAGTTCAACCAGAGTGTATCCGAACAGATCGCGCAACCATTGGAAGCACTGCTGAGGATAAACCTGGATGAACCGGCGAGCGCGGTTAATTGCGGTATCCCACTGGAGCGCTCTTCCGGCATTTGTGCTGGCCGGCCCATAGGCAACGTCGGCGGGCACGGTGCTGTAGCCATCTCCCCAGCGGGCCGATTCACAGATGGCGAGGGGAGCAAAAACCGCTGCGAGTGCGTTGAAACGGGCGAGAAGCCCTGCGGGCGAGAGAGGCGCACTGCCGAAACAGTTGGCATTGAGCCTCTGAAGCACCAGAGCGCGGAAACCGGCATTCAGCCTGCTGTTGAAGAAAAGGGTAACGGCACCGCCAGGATTGGAAGGCACACCCCCCGCACGGGGGATATCATTCCATCTTGGAGGAGTGCCGTTGGGTGCGGGATCGACATCGGTGGCCAGTTCCATCGTCTGATATTCAGAGCCCCAATGGAAGAAGTGCATTTGGGCCAAAGCCGGGTTCTTCTGCCAGACGGTGCGGTTATTGTTCCCTGGCCAGTCGCCCACCGAAAGGAATAAGCCGGTGAGGACATAGTCGATATACGCCTCCTGATTGACCCCGTTGAGAGTGTAAAGCGAGGCCTCGAATCCGTCGTCTCTCATGTCGAAATCGTCATCAACGCGATCGGTTTGCGTGGCGGCCCACGAAGTGGATGCTCTATCGAACAGGAAATAGACACCCCAGTAGAGCCCGTTGATATAGACCTGCACGGTTCGCGTCCGGGGCTGTATGATTCGCGACGCGTCAGGCACCTGCCCGGGGAGGAATGTGTCTTTCATGGCGCGCAACGTGGCACCG
This sequence comes from Verrucomicrobiales bacterium, assembly GCA_035550135.1. GTDB lineage: Bacteria > Verrucomicrobiota > Verrucomicrobiia > Verrucomicrobiales > V1-33 > V1-33. Next base: position 9,759 of record DASZQB010000013.1, read on the forward strand.
GCCATTTGGTCCGTGAGATAGGTGGCGTTCTCGTAAAATTGAGTGCCCCATGCCACATGCCATGTATCGTGACCGCCTCCTTTAATTTGCAGTTCTCCCGCCCATGAGAGGCCGTCTCCGAAAAAGTCCGCCGCGATGCCGCTGTCCTCGCTGTTGCCAAGGGAGATCTTCATGGATTTTTTCCTTGTGACACCCCAGGAGATGGTCGAATCGCCCGAGGCCTCCAATCGAACACGTGTCGCGACACTGTTTGCCGGGTTGGCGGGATCATAAAATTCCATGTGGGCGGGCACTGGCCGGGGCACCGCATCCGGTGTGAAGAGGCCCAGTGTGGCGGTGGTGTTGTCAGGGTCCACGATGTCTGCGGGATTCAGCGTGAAGAAGAGAGAAGGGACCGTGGCACTGGTGAGGCCGGCCTGAAAATCAGGAAGGCGGGCGGCGGGCATATCGGGATCGATTTGGTAATCGAGCGGTATAGCGCCGACCATGTTGCCCACGCCCGCGGGCAGAGTTTGAGTGTTGACCTGCTGGGCATACACGAAGGTGGCGCACGCGGGATCGGAGAATGCATAGCCTGCGCCTCCCGCCGGCATGCGGAGCACGGCCCGCAGCACCGTGGTGGCGCTGCGGGAGATGGCCCCAGTGTAGGTCGCCGCCGTGCCGCCCCGGGGATCCTGTCCGTCCAGGGTGTAGCGGATTTCGGACCCGCTAATGCCTGCTTTGGGATGAGACAGAGTGATGGAAATCCCGCCTGCCCCCGCGATGACACCACGGCCCGCAGCGTCAACAGCGGCACCACCGCCGCTAACGGAAATGACCGGCGGTGACGTCACGCTGAGAGTCCCTGCATTGTTGACGGCGGCGGGAGTGGGGGCCGCAAACGTCCATGCCATCTGAGTTGTCGCCGAGACGGCGTTGTCGTCCAGATTGAAGGACTGGGTGGCGTTCAGATCCATATCGGGGAGCGCGGGGAAAAACTCCTGCTCGCGGGTGTTATCGTTCAAATACAGAGAAAGATACTGACCGGAGGTTGCCAATGGAGGAAGGGGAAGGCGCTGAGGATTGCCGCCGATAATGCCCACCCAATTCGCCCCTCCCGCAGCGAGATTTCCTGGATCGCGGATGACCAGCGAGGCCCCCTCGCCGTCCGCCGCAGTGGGCCACGGAGTTGTATCATCGTAGGTGACCGCCTGAATCTGCACCGGGCCCGGAGCCGGCGTAAATATTGTTAGAGTTTCGCCGGCATTGCTCAAGGGCTGAAGGGCGTTCAGCCAGCTCACAACGCTGCCACCGGGGATTTGGGGAAACCGGGCGGTGAATGCAGCAGGGAGATTCGTCAGCACCACGATGCCTCCCGGCGCCAGTGCCGGCTGGTTGCCTGGAAAAGTAAAATCAGGAGCACCATCGCCTCCTGCGTTGGACCCGACAAACCGGACCCCGGCGATATTCTGGGCAACTGCGCCGAAGTTTCGCAGGACCACGTACTCCAGCGTGTCGTTTCCTTTGGAATTGTACATGATTTCCACGATGCGAAGGCAGTCCGTCAGCAGATTCGTTCCAGGCACGTAGACCGTAAGGAGGTTTGCCGGGGAAACCTGAATCCGCGCCTGCGAAGCGAGGGCCGCGGAAGGCAGGGAAAAACCGCTCATTGGATCGGGCCGGTTTCCATCGCGATAGCCTACATCCAACACAATGTAATAGTCGGAGGGAGCGGCGATATTAGCGCCGGTAAGGTTTGCAATTTCTATGAAACCATTGGCACCTGTAAGCACTTCGGAAATTACGGGCACGTTCGCCGCCACCGCGGGCGCCCCGTAATAGGAGAAGAAGTTCATGGTTTTCAGCTGGCCGATATTGACCGGACTGAAATCATTGGGGGCGGGAGCAATAGTGTTTACATTGGCTGGCAGCGGAATGCGGTTTCCCCAGTCCAACTGGAGCGGGGAGAGCAGGGCGCGGAGTTCGCCGGTGGTGATCGCAGCAAAGTCGCGGATTCCGGGGGCCGCCAGAGTCAGAACGCTGTTGTAAAAGGCATATTCGCCCCGGCTGAGCAACCTGGGAACCCGGAATGTCGATTCCCGGAGTGCCTGTTGAACAAAAAATCGCGCCTGGCCGGTATTGACCATGGCGAAATCATTGGAAGCTCCCGCAGTGACGGCACCGCGGTCAAGCCACCATGAGGGTGCGGGGGGATTTTGTGCGATGGACAACCCGGCGCACGTTACAAAAAGAGCCAGCCATACCTTGACGCAGGTGATTGCTTTCATGCGAATTCAGGGATGAGGTTTTCATGCGGGCGGAACGGCTCACGGTCTGGGGCCGTTGACAAACGCCCCCATGGGAATTCCTCCCTGAGGCTTGATGAGGATGGTTCCCTCCTCGGTAATGCGCAGGGCGTTGCTGAGTTCCTGACCCGGTGCCGCCGGGACGACGGCAACGCCCTGAGCATTGATAGAGTAGTCCGTATTAGTCTTTACAACCAGAGTGTTGGAATTGGCGGGGCTGGTGCGGGCGTTGTTGAAAGTGGACGTGCCAGCGACATTCGCTGCGCCGGTAATGGTCGTGCTGCCGGTCACACTTGCGGCTCCGTTTACCGTCAAACCGGAAAATACACCGGTGCCGTTGGAAACCGCCACAGCCTGGCCGTTGATGAATATTTTCTCCTGCGCCGGGTCGAGCACGATCACCGGCGTATTGGTGGTTCCCACGGCGGCGAAATTTACCGGGCGTTTGAATACCTCCACCAGGTGGTTGGCACCTCCGGCGCGCATCACGGGGAAGTCGGCGATCGTCGCTCCACTGTTATAACTTCCCGACCAAAGATAGATGGGGGAATTTGTCAAAAACTGGGTGCTGCCATTGGAGGTGCCCGCCTGTCCATTGACCTCGATGGTGCCCGTGGAGGGAACCAGGTCCGTTTCCGTGCGTATCAACGCCATCTGCCCGGACCCGGCCACACGGCGCTCCATCATCTCTGTTCCGGGGTTCAGATTCCATTTGCTGACGAACGACGACGTTGAATTCGTCATGTAAGCCCATGGTATGGTGTTGTTGGATTGACCGAAGACCGCCTGGCGCGTTCCCGCATAATCCGTGTGGTTGAAATCCAGGTAAGTGGTTCCGTAGGTGCCCCATGCGGTGCCACCCGATCCTCCGATGTTTTGCATCATCGTGAGGTAGGGCGGCGCGAGCACTGCGCTGAGCATCAACGTACTGCCGCTGTAGTAATTCAGCGTAAATTTGTCCGGATACCATTTGGATTCGATGGGGTTCGTACTGTAATATTGCCCTTTATTGGTGATCGGCAGGATACCGGACTGCCCAGGCACCGCGCCGTTGTCAAACGTGATGGCTGTGGATGTGGAGGTAGTACTGCTGTTCGGCGTGAGGCCGGTAATGGTGGCGGCAACGGTGCAGGAAACCGATGCAAGGAGGACGACTGCAGATGTGACAGGGTATGTTTTCATAGGCATTTAAATGCGTCATTATTGGATTTCATGAACAATGACAAGGTTTTTCACCTTATTTCATAAGGTAAATTCCGTATAGTGCTATATGTTATTTCCCGTGGAGTACGGTTTATAAGAATAACACTCAGCGCGCCCCTCCCGGTTACTGAAGGAATGGCGGCTATGGCACCCGCACTATCCTATTATATTATTATAACGATGCATTTTTAATGCCCCTTATTTTCCGTGAATGCCGAATCCTCCAAACCGGGCACGGTCGTCAATTCATGTACTGGCGGCACCCATGCCGGACAGAGTGGCCGCGCAATAACCTGCCGCATCAGGTGCAGCGGACACGTCTGAAACCAGCCTTGAGCAGTGAAAGGGTTCTTACTGCTGTCCTTTTCGTTTGTTGCGGCTTTCGCGAGGCGGACGGCTTTTTCGCGGTTTGCGGCCGGGCCGCGGCGTGCGGCTTTCCCGCGGAGGACGCCCCTCTTTCGGTCTGCGGTGCTGCTCCAGCGTCATCGGTGCAGCGCGGGGGCGCTCGGCACCCGGTTTTCCGGTGATTTTGAAAACCACGGTGCCGCGCTCGCGCTCGATGCCGACGGGAATCACATCGATAATATCCGAAGCACGAATTACGAGACGGGCATTCCGCGAGACGAGGCAGTTGCGGCTGTGATCGAAACGAAAGTCTCCACACGCGGGATCACCGGCGCGAACGATGCCGCGGGTTTGAATGTCCACGACTTCGACGAACAAGCCGATGGGCAGAACCCGGGTGATAACGGCTTTGAACACTTCGCGTTTTCCGCTGCTCACGATGCGCTCGAAGAATTCGAGTTCCTTCATGCGCCGGCTGTCCATCTCCGCGTCGGCACTGGCGCGTTCCGTGGTGGAGATGTGCTCCGCCATCTCCTTCATGGCGGCATAGTCGGGGGTTCGCGTGGAGCCTTTGGCGCCCGGTGCGGCGGTGAAATTCCCGAGCACGCGATGCACCACGAGGTCCGCATAGCGGCGAATGGGACTGGTGAAGTGCGTGTAGTGCCTCAGCGAAAGCCCGTAGTGCCCGACGGAATCCGGGCTGTACACGGCGCGCTTCAGACTCTTCAGCAGCGCCACCTTGAGAATGTGCTCCTCCGGCTTGCCTTCGATGGCGTTGAGCACCTTTTGGATTTCTCCCTTCACTTTCAGATCCCCACACCTGAAACCGTGGGCGATGAAAATCTCCCGCAGTTCATCGAGCTTTGCGGGATCCGGATCCTCGTGAATGCGATACATGCCAGGGCGACCGCTGCGCAGCATCGCCTCCGCCACGGCTTCATTCGCCGCCAGCATGAATTCCTCGATGAGTTGGTGGCTTTCATCATAGGCGATGCGCGCAAACCTAACGGGATGCCCCTCGGCATCGAGGATCACCTTCACTTCCGTGAATTGCATATCCAGCGAGCCGTTATTGAACCTCCGCTGCCGCATCAGCGACGCCAGTTTCCATGCGCGGTGGATCAATTTCGCGTCCGGGTCGCGCCCTGGCGGTTCCTTGAGTGTCGCCATCGCCTCTTCGTAAGTATAGCGCCGCCGGCTGCGAATAACCGCGGAGACAAAGCGCTGGCCTGTGCGCCGGCCCTTGTCATCGAAGGTCATGACAGCGGCGCGTGTCAGCTTATCCTCGAACGGACGCAGGCTGCACAGGCCGTTGGAAAGGTGTTCCGGCAGCATCGGCAGGACGCGGTCCACCAGATAGGTGCTGTTGCCGCGGCGCAGGGCTTCTTTGTCCAAAGCCGTGCCGGGCCTAACGTAATGCGAAACATCCGCGATGTGGACGGCCAGCTCCCACCCGCCGCCGGGGAGATCCGTGACACAGATGGCATCATCGAAGTCCTTTGCATCGAACGGGTCGATGGTGATGACGTGTTTTTCCCGCCAGTCTTCGCGCCGGGCAATTTCGTCCGCCGGGATTTCGTCAGGAAAGGCTTCCGCCTGCTGTACTACTTCGCGCGGGAATTCCATCCGGAGACGGTGTTTGGCAATGATGCCAAGCACGTCCACGCCAGGTTCGCCTGCCGCGCCGAGGCGCTTCAGGAGATGTCCCCGCAGGCGCTTGCCGCGCGGCTGCCAGTCATCCACGGCCGCCACCACTTTATCACCGGGGGCAGCCAGGGAGCGTTCGCTGATTTGCACTTCCACGGCAGGCAGGAAGAGATCGTCAGGCTGCACCCATGCGTGCTTACCCTTCACGTGCAATGTGCCAGGGATCGTTTCATTCCGCCGCTCGAGCACGCTGACCACCTGCACGCGCACTTCGCGGACGCGCCGGTCTCTTTTGTCAGGCGGGGCCATGGGTTTCACGGACACCCTGTCTCCACCCAGAGCGGTGGCCGCCCGCGCCGGATCCACGGGCAGGAGGGTCTCGGGCGTGATGGCCCATGCCTTCATCGCCGGGAGATTTTCCGGAACTCCCGTGTCCGGAACGAAGAACAGTCCGCCGGGCCTGACGGAGAGCTTGCCGACGAGCAAACTTCCTCCCGGGGAACCGGCCTTTCCGGAAACTTCTCCTGGAAGGCGGAAGCGTCCCTTTTTTCCCTCGACGAGCGTTCCTTCCTCCAGCAGGTCCCGCAGCGCAGCCCTCAATTCCGCCTTCCCTTCGGGACGAATCTTCAAAATTCGCGCCAGTTCCGACTTGTCCGCCGCCCTTGCCTCCGGTGACTTGAACCACTCTAAAATCCTTGTTTTCAATAACTTATGACTCATATTTCTCCTTACTCACCGGCCCTTCGCGGGCTTAAGAGAATGCCCGACCCTGTATTTACATAATAAATCCATTGTTTTTTCCCGGCCAACCGGATATTTTGCTTTATCATCGCGGAAATTCCCCCATATCCAACCCCAATCTTTTCTCCCAGTCATGAACCTCTCCCTCACTTCCCGCCCGGCCCGCGATTGCCGGGGCTTCACGCTCATCGAACTCCTCGTCGTTATCACCATCGTCGCCCTGCTGGTCACGGGTGCCTTCGGTGCCTATGGTTTTGTTATGGACCGCGCCAAAAAAGCGGATGCCCAGGGAGCATGCATGACCGTTTACAACGCCATCGACCAGTACCACAGCCAGTACGATTACCTGCCGGAGCCGATGTCGGCCACGAAGGCTACCGACTGCAAATCCGACACCTCCGCGGAGGAAGGTCTTATTTTTACCCTTCTCGGTCTTGATCCGGTGCACAACGCCCGGAAAGTCAATTTCCTTGGTGACATCAAAGATGCCAAAACCCAGGGCGACGGCAAGAAACTGAACGGGCTCGTCCGCACCGAGGAGAGTGCCGAACTGCTTGATCCGTGGGGCAGCCACTACAAGGTGACCATCGACCTTGACCTGAACGGTAAGATCGACAATCCGAACCAGGACGAGGTCAACAGCGGAACGGCGGAACTCCACAAGGAGTCGGTAGTCTATTCGCTCGGGAAGGACATGAAGGAGGAAACCTGGAAAGACAACGTCGGTTCCTGGACGACGGCTCAGTAAGGTGACAGGAAGTGCTTTGCCCGCAGTTGCCGGCGTGCAACTGCGGGCTTTTTGTTGTCAGGAAAGTGTGAAGAAACGCCCGGGATGCAGCGCGAACACGAATCAGCGCGCTTTGCCGGCAATGATTGCCTGCCGCCGTTCGATGATGCTCCAGGGCTCGGCGGGGGCGTCGGCCGGATCGATGTGACGCGAGAGGTCGCGGAGCGCGATGCAGCGAAAGCCGTTCGCTTTGAGCCAGCGCATGTACTCGGTGAACTTTTCCGGTGGAGTGTTGACCCACGGATGCTCGCGGTCCGGCACGCCGTGGAACTGGAGGATGGCGATGTGGCCGTCTTTGGCCATGCCGGCGGCGCGCTGAAGATCGTCCATGGTCCATGCCGGGCGGGCGTCTCCGGTGGTTGGCAGCAGCAGCGGATGGTCCTCGCGCGGTTCGCAGGCGATGCCACGACCGGTTTCATAAGCATACTCCGGCTGCGCACCGCGGCGCGCCCATTGGATTCCCGCCTCCTTCAGGACGGGAAGAGCGGCAGGGTGGATGGCATTGCCCGGGTAAGCAAAACTCACCGGGCGCGGGACGTGGTGCTCTTCGCACTTTTTGGCAATGAACTCCACCTCCTCGCGCAGACGGGAGACCGATCCCGCGTTAATGCCCATGTGGCTCATGATGTGGTTTCCGATCTCGAAACCGTCGCGGTGCAATTCGGCGATCTGCTCCCAGGTCATGTAGTCGCTCTTGTTAGTGCGGAAGTTGAAGCCTTCCGTGATGAAGAATGTGGCGTTGAATCCGAGCTCTTTCAGGAGGGGGCGGACAGCGTGATAGTGTGAGGAGACGGAGTCGTCGAAGGTTAGGACCACGAGTTTGTCCGGCACGGGCTCCAGCTTTGTTTTCACGGGAATGGCGGGAACGTCGAGAAACGTGCGGCGCAGCCGGGTCAGTTCGCCGCGGATGTCGTCGCCTTCGTAGAACCACAGCCATCCACGGGCCGCACGGGTTTCACCGGGAGGGCAGTCCGGCAGTTTTGGATCCGAGTGAATACACGGAACCGGCGGGTTTTGCCAAACGCGGTCCAGACCATCCCAGGCGGTAATGATCCAGCGGCGGCCCGTTTCGTCACGGGCGGCGGAGAAGGGAGACTCCAGAAGTTTGTTGGTTTCAGATTGTGCCGTGAATCCGGCGGCGCGGCCGAGCATGACACACACCTGGGAACGGAGATTTGTGAGCGGCTGAGCCGAGCCATTGCGCAGCCACAAACGGAACTCGACATGCCGGGGCTGCCGCACGGCCCTGACACCGAAAGTGATGCCATTCGGCAGTCGGCGTTCGGAGGTCAACGCACCATCCGCGCGGCGGCTCCATTCGAGCCTTTCCATCGCGATCCCCCGCTTGCTCCAAATGGTGTCGATATGCGTGTGGGCCAGATACGTCAGGCCGAGGTTAGACCAGATGGCTTCGGGCACATCCACGACCGCATAGCTGCGCTGATCCCACGGAGTGAAAACGCTGAGCTTTGTCTCACGCTGAGGATCGACGGCGCCATCGAAGAAGCCCAGGCGCGGATGCCGTCCGCCTGGATACGGCAGCACCTTTAGGAAGGCGGCAGCGGTGCGCGGCGGAGGCGCAGAAGGAAACTGCCAGCGTTTTCGGGCCGCATCGATTTCCTCCGCGCTCATGCCGGTAGCTTCCTTCACTTCCTCCGGCGAATAGCCGTGATGCACCAGCATGTTCTCGAGCCAGAAGCGCTGATCGATTTCACCGAGGAGCGGGCGGGGCTCTCCGGCGCGGGAGAATTCCGTTAGGGAGACCACGCATAAAAGAACGGGAATGAATTTTCGAATGGCGGAGAAGAGGCGCGGCGTTTTCACAGACGCACCAATGAGCGCGGGACGGGGAAGTTCAAGTCCGCCTGCCCGTCTTCACCGTGTGCTTTAACTCTCCAGAGCCTTCGCGATCGCGCGGAGGTATTCGTAACTGTAAATGCCGGTCTTGTGACCGTCGCTGAAGGCGAAGACGAGTGCGTAGCCGCCCACCGATTGCCATCCAGTGACACGGACGCCGGGAAAGGCGGTACGTTCATCGCCGCCGTACTTCACGCCGAGGAGATCGCGCTCGCCCGTGGTTTCAGCGCTCGGGGAAAGCGCGCGGAGTTTCTCCATGGGATAGTACGTTTCGCTGCCGTCCGACCAGCGAATGGCGATCTCGCTGCCGATGGCCTGGATGTCTGCGGGCTCGTTCATGGGGGTTCACTCGCTGGCCAACCACTCCGCAGCCTGACGCGCGAAGTAAGTGAGAATCATGTCTGCGCCGGCGCGGCGAATGGATGTGAGCGATTCCATGATGATGCGGCGTTCATCCAGCCAGCCGGCGGCGCAGGCGCTTTTGATCATAAGATACTCACCGCTGACCTGATAGGCAGCAACGGGCAAGGAAGTGGATTCGCGGAGGGCGCGGATGACATCGAGGTACATGCCGGCGGGTTTGACCATGAGCATGTCCGCGCCCTCGGCTTCATCAAGCAGGGCTTCGCGCACGGCTTCGCGCACATTCGCGGGATCCATTTGATAGGTCTTTTTGTCGCCGGATTTGGGAGCGGAATCCAGCGCGCCGCGGAAAGGTCCGTAGCAGGCGCTGGCATACTTGGCGGTGTAGCTGAGGATGCTGACGTCCGTAAAGTCGTCTTCGTCGAGGGCGGCGCGAATGGCTGCGACGCGGCCATCCATCATGTCGCTGGGCGCCACGATGTCCGCGCCAGCTTCCGCGTGAGTAAGGGCCTGACGGCAGAGAACATCGACCGTATCGTCATTGAGGATGCGGCCATCATCGGAGACGAGACCATCGTGACCGTCGCTGTTGTAGGGATCGAGGGCGGCATCAGTAATGACGGTGATGTCAGGATGCGCGGCCTTGATTGCACGAATGGTTTGCGGCACGAGGCCTTTTGGATTGCAGGCCTCCTCCGCGTCACGGGTTTTCAACGAGTCCGGAATGCGCGGGAAGAGGACGACTGCCTTCACGCCGGCGGCGGAAGCTTTTGCGATTTCATCCAGCAGGCCGGCGGTGGACCAGCGCTTGCACCCGGGCATGGAGGTGATGTCCTCGTTCCTCCCGGAGCCGCTGAGGAACAGCGGGTAAATGAAGTTTTCCGGCGAAAGGCGAGTCTCGCGCACGAGACCACGGACAGCGGCGGACTTGCGATTGCGGCGGGGGCGAATGGGGAGGTCCATGAGTTATACTGGGTAATACGGACGAAAGAGCCTCCTTCCAAGGGCGCAACGGCACCTTTTGGCCTCTTGCGGTGACGGGCGCGCGATATCATGATTACGGAATGAAGATTACTTTGGATTTGCCGGATGAATACCTGGCGTTTCTGCCCGGAAAGGAGGCTGAGATCGCCGAAGTCATTTCCGCCGGGTTGCGCGTCCGAAAGGAACGAATCCAGCGCGAGACAAGTGATCTTCAGAGCGTGGTCGAATTCCTGTCGGGGCTGCCTTCGCCGGAAGAAGTGCTGGCGCTGCGCGCCTCCGGTCCCGTGGTGGAGCGCAGTACAACACTAATGACAAAGAGCAAAGATGGTGCATTGACTGCGGAGGAGCAGGTGGAATGGGATGAGATTATGCGCGTAGAGCATCTAGTCAGAACCGCCAAGGCTCGCGCGCTCGTAAAGATGAAGGCCGATCCGCGTGCGGCATGAACGCCGCGAGGGTAACGCCGGAACTTCGCCGTGCAGTTTAAGAGCGGGCAGGGGACCGTTGCGAATACTGTCTTACACCGGGGCTGCTGACTTTCCTCCCGCTGCAGGTCGATCACATCGTAGCGCAGAAGCACGGTGGTGAGACGGTCGCAGAAAACCTCGCTCTCTGCTGCGCCGTCTGTAACCAGCACAAGGGCAGCGATCTTGTATCAATCGATCCTGACGGGGGCGAACTCACGCGGCTCTATCATCCACGCCGGGACCTGTGGGACGAACATTTTGAATTCCGGGGACTTTTTATTGCAGCAAAGTCGGCGACGGGCCGCGTTCCGTGAGACTGCTGCAATTCAACGCTCCTGAGAGGATTACTGAACGAGAGTGGTTCATCGAAGCCGGCGTTTTCCACCGGCAGTCATGAGGTTCGTTATCTCAATCCGGTCGCCTTCCTCACTCGATCCATCGTTTGTTGCGCGATACCGCGGGCTTTCTCAGCGCCTTTGCGGAGGACTTCATGGACGAAGTCGAGGTTTTGCATGAGTTCGGCGCGTTTGGAGCGCATGGGGGCGAAGTATTCCCAGACGGATTCGAATAGGCGCTTTTTGAAGTCGCCGTAGCCGGTGCCGCCGCGGCGAAAGTCGTCTTCCATGGCGGCGACCTGCGCGGGTGAGCCTACGAGTTTGTAGAGGGTGACGATGAGGCTGTTGGTTGGATCCTTCGGAGCCTCCACGGGGGTGGAGTCGGTGAGAATGCCCATGACCTTTTTGCGGAAGGATTTTTCCTCTTCGAAGATGGCGAGAATGTTGTCGTAGCTCTTGCTCATTTTTTGGCCGTCGAGGCCGGGGACGACGGCGGTTTCCTCTTTGATGCGCGGGGCGGGCACTTTGAGCACCTGGCCGTAGGTGCTGTTCATTTTGACGGCGATATCGCGGGTGACCTCCACGTGCTGCTTCTGGTCGCGCCCCACGGGCACGATGTCGCTGTCGCAGATGAGGATGTCCGCGGCCATAAGCACCGGATAGGTAAAGAGGCCCGAATTCGCCACCATACCGCGCGCGGTCTTGTCCTTGTAGCTGTGGCAATTTTCCAGCATGGGCATCGGTGTCAGCGTGCCGAGAATCCATGCCAGTTCCGTCACCTCGGGCACTTCACTTTGGCGAAAGAAGGTGGCCTTCGCCGGGTCCAAACCGCAGGCGAGGAAATCGATGGCGAGATCCAGCGAGTTTTGCCGGCGCACCTTCGGGTCGAAGATGCTCGTGAGGGAATGGTAGTCCGCGATGAAATAAAACGCCTCGCCTTCATCCTGAAGACGAATGGCCGGCTCCATCATTCCGAAGTAGTTTCCCAGATGGAGTCGCCCCGTAGGCTGCAGTCCCGATAAAATTCGCATAGGGCGGCGACTGTGCGCCAGCGATGCGGGGTGTCAACGGGTGGACGGGCAGTACGTTCGCTCTTCTGCTCACTGCTTCGCGGATTTCCAGCTTGCCGGATACTCGATCCGCGGGCGCTGGTGCAGGCGTCCGAACTGCTCGACGAGGAATGCGCCGCCGTAGCCGATGGCGGCATTGAGGAGGAAGAGGTAAAAGGCGGCCAGTGCGATCTCCTCGCGCGGAAGCGATTTGCCGGGCTGCCTGGCGCGGGACAATTTTGATGCAAAACGGATACACAGGAATACACCGATGGCCCCGCCGATGCCGATGGCGGCGAGGCTCGAGGTCCAGAAATGCCCGGACCATTCTTCAAAGTTCTTTGGCCAGCGTTTCTCCACCGGCTTGTAAACGGCATCGAAGATCAGGATTACGGCGAGATAGATCACTGAAAACATTGCGCCCGGCAGTGCCATCAGCGCCAATTGTTTTCCGGTCCACGGAACCTTTGGAGCCGGCGGGGAAGCCTGACCCTTTTTGGCTTTCGCCTGGACGCGGGGATTGAATCGTTTGGGCATGGCGGGAAGGAATCCATCGCGCCTTACCGCGACGTGGTGAGCGCGGCAGAGTCTATCGTTCCACGCGTTTGCTGCCGCCCTTCATTTCCTTCTCCACTTCCGCCAGACTGGCCATGCTGGTGTCGCCCGGGGTGGTCATGGCGAGAGCGCCGTGGGCGGCGCCGTAGTTGACGGCTTTGGCAGGATCGTTGTGTGTGAGGAAGCCGTAGATGAGACCACTGGCAAAGCTGTCGCCGCCGCCCACGCGATCCATGATTTCGAGTCCCGGGCGATGGGTGGCTTCGTGGAATTTGCCGTCGTGCCAGAGGATCGCGCCCCAGTCATTGATGGTGGCGGTCTTTACGGTGCGCAGAGTAGTGGCGGCGACCTTGAAGTTAGGAAATTCCTTCACGGCGCGTTCGATCATGCGCTGGAAGCTGGCGGTTTCGATGCTGCTGATGTGCTCATCGACACCCTCGACCTCAAATCCGAGACTCGCGGTGAAGTCCTCCTCATTGCCGATCATGACGTCCACGTCTTTCGCGATGCGGCGATTCACTTCCTGCGCACGGGCCTTGCCGCCGATGGTCTTCCACAGGCTGGGGCGATAATTGAGATCGTAACTAACGATGGTTCCGTGACGATGCGCCGCCTGCACGGCTTCGATGACGACCTCCGGTGTGGTGTTGCTGAGCGCCGCGAAGATTCCGCCTGTGTGAAACCAGCGCACGCCGCGTTTTCCGAAGATGTCCTCCCAATCGATATCCCCGGGCTTGAGCTGACTGGCAGCGGTATTGCCGCGATCCGGCACCCCGAGTGCGCCGCGAATGCCGAAGCCGCGTTCGGTGAAGTTGAGGCCCACGCGGACCGTGCGGCCGATGCCATCGTAAGGCACCCATTTGATCAGACTGACATCCACGCCGCCCTGCATGATGAAGTCCTCCACGAGCCGCCCCACGTCATTGTCGGCAAACGCCGTGGCGACGGCAGTACGCAATCCAAAGCACTTCCGCAGGCCCCGTGCTACATTATACTCGCCGCCGCCCTCCCAGACGCGAAACTCCCGCGCACAGCGCACACGGCCCTCTCCCGGATCAAGACGAAGCATGATTTCACCAAGGGAAAGGCAATCATACTGACAGGACGAGGCGGGTTTGATGTTGAGCATAGCGGCGAAAAATGAACCGCCAGTCTGAGGGGCGGTGCATTTTGCTGCAACAGAAAACGGGCGGCGCACTACGCCCGCAGCGATGGGGAATCAATTTCCGGAGGGCAGATGCGCGCCGTTCCATTTGCGGCGCAGGCATTCCATTCCGCCCAGACCGAGGCCAAGGAGGACAAGGGCCGTTCCGCCATCCGGCACCGAACGCGGTGTCCCTTCCAATGCGCGCGCCTCGGCGGAGGTTTCCCAGTAAAGCTGCACATCCGTCGCACCGGCGGGAATGTCGGAGAATTGAAACGAATTGGTATAGGTGCCGGTTTCGCTGAACGACCCGCTGGTGCCGATGCTCTTGCTCAACGCGAGCGTGTTCGAACCGGATTCATCCCCGCCGGGCAACGTGTAACTGAGAGAGACAAACCAAGAGGCGCCGCCGAAAGCGGAAACGCCATTGGCATCCGTCCCGAGGTTCAGGCTCAACTGCGCCAGCACCGACGAAAACTTGATGTCGAAAAAGCCGTTCACCGGCCGCAGATCCGTGATGTCGATATCGATGTAATTGTAGCTCGACGCCTGCCCGCTCGAAGAGGAAAAGGGCGGAAGCGCGAGACTGACGCTCGACGTGGAGGTAAAGAATGAGTCGGCGTTGACGGAGGACGAGGTGCTCACCGTATTGGCTCCGATGGCATCACTTCCGGAAAGAGAATTATTGCCCGTGCTGTCTGAATAACCGGCCACCGCGGGCGGCGGAACTGCGGTGAGTAAGCCCTCGCCATTCAGGTTCGGGGACGAAAAGTGCAGCGGCCCGTTAGAGGAGGTCACGCGGAACGACAGGGATGCAGTTGAGACGGAAGTGGAAACCGCCGAGGCGCTCGAAACGGTGAAAACCGAGGCGAGAAAACCCGCGGCAAACGGGCGCAATTTTCTGGACGAAAGGGACCGGAGAGAGAGGAACATGGAATTGGAAATCAATTAAATTAATGACAGATTGATATTTTTACCGGTAATCGCGATTTTTCTAGTAAAAATATGAAAGCAATCAGAGTGCCAATTTCCTAAAATAAGTCACATATTGTTCATTACAAGCCGTTTATGAGATTATTAAGTATTCTATAACCTCTATTCTCAGTGAAGAAATGTAAAGAATTCCGACGAAAAACCGCGGACTCAGCTTCATTGACGCCACTTTTCTCAGACCTGCGGCGCGAAGATGAGTAGGGTTTTCCCGTAGAGAACCGTCCTTGACAAATCACCCCGCGCCTGCTCACAAATTACCACACGGACTATAATTAATTGAGAATTAGGGGCCCTTAATTTGCGATCGTACTTCCCTCTCAATGGACAAAGCCATTTCCCCGGAACGCCTGCCGGAGGCATCGACAGGCCACATCCATGTTTCCCGGCGGAACCATGTCGTTTGTCGTTTGGCGTAGCGCCGGGTTGTCTGCTGAATGGCAGAAATTGCCTCCGCCACGGGCATCCCGCCGGCCAGGGTTCGGCGCAGTTCCTGGAGACCGATGGTCTTTTGGGCGGTCCGCGAAAGGGCCGGGGGAAGAGCACGAATCTCGTCCAGCACACCGGCCGTCATCATTTCATGCGTGCGCCGGTTGATCCGTTCATAGAGTTCCGCCCGCTCCCGATGCAGGTAAATGCCGTGAATACCCGGTCGCAGTCCCGCGGCGAACGAGGTCTTCAAGTCCGCGACCGGACGACCGGAGAGAGTGGCAATTTCGAGGGCACGCTGAACGTAACGCGGGTTGCGGAGGTTCACGGTGGCGGCGGCCATGGGATCAATGGCGAGCAGGCGAGCCGTGAGTTCTTCCAGGGGGAGAGCTTCCAATGCGGCACGCAGTGCGGAATCCGCCGGCGGAAGCGGGGAAAGGCCATGGGTGAGCGCCTTAATGTAGAGGCCGC
Organism: Verrucomicrobiales bacterium; assembly: GCA_035550135.1. Lineage (GTDB taxonomy): Bacteria > Verrucomicrobiota > Verrucomicrobiia > Verrucomicrobiales > V1-33 > V1-33. The sequence goes on from DASZQB010000013.1 coordinate 25,411, forward strand.
TTCCACCGGTGACGATGGCCAGACGGCCTCGCGCTTGAATGCCGGTGATCACTTCCCCGGCCATGCGGGCGTAGCGGGCAGCGTCCATGTCCTCCGTTAGGGGAACGCTGCCATATAAATGATGCGGCGCTGCTCTCAATTCCTCCGGGCCTGGCTGAGCCGTGAGAATGGGCATTCCCGCGTAAAGTTGAAACGCGTCCGCACAAACGACCTCTCCACCAGTCAGCCGCGCGAGCGCCGCGGCAACGGCGCTTTTTCCGCAGGCAGTGGGACCGGCAATGACGAGAAGCATGGAAACGCATAAGGCCGGGATTTCCCGTTTCGCACGCGGAATTCATCCGGATGAATGACCCATGGCAGACATCGTGGGCATCGACCTCGGCACTACTAATTCGCTCATCGGCATCGTGGAGGCGGGTTTTCCCATCCTGCTGGCCGATGCTGAAGGATCGCGCCTGACGCCCTCGGCGGTCTATTTTCGTCCTGACGGCGGGGAGCCCCAGGTTGGGGCGGTGGCAAAGCGCCGGAGCCTGACAAATCCGGAGCGCACCGTCGTTTCGGTGAAGCGCCTCATTGGCCGGCGGCCCGGTGAACTGGATCATAAGCCCGAATATGCCACCGTGCGGGATTCGCGCGGCGGCCTGTCGGTGCGCATCGATGACCGCGTCCTGAGCCCGGTGGAAATATCCGCCATGATTCTGCGCCATTTGAAAGCGGTGGCCGAGCGCGCCCTGGAGCGTCCGGTAAGCCGCGCCGTTATTACGGTGCCGGCCTACTTCAATGACGCACAGCGCACGGCAACACGCCAGGCCGGGGAACTGGCGGGCTTCACTGTGGAGCGCATCGTTAATGAACCCACCGCCGCGGCCCTCGCCTTTGGACTCGATAAACTTGGGGAGCGTTCGCGCGTGGCGGTTTATGATCTCGGCGGCGGCACCTTCGATATATCCATTCTCGAGATGAACGAGGGCGTCTTCCATGTTCTCGCCACACACGGCGACACCGCGCTCGGAGGCGACGACATCGACCGCGCTCTCGCCGCGTGGCTGGAAGCGGAGGCGTTTCCTTGCAAAAGCAGCGCCCCGCCTCCGGAGGTTAGGGCACGGGTGCGTGAAGCCGCCGTCGAATTGAAGCACGCACTCTCCTCGCAGGATTCCGCGGAGGTGCAGTTACCCTTTCTGCATGGCACGGAAAGTTTTCAGCGGACGGTCACGCGCGGGGAGTTTGAGAAGATCGCCGTTCCCATCATTGAACGCACGCGCGCTCATTGCCTGCGAACGCTGAGCGATGCCAGGCTCTCAGCGTCCGATCTGAATGCGGTGGTGCTGGTGGGCGGCAGCACGCGCATTCCATACGTGCGGCGACTGGCGGAGGAAGTCTTCGGGCGCTTGCCTGATACTTCGCAGCACCCGGATGAAACTGTCGCCCTCGGCGCTGTCATCCAGGCCGGCATTCTCAGCGGCGCGCTGCAAAAGATGGTGCTGCTCGACGTGACGCCGCTTTCGCTGGGCATCGAAACCTTCGGCGGCCTCATGAACGTGATCCTGCCGCGGAATACCACCATCCCCGCGAGGGCCGGCGAGATGTTCACCAACGCGGTGTCGAATCAGCAATCGATGCTCATTCGCGTGCTGCAGGGCGAGCGCGAGATGGCCCGCGACAACTGGGAACTCGGCCATTTCCAGATCGACTTTCAGCCAGGGCCGAAAGGTCATGCGAGAGTGGGCGTGCAGTTTGAAATCGACGCCGACGGCATTCTCCACATTCTGGCTCGCGACACCAAAACGAATACCGACAAAATTCTGGAAATCCGTCACAGCGCCGTGGACGTGGATGACGTGCGCGTGGAGGAAATGATCAGCGCCTCGGTGGAGCATGCGTTCGATGACATGCACGAGCGCCAGTGGACCGCCGCCAAATTGAAGGCGGAGGAACTTCTCGAAGCCGTTGCCGCCGCTCTTCCGGCGGCCGGCAACGTCATCGACAGCGACACCCGCTTCGCCATTCAATTCGCTGACGGAGAGGTCCGCGCCGCTCTCGCCGCAGAGGACCTCCCACGGCTCAAGAAGGCGAATGAGCAGTTGGATACCGCTACAGAGACGCTGGCTGCCATCATCGTGGAGCGCGCCATGGAGGAATCAATGCAGCGGCGGGGACTGATCTAAAATTGCCGTTTCGCTTCAGCAACCTTACTGGCCGGTATAAGAAACGGCTCCATCCACGATCTCCAACCGGCTCTTCGTGATGGCCATTTCGCGCTCTGTCAGTTGAGACAGGTCCACCGAAAAGGTGGAACTGCGGAACTGGCCGCCCCCCTTGATTCCAGCGTTCAGCAACTGAATGACCGACTCGACCGTTTCCGCCTGGGTCTCTGATCCAGCGGCGCGCGCGGCGTTGAAGGTGGAAGCCACGTTTTGGGCGTTCCGGCTGCTGGTGGCAGTCAAACGCCGCTGCCATTCTGCCCGGAGCGCTTCAAAGGCGGAGGGAGGCAGGCCGCAGGTGGTCAGGGCTTTAGCGGCTTCTTCGTCACTGGTCCGGTAAAATTCATAACCGGCAGTACCGCCCGCTGCCAGCTTCAGTGCAGGATCATGGATGGAAGCGGCCCACTGCATGGCAGCCTGCGGGTCGCCTTTGGCGCATCCGCTCGCGAGACCGGCGGCCATGGCGTCGCGCCCGGGCGCACTGCCGTGGGCCGAAAGCCACCGGGACGCGGATTCGACATCGCCTTCCGCCCACTTCCTGAATGTGTTCTGGAGGAGTTCGTCCCGTTTGTCGCCGCCGGACAGAAAAGCCACGGCCTCATCCGGGTTGGTTTTCAGCCAATCGCCGATAATCCGCCAAAGGGCGTCGCTGTCGGGCCGCTTACCAAGGGCGGCGAGGAGTTCGGGAGGGACATTCCGCACTGCGTTATCGGGGTTTCGGGGGGCTTCGGCGACCGTCGCGGGCGCTTTGCTCTGGCTGGAAGAGGGAGCCGAAGCCGCCGGCGAAGGCGTTGATTGGAATCGCGTGGCGTTCTTTGGATTATCCGGAGGAGCCGGATTGGAACTGCCAAGGAAAAAGCCCAGCGCGCCTGCGGCGACTGCGGGGAGAACGGTGCGGATAACGATTGGCCGGAACATAACCAAATTTACTCCAGAACAGCCTCCGGGCAACTCCCGGCGGCTGGCAACAGCGAAAAGCCTGGAGAAACCTGAGGGGCCGTTTGCGTCCGCCGCGGGCCTTTCCATCGTTCCCTCCCCATGCCGCCGAAAACAGGAACGAAGAAGAAAGCTCCCGCCCGAAAACCCTCCGCCCCGCCTGCCGCCAAGTCCGCTTCGCCCGCTCCCGTTTCCTTCGACTCCATCCTCATCCGCGGTGCGCGGCAGAACAATCTCAAGGGCATCGATCTCGACCTGCCGCTGGGAAAACTGAACGTCATCACGGGACCCAGCGGCAGCGGGAAGTCATCCCTGGCATTCCAAACCATTTATGCCGAGGGGCAGCGGCGGTACGTGGAGACGTTTTCGCCTTACACGCGGCAGTTTTTCGACCGAATGGACAAGCCGCAAGTGGACGAAATCCGCGGAATTCCTCCGGCCATCGCCATCGAGCAGAGCAATACGATCCGCAGCACGCGCTCCACAGTGGGCACGATGACGGAGATCAATGATTACCTGAAACTTCTCTGGCCGCGCATCGCGGAGGCGACATGCCCGAACTGCCACCAACCGGTGCGCCCGGATAACGCGAAGACGGTCGCCGATGCAGCCCTCCGCGAATTGTCAGGACGACAGGTTCTCGTGACATTTCCGGTCCCGGTGCCGGCGAAAACAAAGCCCGCCGACTTCTTCGAGTTTCTCCAGCAGCAGGGCTATCTGCGCATTTTTGTCTTCGGCGAAATCTTCCGCACGGACGACGCCGCTGCTTACAAAAAGGCCATCCTGCCTGCGCTGGTGCCGGTTATTCAGGACCGCATCAAAGCGGACGGCGCGAACAGCGCGCGACTGGCGGAGGCGATCGAGCAGGCTTTCATTTTTGGAAAAGGAAAAGTCACCCTGACAAGTCTGCCGGAGGAACCGAAAGGGGCGAAGCAGCAGAAGTCTCTGGCCTTTTCCAAAGGCTGGCACTGTGCCGCCTGCGACATCGATATCCGCCCTCCCTCCCCGGCCCTGTTCACCTTCAACAATGCGATCGGTGCGTGTCCGCAGTGCCGCGGTTTTGGCAGGACCATCGGATTGGATTTGGACCGCGCCATGCCGGACAAGTCGCTGTCCATTCGCGAGGGGCTCGTGAAAGCGTTTCAGGGAAGCACCTATGGCGAAAGTCAGAAGGACCTCGAGCGCGCCGCCAAGCGCCGCGGAGTGAGCCTAACCACTCCATTCGACGAACTCAGCCAGGAGGATCAGGACTGGGTGCTCAATGGCGACACGCCGGCCGGTGATCCGGAGGCCGCGTGGGAAGCGGGTGAATGGTATGGCGTCCAAGGCTTCTTCGACTACCTTGAGAAACGTGCCTACAAAATGCACGTGCGCGTCTTCCTGAGCCGTTACCGCAGCTATACTCTGTGCCGCGTGTGCAAGGGACGGAGGCTGCAGCCTGAATCGCTGAATTTTGTGGTGGGCGGCAAGGTGCTGCCGGACTGGTGGCTGCTGCCAGTGACGCAACTGCTGCCCGTAGTGGAGGGAGTGAAGCTTCCAGCCGGTGATCATACCGCAGAGCTGGTGCGCGACGAAATCGCCTGCCGCCTGCGCTATCTGGATCACGTCGGCCTTGGCTACCTGAATCTCGACCGAGCCAGTCGTACGCTCAGCGGCGGTGAAGTCATGCGGGTGAACCTAACAACCTGTCTTGGAGCCTCGCTGGTGAATACGCTGTTCGTTCTCGACGAACCCAGTATCGGTCTGCACCCGCGCGACACAGGCCGGCTCATCGACGTGATGCGCGGGCTGCGGGACAAGGGCAACACACTGCTCGTCGTGGAGCACGAGGAGAGCGTCATGCGCGCCGCGGACAACCTCATCGAAATCGGACCAGGCCGCGGCGAACTGGGCGGCGAACTGGTCTTTCACGGACCGCATCAGGAACTGCACAAGGCCTCCCGTTCGCTCACGGCGGACTATCTGCTGGGCCGCAAAGAAATTCCGCTCCCCAAAAAGCGCCGCAAGCCGGTGCGCGGGAACGAGATCAAAATCCTCCGCGCCACGCAGAACAATCTCAAGAAAATCGACGTCACCATTCCGCTGGGCGTCTTTTGCTGCGTCACCGGCGTGTCCGGGAGCGGCAAGAGCACGCTCGTGCATGATGTGCTTTACGAAAACCTCTGCCTGAAAAAAGGAGGATCGTCCGAGAACGAGCCCGGACATTGCAAGGATGTGCTGGGCGCGGAGAAGATCGCACAGGTGGTGATGGTGGATCAGTCGCCGCCGAGCCGCACGCCGCGCAGTACGCCCGCGGTTTATGTCGGCGCCTACGATTGGATTCGTCAGCTTTTTGCAGAAACGCCGGACGGCGTCGCTCAGGAACTGGGTGCGGGCTACTTCTCGTTCAACTCCGGCACGGGCCGCTGCGGTCGCTGTCAGGGCGCGGGCTACGAGAAGGTGGAGATGCAGTTTCTCAGCGACCTCTTTGTGAAGTGCCCGGAATGCGAAGGCCGGCGTTTCAGGCCGGAAGCCCTGCGCATTCTGTGGCGCGGAAAATCCATTCACCAGGTGCTGGAAATGACCATCACCGAGGCGCTCGCTTTTCTCCGCAGTGAGCCGGATGCCAAAGCAGAGAAGGCCGCGGCTTCGCTGCAAATCCTGGCGGATGTCGGTCTTGGTTACCTGCGTTTGGGCCAGCCGTTGAACACGCTGTCCGGCGGTGAAAGCCAGCGGCTGAAACTCGTGGGCCATATGATGGAGGGCGGTGGCCGGTCCACGCTCTTCATTCTCGACGAACCCACCACGGGCCTGCATTTCGATGACATTGCTTTGCTGCTGGAAGTCTTCCAGCGCCTCGTGGACCAGGGCCACAGCCTGCTGGTGATCGAGCACAACGTGGAGGTCATCAAATGCGCCGACTGGATCATCGATCTCGGCCCGGAGGCGGGTGGCGCGGGAGGATACATCGTCGCTGAGGGCAGCCCCGAAAGCGTGGTGAAAGTCAACGCTTCCCACACGGGCCGTTATCTCGCGGAAAAACTCTCCGGCGTCAGTGCGGCGGAAACCACCTCCCGCCTGCACGAGGCTCCTAACGGGAATCTGAACGGGGCGGCGCTGAACGGGGACATCGTCATCCGCGGAGCGCGCGAGCATAACCTTAAAAACCTGTCCGTTGAAATTCCGCGCAATCAATTCGTGGTGATCACCGGTTTGTCAGGATCGGGAAAGAGTACTCTGGCTTTCGATATCATCTTCGCGGAGGGACAGCGGCGTTTCCTCGACAGCATGTCCACTTACGCACGGCAGTTTGTGGAGCAGATGGAGCGTCCGGAAGTCGATTCCATCATGGGTCTGCCCCCCACGGTGGCCATCGAGCAGCGCATCTCGCGCGGCGGCGGCAAGAGCACGGTGGCGACGGTGACAGAAGTCTATCACTTCCTGCGCCTGCTCTACAGCAAGGTGGGCGAACAGCATTGCCCGAAGTGCCACGTTCCGGTGCAGCAGCAAACCGCGGGTGCCATCGCTGAAACCGTGCGAGCGGCCCTGAAAAAAGGAACGGTGCGCCTCTGCGCCCCGCTCATTCGCGGCCGGAAGGGGTTTCACACAAAGATTGCCGAGACCGCACAGCGCCAGGGATTTACGGAATTGATAGTCGATGGTAAAGTGGTCCCGGCAACGGACTTCAAGAAGCTGGAGCGATTCAAGGAACACAACATTGACGCCGTCATCGCGACCCTTTCGCGTGAGCCCACGGTGGCGGAACTCGATGCGAATGTGACCAAAGCCCTTGCCGCGGGTCGCGGTGTCATCCGACTGCTCGACGCAAAGGGGAAGAGCACGGTGCTCAATTCCCGCCGCTGCTGTCCGGAATGCGGCGACTCGTTCGAAGACCTCGACCCTCGGCTGTTCTCGTTCAACAGTCCTCACGGCTGGTGCCAAACGTGCCGCGGGTACGGCACGTTGCGCGGCACGATGGAGCTGGACACTTCGCATGCCAATTCCCTCATGGAGGCCGAACTCCAGGAGGAGGCGCGGCGCGAATACGATGACGCGGTGGATCTCCGACCCTGCCCGGCTTGTCATGGCGGACGGCTCACGCGGGAGGCGCTGCACGTGTATGTGCACGGTATCGATATCGCCACACTGACGGCCATGCCGGTGCATGGCGTGCTGGCAAAACTGCGCACATTCACTTTCAAAGGTTCGCAGGAAATCATCAGCCGCGACATCCTGCCGGAGATTTCGCAGCGGCTGAAGTTCCTCGACGAAGTGGGGCTCGGTTATCTCCAACTCAACCGCAGCGCCACCACTCTCAGCGGCGGGGAAAGTCAGCGCATTCGGCTCGCCTCTCAACTGGGCTCGAACCTTCGCGGTGTTCTCTATGTGCTCGATGAACCAACCATCGGTCTGCATCCGCGCGATAACGTGAAGCTGCTCGACACGCTTTCTGCCCTGCGGGACAAGGGAAACAGCCTCCTCGTAGTGGAGCACGACGAGGAGACCATGCGGCGCAGCGATTACATTCTCGACCTCGGTCCAGGCGCGGGCATGTTTGGCGGTGAAATCGTTTCGCGTGGATCGGTGGAACAGGTGAGCAAAGATCCGGCCAGCGTCACAGGACGCGTGCTGGGGAAACCGGTGGCGCATCCCTCCCGCGGAGAACGCCGCGCCATATTGCCGCTGAATGCGAAAACCGGCTGGCTGCGCGTGAAGGGCGCGAGCGCGAACAACCTGCGGCGCATCAATGTGAGCATTCCAGCCGGGCGACTAACCGTTATTACCGGGATCAGCGGCAGCGGTAAAAGCAGTTTCATGCGCGGCGTGCTTTATCCGGCGGTGCAAAGCGGCTTGAAGCGCCCCCGTGCTTCCAAAGCGGGAGAGCGAACGTCATCCGCGGCGGCACCAGCCAACTGCGATGCCCTAACCGGTCTGGATCTCGTGGAGGCTGTCTATGAAGTGGACCAGTCTCCGATCGGAAAGACCAGCCGCAGCACGCCGGGCACCTACATCAAAGTCTTCGATGATATTCGAACGCTCTTCGCCGCGCTGCCGGCTTCGAAGATGCGGGGTTACACCGCCAGCCGGTTCTCCTTCAATACCGAAGGCGGACGTTGCGAAGCCTGCACTGGCAACGGTGTCATCAAACACGAAATGGCATTTCTTCCCACGAGCCATGTGATCTGCACAGAGTGCAAGGGCCTGCGTTATAATGCCGCGACGCTGGAGATCGAATTCAACGGAAAGAACATCGGTGAAGTGATGGACATGACTCTCCAGGAAGCGGCAAACTTCTTCGCGGCCCATTCAAAAATTGCGCGCACGCTGCAACTGCTCGTCGATACCGGCACCGGCTACCTCAAACTCGGTCAGCCCAGCCCCACACTCAGCGGCGGAGAAGCCCAGCGCCTCAAACTGGTCGCCGAACTCAGCCGCGGCGTGCAGCGCACCGCTCACGCCCGCCTGCGCAAAAACCGGCAGCCAGCCGGCAACCTTTACCTTATCGAGGAACCAACCATCGGCCTCCATCCCGGCGATGTCGCCCGCCTCATCGATGTCCTTCACCGTCTCGTCGATGATGGCCATACGGTCGTCGTCATCGAGCACAATCTCGATGTCATGGCCGAAGCCGATTACATCATTGACATCGGGCCCGAAGCCGGCGCCGGAGGCGGCACTATCGTCGCCGAAGGCACGCCGGAAGAAGTGGCGAAGTCGAAGGAAAGCCGGACGGCGCCGTTTCTTAGTGCGGTCCTGCGCCAATCGCTTTCCACAGCCTGACTATCTCTCTCTGGAGTTCCTTCCGCTTGAGGATTCGCGGGAACCCTGAGTCCTTGCCGGATTGCCTCCACTCGATGGCGTTTATTTCCTGTCCTGCCACGCTCTATCCGCCCTCTCCAGTTTCCAACGATTCCATTCCTCTCTAAAAAATCCGGCCATTACATTCACCGGCGGAGGGGATTGGATCAATGCTTCGTATCCCGGATCCCCGGAGCGAGGCTCGCCGCTGTAGAGGCGTTGCAACGCGAGGTCAAGTTGAGCCTCAGAGCCGGTTGCCTCGAAAGCAGCGGCATAGTCCTCCATCGTAAAGCCGTGTTTTGTCATCAAAACGTAAAGGTCCAGCCAGTCCCGTGAAGCGGAACGTTGCGCGGTGACTAGCGCTTTCGCTTTGAATAGCAGAGGCAATTCCGGCACGGCAACCGTATTCGCATTGGAACGCGGCAGCAGCCTGGCAAGGGGACCCTCCGGACTGAAAAACGTTAGCTTGACCATCCCCTCGTTTCCTGAAGCAATGAAGTTCTGTTGATAGTCGTGCAGACTCATACCCGCGATCAGAAACTCATCATACGCTTTGGCATCATCGTCACGGGTCAGCTTCCAGCCTTCACTTTCCAGGAGTCGGATCAACGCCGCGAGAGTTGCCGCGGGAAGTTTGATTTCCCCTGGCCATGCAAAATCGAGATCCTCGCTTCGCCTGTGGCCGATCCGAAGCGCCAGAGCAGTGCCGCCGATTAAATACCACCCGGCGAGGAGGGGCTCAAATTCAAGCCTCTTCCACATTCGCTCCGTCTCGGGCGGCAACGGATCTTGCATAGGCCTCCTCCATAATTGTTAGGTTTTCCTCGGTGCGCGAGATCATTCCGGCGGTGAGATCGCCGCACTGTTTTTCTACTTCCCACTGCCGGCGAAGACGGGCGACGCCAAATTCCACAGCGATTTCCAGGAGCTGAAGAAACCGTCCCTTTCTCAAGGCGGCGGAAATGAAGGCCTCGTCAGGGGCGTTGCGATTCGACCAGACAAGCCCGGGATGGCGGTCCCAAAACGCACGGCGATTGGGCGGGCCACTCTCAGGCGTCTCCGGTGTTTCCGTGGAAAAGTCGCGGACTGGCATGAGATTTTAAAGTCGCCGCTGCTCCCGGTTTCGTCAAGGACACGCGCCGCGTCCCGGTATGGAATTAAGCATGGACAAAGGGCGGAAGCTTGGCAGCATGGGCGGGCCATGTTCGTCCGACCAAATCTCCGCACCCTGTGCGTGTCACTGGCGTCCCTTTACACTGTTCCGTCAGCATTTGCCGTCGTGGTGGCGGGTACGACGGGCAACACCACCGCTCCGGTGGATAATCCCGGCTGGCTCAATGTGGGGAACTGCAACAGCGCGTCGGCTGTGTATCTCGGCAACCGCTGGGTGCTCACGGCGTTTCACGTCAATGGCGCGGCGAACTTTCCGGTCGTTTTCAACGGCAACGTGTTTACGCCGGTTCCCGGCACGGCCACACAACTGACGAACAACGGCACGCCGGGGATGTCGGCCAATGCGGACCTCATCGTTTTTCAGATCAATGGCGATCCCGGACTGCCGCCCGTGCAGTTGAGTTCCACTCCCCCCATTGTTGGCGACGATATCCTGATGATCGGCAACGGGCTAAACCGCCAGGCGGCGCGCACGTTCTGGCAGGTGACCATGAATGCAGGAGCCAATAACGATACCTGGACGGAAACTACGGGAGCGCACAATGTGGAAGGCTTCAAAGCAGACACCGGTGCGGCAACACGATGGGGCACCAATGATGCGGAGTCCGTGGGCCTGAACATCAATGACGGAATCGGCGACAACCGGGCTTTCGTTTCCATCTTCCATGACGATCTGGCGGGCCGTCCCAACGAGGCGCAGGCGATTGTTGGCGACAGTGGCGGCGGCGTCTTTCACAAGAACGGAGCGCAGTGGGAACTTTCCGGCATCATGATCGCCGTAGGCACTGCGGGAAATCCGGCCTTCTTCGACAACCCGCCGGCGGATACAGCGGCGTTCGGGCAGCACTTGACCGTGATGGCGGACATCAGTTTTTATCGTTCGCAGATCATGGCGCTTACAGTGCCGGAACCGTCTTCAGCCCTGCTGCTGGCGGGTGCGGCGGCCTTCACGCAGCGCCGCAGCCGGTCCCGCAAACGGCATTAGCCGCAAACATAAACTCTTTCACCGGCACGCCGCCGATCAGGTGTTCGGTGATGATGCGCTCCAGCACCGCGGGTGTGCAATGACGGTACCAGGTGCCTTCCGGATACACCACCGCCACCGGACCCTCTGCGCATACGCGCAGACAGTTCGCTTTGGTGCGGAATACGGACGGCTGCGGACCTGTCAGGCCCAGTTCCTTGAGCCGCGCCTTCAGAAATTCCCATGACTCGAGTCCCGCCTCACGTGTGCAACACTGAGGATCGGACTGGTCCGCGCACAGAAAGATGTGCCTGCGATAAACATTCAGACCAAGCGACTTGCTGATATCGGCGAGGTCTGCCATGCCGGATTACTGGCCGCCCTGACGCATTTTCTTGATGGCGTCAAAACTGAACTCTTTCTGGATCGTCCCGTCCCACATGAGTTTATTCATTCCCGTACCGTGCCAGTCGGCGCGCTCGGTGACCCATGGCATCATGTATTCGAACGGTTTGTGCTCGCCGTAGGCAAACTTCATCGGGATGTAGGTGGGCTCCTTAATCGCCGGTTTGAATCCGCTCTCGTCTTCGTCCTCCTCTGCTTCCTTGTCCTTTTCACTCATCGGCCTCTTGCGCAATTCCGCCGGGCAAAACCAGTCCTCTTTGCCAATCCCGTACTCCTTCATTTGCTGATACCACCAGTCCCACAGTTTATCAGCACCGGGAGGCTTGCCCTGGGCATCATTGAGGACATCCTCCTGGGGCCAGGTCTGCTTATCACTAACATAATTGGCGAGCCCGACACCGAGGTTCCGCAGTTTCGTCATACAAGCCACGGAGTCTGCCTTTTTTACATACACGGCGTAGCCATTCCACGTCATCAGCACGAGGACAGCGACGAGAGCGATGACAAGCATCAACTCCAGCAAAGTGAAACCGCGGCGGCGCGGAAGCGAAAAGGAGAGGGAACGCATAAGGACAAGGGACCGTTGAGGGACGGCATTATAGGCACCTGTTTTCGCGGGTAAAGCTCAAAAGGAACCCGTGGAAGCCGTTGAAGATGAGATGGTTGCAGAATCGCGGCGCAATTTGCCGCCGGTCAGGATTTTGGCGCGGAGGCCGCCGCGGCCCTTCAGCGACTCTTCCGCGCCGGCATGGAAAGCTTCGTCCATCCAGTAGCAGGGCGTGCATTCGGAGGTGCCGAGGAAACGCAGTCCTTGAATGGTAAACTCCACGCCGATGAGGGTATTCAGGTCCACACCGCTGAGGATCACGTTTCTGCGAAAGACCTCCGGTCCGCGGTCCCACACCTGAAACTGCGCGCAGAGAGAGTCATAAACCTCCTGCGAAAAGAAGGTGATCTGTCCCTTGTAGTTCTCCTTGTAACCAAAGAAACGGTCGCCCTCGATCCCCTTTCCTGCAATGAGCACCGCCTCCTCCACTTCGATCACGGGAGCCGAGCCGGAGGGCTGGCCGTGGTGGCCGAAGTAGTTGTGGCCGGGACTGATGTAGATGTGCTCAACGTGCATGAGGACGTACGGAAACGATGGGGCCGGCGGCGGGAACTGCAAGGCGGAGATGGGAATCGGGAGTTTGCCGCTATCCGCTTACCGGGAATGTTTTGCACGGGAGGCGCCCTGCAGAGAGCTATCATTGAAGTCCATTAACATCAATCATCGTGTATTTGCCTGGACAGGATGGACTCGGGCGGGATTTGTCGTTGGGTTTCGGAGTCGCGGGGGATGCCGCGGAGGCTTTCGAGGAGGTAGCACCAGGCACCAAAGAAACATCAAGCACCAGCACGCGCTGGGAGGTGGCGGGTCTATTGGCTGGTCGGCCTCGAGGGCTCATTCGGTTCGACAAAAGGGTAGCTGCAGACAAAGTGATCCATTGCGGTTGCGTAGTCCGGCGGCGCGATGAGGCCACGGTCAGGATCGAGGCTGAATCCCGGAGTTTGGGCGAATAAAGACGTTATCAATTGCTCTGCGCGGCCGCACCGGTAGGCGACGACGTTGTCCACGAACTCCGTGTACTGACTTTCCGTCATGTTTCCGACAGCATAAGGCACAGCGCTGGGTTCAAAAAAGAGCGCGTCCCCGCTTGTCACCCTTGCCACAGAAAATCCGTCAATGGTTAGCAACTGCACCGACTCAAAGAATCGCGCATGCGGTTCGCCCATGAGAGCGCGAAAATAGAGCACCCTTTCCAGGGTTTCGTTCGGACAGCACCGTTCCGCCACCAGCACGCCCAGCGCTCCCGTCGCTTCAATGAGGACGACGCGAAACCTGTCTGCCGCGCCTGTCGCCGTAAGGCTGTCCTTGTGCGGAACTTGAAGCTGGGGTTTGGAATCGGGCATGGCCGGAGACGGCGCGAACTGACTCCATCCAAAAGTCTGAGTCAACTGTGTCAGTGTTTTGTCCGGCGCCTGGCGGATTCCTGCGGGCGCCCCGGCATTTGAGCGGACAAGACGCGCTCCGAATCTTTCCCGCGGGCGAATCAATCTGACAATTTTCGCAACCCGCTTGCCGGTGAATCCATTTTCTCCCAGTGTCGGCGAACGAATTATGAACGTTCATATCCTGCAACATGTGCCTTTTGAGGGAGCGGGGAGCATCGCGCAGTGGCTGGTGGAGCACGAGGCGACAGTCACGACGACGCGTTTTTACGACACCCGTGATCTTCCGGCGGTTGCCGGTCTTGATTTGATCATTGCTCTCGGCGGGCCTCTGAGTGTGAACGATGAAGCGGCACATCCGTGGCTGGTAGAGGAGAAGGCATTTATCAGAGAGGCCATTAAGGAGGGGGTGGCGGTGCTGGGGCTTTGCCTTGGAGCGCAATTGATTGCCAGCGCGCTCGGGAAGCGCGTTTTTCCAAATGCGGAGCGTGAAATAGGATGGTTCGATATTCAGGCGGCGCCGGGTGCGGACAACGTGTTCAAGCTTCCGGATGTCCTGACCGTTTTTCACTGGCACGGGGAAACGTTCGATCTGCCGGAGGGAGCGGTGCGGCTGGCGAAAAGTGCGGGCTGCCAAAACCAAGCGTTTCAACTGGACCGGAACGTTATCGGTTTGCAGTTTCACCTGGAGACGACGCCGGAGAGTGTGGAAGCAATGATAGCCAACTGCGGTTATGAATTGACCGACGGCACGTTTGTGCAGCCGGCGGAAATGATTCGACGGCGAGCGCCGGAAGACTATGCATGCGTCAATCAGGTGATGGCGGATATTTTGTCATACCTCACAAGTCAGTCCGCTAACGGATAGGAAACGACCAGACGCAGGGAGCCCTCATATTCCGCCTGGGTGCGCAGGCGACCGTATTTTCGGTCCCAAGTACCGTCCGACAGTTCACGCTGCAAGTGCCGGATGTAAGCCGCGGCGGTGGCTTGATCCACAAAACTCCATGCGGAGCAGGCGAGGCGCGCGGCATCGTCGAGCAGCCGCTCAGGCCGGCCATAATAGGCTTCGTTGAATCCGTCTTTGCAGTGGAGAGGAATAGATACCGGCAGGATGTCCAGGTGGCCGCCAAGAATCGAACGGATTCGCGCCGTGGAAGGATACCTCCCGGCTTCCGTCTTGAGCACCAGAGGAGCGTAGTCATTCAACCAGAACCGTTCCACTTCGTCAGGGTCGCAGGTGAGAATGACCACCGGTCCGGATGTCACGCGCCGCAATTCACGCAGGCCCGCCTCCACATCAGACCATTGGTGAATAGTAAATGTGGCCATGGAGGCACCGAACGAAGCGTCAGGGAAAGGCAGCTTTTCAGCGACGGCGTCGATGGCCGGCGGCAACGTGGAAGGACGCTGTGCCCGCATGGAGGCGGACGGCTCGACAGCGGTGACGCTTCTGTCCACGGGCTCATAAGATCCAGCGCCCGCCCCGACATTCAGCACGGTGCGGGCGTCGCCCAGAGCGAGGTTGATTTGGCTGGCGATGCGCGGTTCCGGCTGACGATAGTTGACGTAGCCGGCACCTATTACTCCATAGTCCGCATCCCCTGCACTGCCGTCCGCGCTTCGGTTTCCTGACTCTATCATGTGCATAACAAGCCCGGTTTGCCCGGTGGCGCAAGGAGTCGAAAAATCGTTCCTTGACTCTCCCCCTGCTGGAGGACGTAAAGGCGGCGGACCATGAAATCTCTCTACAGCATTGGCGAGTTCTCGCGCATCACCGGTCTTTCCATCAAGACGCTGCGCTTTTATCACGAAAAGGGTCTGCTGGTGCCCGCGTCGGTGGATGAAGCCACGGGCTACCGGTCGTACGATGCCCGTACCATCGACAAGGCGCGCATTGTGATGCGGCTGAGGAAGATGGAGTTTTCCCTCGAGGACATTTCCGCCATTCTCAGCGAGTGCAGTGATGACGCGGAGATTTTGAATTACCTCGCGCAGCAAAAGGACAAGCTGCAGCAGCGCATCCGGGAGGATCGGGATATCGTGCGCTCGCTCAGTGAAATCATTGCACACGAGACGGCGGCGAAGCGTATGCTCGAGGGAGAGGCGTATGCCGTGGCGGAGAAGGTCGTGGAGCCGCAACTGGTGGCAGGCGTTCGCATGAAAGGAAAATACAGCGACTGCGGTGCGGGCTTCTCAAGGCTCGGCAAGGCGGTGGGGCGCTACATCGGCGGCAAGGCGCTGTGTCTTTATTATGATGGCGAGTATCGCGAGGAGGATGCGGACTTCGAACCGTGCTTTCCAGTTCGCCGGCAGGCGGCTGCGGAGGGCATTTCCTTCCGCAACCTCCCTGGCGGAAAGTTCCTCACCCTTATCCATCGCGGACCCTACGACCAGCTCGGGCGCAGTTATGCCAGGATCATGGCGCAGGCGGAGGAAAGGAAGCTGAATATCACTCTGCCGACGCGCGAGGTTTTTGTGAAGGGTCCGGGGATGTTCTTTAAGGGAAATCCGAAAAACTACCTGACGGAGATCCAACTGCCGGTGGGGAGCTGAAAGGCTGCCCGTGCCGCCGCGGGATGGCGCACGCGGCGGTTGAGAATCCGGAGTGATGCACTATCATCGGCGCAATTCAGACCACCATGAACGATTATTACCAGTCCCCTTCCGCCGTCATCGAGCTTCCGGAAACCGACCGCGCCACGTTTATCCGGCGCACTTATGGGCATCTCGCCGCGGCGCTCCTCGCCTTCATTGCAATCGAGTATGTTTTTCTTTCGACCCCCATCGCGCAATCCATGGCGTCGGTGATGCTGGGCGGAAAGTGGACGTGGCTGATCGTATTGGGACTTTTCATGCTGGTGTCGCATGTGGCCGGCAAGTGGGCCTCTTCCGCCGTCAGCCGCAACACTCAGTATGCGGGATTGGGACTGTATATCCTTGCGGAGTCCATCATCTTCGCACCTCTGCTTTTCATTGCTACGGGGGTGGATGTGATGATTCTGCCGAAGGCCGGTCTCATCACTACAGGGCTTTTCCTCGGGCTGACGTGGGTGGCGTTTACGACCAAAAAAGACTTCACCTTCCTTGGCGGCATCGTGAAGGTGGGCTGCTTCGTCGCTCTTGGCGCGATCGTGGCCAGTATTGCTTTTGGCTTTAACCTTGGCATCATTTTCTCCTGCGCCATGGTTCTTCTGATGGGCGGTTCGGTGCTGTATCAGACCTCCAATGTCATCCGCCACTACGACACACGCCAGGACGTGGCCGCCGCGCTGGCTCTCTTTGCGAGCTTTGCCACGATGCTGTGGTATGTGATTCGCATCCTCATCGAGATTGCCGCGAGCCGGGATTGACGATTAGGGTGTCTGGAAATCCCCATGTCCGCCCCGCCCGCCGTCTCTATCCAAAATCTGACCAGGCAGTTTCGTGTCTCTTCGTTCAAGAAGGAGACGCTCACCGCCGTGGACAATGTCTCGCTGGAGGTGCAGGCGGGCGAAGTCTATGGATTGATAGGGCCTAACGGTTCCGGCAAGAGCACCACCATGAAGGTGCTGCTGGGTCTGCTGCGGCCCACGAAGGGACGGTGCGCCATCTTCGGACGGGACAGTGCGCGGGTGGACAGCCGGGAGGACGTGGGATTTTTGCCGGAGAATCCTTACTTCTACAAACACCTCACCGGCAGGGAAACGCTGCGTTTTTACGGACGGCTCTGCGGGCTTGGCGGAGCCGCACTGACGGCCCGGATTAGGGAATTGCTGGACCTTGTGGACCTCACCGCCGCAGGCGACCGCCGGCTGGCGGGGTATTCCAAGGGCATGCTTCAGCGCATCGGCCTGGCGCAGGCCATCATTCATCAGCCGCGTCTGGTGGTGCTGGATGAACCGACGGCCGGCGTGGACCCGGCGGGGTCGCGGAAAATCCGGGATCTCATCTTTGAACTGAAGCGCCGCGGCATTTCGGTTATCCTGTCCTCTCACCTTCTGGAGCAGGTGCAGGAGGTGTGCGACCGCATCGGCATTATCTTCCGCGGAAAAATGGTTAGGGAGGGCAGTCTCGCGGAGTTGACCAAAGTGGAGGACCAAACGGAAATCCTGCTGCGCAATGCCCCGCCCGCTCTCCTAGAGGCGATCAAGGAACTGGCTGCGCAGCACGGCGCGGAGTGGATTTCCGGAGGCCATCCGCGCACCACGCTGGAGCGCATCTTCCTTGAGGCGACGGGCTATACTTCGCCGGAAACGAAAGAGTATATAAAGAGTTAGGCCATGTCCGAATCCGCCGCTGCTGTCACTCCCTCCGCGCCTCCCGTGCGCCGTCACCGTTCGTTTTCGCCGGCGCGCATCCTGACCATTGCCGGCGGCACGTTCACACAACTGGTGCGGATGAAGGTCTTTTCGTTCATGGCTCTCTTCGCGGTTCTGGTGATCGGAGCCAGCTTCGCGTTCGCCGACCTGAAGACCGAGCAGGAGCTCAAGATTCTCAAGGACCTTTCCCTCGCAGCGATGTCTTTGTTTTGCACGCTCTTCGCCATCGCGGGCACGGCGCTGCTGATCCCAAAGGATGTGGAGGACCGCACGCTCTACACCATCCTCTGTAAACCGGTGCCGAGGCTGGAGTATCTGCTGGGCAAGCTCACCGGTGTCGTGTGGCTTATCTTCATCAGCCTCATCTGCATGGATGTGCTCTTCTGCGGAGTGCTCCACTTGAAGGAAAAGGCCATCGTGGCGCAGCAGCGCGAAAATCTGGAATACCGCACCTTCGGTTCCCAGGAGGAACACGAGCGGGCCATCGCGGAAGTGACAGAACTTGCCGCCAAACAGGGTCTGCGGTGGGACCTGCAGGCCGCGGTGTATTCGATTTTTCTGAAAGCTGTGGTGCTTGGGGTGGTGGCTCTGCTTATGAGTGCGGTGGCCAGCAGCACGCTGTTCACCATCATGTCGTCCCTGGCCATCATGGTCATCGGGCACGCGCAGTCCATGGCGCGGGACTATCTGCTGGGCGAAGGATCGCAGGGGGTGATGTCCCGGCTCGTTTCCGGCGCAGTGGCCCTGATTTTTCCGGACTTCAAATCCTTCGATGTCGTGGACGCCGTCGTCATGGGAGACAGCGTGCCCTTCTCCTCTCTCGCTCAGATGACGGGACTCGCGGCCGTCTATCTCACGCTCTACATGCTCGCGGCCTGGGTCATTTTCGCTGACAAGGAACTCTGATTCCCGTCTGCCATGAAGATTCGCTGGAAGAGTTTCGTCATCGCCCTGCTGATCATCATCGCAGGCGGAGTGGTGCGGCTCCCGCTGGAACAGGCCTATACAAAAGAGATGCGGAAGCAGCAGCTTCTTGAAACGCCGCTGAATCTCTCCATGCGCGATGAGCTGGGACAGACGTTTTTCATCGCCGTGCTCGGCGGATTCCGGTCGGCCGTGGCCAGCATCATGGAGTTGAAATCCATCACCGCGTGGCAGAATTCCAACTGGGGCGTGGTGGACCAGTATTACTCCATTTGCACCCGGCTCCAGCCGCGGGAGGAGCACTACTGGGAAAGCCGCGCGTGGCATCTCGCCGCCAATGCCCGCGATACCTACCTCTGGGATTCCATGCTCTCGGAAACCGGCCGCCACGCGCAGGGGCAGCAGTATGTGGAGAAAGGTATGGATGTCATCCGCGAGGGGCTGCGCTATCTTCCGGAGAGCTGGAAACTGTGGGACCGGCTGGGGTGGTATGCGTCCATGCCGTACAACGAAAAGCCGGATCATGCTGCAGCCGCGGAGGCTTATGCCAAAGCGGCAGCTTTGCCCGGCGGACGCCGCTTTCTCTGGCGAATGCACGTTTACGAAGTCGCGAAAATTCCGGGACGTGAACGCGAGGCATGGGACAAATTGCTCGCGCTCTACAACAGCGGCGATGACCTGGACCACACGATTTCCGTCGATGCCGAACTGCTGCTGCTGCATCCCAAATTACCGCGGGAGCCAGGCACCGCGCTTCCTGAGCGTCTCGAACGCATCGCTGCCGATCGCAATCTTTCAGAGGGTGAAAAGAAACAGTCGTGGGCGCTCGTGCAGCGCTGTGGTGATCGCCTTGTGGAGAATGCCGACTTCGCCGCCGCCGCTGACTACTTTGCCAATGCTGCGGCGGCGCGCGGCGGTCGCGGTTTTTACCGGCGTCTCCATGCGTATGCCGTTGCCAGAATTCCGGGACGCGAACGCGAAGCATGGAGTAAACTGACAGAGCTCTATTACAGCCCCAACATTCTCGACCGCACCCTCACGGTGGAAATGGAACTGGCGCGGCTTTACCTGCGCGTATTTTATGGCCAGCCGGGATTTTTGCTGCCGCCGGATCTTGCCCGGCTCATTAATCCCGACAGGGAGCTGACGGAAGCCGGGAAAAACCATTCAGCGGAACTTCTCAGGCGCTACCGGCTCCGCACGGGTGAAAGCAGTCCCGTCCCGCGCCCTCCAATCGTCGAATCACCCAACCTCCAAAAGCTGCGTCCGCGATAGGTCGTTAGGTTAACTGCACTTCTCACGGATTTTCCGTGCGCCGGAAAGCAGAAGTGGACGTGACGTGCGCTATTAGCGCCACTTCCCTTTGTTTTCTTCGAAGCGGGCATAAGCGAATTTTGCCCGTTTCGGTAATTTAATGACGAATTAGCAGGGTGAACTGCAGTGCTTTTTGCAGGGGTTGGAGTTTTCCGGTTGGGCGAAAATCCCTTTGTTGGAAGGAGGAACGTGCCGCGGGGCTGGTGGCACGCTACGGGCAGGAAAGGGAGCGGCAAATAAAAGAACCCCCACCCACTCATCCCATGAAACGATCTCTCATTACTTTCTCGTTCGTTAGCCTGTTCGCTCTTCCATTCGGCTATGCTCAAACGACGCCGGGGAGTCCGGAACTGCCGCCGACGCCGTCGCGGACGCTGCCACCGCCGGAAAAGACCAATGTGCCGGGGCCGGGGCCGGGGGCGAATCCGAATGTTTTCCCCAAAGAAGTGCGTGAAGCCAAAGAGGCGGCGGAGGCGGCTGCACGCGCGGCCGCACCCGCCGCCAACCCGGCGGCCGAATTGCCGGCTCCGACGACGGAATCGGAATTGCTGAATATGCTGGGAGCTTCCAACCGGTCGCAGTTGAGGCTTGCCAAACTGGCGTCGCAGCGTTCAACGAACCCGGAGGTCAAAACGCTGGCGGAAACAATGGTGAGAGATCTCACGACGGGTGAGAAGTCCCTTGCTCAACTTAACACGACGCTCGGATTCACCGCTTCCCCGGATGCCGAGACGGGCTCGGACGCCACCTACGAGCGGATTAACCGGCTGAATGGTGCGGAGTTTGACCGGGCGTATTTGCAGCAAGTGCGGTTGGCCCAGGCGGCGAATCTTTCGCGCTATGAAGCGGCGGGGACCTTTGCCCAAACCAAGGCGTTGAAGTCGTACGTGAGCACGAATCAGACGGCGCTGCGAACCAGCGCGCAGCAAGTGAATCGTCTGAGCGTCGCCGCCGGCGAGGCGCCGACGAGTACTCCTGCCGCGCCAACGACGACGGGTACTGCACCGGGAGCCGCTCCGCAGAGTGTGCCTGCGACGCCCGGCAATGTTCCCGCAGCACCCGGTAACGTTCCCGCGGCACCCGGCAACGTTCCTAACGTTAACCCGGGGACCGCTCCCGCGACACCCGGCAACGCGCCGAATGTTAATCCCGGAACGGCTCCCGGTTCGCGTCCAGGGGCGGCGCCCGGAACGACTCCGGGACGCGCTCCGCAGGGATCAGCTCCTGGCAGGCAGCCAGGGGCGAATCCGGGAAATGCGGTGCCGGGAAATACGACGCGGTGAGGTCGCCTGCGGCGAAAACTTCAAAATTCAACCTCCAAACATCAAGAAACTTCAAACATCAAAGCTCCAACGGGGAGCGGCCGAAATGGTTTGGCTTGAAGTTGAGGTGATGTGTGGCCATTGCGGATGAAGTTTATTCCATGTCCCGCTGGCCCTCTTCCGATACTCTTGAAATCCTGCCTCAGGCGGTTGCTGAATTGCGCACTGAAAAGGAGGCGTTCACTTTCATCGATTGCCGTGAGGAGGAGGAGTGGAACCTGTGCCGCATCGGGGGGGCGGTGCTGATGCCGCTTTCGCGTTTTGCGGAAATCGCGAGACAGCGTTTTATCGATCCCGAAGAGCGGGTGGTGATTTATTGCCACCACGGAATGCGGAGTGCGCAGGCGGCGATGTTCCTGCGCCAGCTCGGGATGAACCGGGTGTGGAGCCTTGCGGGAGGAATCGACGCGTGGTCGGCGGAGATCGATCCTAACGTGCGCCGGTATTGATGGCGGAAGACTTCGGATCTCCTGCGCCTTCGGCGGGCAGGGCGTAAAGCTTGTTGAGTTCGGCGCTGAGTTCTTTGGCGCTGGTGAATGACTTTTCGGGTTTGAAGCCGCGGCACAGATGCACGGAGGCTTTGCCAGGCTGCGCGCTGAGAGGGGCAAGATCGGGGACTTTGCTGAGAAGGAGTTTCTCGCTTTCAGCGCCGTCCATGTAGAGGAGCGGGATGCCGGGGCGGAAAGTCATGCGGAGGACATCCACCATTTCGTTGCGGGCGGCTTCGGTCGGCGCACCGCTGATGACGAGTTGCATTTCAGGGTCGGCGAGGGAGTCGGTGGCGCGCAGGAAGCGAACGAATGCGCCGGGGATCATGGCCGCTTGGGCACCGTAGCGTTCAACGATGCGGCGGGCCTTGTCGCGGTAGTCGGAGAGGTTGAGTGTCTTGCTGAGGGTGACGAGATTGAGCAGCGAAGAGGAGCCGGCGGAGATTTCGCTGGCTTCATCCATGCTCTTCATGCGGTGGAAGAGGTAGGGGGAATCCGGTCCGTCGAAGAATCCGCCGTCGGTCTTGTCCCAGAGATCGGTGACCTGACGCGCCTGGAGTTCCATGGCGGTCGAGAGCCAGCGCACGGTGCCGGTGGCTTCATACAGATCGAGCAGGGCAGTGATGAGAGTGGCGTAGTCTTCACTGTAGCCCGGGAGCGGAGAGGGGCCGTCGAGGAAGGCGTGGAGCAGGCCGCCGTCCTTGCTGCGCATTTTGGTTAGGATGAACTCCGCCGCCTTCGCTCCACGCTGGACCAAAGCGTCGTCTTTCAGCGCGAAGCCGGTGCGGGCAAATCCCGAAATGGCGACGCCGTTCCAGCTCGTGAGCACCTTGTCCTCAAGCGTGGGCCGCGGACGTTTGCGGCGGGCCTCGAGCAGTTTGGCGCAGGCTTCGGTGAATTCCTTGCGGGCCTCCGCGGGGTCTTTGCCGAGATCCTTTGCCACGTCCTCCGGCTTGCGCACGATCATAAGGATATTGGTCTTGCCCAGGCGATCACGCATGGAGGAGTCCAGCGGAAGGTTTCCGCGCTCGTCGATACCGAAAACGGCATTCACGAGCGGCGCTGAAGCACCGGTGACTTCGTCGAGTTCCTTTTTGCTCCACACATAGAAGGCTCCCTCCGTCATTCCGCCTTCCTTCGTGGGGCTGCTGCTGCCTTCGGCGCAATAAAACGCCCCCTCCGGATGAGAGAGTTCGCGGCCCGTGTAAGCGAGCAGGCCGGCGGCGGCGTTGAGGTAATCCCTGCGTCCTGACAATTGCGCGGCGCTTACCAGAATCTGCGCCATGTAGCCCTGATCGTAGAGCATCTTTTCAAATTGCGGCACCGACCAGTAGATGTCGGTGCTGTAGCGGTGAAAGCCTCCGCCGATTTGATCGAACATGCCGCCGGCCAGCATGTGATCGAGCGTGGAAGTGACCATGGCCATGGCTTCATGCTGCATGCGTCCATTCCGGTCTGCATTCTCGCGCTGAGAGAAGCGCAGGAGGAAGTCGAGCGACTGATGCGGCGCAAAGCGCGGAGGAGGTCCGAATCCGCCGTAAACGGGATCATAGAGACTGCGCAGCTTTTGGAAGTTGAGGTTCCGCGATTCCTGTACGAAGCGCTGGAAGGCCGGCTCGCGCGCAGGTCCCTGGAGTTTGGCGAAGAGTGTCGCCGCCGAGAGAGAGTTGAGGCGCCCCACAGTCTCCGTGGCCACCGCCGGGGACATCTGGCCCCACAGTTCCTCGATTTTCACGGTGGGAAGATCGACAATGGCATAGTTGAGTTTGTCATCCGACATGGCGGTGAGGTCCGCCAACTGCTTCGCAAGAGGCAGCTTCATGAATTCCTTCACGCCTCTCACCTCCGGGCTCCCTTCCGGAGGGGGTCCCAGCCAGCGGCTGCGGAAGTCCTTCAGATAACCGTCAGCCACTTTTTTGGCCTGGTCTCGCACGTATTCCGTGGTGGTTTCCCAGTTGTTAGCAACGTGCTCGATGGTGAGACTCCACGAGGGCTCGGCGCCCTTCGAAACCGGGGGAAAATACACGCCCTGATAAATCGGCAGCCCTTCCGGCGTGAGCCACACATGCAGCGGCCAGCCGCTGATTTTCTGCTTCCAGAAAGCGAAATGCAAAAAGGCGGTGTTCACATCCGGGCGCTCTTCGCGGTCCACGAGGATGCACACGAAGTGGGCATTCATGAAGCGGGCGATCTCGGGATCGGAGAACGACTCGCTGTGCATTTTCTGCGACCACGGGCAGCTCGCGTAGCCGATGGATACCATGACGGGCTTGCCGCGCTTTTTCGCCTTCTCGAAGGCTTCGGCGCCCCATGGATGCCAATCGATGGGGTCTTTGGCGTGGCGACGGAGAAAGGCGGACTGTTCGTTGAGGAGACGGTTGGCGGTGCCTGGAGGAGGAAGGGCGCCGGTTTCGCCCCGCACGGTGGCATTGTTGAATTCCCGCCTTGCCGTGGCCGGCTTTCCGCATCCGCCGCTGATCAGGGCCACGCCCATAAGGGCTGCTGCGGCGCTCCACCGCAGTCCCTGCTGCTTTAACTTCAACTTCGAGTTCAAATTCATAGATGCCGTGGCGTGGGGTTGCTGGCAGCCTTTTGCCGGTCTGAGCCGCCAGCGGGGATGATTCCAGCCTGTGCGGCGAATGCAATCACTTTCCAGTGGCATCATTTTTGCAGAAATCCGCCGGATGCGTGGCGGTGCCGTGGCCTCCATCTGCTGATGCGTTTTTGCCAAAACGGTATAAATAAAACGTGATCCCCGGAACGCTCCATTGTCTGTCAACCCCTATTCCAACCTTTTCGCAATGAAAATCTCAACCGTTACCCTTTCGACCAGCCTGGCGGCCATCCTCGCCGGGTCATTCTGTATTCCCACGCTCTCATGGGCGGACTCCCTCAAGGAGCGTCAGGCCAAAGTCTCTGCGGTGGTCGCCAAAACGAGGCCCGCAGTGGTCGGCATCATGGCCGGCATGGGCAGCGGAAGCGGCGTCATCGTTTCCGCGGACGGACTCGTTCTCACCGCGGCTCACGTGGTGGACGCGGCAGCCGCTGTCCCCAGGGGAAACAGAGGAAATGATGAAAACCGCGCCAGGAGCGGAGAGGTGAGCGTGGTGCTGCCCGATGGACGCGAGGTGAAAGGAAAGATCCTTGGCCGCGACCGCAGCCGTGACGCGGCAATGGTGCAAATCATGGAAGGAAAGGATTGGCCCCACGTGGATCTCGCCGAGACGAACAGCATCACCCAGGGCGAATGGTGCATTGCGATGGGCCACCCCGGAGGGTTCGATCCGCAACGCGGCGCTCCGGTTCGCTTTGGACGGCTCTGGTTGAACAATGACAAGGCGTTTTATCGCAGTGATTGCACCGTGTCCGGAGGCGACAGCGGCGGACCGCTGTTCGATCTGGACGGCAAAGTGATCGGCATTCATTCAAGCATCAGCATGAATCTGTCCGAGAACCGCCACGTTCCCGTGAAGGTCTTCCGGGACGACTGGGACCGGCTGAAGAAGGGCGAAACATGGGGCAATTCCAACCGGGTCCTCAGCGATGCCAACGATCTCGGGCCGAAGGATGAAGACAAAGCGCGGCCGGAGCGCCGGCAATCCCCGCGCATTCCGGATGAGCCGGTCGTTCCTGACGAACCCGCGGCTCCGGCCAAGGGCAGTGTGTGGCTGGGCATTCAGATGCAGAACGTCGATAACGGGGTGGCTGTCGTCGAGATCATCGAAGGCTCTCCCGCGCAGAAGGCCGGCGTCGAACTGGAGGACGTCATCCTCAAAGTGGACGGCAAAGCCGTGGGCAATACCGGCGACGTCGCCAGCCGCGTTCGCAGCAGTGCTCCCGGCGACAAACTCAAACTAACGGTCAAACGCGGCGATTCCGAAAAGGAACTCGATGTAACCCTCGCCGCCCGCAAATAACTTTTCCTAACTCTTTTAATCCCTCCCATTTTCAGTCATGAAACCACGTCTTATCATTCCTGCTCTCGCCGCCGCGATCGCCGCAGGCGGGGCATTCTATACCCTACAGGCCCAGGACAGCGAACCGAAACGCGAACAGCGCCGGAACAACGCCGATGCCGCAAAGGACCAAATGCGCCGCATGATGGAGCGCATGGATCTCAGCGATGAAGCACGCCGGCAGTTTGAGAAGGCTCTCGAAAACTGGGGCAGCGGCAACGACGCCGACGACAACTCCGGGCAGCCGCGGCAGTTCCGTTTTGAATACCGCAATGACGGCTCGCGCCCGCGCTTCTTCCGCGACGGCAAAGAAGTCAAACCCGGTGCGAACGCCGGCAAAGACGACGACGAAAACGCTGATCCGCGCGAGGAGCTGCACAAGCAGATGGAGGAGCTTTTCAAGCGTCAAATGGGAGGCGACAACGACAATGACAATCCCCTTGAGGAATTGTTCCGCCGCATGGGCCGGCCTGGCCAGCGCGGCAACGACCAGAATCCCAACCAGATGCAGGACCTGTTCCGGATGTTCCAGAATCAGCAGGGCGGCAATCGCGGCATCGCCGGGAGTGATTCGCGCTACAGCAAGTTCCACCGCGGCGCCCTCGCGGAATGGCGGCCGCTGACCCGCGCCGCCCGCGAATCCACCGTCCGCATCATGCGCGACAACAAACAGGTGGCGTTCGGCACGATTGTTAGCGCGGACGGTTATGCCCTAACCAAGGCAAGCGAAGTGAACAAGGACGGACTCGAGTGCGAGTTCCACGATGGCCGCATCGTTCCCGCGAAGGTGGTGGACAAGATGGATTCCTACGATCTCGCCCTCATCAAGCTGGAAGCGACCGGCCTCACGCCGGTAACCTTCTCCGCCAATGAGGCAGCCGTCGGCACCATCGTGGCCGCAGTGGGCGTGGACGAAGATCCGCTGGCCGTGGGCATCATCAGCGTCGCGGCCCGCAGCCTGTCCGAGAAAGGGAAAGGCGCTCTCGGAATTCAATTTGCGAGAGAGGCCGCTGAAAAAGGCGTCGCTGTGGGACAGGTATTCAAGGGATCACCCGCGGCCGAGGCCGGCCTGAAGGAGGGCGATGCCATCCTCGCCGTGAACGGCACCGCAGTGGACTCATCCTATCAATTGCTGAAGATGATCGCCTCAATGAGACCCGGCGAGAACGTCAAGCTCCGCTACGAGCGCGACGGCAAAGAGGCGGAAATGGAATTCACCCTAACGAGCCGTGACGAACTGGGCAAACTCAGCGGCACGCCCTTCGGCGACCGGCGTCTTCTTGATCCGACCGCACAGATGGGATCGGTTCTGAGCGGCAATGCCTCCGGTTATCCGAATGCCGTGCAAAGCGATCTCACCATCGACTCCAACGACTGCGGCAGCCCCGTGGTGGATGTGGACGGCCACGTGGTCGCGATCAATATCGCCCGCTCGGAGCGCGTGAGCACTTACATGATTCCCGGCAAAGTGATCCAGGCGCTCCTCAGCAACCTGCCGGCCGGCAAGTTCACGCTCGCCAAGGACGCCGACACGCTGAACGCCGAAGTGCGGGATTACGACATCACAATTCGCAAGGCCCAGGAAGCTCTGAAAGCCGCCGAAGCCGGCCGCGCTGCTGCTCAGGAGGCTCTGAAGAAACATCAGCGCTAATCAGCCCGGTCCCCTCTCTTGCCGGCGGTCGCCCGATGCGGTGGCCGCCGGCATTTTTGTTAGTGCGGGGCTTGGGGGGGATACCCGGCGCACACGCCGCCGCGTGCGTATTGGGCGCGATGCGCGGGAACGGCGCCTGGCTGGACGAGGGTGCGCCTCAAAACCACTTTATCCACGCCAGCCCCCCCTCCGAACCCATCCCTACTCATACTCATACTCATACTCATACTCTTACTCATACTCTTACTCCCTCCGAACCCGCCCATCCCTCTCGGTTCCCGCCGATTCAACCATTCACGATTCAACCATTCACGATTCACGATTCACCATCTCCCCTTATCTCCCATCCCGATGTTTGATGCCTTCCCGCACCCTTTCCGCACCACCGAATCCCGCTGGCGTCTTTACTGCAGGTGTTTTAGCATGTCGATGACCCTGCGCCTGAATTTATGACTCTGTCCCGATCTCCCCTCATTGTTGCATTGAGCGTCGCCTCCATGGTGGCGCTGCTGGCGCAGGATGTTCCTCCTCCGAAGGCGGAGCCCGTGCCTGAGGAGGAAGTGGCTCCCGCGCCTGCGCCCGCCCCGCCAGCCGTTTCCCCGGCGGACCCAAAGGCCCCGCCTAAAGTGGAAGTGGTGCCCGAAGACGGCGCCCCGCCGGAAGTGGATCCCCCGGACGCCCCGTGGGCCGGAGACAAAGAAGCGAGGGCGGAATATGATCGAAAGAAGGAGGGAAAGCCGTCTGATGAAAAAGCGGCAGAGGGCGAAAAGCCAAAGAAGGCGGAAGTGCCGGATACAGAGGAAGTCAAAGAGGTAAAGGCGGTGCCTAACGACACGAAGCCCCCTCCTGCTCCCTCCGCGCGTCACGAACCCAGGCCGGACAAGCCGAAGACCGCCCTCGTGATCAAAACTGATCCCAATGCGAAGCCGCTTTCGCTCAAAGTGCCGGCGCCGCGCGGTCTCATCGTGGACCGCAACGGCCAGCCGCTGGCGCAGAACAAAATGGGCCATTACATCGGCGTGCAGTTGCCGATGAAGGAGGGCCTCACCGATGTGAAGATCCTCGACTTTGCGCGTGGACCAGTCGCCTTTTGTCAGGCGCAAATCCCGGACGGCTGGGATGTGAGCGATGCCGAAATCATTCAGCACTATCACAAACGCCGCTGGGTGCCGCTCATGTGTTCCTCCCTCCTTCCGGACGAACGCGCCGTAAAACTTAAGGACTCAGTGCCGCCGGGCGTTGTCTTGAAACCATTTTTCCTGCGCACCTATCCGGAGCATAATCTCGCGGGCCACATCCTCGGCTACATGGGGAAAAGCGCGCCGTTCATGCCCTCGAACCTCGACCTTGAAGCCGGCGAGCAAATGTGGCCGCCCACCGTCGGCCGCAGCGGCCTCGAAAAACGCTTCGACAAGGAACTCACCGGCGAGCCCGGACAGTACGATGCCCTCTTCGATTCCAAAGGCGACATGCTCTCGGAGAACTGGGAGTCGCGTCCGCGGGCCGGCCACACGGTGGTCACCACGCTGGACATGGACATGCAAAAAATCGCGGAGCGGAATCTCAAGGAGCGCCGCTTCCGCGGGTCATTTATCATTCTCGATGTCAAGACAGGCGATATCCTCGCGATGGCTTCCACTCCCTGCATCGACCCTAACGATTGGGTTTACGGCGTCACTGACGAGTTTTATGCGAAGCAACTCGTAAAGCCGGATATCATCCTGACTTGCCGCGCCATCCAGGGGCTCTATCCGCCCGCCTCGACTTTCAAAATCGTGACAGCATGCGCGGCGCTGGAAACGGATAAGATCGGGCCTGACACGGAGTTCAATTGCCCCAGCGGCATGTATTTCAATAATCAGTGGATGTCCAACCACACCAAACACGGCGAAGGCATGATGGACGTGGAGCGCGCCATTATGCGCTCCTGCAACACGTGGTTTTACCAGGTGTCGCAGATTTGCGGCGGCGCGGCCCTGGCGGATATGGGCATCCGGTTTGGCTTTGGGGAGAAGACCGGGATTTGTCTGGAGGAACGCACGGGCCGCATGCCGACGCCGGAATACTATCGCGCCAACAGAGGCTCGATGACCAAAGGCACCCTGGCAAACTGCTCCATCGGCCAGGGGGACATCGAGGCTACGCCGCTCCAGGTCGCCCGGATGATGATGGGAATCGCCCGCGGCGATACGCTGCCGAAGGTTCGTCTTGTGAAGACGATCCAGGACGTGGATGGCCGGATCGTGCAGCATTTCCCCGTGAACCTGGGTGCGCCGCTGGGCGTCTCCAATGAGACGCTGGAAGCGGTGCGCCGCGGGATGCTCGCGGTGGTGGAGGGTGCCGGCGGCACCGGTTCGCAGGCATCGAATAAGTATGTCACCATCGTCGGCAAAACGGGAACGGGCGAATGGCACCCGAAAATCAGTCAAAACGTCGCGTGGTTCGGAGGATTCATCCCCTACAAGGAACCGGAATATGCCTTCGCCTGTTTTTACGAGGGCGACCCCGGTGACAAAATTTCCGGAGGCGGCAAGGTGGCCCCGGTAGTGGGCGATGTCTTCAACGAAATCTACAAGGCCAAGAAGAAAAACGGCGAGATCAAAGAGAGCGCGGATGACGGCGATGACCGGCCAAAACTCGCCTCCCGTGCGCGCCGTGCTCAGCCGGTCGAGGAAGTCCGCCCCGCTCAGCCGGTGGCGACTCCCGAACCGCCGAAGCGCGGAGGCCTTTTCGGATGGTTCCGCCGCCAAAGAGCTCCCGAACCGCCCCCCGCCCAGCCAATGCCCTCGGGCCGTCCGCGCACCCGGTAAAAGTTGTCAAAAAACCCTGGCGGCCTGGAACGCTCCCCGCTATAACCCGCCCGCCCGGAACCGGCACTTCCGGTTCGGAACCTCCTGCGCACCAACCCCCAACCCTATGATCAAGCTCAGTCTCCTCCTCGCTCTCACTGCCTTCACCGCCGGCCGCGTCGCCGCTGCCGATCCCGATTTTCAAAAGGACATCGCCCCGGTTCTCGAAGCCTCCTGCGTCAAATGCCACAATGACAAAAAAGCCAAGGGCAAGCTCAACATGACCACTAAGGAAACCTTCATGAAGGGCGGCGACGACGGCAAAATCGTCGAAGCGGGCAAGCCGGATGCCAGCAAGATGATCAAAGTCCTCCTCCTCCCCCCGGACGATGACGACGCCATGCCGCCTCAGGACAAGGCTCCCCGCCCCACCGCCGCGCAAATCGATACCTTGAAGAAATGGATCGCCGCCGGCGCCAAATGGCCTGACGGCGTCACGCTGAAAGTCAAAGAGGACACGAAGTAATTCGCCGCTCTGAAAAATGTTAGGCCGTCCGGTGGTCAGCCGCGACTCCCGGGCGGCCCGCTTTCAAAAATCCCCGCTCACCAGTTGCTGGTAGCGATTCCCCTCCGCTGCGAGCGTGGCGGTGGAGCCTGTGCCTCCGAGATGATTGCGCGTGTTCCACGAATGGTTGGTCACTGAGGCCTTCACCCACACCACGGTCGGCATCATGCAGGGCTTCGCCGAGGGTGCGATCGCCAGCGGCACACCCGCCGTGTTGTAACTGATTTCCCACGAAGGCCCGGGATCGCCCGGACGCCGCAGCCACGGATAACGGCGCGCGATTTCCAGTTCCTGCCCTGTCTTGTTAGGCACACGCACGGTGTAGTACGGCTGCGCCATCTTCAGAAACGCGGCGGGAGTAAGACCGGGCGTGGCATGCGCCGCCTTCAGAAACGCAGCGACATCGATGCCGGCAAGATTGTGCCCGTGCCAGTTCCCGTTAGGGTTGCCCAGCTTGTAGAACTTCGTGTGGAAGTCATTGAAGCGGTCGCTCAGCATCATGCAGAGCTCCAAATGCGTGTGCGAGCGGCGGCGGTCGATGCCCGTGCCGGTGTGACCCATCAGCGCGATCGGAGCCCCCCGCTTCAGCGCCGTC
Organism: Verrucomicrobiales bacterium; assembly: GCA_035550135.1. Classification (GTDB taxonomy): domain Bacteria; phylum Verrucomicrobiota; class Verrucomicrobiia; order Verrucomicrobiales; family V1-33; genus V1-33. The sequence continues at coordinate 56,762 of DASZQB010000013.1, forward strand.
CCCACCGTCGTGTCGATGCGGCGAAGATGCGCGTAGAGGCTGTAAAAGCTGCCGGCCTCCTCCCCGCAAGGATGTTCGATCACGATGTAGTTCCCGTAGTTGCTCGAGGCATTTGGCGAACAATACACCACCGTTCCATCACCGATCGAATGCACGATGTCCTGCGGCTCTCCCGCCGCGTTGCGCTCCATCGGCGCGATGTCGATTCCCTCGTGAAACTTGGTGAAGACCTCGCCGGTGGCCGTGTTGCGCGGATTCCGCACATACCCGTAGCCGCCTCCCTGCCACACCTGCGAAACCTTGCCGTCCGCGCCATACCGGTCCACAAACATATAGAAAGCTCCCGGATCATCGCGGAAGAGCGCGTCATTCTTCGTGGGAAGATCAAAGAGCGGACCCGTGAGCTGCGGCCGGACCGGTGCAGGCGGCGGAGCGGGTTTGGGAACCGGTGGTGGCGGTTGAGGCGTCGCCGCCGGAACAGGCGCAGGAGCCGGTGCAGGTTCGGGCACCGGTGCCGGAACAGTTGGCGGCGCTGGCGGATCAGGCTCCGGTACCCGCGCCGCTTCCTTTTCACAACCCGCCAACATCACCAGCGCAGCACACGCGAGTGCGAAACGACCGGGGCCGCGCCCCGCAATTCGCCGGGAGCTGGTAAGATGGTCACACCGTGCGGGCATCAGCGGGACTTCTTCTTCTTTGCATTGCCCGCCGCACCGGCGTCGAGCCGTTTGAGCTTCTTGCTGAAAAGTTTGAAATCCGCCTCCGTGAGCCCGCTCCAGATAATGAAATAACCATCGTTGCCGGGCCGGTCGATCCGGATCACGTCGAGCGCTCTCCCGTTCACGATCGTGCGCGCCAGCCTCCCTTGATTGGTGCTGCACATCACCGCCATCGCGCGCATCCCTTCGTCATTGAGCCGCAGCGCCGCGCCATAGGAAGCCCCGTCCTCCGAGGGAAACGCCCGGAACGCATCAAAGTGACGAATCACCAGATCCGGCGAAACACGGAAGTAATGCGTTTGCCCGTCGATCACATTGGGCCGCACCATCTTCGGTCCCTCATGCTGATCCCCCTCTGAATGAAGACCAATGTAGGCCCCGCCGGACTTGCCCGAAGCGTGAGCCATGGCAGTCAACGCCGCCAGCGCGAGAAGGATGCTGAGAAATCTTTTCATGGGGGACAGTGAACGGGATAAACGCCCATAATGCAATCGGCAGCAACATCCGTCAAACGCCCAGCACCGGACACCGCCCGCCAATCCACGAAGCCGCTCTCCCCCCAAAGGGGCATTATGTGACAGCCCCGGGGCAACGCCGCAGGTCCGCGCAACAGGAGAACTTCAAGCCCCAACGGGGCGAAACCCGGGTGTTCAATTATCCCCGCTGTTGAGAACCTTAATAATCCACGCGTTGTGTTTCACGGTAATTGTCCCGCTCGAAAAATCCCCCGCCAAAAACCCTTCCGTGTAATGCACGTTAAAACTCTTCGCCTTCGTGTCCGGTTTTGATTCGATTTCGACACTCAGAACCCCGCCGGCCTCGCCGGTCATCTTATCCACGTATTTCACAACACCCCCCGCTGCATTCTTTTTTTCCTCCATCCGGTTGATATTGCGAAGCTTCGGCCAGTTCTTGATCTGCTCCGCGCTCAAGCGATTGAAGGGCGCCTTATCAAGGCTGACAAAACAGATTCGATCACGATACCGCCAGGTAAGCTGCAGCAGGGCATCGGAATCCTCAAGCCGCGCGGTGGGAGCGATCAGTTTCACATATTCTTTTTCCTCCCCGGACTCCGTCCCGTCTTCCACATACTCCACGTAATAATGGATCGGCAGATTGTAAAACCTGTCACGCTTGTTTACATCCGCACCCTTTTTGAGGAGCGACTTCACGCACGAAGTGTGGTTTCTCATCACCGCAAAATGCAATGCCAGATCGGGATACGATTGAAAAATCTCCCCCGTATCGATAATCGGAGCATTGGGATCAAAACCGGCTTTCAGTGCCGGATCGAGCAAATCAGTATTCCCCGTCGCAATACTGTATCTAACAGATCCCGAAAGCAGCGCATGTCGCTCTTTGATCGCCTCCGGAAAATCGGAAGTGTTCGCAGACTGGGCGGCGGAAAAAATCGATAGGGCACTCAAGGCGTGCGCGATTGCTGATTTCATATCCTTAATTTTGCTGGTGGATTTCATGATGCACGGGACGCGCTGCTCATCTAAAAGCGGTCGATTGTGCTCCCGATTTCCGATAATTTCTGCCCGTCATCCTTCCCGGATAAAACGATCCGGACAAGTTGATGCCAAAGAACTTCCGCGTTTTCATTCCGGTAAAGAGTCTGCTCGCCCAAAAAATATTTCCCGTGCCAGCCAAAATTGATTTCCGGACGTTCCTTCGACCGGATTGAAAGCGTGGGCGCCATTTCGAGTGTCAGCATTTCATCATAGTCAGCTTGAGGACACCGAATCGAGTCCGACACCAGTCCTGCAAGTTTCCTTTCTGCCGCCGGAGACAGAGGCACCGGCCCGTGACTGCCGCTAGTCAACAACTCGCCGGATGAAAACGGCACGGACATCTTTGCCTCCAATGCAGAGCCCCTGGCCGAAGACGAATCAGTCCTGTATTGCGCGCGGGGCGCGGCAGGTTCCCGTGACGTATCACAGGAAATCACACAAAGTAAGAACCCGGGACATAAGCATCGTTGCAGTCGCTTCATTGTTGCATTGATTGGGACGGGCCGGAATGGCTGGGATTGCGCGGGAAACCGGTGGGCTTCGCACCGAACCCCGGCGGGGTTCACGGTGAATAGCGCGGGGTGAACGCAGTGAACCCCGGGCAAATGCAAGGTAGAAACATCCACCACAGCGTCGCGGCCCTGAGATGGACATTTCCCGTGCTCGATTCGTGGAAGCGCGAAATCATGCAGTTTCAGCAGACAGAATTCGCCATGGTCGCACGGCTGCGCCCCGCCGGCAATCACTTCGCTCCACGCATATCAGACCTGAAGGAGAGTAACACCGGACCAGGGCGTCGTCAGGCCTGTACGGATGAAAGCTCCCCCATTCTCTTGGCAGCTTTGCGCGCAATCGTCGTACTCCGGTCCTGCACGAGCTCGCGAAGAACAGCCGGATTTGTGGATGACGTCGCGACCAATGACCTCAGGTCGTCCGCCAGTTTGGACAGACGGCGGCGCTCATGGGAAGCTGGTGGTGGTTGAAAGGCGCCCGAATCATTCCGCGCCCGAATGTATCCCAAAACCCCATCGTTACGTTCCGGAACGTAACGATACCCCGGAAAAATCGCCAAAAATGCCCGGCGAAAAGTTCCTCCCTAACCACCCAAAAATCACTCTCCTAACACTTTCCGCCGGCCAGCCCGTCACATCCCATCCTTACACGTCTCCATTTTCCCGGTTCAAACGCCCCGTTTCTCCCCTGCGAAAAATTCCCGCCGGAATCATTTGACTCCATTCGCGTTTATACACCTCCCTGAGTGCAGCCGCGGGCTCTGTAAAAAGACTTACCCTCAACGGCCACGCCACCAACCCGGCCCCTAAAAAGCTTACCGGGACCTGGCAGCGTTCATCCCCATCGACGCCGTCCCCCGGCCCCTAACAAGATCGGGATCCGACGGCGTTCAACACCGCGCGCGCCTTCCCCACGGAGAACAGACGCTGCTCCTTCACGCTCGCTCCTCACCATCAAACCCGGTCACTTCTTCAATCCTGCAAATCACACCCGTACGGACCGCGGTTTTTTAAACCGCCCCGTCAACCCGAGCCTTCTCATGCCGCGCCCTCCCCGCGCGCCCTGGAGCTTCAATGTTTGGAGCTTTTTTGGTGCTTGGCTGCTTGGAATCGGAGCGCAGCGGAGATCCGAGCGCCGCAGGTGCGAGGCAACTTGGTGCTTCGGCGCTGCGCCCTCCTTCCCCAAAATCTCCATCCAAAATCTCAAATCATAAATCCTATGACACGTACTGGAAAAATCGCCCGCCTTCCCCACCCCCTCCGCACCTCCATCAACCACCGCCTCGACCGCAACCATCCCGGCCGCAAAATCATCACCTGGCTCAACTCCCTTCCCGCCGTCAAAAAAATCCTCCGCGAACTCTTCCATAACAAACCCATCACCGAGCAAAACCTGTCCGAATGGCGCAACGGCGGCTACCTCGAATGGCAAATCCGCCGGGACTTCTTCGAAGACACCCGCGAATCCCTGCACGACGCCGCAGAGTTCGAACAACTCTCCCCATTCATGGCCGACCATGCCGCCCGCCTGCTTTCCGCCCGCATCCTCAACGCCGTCCGCAAATGGAACGGCGACCTTGACGACCCCTCCCTCGCCAACCTCAAGCACCTCTCCGGTCTCCTGCGCAGCATCGCCGCCCTCCGCCGCGGCGACCACTCCGCCGCCCGCCTCAAAATCCAGCAGTCCAACCACGACCGCGCCAACGCCCCCGACGACGACGAAACCGAGTCCCCCGGCGAGCGCCGCCTCCTGGAAGGCCTCCGCCGCCTCACCTACGGCATCCCCCGCGACCCCGCCCCCAAGTCCCCTCCCGAGTCCACTCAGTCCATCCCGTCCGACCCGTCCGACCCGTCCGACCCGTCTGATCCGTCTGATCCATCTCCCGCTAAATCCAACCTTATCGCACCAAATCAAACCACTTCCTCCGCGCCAACCCCCGCCCCCTCCGAACCCGCCCCTACTCATACTCATACTCCCACTCTTACTCCC
>DASZQB010000014.1:0-26414 GCA_035550135.1 Verrucomicrobiales bacterium
CTTCATCAAAAACTGGAGCGCCAGCAAGTCGATCCCCTTCAGCATCGCCTTCATTCCCTTCAATGTGACCGGCAAGGTCAATGCGAGCGTCGATGCCTACTTCCGCGTCGATACCACCTACACGAATTCCATCCTCGGCGGGATTCCGAAACTTGACATCAAGATGGGCCCCGTGGCGGACATGGCCGCCTCTGCGGAAGCCAGCATCGGGGTTGGCATCGACGGGCTCGCCGAACTGAGCGTGGGCGCCACCGGCAGCCTGCGCCTTGGCAAGGCGGCGATCACCGCCAGCGCCGTGATCTCTCCGACCTATCCGGCTCTCGCCCAAATGCTTGCCAATGCGCCCACCCTGCAACTGGCCGGCACCACTACTACTTCCACTTCCACCTCCACACTGGGCACGATGGCCGCGATCGCCCCGATGGCCACGGTGACAACGACGGCGACCCGCACGACCACCACCACGGCGACTTCGACGACGGCGGCAAATCAAAACGGCGCTCAGGTGACGATCTCGCTCACCGCCAGCACCTCCGGCATCAATGGAACGCTGGAAGTCTTTGCGGAGGCGGAACTCTTCCTCGTCGGCACCAAGCGCGTCAGCGAAACGATCGCCAGCTACTCGTCCGGTTCCGCTTCGGTGAACCTCCTTGGCCCGGTCACCTACACCTGGTTTTAACGAACCGCTCACGGTCCCCATCCCCTGTGCGGGCTGCCGGAAACGGCAGCCCGTCTGTTTTTGTAGAGGGTTCGAAGCCCGATCCGACGATGCTCAAAAAAAATATCAGAGGACGTGTTACCTCCCGCAGCGAATCGACCAAGAAGAAGATGTCACGATTTGGTGCGTCCGGTGTAATCCCCCTGACCGGATGGGCCCAAAGGCGCTCCCCTCACCGGGAGCGCCTTTCGTTCCCGACCCACAATACCCCCCTTGATGAAGACGAAAATGATCAACGCATTCGCCGCCGGTGCCGGGTTTCTCGGCGGCTGGCTCTGGTTACAGGCAGACCACTCCGCCCACACTGAAAAAGTCAGAGAACCGAATTTTCCCACCCCAGAGCTGCGTCCGAAGTCCACTTTTCAAGGAGAAGTGAATCGGCAGGACAAAGCCTCTATCGCAGCGTGCAACGCCCGTTCAGGTTGTAAATAAACGCCAGCCTGAATGAACTCACGAATGGGTCACGTGGAAGCTGCGAGAAGGGAACGGAGGTGCAGCATTTCCGCCTCCAGGTCCTCATCGGGGCCGAGTGTTTCGGCGACAGCCTCGCGCAGCCGGTCGCGAAGACGCTGGCGGAGGCGGCTGATGGCCATTTTGACGGCGGCCTCGTTCATGCCGAGTTTCTCCGCGGCTTCCGCGATAGAGGTCGGCGGAGCCTCCAGGTGGGTGAACGGCAGCAGGGCATCGTAGAGAGGGCGCTTGCCCTCCTGTTCCATTTGTTTTGCGAGGCTCTCCATGACTTGATTCATGAGGCTCATGGCCCAGCGGCGTTCGAACACGGCATCCGGTGTCAACTCATCCACCGGCTCAGCAGCGTATCCATGCTCGGCGATCGCCTGATCGATGGAAACCGGCACTTCACCGCCGCCGCGCTTGAGACGATTGGCGGTCCGCCGGTGTCCGGCAAGGAAGTGTTTCACGCAGGCGAGCAGGAAGGACCGCAGCTTGCCCCGTTCGCGTTCGGCTTTGGCGAGGTATTCACCCTCCACCATGCGCATGAGAAATTCCTGCGTCAGTTCCTCCGCCTCCGCAGGCCGCACGCCGGTCCGCCGCACGAACGAGTAGATGGGAAGCCAGTAACCTTTGCAAATGTCCTCCAGCGCACGCCGTGTGTCCGCACTGGGTTCATCTCCCCGGGCCCGCTGCACGATGCTCCAGCGGGTTTCAGGAAACCGTCCGGCGGCGGTGCGGTCATCACTTTTCATCCGGCACGCTGAAGAGTGTCCGTGCCCGGCGCAAACGGGAAACCCTTGCCGCAGCTCATCAAATATTGGCCTCGCACCAGTATGGTTGACGCGGGCCAGAGGCATGGCAACTTTCAGACATGAGCAAAAAAGTCCTGGAAGAGACTGTAATGGACCTCCAACTCCGGGTGGTGGAGCTGGAAAAAAGATGAGCGCCCGCCCCCGCGATGGCTGGAAGAAAACCGTGGGTGCTGCCAGGAATGATACCCACTTCGCCGAGGCCATGCAGCTGGGTGCCAAGTGGCGGAAAAAGGCGAACCGCGCAGATTGGTGAGCATGTCAGGTGTTCGCCACCATTATCACGGCCCAGGAGGTGACCGAAGGCTGGTGCGCTTTCATTCGCAAACAAAAAGCGGGCAGTGCGAAACAAATTCACGGTTATCAAAGACCGAACTCATCCAGCGCCGCGGACAGTCCGCCAAGGTCCCATGAAAACACACGATGCTGTCTTGTCAGCAGGAACAGGCGCTGGCCATCGGGCGAAAATTGCAGGGCGCGCACTCCCGGAGTCAAGGGAGGCGCGAGGCGCATTTCCGATCCGCCGGGACGACGCACTTCGATGACATCTCCATTGGTTAGGGATGCCCTTTGCCCGTCCGCCAGATGTATGGCCATGATGGTTCCTGGATTCTCCGCGGGTATCACAGCCGGACGGGCCGCAGCGGCGTCACCTCCGGGCCAAAGCTCGCAAGTCTCCCCGCCATCTTCATCCTTCACCTTCACCAGCCAGCCGCCATCCGGTTGCACCTTGAGCACCGTCGTTCCCGGCACTTTGGGAAGGCGCTCTGATGCGCCAGGTTTTCCGGATGCGTTAATCGTTAGGCGTTCCAGTCCTCCCGGGACCTGCAGCAGAATGGTGCTCTCTGTTAGCCAAAACGCCGAAGCCGGGGCGTCGATGCGCTGATTTTCGAGAAGACGAAATCCGGTTTGGCGCTGTTCCGGCACGGACCACACGGCAACGCAACCCATGGTGACTGTTAACAACCGTGAACCGTCCGGAGAGAGAGCCATGCTGTAAACGGGGCCATCCGCCTTGTTCCTCGGTGATTCAGGCCACTCGTGAAAGGCCACGGGCAGCGAGACGCGCCATGCATGCACGTCATTATTTGTAGTGGTTGCGAGTAGTTCCCTGCCGTCCGCAGAAAACTCCAGGTTTCGCGCAGCGAAAGGCAGAGAAGTCCACCTCGTTCCGGTCGCGGACTCACAGAGCGCGACCATTCCATCGTCTGAGGCAGTTGCGATCAACGATCCGTCTGGATGAAATGCGAGAGCCTGAGGTAATCCAGTCAATGAAGCCGTGGCACATACGGCAAGATCATTCGCGGCAAGAATCACAGCTTCATGCCGGTCGCCGGTGGCGATGGCGAGCCGCGCACCATCCGCCGACCATGCAGGCGCGCACCGTGCCTGTGCATTGCCGTAATGCTTCGATTGACCCGTTAGGTTTAGCATCTCGAGCCCATCGTCCCTCGCGAGCGCTGCCCTCTCACCCGCAGGATCAATCGCCACAAAGATAACCCGCGGTCCCAGCGGAACCAACACCCGGGCCGGAGAGGAATTTGTCAGGTTTTCTAAAATGACCCCTTGTTCCGTTTCAGCGAGGATCACGGAATTTCCGTCAGGGCTGAGATCACCGGCGATGGCCCTTCCTGCCGGAGGCACCCACTCCTTGACCGGATCAGGCGCTCCCTTTCGCCATAGTCGCGCAGTTCCCGATTCATGAAACGTTAGGCCATGATCAATCCCCCGCCGCACACAGCGGCCGACTACACGGTCCCCCTTATTGTCTTCCGGGGGCCAGGCCTCCGGCGACCGGGAGACAATGGTCGCCAGTGAAGACAAATCCGGGCGCGCCAGCAACGCGGCCGCTTCGTCCCGTATCACCGCCGATGCCGCGATTTCCGCTGCTTTTTGTAAACGATCCATCGCCTTCCTGCGGTGCCCTGGCTCGCCCAGAAGCCGCCCGGATCGCGCCTGCTCGATCAGAGACGCGTGCAGTTCCGTTCGCGCCCTACCATAACTGATCGCCAGCGCCACTGTCCCTGCCAAAGTCACCACCACCAGCGCCACAATGAGTCCTGCCGAAAGCGGATGCCGCTGCGCCCAGCGCCACGCCATCTCCAGCTTGCCCGCCGGGCGCGCCTTGACCGGACGTCCCCGCAGCCAGCGCTCCACGTCATCGGCAAAATCAGCCAGGGTGGCATAACGGTCCGCTGGTCTTCGCTCCAGCGCCTTCATGCAAATGACGGAAAGGTCCCTCGGCAGCGACGCATTTACGACCGTCGGTGGTTTTACCGGATCATCCGCAATCGAACGCAGCAGCGCGGCCACACTATCCTTCGCGGCATGGGGCCGCCGGCCCGTGAGACATTCGTAAAAGACTGCGCCCATGCTGTAGAGATCGCCCGCTACGGTGGCATTTCCCACGGAACCGGCGGCGACCTCCGGCGGCATGTAATGAGGGGTGCCGAAGAACGACTCTGTGCGTGTTAGCGGCCCGTGATCCGGCGTGCTCAGCTTCGCCAGGCCGAAGTCGCTCACACACGCGCGTCCGTCCTCCAAAAACAGAAAATTGCCCGGTTTCAAATCCCGGTGCAGCACCCCGTGCTGATGCGCATGATGCACCGCTCTTGTTAGTTGGATCATGAGCGCCGCCGCCTCCTTCGGCGGCATCGGCTCTTTGCCCATGCGGTCGGAAAGCGACCCTCCCGTGGCCAGCTTCATGGAGAAGAACGGCACGCCCTCCGCCTCGCCGACTTCATACACCGGAAGAATGCCAGGATGATCGAGCGCCGCCATGGCCCGCGCCTCCAGTTGAAAACGCGCCAGCATTTCCGGTTCCTCCGCCAGATGCGCCAGCAGCACCTTCAGCGCCACCTCGCGCTCCGGACGCGCCTGCACGGCATGATAAACGACTCCCATCCCGCCGCGGGACAGTTCGCTTAAGATCGTGTAGCCCGGCACATCAATCCCCACCGGCTTTGCCGCATCCCACAGGGCCGCCATGAAAAAGTCCGCGCCGGGCGGATCATGTTGGGGTGAACGGGCCATGAGAGCGCATTACAAAGTCCCCTCATCATGAAACACCCGCCATTGCGGCGCAAAACAATTTAGCGTTTCCCATTGCTGCCGGATTCGGTAAGGAAGCGCCGTCCTGACAACCCGCCATGCGCCTTATACCGACCGCCACTTCCGTCGCCTTCATGATGCAGGCCGTCACGGCTTTGGCCGGGCCGCCCACCGGTGCGGTTTCCGGCACTGTTCCGATTCCGGCCCGCGCCACAGGCCGAATCGCCGTGGAAAAATACACCGGCACCATCTCCGGCAAGGTGGGTGCTCCTCCTGCGCCGCGCGCGGGAGTCTGGATCGAGGGCACCGGTATCACCGCGCCCGCCTCGCCGCCGCGGGTGGTCCTTTCGCAGAAGGACTATCAATTCGCGCAAAGCCTTCTCATCATTCCGCGCGGCACGGCGGTGGAATTCCCTAACAACGACAACGACTACCACAACATCTTCTCGCTTTCCCGCGTCAAGCGATTCGATGTTGGACGCTATAAGAAGAGCGAGGCGCCTTCCCCGGTGGTCACGTTCGATACCGCCGGCTTTGTCAGGCTTCAGTGTGAAATCCACGATCACATGAAAGCTGCCGTGCTGGTGGTGGACAGCCCGTGGTGCACGACAACGGATGCCACAGGGAAGTTCACGCTGACCGGACTGCCGCCGGGCAGTTATACCCTCCGGGCACAGCTCGATGAGAAGACCAAATGGTCTGCGCAAATCACCATCGCCACCGGAAAGACCGCGTCGGCGGACTTTTCGAAACCGGCCGCTGCCCCGTGAAAGCTCTCGTTTTCCTGACACTTTCCGCGACCGTCGTTTATGGGCAGGATGGATTCCCGATCGGCTCCGCTGACTCACCATTTCGCGTCAACGTCCGGCCTTCCATCGAAGCAACGTTATGGGCCGCCGACCAGCCCTCTCCCGCGCTTTTGGATCTGCGCGACGACGCATTTTTTGGTCCGCGCCTGTCCCTCGCCGTGGACGCCACCGCCGGCTCCCACTGGTTCTTCTCTGCCAATGCGCGGTTGGACCGCGGATTCGATCCTGGAGAGAAACCGGATGGCGACATCAGGCTGGATGAACTCATCATGCGCTGGCGGCCGTTCGATGACCAGCGGCTGAATCTGCAAATCGGCAAATTCCCCACCTTCTTCGGCGCGTGGCCAGCGCAGCACGATTTCTTCGACGATCCCTTCCTCGTCGCACCGCTGCCCTACAGTCAAATCATCGGCATCAATACGCGCAATCCGGCCGCGATTTCACCTGCGGCCATCAGTGCGCGGGCAAACGGCACCGGGGCCGCATTCTCGTCCCTGCGCAAGGACCAGTGGGGCTCCATGCTCTGGGGACCCAGCTACACCTCAGGGGCAGCCGCTTTCGGGGCCACCGAACACCTCGACTACGCCCTCGAAGTCAAAAACGCCGCCCTCTCCTCTCATCCCGATTCCTGGAGCGATCTCGATTTCAACCATCCTACCCTAACTGCCCGGCTTGGATACCGTCCCGATGCCGCATGGTCTTTCGGATTGTCTGGAAGCCGCGGTTCGTGGCTGGAGACTTCCGTTCCAGGACTGGATCACAGCGACCTGATGCAAAACACGCTGGGGCTCGATATGCGCTGGTCCCACCATGATTTGATTTTGTCCGGCGAGGTCATCCTCAGCGAATTTGAAACCCCTGCCGCCGGCGACCTGCGCACCGCGTCATGGTTCGTCCAGGCCCGCTGGAAAGCAGCCCCCGGTTTCTGGCTCGCCGCCCGCTTCGGCCAGATTTTCGCCAACGATGCCACCGGCGTGGATGACCGCGATGTTTCCTGGCAGCCCGATGTCTGGCGCGCCGAACTGGGAGCCGGCTGGCGCATTAACCCGCATATGCTGGTGAAAGCCGACTACTCCTACACTCACGCCGATGGCGACCCGGCAGCTGGAAATCATCTTTTCGGCGCCGGTTTCGGCTGGCAGTTTTGATAGGGGCGGATGCGAATGGCGATAAGGGACGCGGCCAAAAATAAATCTTCAATGCTGCTGGTCTTTTTGCCGCCTGGCTTCGTTGCAGTTCGATCACAGATCGCTGCGGATATGCTCCCCTCACCGCGCCTAGCCAGACGGCAAAAATCCCGCGCATCATTTGGCGATTTATTTCCGCCCGAGTCCCTAAGTTAAGCACGTTCATCGTTCGAGGCGGTCACGGAACTCCGATCGAGCTTAGAGCGGGTTAAATAAAACTGTAACCGATCTAAAACGGGCGAGATCGCCGCCAGCAAACAATGAAGAGGAAATTCTCAAGGTCAGGTGAATTTCCGTGGCTACAATTTTACTGAAACCGCTCTGGATGCGGTGACGCATGAAGGCTCAAGCGCCGGGCTTGCGGATTCACCCGCCGCGACAACCTTGACATGCACTTCACGTCTCTGCTTCAATTTGCAGCGGTCATCGATTGGATGCACTCAATCTGTCATAAAACACTGCCTGGCTTAAAAACGAAGCCGGTATGCGATGGAGTCAATAGTGCATTTCTTAGTACATGGAAATTGAGTTCGTGTTGAACCCGAGAGCCTCAAGGATGGCAAAGCGCCGTACATTGAGGTCTTTCCATGAGGCCATGTTTTTACGGAGAGATTCGGGTTTGGAATCTTCTACCCACTGGCAAATAAGCCGGGCTTGAAAATTATTGTCGAAATCAAGACGGGCATAGTCCATGACACCTTCCGGCACTCCCGGCTCGTCCCGCAATTCCACTTCTACGTTCACCCCGCTGAGGATCTTTTTGACGAGGGACCGCGGGGGCATGCTGGTATGGGCAGTGTTCCAGTGCCGCTCCAATTCGTCGTCCGGCGGCTGGGTCTCTCCAGCATACCTTTCAAGGAAGACTTTCGTACTGGCCGCGGAATCCGGATCCGACAGAAAACCGCGCAACTGGCTCACCACGGTCTTTTGTCTTGCCCGGGCCAGTTGCTCGTAGCGCTCAAGCGTGGGTACGCCGTTCCGGTTGCCCTCACTCATCCAAGCCTGAAGAGCCCTTGCTGCCGGTTTTCCTTCGTCGCTCAATTCCCAACGGTTGAGTTCGCTGGCGCGCCCGTTCCACTTGTCAACATCCGGATGCGCACTTTTCCATGCGCTGGCCTGCTGTGTCATTATTGGTCGGAGTTCCTCGAATTTGGCCTCGATAGCGGCTAATTCGTCCTTCAATTCAGCAGCATTGGCGGGTTCGATCGAGCCGCGCTTCCGCGGATAGTCCAGCTCCGTGAGCCGGGAGTTCTTTTTAGAGTTGGAACCGGGAACGACTACCTCCGGGACGGCGACGACCGGACTAAAAATCCTCCGGGGCGTTCCCAGCAGAAAGCCTCCAGTAACAGCGGAGCACACGGCCAGCATGGCGGCGACGGTGAGGGAAATTTTCTTTCCGTATGCCATAAGAGAGAGGGTTTGGATGAAGGTTGCGGATTTTGACAAGGCGACAGAGGCGGAAGAAGCTGTAGAGGCCAGCCTTGTGACCACTGCCGCCGGCGCCGGCTGACTGAAGAGTGACGGTAAAGCCGCCGCCACGACTGCGGTGCCTGCGGTGATTCCCCGCCGGTGCAGTTGTGCCGAGAGTCTCTGCAATGCCCGCGAAGCCCGCTTTTGGGCGGCGGCTTCACTCATGCCGATTCGTTTTGCGATCTCGCGGAAATTGCACTGTTCAAAGAAACGCAATATCAGCACCCGCCGGTCCGGTTCGGCCAGTCTTTCCAGGGCCGCATCGAGATCGGGAAGGGTGCCGGGGGAGGAATCCGGGAGGTTGCTTTCGTCATGCATGGCAGCAGCGAGTTCGTTGAGTTTGCGAGCATGGACGGCTTCGTTGCGGTCCATGGAACCAGCCTCCCACATGGCAGCCCGGTGCAGCCATGCACCCAGGCAGGGATGCCGTGCCAGTGAATCGGCCTTTGCCGCCATCAACATAAAGACATTCTGCGCGGCCTCTTCCGCCAGTGCCCTGTGTCCGCTCAGCCGCCGCAGAGCAGTGCCGAATACGACGCCCGCATACCGCGCCACCAGAGCAGAGAAGGCGCTCTGCCGGTGCTCCCGCGCCCACAGGCGCAGCAGGTGACTATCGTCGTCCATACGGAGGACTACGGCGGCTCGCGGCAGAAATCAGACACAAAAGTTCGCGGACACGCCAGGCGTCCGGTTTGCGGGATACGGCTTTGGAAATTCCTTTTGTTTCCATTCCTCCACTGCCCGCCTGCCTCACTTCATTTCCGGCATCTCCCCGTAAAGCCACGCCCTCGCCGGCGCCAGGGTCAGTCCACGCTGCCCGGAGGGATTTCCAGCACTGCCGCCGTCTCCGGAACACTCATGCCCGCGAAATACCGGAGTTTCACCGCATTGGCCAGAGCGCTGTTTTGCGCCCCCAGCCGTACCAGCGCTTCCTCAAGTGCCAGAATATCCTCCGTCGGAGTGCGGGTGCCATTCTTGATTCGACTGGCTGAATAAGCGAGGTAGGTCTCTCCATGCCTCTCACCCGCATCTTCCTCATCCGCCATGGCGCTACGACGCTGACCGCCGAAGACCGGTTCGCCGGTGCCACGGATGTGCCGCTTTCTGACGAAGGCCGGGAGCAGGCGAGCCGCCTTGCTCAGCGGCTCGCGGAGGTGCCGGTGGCTGCCGTCTATGCGTCGCCGCTGGGACGCACGATGGATACGGCGGGGATTCTGGCCGGCCCTCACCGTCTGGAGGTGCGGCCGCGCGAGGGATTGCGGGAGATTTCGCATGGTCACTGGGAGACCCTCACGCGTCACGAAGTCGAACAGCAGTTTCCTGCGGAGTCGAGCGCTTGGGAAGAGGATCCTTATACTTTCGCGCCGAATGGAGGCGAAAGCGGTCTTGCCGTCACGGCGCGTGCGCTTCCCGCGTTGCTGGAAATTGTCAGAAGCCACGAGGGGCAGCCGGTGATCGTGGTTTCTCATAAGGCCACGATCCGCCTGCTGCTTAGTTCGCTCCTTGGATTCGATCCCCGGCGGTATCGGGACAATCTCGACCAGGACCCAGCGGCGTTGAATGTGGTGGACTTCTGCGACCCGGTTCACGCGCGGCTGATTCTTTTTAACGACACGTCGCATTATTCTGAGGAGGGAATCGCCCTTCCCAGGTCACCGAAACCGCGTCTTTCAAAGTGGTGGAAGCAGTGAGGAGGTAATGCCTAGCGCATTTTTACAGCAAACCTTACGAAGGCACGATCTCCGCTAACAGGCAGCTTGAAAAGGTGCGTTCCACCGGTGCCGGCGTCCGGAATGGCAGCCCATGATCCGTCCAGCATGGAAGGGCTCCATTCCGCGGCGTAGAGGAGGATGTCGTCCATGCCGGCGGGGGCGGTGAAGGAAGCTGTCAGCGTATCTCCCGCACGATTGAATGCGGGAAGGGAATGGCTGCCGCGATCCACCGGGGAGAGACCGAAGGCGAATTCGAGAAAGTTTGTCAGGCCATCCTGGTCGGGGTCGGCGTCATCCGCAGCGCTGCCGGCACCGGCGGAAGAGTGGAAATGCAGCATGCGCCACGATTCCAGGGGTGTTAGGATGGGGATAATGGTTTCAAAAAGGGAACCGGCGGCGCGACCGGCGGCGCGGATTTGGCCGGACGCCGGAAGAGAGAGGCCGGACAGTTCCCATCCTCCCTCCACAGGCATGCCGGCGCCGAGGGGCGTCCAGTCCAGGGAATCTGCTGATTTCACTTCGAATCGCACGCTGCTCACTTCCGGGGAGGAGCCACCGCGCAGCCAGCGGATGGTGGAATTCCCGGCGATGTAAAGCCGGTTTGCAGCGGGAGTGTTGGACAGCTTTACGAGCCCGGAAAGGGAGGTGCCGTTGGGATTCCTGAGGGTGGCGAACAGCAGGATTTTCCCGTCCGGCTGCGGCCCGAGATTCCACGCGCCCCGGACTGCATCCACGCTGAAACTATCGTCCACGCTGCCATCCGGGAGAACCCTCGCAAGTCCCAGCCGGCTCCGTCCGCCAAACGTTTGGAAACTGCCGGAAACCACCACTTTTCCATCCGCTTGAGCAAGCAATTCCCGGATGCGCCCGGAGGCGTCGTAAGGGGTGGAAAAATCCGTGGAGCCGTCCGGATTGAATCGCATCAACTTACCCCACGCACCGACAAGGATTTTTCCGTCGTGCTGGACCGCGATGTTCTCCACGTTTCCGCCCACCATGGCCGGAAAGTTATCGAGCGTGCCATCCGGATGAAGCCGTGCAATGAAATTCGCCGCGATACCCGACAGTGAGGAAAAATACCCGCCGACGAGGATTTTGCCGTCGTGTTGAAGAGCGACGCACCGGAAACTGCCGCCGACAAGGGGCATTGGTGACTTAAGAGTGGTGTCGAGCGACCCGTCCGGAAAGAGACGGGCGAGAAAAGGCTGGTCCTGTCCCGCTACGCTTCCAAACAGACCTGTAATGAGGATCTTTCCGTCGGGGCAAACTACGATTCGATCCACGGCGAAATTCGGCCTGGGGTCGAAGGTTTCATCGATGGCGCCATTTGCGTGGATGCGGGCGAGATTGGCGTGTGGTTTTCCGTCCACCTGGGTGAAACTGCCGCCCAGCAGGATCATGCCGTCCTCCTGCACGGCAAGAGAGGTGACAGGGCCATCAAGTGACGGAGCGAAGAAAGCGGTGTCAAAGGCGCCGTTGGCATGAAAGCGATCCACCGACGCCTGGCCCCCGGCAAGAAATTTGCCGTCCGGCTGTACTGCGAGGCAACTTACGGCGAAGTCGGGCGGCGGATTGAAGGCCGGGTCGGGGCCATAGGGCACCATCTGCAACCCGATGCGGAACGGGCTGAAGGCCGGGCCGGCATCGTTTTGAATGGACATGACCGTTGATTTGTTGCCGGGGGAGACCGGGGCGCACCGAACCGTGAAGGTGGTGGTCCCGCCCGGAGGCAGCGCGGGAGGCGAAGCGACGACGGAAAATTCCGGAGAGGCAGGACCATCGAAGATGATGGATTGGATATTCAACGGTGCGCCGCCGGAATTTCGCAAAGTGAAGACCAGATCTGCATGGCTGCCGGTGAACGCGGACGGGAAAACGAGGGCGGAGTTGTTGGTTAGAGGGACTCCGGCCGGCTGTTCGAGATCGATGTGCGGATTCGCGTCCGCAGTCATGACGATGCGATAAGGATTGGAAGAAGACTGCGAATTGCTAACCAGCGAGAGCGTGGCGTTCTTCGGTCCGGGGGTGACGGGCCGGCACTCGACGGTGAAGATGGCGGAACCACCGGAGGGGATGGGATCCGCCGGCTGCAGGACGACGGAATAGGACGAGGCGTCAGGACCTTCGATGTTCCATGTATCGATGGAGAGAGGGGCACTGCCGGCGTGAGGATTTTTGAGCGCGAATGAGACGGCTGCGGACTCTCCCACCCTGACAACGCCGAAGCTCACTGAGCCGCCGGGACTTATGGCATCGCCGCTGGCCTGGTTCACCTGGATCCCTGGGGGCCAGAGGCCATCGGTGGCGTGGAGGTAATGCACGGTGCCCAGCTCCTCGTTACGATGAATGATCGAGGGGCCGCCGTTCACCTCGAACAGGGTGATGGCGTGCAGGAGGTGGCCCGTTTCCTCCACCGTCACTGGAGGTTTCCATGTCGCAGGGGTCGCCCCTTCGGTGTCAGTGGCTTCCACATATCGCAGAGCACGCATGGGTCCGGAGTCGCGAAAAGCGATGGCCGGTTTTCCCTGCACTACGGCCAGGGAACAATCATCTCCCCCTTCGATTTCGGCGACAGTGATGGGTTGCGGCCATGATGTCCCTGTGGCGTCGTAGGCCCGCAGATATCTCAAGCGATCGAGGTCCGCGTCGTAATAACAGATGGCGGGCCGGCCATTGACGATTTGCATGGAGGCGGACCGGTGGACTTGCTGGTCTGTCAGCGGAGCCAGCTTTTGTGGCGGCAGCCAGGAGGAACCGGAGGAGTCAGCGCCCCGGAGAAACCACAAACCGCCTATATCGGTCCATGCGACAGCCGGACGGCCTTCAATAACCTTGAGGCACGGATAGTTCGCCAATACGTCACTCAAAATGGCGGGTGCCGGCCACGCAGAACCGTTCGCGTCTTTGGCTCGAAGATACATGAGGGAACTGGTGTTCCGGTATGCAATGGCTGGATTTCCGTCCACGATTTCCATGGAGGCCTCCAAGCCGGCATACCATGGAGCATCGAGCTTCACGGGAGTGCCCCATACGGCGCCAGTAGTATCGAGAGCGCGGCAGTACTTCAACACCCTTTCGGCGAGAGCGGGATGATGATAACAAACGGCGGGATTCCCATTCACCACCAGCAGGCAAACCTTGTTGCCGACCGGAAACTGCGAATCGATAACGACCGGCGTTCCCCACACAGTGCCGGCGGGGTCGAGCGCGCGGGCATACTTGATAGCCGACGTGAGACTGTTTGACCACGCGACCGCGGGGTGTCCCTGTACAATGGCAATACTGGAAAAAACACCCTGTTTGGCTTGCGAGCCCCCGTCCAGTGTCAGGGCCATCGCATTCCAGTACGAGAAAAGGAAGATGAGACAACCAACAGCGCGGCGAACACAGGGGGAGACCATAAGGAAATTGTTATCGCACAGCGCAGATGAAAGTTCATCCCAAAAGGGGGTGAAGGGGCGGATTTCCCCCCCCATTTTCCCCCATTGCATCCGTCAAAGGGTCCCGTAGCGTTCCCTCACGAACCCGCCGGAACATTCACCCGTCCCGGCGGGTTTCCGGCCTCTGACGTCAACCGACCGTCCGGGGCCACCTTCAATGTTCGATTTTCTTAAGCGCCAAAAGCTTCAGCGGCGGGGTTATTCCTGCGGCCGGAAGCGCCGGGAACAAAACTGCAGCGAATGGGGGGAAATCCTCCGGACCAGCCCGTACATCCGCTGGCTGACTCTGGCTGCGTTCCTTTGTGCCCTGGGCATACTGGTGAAGTATCTGCCTGCCGGTTCTACGTTTGAGATGATGCCCCCGGGCATGGGCATGGCATGTCTGTTGGCCCTTCTGCCGCTAAGCCTGGCCCATTTTAAGTTGAATCTGCGTGCCGAGTATGACCGGAACAGCCGGTTTTTTCTGGTTTACGCGTTAATTCTTGTTCAACTGGTTCTTCTTCAGGGCGTCTGGGTGATTTCACGCCTGAATCACTGGGGGGGGAATCTTCCTATGTTGCTCGCTCCGGTGGCGCTGGCGCCGATGACCCTGACCCTGCTGCTGGGCAAGCGGCACGGTGCGTTTGCAGTGCTCTATGTCAGCCTGTGGGGAGCGCTGCTTGCGGATTGGCAGACTGCGTTGACTTTCGCCGTCTTCAGCTCAGGCACGGGAATGGTGAGCGTCTGGGCGGTGCGGCGACTGCGAAAACGGAGTGAATTGATGCGGGCGGGTTTGTATTCAGGGCTGGCCGGTTTTGTTTTGGCCATGTTCCTTTTGGTCCTGCAGCAGTGGATGTCTGATCTGCCGGTGCAAACCCGCGGGCTGATTCTTGCGGATTCGTGGCCCACCATGGCCATGGAATGTGCGGCCACTATTCTCTCCGGTATCTTTACCGCGATGCTCGTGGGGGGCATGCTCCCGGTGCTGGAGGCGCTCTTCCGGGTGACCACCACCATCTCATGGATCGAACTCGCGGACATGAACCACCCGCTGCTGCGGCGTCTGACGCTGGAAGCGCCAGGCACGTATCATCACAGCCTCATGGTGGCGAATCTTTCCGAAGCCGCGGCCGAAGCGGTGGGGGCCAACGCGACCATCTGCCGGGTTTGCTCCTATTTCCATGATATCGGCAAGCTCGTGAAGCCGGAATACTGCATCGAGAATATCACCAGCGAAGACAATCCACACGATGACCTGACCCCCAGCATGAGTGCGCTTGTGGTGATGGCTCATGTGAAGGACGGTGTCGATTTGGCGTGCCGGCATAAGCTGAACAGGGAGATCATCGACGTGATTCAGCAGCATCACGGCACGTCCCTGGTCTATTATTTCTACCGTCGAGCGCTGGAGTTGCAGGAGGAGGCGAAGAAAGCCGTCGCCGAGGGCCGGCTGCCCGCCACGGATGTGCCGGAGGTGAATCCGTCCAGTTTCCGCTATCCGGGTCCCAAGCCTTCGTTCCGGGAGAGCGCCATCATCAGTCTTGCGGATGCCGTGGAGAGCGCCAGCCGCACGCTCTCAAAACCCACGCCACAGAAAATCGAAGCGCTGGTGGATGAGATCATCCGGGGACGCCTTCGCGACGGCCAACTCAACGAATGCGACCTCACGGTGCGGGAACTCAATCTCGTGCGGGAGTCCTTTACAAAGACGCTGCGCACCAGTCTGCATCGCCGGGTGCCTTATCCGGAGGACAAGGATAGCAAGGCCGACGAGCCGGGAACGATCACGGAGCGGCTCGATGAGCGCGACCGCACGGAGCGTCTCGACCGCCCCCGTCCATCAACCAAAACGGGCGCCACCCGGACGGTGCCCCCTGCTGCAACAAATATCATTCCGATGCCGCCCGCCGCGAACGAGCGGAAGGATGTGCCGGGGAAGAAGCCGTAGGACGCGCAGTGGCGGCTCAGTGCGCTGCCGGCGCAGCCGCGCCGCGGAAGATGAAGTAAACGGCTCCGAGCATGCAAAGGCCCGCCCAAACAAAATCCATGCGCGGCTTCTCTCCCAAATAGAGGACCGCGAACGGCACGAACATGCTCAGAGTGATGACCTCCTGCAGGATCTTCAATTGTGCCGTGGTAAGTCCGCCGTTTGAACCGATGCGATTGGCAGGAACCTGGAAAAGATACTCGAATAAGGCGATGCCCCAGCTCACGAGAGCCGCGACCAGCCATGCGCTGCCCTTGAACTTCAGATGCCCGTACCAGGCAAAAGTCATGAAGACATTGGAGACGATGAGAAGGCCGGTGGTTTGCAGGAAGGCGGAGGACATGGGAAGAAAATCCCAAACCCCAAACCAGAAATCCGGACGGGACAAGGCCTGAAACGGGGAGGCGGGGCCGGATGATGCGTCGCGCCCATGACACACCGGCATACAGTCCTGGAATGCAGGTTAGCCGAAGGCAAAACCGCACCACATTGTGACACGCCAGCCGGAATCGGGAAGCGTGATCAGTTGTGTTTCTTCAGGAACTCCGTGCTCTTCGCGTTGAAGCCCTCAAGGCATTCCCAGTGGAAAGCGTGGCCGGCATTATCGAAGAGGTGGAGCTCGTTGTTAGGAATGTTGGCGGCGAGTTCCTCGGCCATCCATTTCGGAGTGAAAATGTCGTTCTTTCCGCCGATGATGAGGCAGGGGGCTTTGATGTTCTTCAACTGATCGAGCGTGTGGTGATCGATGCACGCGGCGGCCTGGGCTTCGAGAGCATGGAGGGGTTGCGGAGCGGCGTTGGTGGTGGCGTCGGTCTGGCCCTGGGTGATGCCGGCGAAGCATTGGTCGTTGTCCCAGAAGGGTTTGGTGAAAATGAGCAACTGCACGTATTTCATCATGTCCTCCGGGCGCAGGTGGGCCTTGATGTTTTTGAGGTGCTCGAAAACGGCCTTTCCGTACCGGTCGAGCCGGGCCCATGTGCACATAAGGATGGCGCTCTTCACTTTGTCAGGGTGGCGCAGGGCGAGCTGCTGCGCGATGATGCCGCCCATGCTGCAGCCGACGATGTGGGCGCGTTTGATGCCGAGAGCGTCCATGAGTCCGGCGTAGTCGTCGGCCATCATGGCGCTGGAATATGGGCCCTGGGGTTTGTCTGTTTGGCCGACGCCGCGATTGTCGCCGAGGATGCAGCGAAAGTGCTTTTCCCACTCCGCGGCGTGCGCCTCCCACACGGCTCCGTTGGCCGTGATGCCCATGATGCAGATGACGGGATCACCGCTGCCGCGCTCTTCATAATACATCTCGATTCCGTTGGTTTTGACTTTGGGCATGGTGGTGGGTGGTTGGGGTTGCGAAATGGCTGGGAGGGTTCCGCTTCGGCGGTGCCGTGTTTTAGGCGGGGCCGCTGGCAGCGTCCAGACGGATTTCTCGCCGATCCGGGAATACCGCATTTCGCTGTTTGCGGCCCGGCGGAATCATGGCTTATTAATTCATGTCCCATGATGCACGCTCCTCCGCATCCGGATGCCCCCGCTGGCTGAAGGAAACCGGTAAACTTACCGCTGCGGTTGCCGCGGGATTCGGAATCGCCTTTATGGTGAACGGCAGCGGCAGCAGCCAGGCACCGGCCCGGCACGTGGCGGCTGCGCCGGCAAAAGAAGCGCCAAAGGCGTCTGTTGCGTCCGCAACGGCGAAACCCCTGCCAGCGCATCTTACGGCGGCCTCGACATTGGCGGAAGCTTTCGAACTCGCGCGCACCAATCCTGACGAATTGCGCCGGCGCATTGCTGCCGCAAAAGATGCCAAAGAGCGCCTGCCGCTCATCCGCGGACTGTTCGCTTATCTTGCGGACCACCTTTCACCGCAGGACGCGATCGCCGAGGCGCTGAAGTTTACGGATGCTGATCAGGCGACCGCGCTCAAAGAACTGGCGGCAGTATGGCTGGGTGCAGATCCGGCTTCATTCATCAAAGCGGGGCGCGGGGAAGCGAGCATTGTGCAGCAGGCCGGGCTGGCACTCATTTATTCCCCTGACGCACGACCGGGCGCCGCGGAGGCATGGGTGCAGGCGTTCAAAAATCACTCCGCACGGCTGGAACTGATGTCGGCCCTGGCCACCAAACTCACCGCGAGCGACCCGAAACGCGCCGTAGCTCTCGCGGACGGCCTGACCGCATGGGAGCGCGCCCGGTTTTTTGACAGGGTCCTCGTGAACTGGGCCGGCACGGATCCCGCGGCCGCCCGCGGCTGGATGACCGATCCCGCCAACGCGACGGATGTCACGGACCGGAAGTTTCCCTGGACGTCAGCGTCCTATCAACATGCTGATTGGGCCGCCGCGGCGCTCGCCGCCGAAAAAGACCCGGCCACGCGGCTCGATATCATTCGCGGCCTCGCCGCCAACATGGCTAACAAAGGCACGCGTGAAGCAATTGCCTGGGCTGACAGTCTCACCAATCCCGCCGAACGCGACGCCGCGCATGACCGCATCTATGAAGTGACACCCCGCGGCATCGGCGCGGTGCTCAGTTCCACTGACGGCTATCCGCTGGTGACAAACGTGCTGCCCGAGAGCGCATCGGCCCGCGCCGGACTCCTCGCGGGCGATCGCTTTTTGGAAGTGACGGGGCCGGACGGCAAAACGGTTTCCCTTTATCAACAGCCCCTGGAAGCCGCCGTGAAAAACCTGCAGGGCGAGGCCGGTGAAACGATTTCGCTGCGCATCCTCCGCGACACTCCGGGCGGCGGCACTGCGGAGCAGACCATTCGCCTCACCAGAGACCAGCTCATTTTCCCGTCCGATTTCGCGCAGCGGCTGCCGAAATAGGCGGGGAAGTGCCGGAAGGCCTATTGTTTCGCAGGCTCCTCCTTCTTGACCTTTCCGATCCGCTCGCCGTTCACACGCTTCCACTCTGCGCCGAGTTCTTCGATGGTTTTGCCGGTCCACTCCTTCCAGAGATCGGCGGAGTATTTGCCTTCGCGACAGGCGGCGTTGAGCGTTTTGATGAGGTCTTTGGAATGGGTTTTGATCATCCAGTCGAGGAAGTTGCCGGTGATGCGGTAGCTGCTGTCGTAATTGGCGCGCTCCCAGTTCCGTTCGGTGATTTCGGCACCCTTTGACTGAGGCTCGTAGAGGAACCAGCGGATGTAATCCGGAATGCCTTCGACGATCCAGCCAGGAGTGCGGGCGGCGTTGCGATTTGTCCTGCGCGCGCGCCAGTAGTTTTGCACCACATGCACGAGCTCATGCACCGTCGCGCCGCGGGCTTCGCGTTCGAGTTCTTTGCGGAACCATTGCACATTGAGACTAACCTGATTTCCTGAAGCATAAGCAGGCGTGCCCTTCATGTCGGTTTTGAATTGCAGCAGCACTTCGTCTGGCGCGGTATAGCCTTCGCTGGGAAGCATCTCCACGATTTTGGGATACCACTCGTGAACGACGGGAATGAGTTTCTTTTCCGTCCACTCGACGAGGTCGGGCGCGGCGGTGAGATCGACCATATAACGATATTTCCCGTCGGGCGCGGGGTAGGGCTTTACGATTTTTTCAGCCGGTTTCAGGCGCGCGAGTTCGGGGCCTTTGGCATCGACGATGTCGATCTCGCTGAAGAAAGTCTGGCCGAAGTTGTCCGTGTCGCTGGAGCGCTGAATGTCGAAGAGCAGATGGCGGAAATCCCCGAGCGGAGCGGTGGCGGCAGCGACGATGGAAACCGCATGCTGACCGCCGCCCTCGCCGCTTTTCGGACGCGTGTCCACGCTGGCGAGGAGTTTCCATCCACACGCGGCGGGATCGGTGCCCTCTTTCGGAGCAGCGGAGAAGTCCTTCGCCGTTCCATCGGCGGCGTAGAGTTTATAAACCTGCGGACCGCGGACGCCCCCGTGCCATGAATACGTGGCCACCGATTGCACGGCAATCGTGCCGCCAAGATCCACGGCGATACGTCCACCCTTGCCGCCACCCGCGAAGAAGAAGTTAGAGCCCGGAACATCGTCGCCTGCGGGCACCTTGCCGTCGTGCAGGACATCGAGTTCGCCGCCGTTCCGGTCGCGGGTCCCGTCCACGAGCGTGAAAGTCGCTTTCGTCGCAGCATCGTTAGAGGCGGGCGGCAGAACAGGGTCCAGCTTAAAGCCCGCGCCCGCAGCGCTGTAGCCGGTGACCACTTTTACTTCACCTGCCGGGGGCTTTTCCTCCGCGCAGACAATGGCCGGAAGACTGACGATTAGAACAGAGCGGAAGAGAAAGGAAACGTTCATGGATAGCAACTTTGCCGGGAGTCAAAGGCGTTCGCTTTATCCCCGCAATCTCCAATTTGCGGAAATCCGCACGTATCAGGCGGCGGCTTCGATATCCCCGGCGGAGACGCCGCGCAGTGCGAAGATCCGCAGGATGGTCTCCTCGATCAAATTGTTAGGGCAGGAGGCGCCGGCGGTGATGCCGATGGTGACCGGCTGATTGCCGGTGAGTTTCGCGGTATATCCGGTCCGCTCGCTCTTTTGGTGCAGGTCAAAATGGACGATTTCCTCCAGATCCTTGATGCAGCCCGCGTCACGGATGAAGAAGGTCGGCAACTGCTGCTCGGCGATTTCGACGAGGTGGGTGGTATTGGAACTGTTGTAGCCGCCGATGACGAGCATGAGGTCCATGGGACTTTTCAGCATCTCAAAAAGGGCATCCTGACGTTCCTGAGTGGCCCCGCAGATGGTGTCGAAAACGGCAAAGGAATCAGTCGCACGGTCTTCGTCCCGCGCGGCGACCGCCTGCTGGAGGCGGCGCTGGATTTCCTCCGTCTCGCTCTTGAGCATGGTGGTCTGATTGGCAACCCCGATGCGCTTAAGGTGAATGTTAGGATCGAAGCCGGGACTGTAGCTGCCGGCGAAGCGTTTGAGGAATGCTTCAGAGTCGCCGCCGTTGCGAATATAATCGCAAACGACATCGCAGTCCGCCATCGTTAGGATAACGAGATAGTGCCCGCCGCCGCTTTCGCCAAGCGCGCGGGAGGCAGTGGCGCGGGTCTCCTCGTGGGAGGCCTTGCCGTGAATGATGGAGGTGCGTCCGCTGCGGGCATATTCGCGAACACGGCGCCAGACGCTCATGACGTCGCCGCAGGTGGTGTCCACGGTGGCGCAGCCGCGGGAGGCGATGCGTTCCATGACCGCCGTCTCGGCTCCAAAAGCGGGCACGATGACGACATCCTCCGGCGAGAGGGAATTCAATTCATCATCCGAAGGCCGGCTCGGCATGGTGCGGATGTCCATGTCGCGCAGTTGCCGGTTCACCTCCGGATTGTGAATGATCTCACCCAGCAGGTAGATATGACGGTCCGCAAAAACCTTCCGCGCCGCATAAGCAAGGTCGATGGCCCGCTCCACACCGTAACAAAATCCGAACTGCCGGGCCAGCTTCACCGTCGTGTT
The DNA here is from genome assembly GCA_035550135.1 of Verrucomicrobiales bacterium. GTDB lineage: Bacteria > Verrucomicrobiota > Verrucomicrobiia > Verrucomicrobiales > V1-33 > V1-33. Next base: position 21,029 of record DASZQB010000014.1, read on the forward strand.
TCCCACAGTGATCGTTCCTCCGGCGGCGCGAATGCGCTCCACGATGCCGCTGCGGTAATGGCTCTCCACCTCCGCCTGCACCAGCGGCATAACTTCTGGCGTGCGCACATTGACGCGTTTTGGCTGGGTGACGGCGGGGGGCATCAGATCAGACGTCGAGATTGCGGACGTTGAGAGCGTTGTCTTCGATAAATTGGCGGCGGGGCTCCACGACGTCCCCCATGAGGATGGTGAACATGCGGTCGGCCTCGACCATGTTCTCCTCGTTGAACTTCACCTGAAGGAGCTTGCGCTTCGAGGGGTCCATGGTGGTTTCGTAAAGCTGCTTGGCATTCATTTCACCGAGACCTTTGAACCGGGTGATCTCCAGGCCACGACGGCCGATTTCGAGCACGCGCTCGAGAATTTCCGGCACTGCGAATAACGGATGCCGGCGGCCATCGGATTCAATGAGTTCGAAGAGCGGCTTGTCCTGGGCGGAGAAGTGATCCAGCGCGAGGCCCTGCGTTTCGAGTTGTGCGACGAGCTTCGCGATGGCGCGGGCCTCGTGGATTTCATAAAGACGCGCGCGGCGGACGGGCTTCGAAGGATCGGCCTTGGCGGAGGCATCGTCCGCGGGAGCGGCCTCGGAGGCGAAGAGTTTGAGATCCGGATTCGCTTCGCTGAAGGCGCGGAGGGCCGCATCATCGAGGGCGTAGTGAAGCTTCTCTTCGTTGCCCTCCCGCACCTTCACCATGTATTCCGGCAGCTTGCCGGTGGAGCGGTCGCGGGCGCTGAGGTAGTTGTCGAAATTGCCGCCGTTGCGCTGCACCACGTCGTTGAATCGCGCGAGCCGCGCGAGCAGGGCGAGAATCTCGCGCAGATGCGAGGCGTCCACCGTGGAACCGTCGGAGAGGTTCTTCAGTTTCACCTCCTCAACGCTGAGGTCGATGAGGATGCGGTTCAACTCCGTGTCGTCCTGGATGTACTCCTCCCGCTTCTTCCGCGTCACGCGATAGAGCGGCGGTTGAGCGACATAGATGTAGCCGCGTTTGACCAGTTCGGTCATTTGACGGCAGAAGAAGGTAAGCAGCAGCGTGCGAATGTGCGAGCCGTCCACATCCGCGTCGGTCATGATGACGATTTTGTGATACCGCGTCTTGTTAATGTTGAAGGTGCCCTCCTCCTCACCGATGCCGATTCCCGCGCCGATGGCGGTGATCATGCTTTGGATTTCCTTGTTTTCGAGAACCTTGTCCAGACGGGCTTTCTCCACGTTGATGAGCTTGCCGCGCAGCGGAAGGATGGCCTGCGTTTTGCGGTCGCGGCCCTGCTTGGCGGAGCCACCGGCGGAGTCGCCCTCGACGATGAAGAGTTCGCTCAGCGCGGGATCTTTTTCGGAACAATCCGCGAGCTTGCCAGGCAGTCCGCCTCCTGTCAGGGCGCTCTTGCGCACGGTTTCGCGCGCCTTGCGGGCGGCTTCACGCGCGCGGGCGGCCATGAGACAGCGCTCCACGATGCGGCGGGCAAGCTGCGGATTTTCCTCGAACGTCTTCATCACGCCTTCGTAGGTGATGGACGCGACAACCGGTTCCACTTCGTTGCTGACCAGCTTCTCTTTCGTCTGCGAACTGAAGCGGGGATTCGGTGTCTTTACGCTCAGCACGCACACGATGCCCTCGCGCACGTCTTCACCGGTGAGCGCGGAGTCTTTCTCTTTGAGGATTTTCTCCTGCTTGGCATAGGTGTTGATAGCCCGGGTGAGCGCGCTGCGGAATCCTGACAAATGCGTGCCGCCGTCCGGATTGGGGATATTGTTAGCGAAACACAGCACCTGCTCATTGTAGCTGTCATTGTATTGCAGCACCGCATCCACGAAGGCGTTCTTCTGCACCATCTTGCCCTGCACATCCACATCGATGAGTCGCTTCCCCCGCAGGATGATCGGCTCCGGGTGCAGCAGGTCTTTGTTCTCGCCGAGCTGGCGCACGAATTCCACCACGCCCTCTTTGTAGAAGAACTCTTCGCGGCGCAATTTTTCGCCGCGCTCGTCGATGAGCGCAATACGGAGGCCGGGATTCAGGAAGGCGAGTTCACGCAGCCGCGTGGTGAGCATCTCAAATTTGAATTCCGTGGACAGCGTGAAGATGGTGGCGTCCGGGAAAAACGTAATGTTAGTGCCGGTGTGCGAGGGATCGTCGAGTGTGCCGACGACTTTCAACGGATCCGTGGTTTTGCCGCGCTCAAAGGAAATCGTGTAAATCTTACCGTCGCGGTAAACGTCCGCTTTGAACCAGTCGGAGAGCGCATTCACGCACTTGGCGCCCACGCCGTGCAGACCGCCGGAGTATTCATACGCGCCCTGGCCGAATTTACCTCCGGCGTGCAGGCTGGTGAGCACCAGTTCCACCGCCGGAATGCCCCACTTCGGATGGATATCCACTGGAATGCCGCGGCCGTCGTCCTTGATGGAACAAGAGCCGTCGAGATGCAGGGTTACCTGGATGTTATCGCAGTGGCCGGCGAGATGTTCGTCGATCGAGTTATCGAGCACCTCATATACGCAGTGATGCAGGCCGCGGAGGGAGGGATCGTTCGGATCGCCGATATACATCCCTGGGCGCTGGCGAACGGCTTCGAGCCCCTCCAGCTTGTCGATTTGGGCGGCATCGTATTCGCCGGTGGGGCGTTGCGGTTCGTTGTCCTGGTCTTCGGGCAGAGGAGAGGTTTCCTGGTCGGACATGAGTGGTGCTGTCGAGGGTAAAAAAGGGCCTCGAAGCGTAGGCGGGGCAGGGGGGGATGCAAGGGGTGCCTGCGGCGAAAGCACCAAACGTCGAGCAGCCAGGCACCCACAATCGCAGAGGAATGGACTTAGCGGATAAACCCTGGAATGCGTCGCTGAGGGGCATTACCCGGTGCGCATGCGTCCCGCGGATGGTGATGATTTTGAAGAGCGTCAATCGCTCGCCGCGACCCGCCGCCGGGAGCGGAGTTGGTTTGCGCTCTCCCTCTTCCCGGCGCTTGGCTTCTATCTTCCCCTGGCAACCCTGATAGTGGTTCCCATCGAACGCCTTGGTGATCCTCTCAGGCGGCTGGGGAGCCTGGTGGAATCACACCTGACACTTTTTTGTATGTCGGGGCTCGTTCTCTCCGTCGTCTGGCTCATGGTGTGTGCGTGGCGGATCTCGGGATGGTATCCGGACCGGGAACACCCGCCGCGCCCGGTCCCGAGGGTTTTCCAAACGCTCAGTCTCGCGATGTTGCTTGCCCTCTACAATGTCCTTGTGGCTGTTTTGCTGACTATCCCGATGGCTGCGATGCAGGGGCGATGAACCGAAGGGCTACCAGTTCTTCAAATTCCGGTCCCGCTGTTCGGTATAGGTCTGGCCGCGGCTGGGGCGGGCCTGCATTTCGCGGTATTTTTCCTCCTCTTTGACGCGGGTGAGCATGGAGTCGAAGGACTCGCGGGGCTCCTGGCGCTGGTTATTTCGGTTGGAACGCTGCTGCTGCCGCTGTTGTTGCTGAGCCATTTGCTGCTGGAGGCGGGCCATGGCGGCCTTGACCTCAGCCAGTCCCTGCTCAGCGGGCTTGTTTCCGGGCTGCATTTGCTGGGCTTTCGAGAAGCTCCCCTCGGCCTGCTGGTATCCTTCCATCGCTTGCTGGCCCTCTCCCATTTGCTCGGCCTGCTGGCCCTGCTGCTGTTGCTGCTGGCCTGCTTTTGTCAGGGCCTGCGGCATGAGGGCATTGGCTTTGTCGATACGGGGCTGGATTTCGCCGTTTTGGGGATCGAGGGCCTGAGCGGCCTGGAAGTTCTCAAGCGCCTGTTCCAGATTCTCGACAGCGGCTTCCGGAACGCGTTCCAGCAACTGTTCGCCGCGCTCCATTTGCTGGTCGCCGGCGGCAAGGTGCAGTTGCTCCATCGCTTCGCGGACTTCCTTTTCGCCCGCCTTGGCGTCGGCGTGTTCCGGTTGAACCGCCTGGGCCTGCTCAAAATTCTCCAGCGCCTTTTCGTATTCCTGCATGGCGGCGTCCGGGCGGTATTGGGCCAGTTGGTCCGCTTCCTTCTGGTCCTGTCGGCCGGCCTTATCCAGCAGATTGGCCAGTTTTTCCTCCACTCGTTTTTCACCCTGTTCCGGTTTCTTGTCCTCCGGTGTCAGGGATTTGGCCTCCTTGAAATCCTCGAGGGCTTTTTCGTAATTTTCTTTCGCGAACTGGCGCTCCCACTCATTCCGCTCCGGCTGGCGCTGATCGGCGACCTGCTCCGATTGTTCGGCGCGGTCCTGAAGTTTCTCTGCCAGGAGCTTTTCGATCTCTTTCTTTTCCTCCTTCCGCTGTTCGCTTTCCGGGTTCAACTCGAGCGCGCGCTCAGCATAGGGCAGGGCGGCTTCCAGCTTTTCAATGGCTCGCGGCACGGATCGGTCCTCCTGCGCTTCCTCCTTAAGCTGCTTTGCCAGGCGGGCGTAGAGTTTTTCCAGAACGGATTCGATGAACTTCAGGTTATTCTTTGCCGTGGTGTTCTCTTTGTTGAAGTTCACCGCCACGCGGAGCGCCTCGCGGCCCTGTTCGAGACCGGGAATGGCGGCTTCCGGCTCTGGCTCTATTTTCGGCTGAGCGAGACGATAGGAAACATTGCCGATCTGCATCCAGACCTTGTCCCGAAGCTCTTCGGGCATTTCCGAAGAGGAGGCCTTTTGCCAGAGATCGTTCGCTTTGGAAAAGTCGCGCGCGGCGTAGGCGGCAACCGCAGCGTTATAAAGAAGCCAGGGGTCCTCCGGGGCGCTCGAAAGTTTTTCCTGAAGGGCGGCGGCGGCTTTGGCGGGGTCCTCTTTGAGGAGAGCGCGCTCCTTTTCGAGGCCTTTGGCCCATGCGGGGGTGGCAGTGGCGAGAACGCAGAGGACAAGGGCAGGCGTTTTCATAGGCGGGCTTCAATTAACTTCCTTCTTCGGTCGCTGACAAGCATTTCGATGAGGAGCAGCGCCAGTGCCGCGGCGAGGGGCCACTGGAAGTATTCCTCCATGTCCTCCGACTGGCGGGATTGGGTGCTGGTTCCGAGGGGTTTGAGACCCCGTTCCCAGACTTCCTTCAATCCCTGGCCGTTCTGGCCGATGGGCCGGTAGAAGCCCCGGCCTGCGGCAGCGAGCTGCTGGAGCATGCGCTCATCGAGACGGGTGATGACGTCCCGGTGAAATTCATTCTGTGAGAACTGCAGGCGGGAGTTCCGGTTGGATTCAGGAATTTTGGCTCCTCCCGCGCTGCCGACGCCGACAGTGAAGATGGAAATCCCCTTCCGCGTGGCATCCCGGGCCGCGATGACGGCCTCGCCCTGGAGTTCCTCTCCGTCGGTGACCAGCACAAGGGCTTTGCCCTCGTATTTTCCTTTCTCGAAGTTTTTCACGGCGAGCTTGAT
>DASZQB010000015.1:0-158531 GCA_035550135.1 Verrucomicrobiales bacterium
CGGAACGGAGGAAGCGGGAAACAACGGTTTTTGACCGCCCGTTTCCTTCGTTTCCAAGGACAGCCTTGGGTAACACCCTTTTGGCGCAACGAAGCTCTCTTCGCTCTCTACCCGGGTAACAGTTGGTTTTGGCGCACTACGTAACCCGGGTCGCCGCTTCCCCCCTCTGTCCTCGAAGGGTTCTCTTCCGTTTCTGTCATACCAATTCCCCCTGCGAACGCCCCAACGGCGGCCCCCATAATGGCGCACACGGGCCCGCCAGCCGCCCCCGCCAGCGCGCCCGAAGCCGCTCCCATCCCCGCATTCCACATCGCAGGGTCCGCCCCGACGGCAGGAACTTCGGTTTCGACGGGCTCCTCTACCACCACTTCCCTGCGCTGATCCGGTTTGTTCATGGCTCTATCGTCTTGCAGGAGACGTTCCATAACCGCCTCTCACCTCGCCGGCGGTTTCACTTCTTTAACGACGGCCCCCAGGTCCTCGCTCATGACGAGGATGGAAAAGCGGCGGGTGCGGTCCAGGTCGCCGGTGCTGAGGCTGGCGTAGTCAAATTTCCCGCGCAAATCGGTGTAGCCGTCTTTGTAAAAGGCAGGCGTGCCGTTCTGGTCGGAGAAGACTTTGACGTACACTTTGCTCAGCGGGCGTTTGTCCGCGGCGCGGCTCACCGTGAGCTGGCCAAAGCCTTCGCTGACCTGCACATCCAGCGCGTTGGCATAGACGGCGGCGGCTTTGCTTTGTCCTGCGCCGGAAACCTCCACAAGGACATTGGCATTCTGAAATTCCCCGGGCAGCGCGATGATCTGTTCGTCCCGGTCAAGCGGCAGCATAATGCGCTCACTCCTTGCCGGACGAATATTGCTGAAACGGCTCGCATCCTGACTCACGAACGGGCTGCTGCTGAAGAGAAACTCGAGGTCCACCGGATAATAGTTCACCGTCACCTCCGAAAGATGGCGATACTTCATCTTCACGATCTTATCCTGCACCGTGAGATTGATGGAGGGTTCACTGTCCGCGAGCGCATCCTGCTTCGCGTCACGGTCGGATTCGTCAGCCTCCGCGCCGGGCTTGCCGTCGATCTCATCGAGCTGCGCAGTGAGAGTCGCGAATTTTTTGCGCCAGTGATCCACCGGATAAGCCGCCAGCGCCTTGGCGATGCGGCGCGCCGTCGCAGTGTCCTCCTGGCACATAGCCAGCCACGCACGGAGGTATTCATACTGGAGTTTTTCGGCCACCGCCGCGCGATCCACTTTGCCGAAAAATTCCAGCGCTTCCTCCAGCCGGTCCTGCGCAGTCAGATACGTCGAAACCGCCAGCAGGTCTTCACTGCTCAGGCTCTTGCGGCACGCAAGGATTTGCATGTAAGCGGACCACTGCGCGCGGAATTTATCATTGAGTATGGTGCGCGTGCTGCCCAGCCGGTGCGCCCGGGCATTCACGAGGGGACTGTATTCCAAAAGCTGCCAGGTCTTCTGCTCCACGGGCTCCACCGTGAGCAGCGGCGACTCGAGCACCGGTCCGCAAAGCGCAGGCACGTTTGTGGCCATCAGATATTCTGTTAGATACGGCGCGGCATTGTGCAGCACCGCGTAGCTCCAGGTGGGTGCGTGGAATACATGCCGGCTCTTGAGATGCGCAATCGCGCGACGGAAGAAGTCGGCATCCTTCATGCGCCACAGCATCCTGTCGAGATTGAGGAAGTAGAGATTGTGCTGCTCGAGAAAGCTGAGCACTTCATTGCTGCTGCCGCTTTGACTAACGTAATCCCACGAAGCCGGGTCGCCCGCCTGCGATTTGGCCACCACGTTGAAAACGAACGGCGCTGCCGACGCTGCGGTTTTGGCATCGCGCGAAATATGCACCGGGAAGTGCGCAAACTTGCCAGGCTCAGGGAAATAGAAATGGAAGTCCAGCGTCTGCGTGCGATAGGGTTCTATCTGCACCGGCAGCGACTGCACCCGGCGCGTGGTCTTCACGGGCAGCGCGCCCATGGGAACCTGGAAGAGCACATCGAGACGCTGAGTGGAGGAGGATGGATTCGTCACCACCGCCTGGCAGCCGTAAACCACGCCCGTGAGAAACTCTGCACTGACAAATTTGTCGATCTTCTCCCCGCCCTGCTCCACGTAGCGGTCGCCTTCGCGGTAGAAGTTCTGGCTCACCAGCAGCTTCGCCCCGGTATTGTCAAGCTCCGCCGGGCGCACTTCCTGGTGAAAAAGAACACCGCGGCCTGAAGGCGTTAGCGTTAGGACATCGTCCTTCGTTTCCATCTTCCCCGGTTTTGCATCCGACGGAAACGGAAGGTCCAGAACCGCCAGCGCGAGGATCATTTCCGTAAAGGTGCCCGCCGCATCAGTCACATTTGTGGAAACGAACGGTGATTTTCCATCCCACCGTGCATAGTCCCTCCAGAAGCGATTTAGCGTTACAAGAGCGGCGGTCTGCTCTGCGATGCGGAGGTTGTAATAGTTCTGCTCCGCCCATTCGCGGGACTTCTCAAGCTGTCGGAATAAACGTTCGCTCTTCTGGAAGGCATGCCGCTGACGCTCCAGGAGGGTCAGGTCGGTAACCAGATTTTGCGCGGCAATGTTGGGGATTTCGTTGCCACTGATATTGGTGACTCCTCCGATGGAATCATTTATCGGAAAACCATAATCGACACTGGAATGGAGACTCGTGGTCCCTCCAGCCACAATAGTGGATCGATCACCGCGCCGGACGTCAAATCCCAGGCGGGCATTCGTTTGGTAGTCATCCAGCCCGGCAGGGGCATTGAACGAAAGATCCTGCGGAACCTCAGCCATCCAGAGATTGTCCACGCCAGCAAGCATCCGGAGCCGTGTTTCATCGCGACCGGATTTAAGATAGTTGGTCGCCGCCCTCTGCGACCTCTCAAGCCCTCTGCGTGCCGCCGTGTTGGCGGGATCGAGCGAGAGAATTTTGTTGAACTCCTCCTCCGCTTCCTTGAACTGACCGAGGTCATGGTAGCCAAGAGCCAGACCGAAATGATTCTTCACGTCAGGGTTAGCCGTGGCTAGTTCAGCAGCCAGTTCGGATCGATCCATGTCCACGAGGCCTTTGCCCTCGCTGGTTAGCTTCGAATAAAATGAGTTGATTTCCCCCTCCGGCGAATTTCGAGCCATTTGCACAAAGTCATCTGCGTCGGTGCCGTCGGAGTCGCGTTCGCCGGTCTTGATATCCCCTTTCCGGATTGGATCATTGCCGAAGCGCACGCCTCTTGTCAGGACTTTCCCGCGAAGCGCCGTTTCGAATAAAAATAGATCCCTGCGGCGATTCACCGGCTGGATATTCACCCAGTCCTCGGCGTAGCGCCGCGCGGCGGGTCGGTCCGCCGCGATGCGTTCGGCGAGGAGCAGTTTTTCCAGCGTGTTAAGGCGCTGGTAATGCCACGGCTGAAGATGACGGGAGACATCCATGCTCAGCAGATATTCATCCATGAAAGTCTTGTCGCGCTTGTCTGCCAGGTAAGGCAAAACCACGGCTTTGAAGAACGCCGGGTCTTTGCGGGCGAGGAAAAAATGCAGTTCGTGGCAGGCGTATTTGGAATACAGTTCGCGGCGCCGGGTGTCGTCCAGCTTTGGCCATTCGAGGAGCCACGAGAATTCTGCGAGCAGCGGATTGCCGGACAGGCTGGCGAATAATTGATGCACCGAGCCGAGGTGATTGTAAGCCTGAAACTGCGCGGCGAGTGCGTCATTGAATTTGAGCGGCACGTCCTTCTCCAGCAGCGAAACGCGATTCTGTTGACTGAAGTGCTGCGATGGCTCCAAACCGCGAACCAGCCTCAAGTCACGAGGTGCCGCGGGAGGAGCAGCCAGCGAAAAATCGCGCGTCGCCGAGGACTCGCTGCCCACGGCAAGCACTCGAATCCATGAACGGTCCCCGAGAACCGCGCGCGGTATCACAACGTTCCCTTGCGCATCCGGCTTCACGTTCAGAAGCACGGCTCCCGGCGCGGCAAGGAACGACAGGTCAAAAGATGGACTCTCAGCCGCCTCCTCTGGAGCCGGCTGACCCTGGCCTTTTTCCCTCTCCTTCATCGCGGGCGAGCCAAACGCCTCACCGGGCTTGCCGGTTGCGACGGATTTTGCCTTCTCTGCCACCTCCAGTTCCTCTTTGTCAGTTTGGGTTTCGGAGATCTGCCACGGGTTGATCAGAATGCCGGGACGGGGAAGCAAATTGCCGGCAAACCGCACCGCTCCGCGCCGCTCCAGCACATAGCGGTACTCGTCCCCGATATTTCGTGAGGACAAATACACCGAGGGCAGCCAAGGAGATCGCGCAGCGGAGGGCGGATTCACATGAATGGTTCCGAGCGAATCCGATGCATCGAACTTAGGCTGAAACCGGCTGGCGAAAACGTGCACCCGCGTGTCCGCCGATGCATTGCCAACATGGAAAACGAGCGCCGGCGCATTGCCTTTGTTGTCAGGGAGCGGCACCTGCGCTTCCTGCATCGTGACTACTGACAGCGGGCGGTTATCCGTTAGTTGTATGGCGGAGGCAGGGGTCAGCACATGGCCGTTCGCAACGTCCCCCCCACTCACCCGCACCACCACTTCTTCCTCATTGTGGAGGAACAATGTGTAAGTGCCGGGAGCAAGCTCACGCCATACAAGGTACCCTCCCACCGGCTTTGCCGGCAGCGGCACCTGCCTGACAAACGAATTGCCGCGCCGCTCCAGCAGGGAGACCTCCGCCGGCCCGGACGGCGGGGTATCTTTCTGCCAGGGAATGACAAAACGCTCACCCGCCTTGAGTTGGACCACATCCGGAAAGTTCGTATTGCCCCCGGAAAGGAAAAAAGTGCGCGTAATGCCATCGGCGTTTGTCGCCACCATCGATTCGATGCCCTCCAATTTTCCCAGCGTCACGATGCCCGCAGCATCCGTCTTCATGAGGATCTCCACAGGCACCAGGAACTCGTTCCGCCAAAAGTTCACTTTCACTTCGCGACCCGCGCGCGCTTCACCGTTCAGTCCCAGTTCCTGCAGTTTCCACACACCTGCCTCCCGGCTGAGATGCAGGTCATTCACGATGCCCGACGCGGTGATGCCGTTCACTTTCAATGAGTCCTTCGCCATTACTTCCACCGGCAGCCCGGTGACCGTGCTTTTCGCTTTGCCGGTGAGCATCATGCTCAACGAACTCAGCCGATCCGGCACAGAGAATTCCACGCTGGCCTCTTTGTCAGCATCCAGTTTGCCGAGCGGGAAAACGGCCGTGGCAGGATTGCCGTCGAGTGTATTGGAGGTGATCGTGAGTTTGGTCTCCTCCAGCATGTCAAGTGGCACCGGCCGGTCGTTCGACAGCAGCACTGGCTTTACCGCAACGATGGCTTTGGCACCCGGCAGCAGCGACTCGCGCGGCACGTGAAATCCGGCATCCAGCGTGAAGGCCTCCCCCTGCAGTGAAACCGTTTCCAGCGAAGTGAAGCCGTTGCCATCGTCGATGATGATCTTTTGTTCGCCAGGGTTGGTGGAGAGCGGAAGCGCGATGAGCCCGTTTTCATCCGCTGTGAAGCGCTTTGGTCCCACCATGGCAAAGGCCTTTGGCACCGGGCGCAGGCCTTCGTCCAGAACCGTTAGAGCAGTGCCGAGCGCTGTCTGACGCACGAGCGTCCGAAGACCGCCTTTCCGAATCAGCGCGCGACTCGCCTTGCCGCCGCCAACAAATTCGATGACCCACACGCCGCGCTTTGCATTCAACTCGGGAAAGGAGAACGTCTGCTTCCTGCGCAGAATGGGTGCCTCCTTGTACTCGAACTTGCGCTCCACGTTTGCCGTGAGTCCATCCAGATTGAGGCCCGTGTTGACCTGCTCGCCGGTGACCCGGTGGACATTCGCCGTGTTGATTTCGTAAATGCGCACGAAGAGCGACGGCACATTCTTGAGCCACACGTCGAGCGTAACCTTGTCATCCGGCAGCCAGTTCTCCTTTGCCGCAGGATCGAAATCGATATCGATGCGATCCCGCAATGCCCGGTAGGTGTCCGGCGGGAGAAGGGAAACCCAGCGCTGCGCTTCAGGGGCGCCGCTAACAAGTTTTGTCTCCGCCAGTACACCGCGCAGCCAGACATCCGAAACGAGCGGCTCGAGGGCCGCGGTGTTCTCCGCCTTCAGAAGGTATCGCATGACGAGCCTTCGCAGCAGCGGCTCATCATCGCCGATCGGCGCGGTCCCGGTAAAGGCCGACGGGTCATAGTCGAGTTGCGCAGGATATTTCCAGAGCTCCCGGTCGTCCCGAATGCGCGGATTGATCCAATGCACGACACGGGGCAGTTTCAGATATGCCAACAAGCGCTGTTCGTCGAGCCGGCCCAGTTTCTCATCCAGCGCCAGCAAATGATAAAGCAGGTTGGCCTTCAGAGGATTCGCGTTAGGATTGAGCGTGGAGGCATAGGCCCACAACCGTTCGAGCCATGCAGCGCGCACCATGATATCCCGATCGGGGTCTTCCGTGTCGAGCGGGCGCATGCGGTCGAGCACCGCAGACGTGAACGCCGTATCGTTGATCAGCTCCGGGTGGAGTTTCTGCAGCGCCGCCAACTGCTCCGCCGTCAGCATGGTATGGATCGGAAAGGTTCCGAACTTGCCGCCCTTTTCCTTTAATTCCGAATCGATGGCACCAACGAGATTCGGATAATCCGGCCGCTTCAAACGGCTTAACAAAGCGCGCAGTTCGGTGAGCTTCCACTGGCGCGGCACGGCGCCCGGCGAATAAAGCCCCGCGTCGCTGATCTTCTCCAGCGCCTCCGTGCCCTCCAGCGCGAGCTTCCGGAACGCTTCATCTGTGATCAGCGTTTCGTCCAGCGTGGAAGGCAGTTCCGCCCGCGCCTCCTCCGTGTCCCGTTGATGGTCAAAACGAAGCTGCAGTTTCTCTTTGAGGGCCGTCAGAGTCCCCGCAGGATCTGTGCTGTAGTCCAGCATCAGCTTCCGGTTTTTTATGATTTCACGCCTGGCGTTCTTCCCCAGGATTTTAGCCTCCCACTCGGTCAAAGTGGCCGTCAGTTCCTTCATTTGCCCCTGCACCTGATAATGGAGCGCGTGGTAATAATAGTAGTCGTCCGTCCCTGGAACCAGTTCCCGAAGAATCGCCGTCCGGTCAGCCGCGAGAGCGAATCTTTCCAAAAAGTCCCCCTCCGTCGCCGAATGAGCGGGAATCTGGAGGAGGAACAGAACAGGAAGAAGATAGGGACGGAACATGACTCCCCGGAGTTTAGGCTCCGCCGACACGGGAGCCAGTCCCGGGTTGTAAAGAAGATGTCATGGCCATACAGACAGCCCATTCGCTCTCCACGTCCCTATGAGAACGTCCCCGGTTGCCGCCTGCCTTTTTTCCATGGCTGTATTCTCCGCCGCAGGCGCCCCCGGTGATCTGGACATGGCATTCAATCCGGACGTCGCGGTACCCGGCGGGAATCCCATCTATACCGCTGTGCCGGAACCACAGGGAGGAATCCTCATCGGAGGCGGATTCCACACGGTGGGGGGCGTCAGACACCCTTATTTCGCCCGCCTGTTCGCAAATGGCGCGCTGGATGCATCGTTTAATCCGAATGCCGGTGGCCCGGTGCGCGCCACGGGAACGCTGCGAAATGGCAAAATCATTGCTGCGGGTGAATTCACAGCCGCGCAGGGTACCACGCGCAATCGCATCGCACAGTATTCACCGGAAGGTACCCTCGATCCGGTTTTCGATCCCAATGCGGACGGCTTTGTTAACGGTTTGCTCGTTCAGCCTGACGACCGCATTGTCTTCAACGGCCTGTTCACCAGTTTGCACGGCACCGCACGCAACCGCGCGGCAAGGGACAATCCGAACGGCACCCTCGACCCCCAGTTTAATCCCGGCGCCGACAACAATGTGCGCGGCATGGCCCTGCAGCCGGACGGAAACGTGTTGCTGGCCGGTGTTTTCACCACGCTCGGCGGTCTGCCGCGAAACCGCATCGCCAGGGTCCTGAGCGACGGATCTCCCGATACCGATTTCAATCCGAATGCGAATGGTGAGGTGTACTGCGTCGTCCTCCAACCGGACGGAAAAGTACTCATCGGCGGGGATTTCACCACCGTCGCAGGAGTCTCCCGCACCAGGCTTGCGCGGCTCCAGCCTAACGGTTCCCTCGATCCCTCCCTGAACGTTTCCGTCAATGGCATCGTGCGCTGGATCATGATGCAAACGGACGGAAAAATCCTGCTGGGCGGCGAGTTTACCACGGTCGGAGGTGTCACACGCAACCGCATCGCCCGTCTGCTCGCCACTGGCACGCTGGATACCACTTTCAATCCCAACGCCAACGAAAGGGTCTATTGCGCCTCCATGTATGCCGATGGCAGAATTTTGATAGGCGGCAACTTCACCAGCGTCGGCGGCACCGCACGCAACAGCGTGGCGCGCCTGGCAAACGATCCCGCCAACCAAAGCCTTGCCGTGCCCTCGCCCGCCCAGGTGCAGTGGCTTCGCGGCGGAGCCTCACCGGAAACGAATCAGGTAACGTTTGAATATTCCAGTGACGGAGAATCCGGCTGGACACTTTTGGGATCAGCGGTTCGCATCACCGGCGGCTGGGAACTCGCCGGACTGACACTCCCTGCCAATGGTCTGATCCGCGCCGGTGCTCGCACCACCGGCGGCTACGGAAATGGTTCCTCCGTGCTTCTGGAAACTGTCACCGCCTATTCTTTTTCGCCCATTGAAATCTGGCGACACACCCATTTTGGCACAATCGCCAACAGCGGCAGCGCCGCCCTCGATGCAGACCCGGATTTGGACGGAATGGATAACCTCCTCGAATTCGCTTTCGGACTCGATCCGAATACACCGGACGCTGCGGAACTCCCCGCCTGGGAACAGAACGATGATGACTTTGTTCTAACATTTACCAGCCCGCCGGATGCCGGTAACACCACCTATATCGCCGAATATAGTTCCAGTCTGGAACCGGAAAGTTGGACACCGATCCCCAATACTTCCTCCCCGCCTCATTACAAGTTTTACGCGCCGGTAAGAGCGGGCCGGAGACTATACCTCCGTTCGCGAATAACGCCTTGACCTCATGGTTACCGCTCCATCGACAACGATAAGCACAGATGGGAGGGGAATCCACCAGCGCCGCTTCGGCTCTGCCTTTGACTTCGCGTCCCGCCATTCATGGTTCGGTCAGCCGTGCATCGTCGCTCTTGTTGGTGCCACATTCGGTGCTGCCCAAACTTGCGCGGCGCCAGGAAATGCGGACCCCGCGTTCAATCCCAATGCCAACAATGAGGTATTTGCTCTGGCACTGCAGCCGGACGGTAAAATTATCGCCGGGGGAACCTTCCTGTTCATGAATAGCACGTCGCGCCCCTATTTTGCACGGCTGCACCCAAACGGCCTGCTGGACACAGCCTTTAGCCCGGTCACTAACGGGCAGGTGCAGAGTATCGGCGTACGGGATGACCTCCGCATTCTGCTGACGGGGGTTTTCACCACCGTCGGCGGCGTCGATCGCACACGCATCGCCAGTTTGAATGCGAATGGAAGTCCGGACTCCGGATTTATGACGACGGCCGATTCTGACGTGCGCAGTCTTTCTTTTCTGGACGACGGAAAGGTGATCTTCGGCGGCCTGTTCACGACTCTGAACGGAACAGCGAGGAATTATCTCGCCCGGGTGAACGTCTCCGGGAATCTGGATGCCGCATTCAATCCCGCGCCCGATGGCCCGGTGCGCATCACCACTCTCCAACCGGACGGCAAGCTGCTGTTCGGCGGACAGTTTTCCACCGTAGCCAGCGTCACGCGCAATAGAATTGCCAGGGTGAATGCCAACGGCACCCTGGACCTCGGATTTAACCCGAACGTGGATGGAAGTGCTATCTACTGTACCTCGCTGCAGGCCGACGGAAAAATCGTGATCGGAGGCCTCTTCACCGCCGTCGGCGGTGTGCCGCGTCTGAACGTCGCTCGGCTCAATACGGACGGCACGGTGGATGCCGGCTTCAATCCCGGAGCCAATGACATCGTTCGCTGCGCAGCCATCCAGACGGACGGTCGCATCATCCTCACGGGCAATTTTACCACGGCGGGTGGCAGTGTGCGCAATCGCATCGCACGGCTGCATCCCAACGGGCTCCTCGACAATACGTTTGACCCGAACGCCAACAATAACATTTACGGCGCCATCCTGCAGCAGGACGGAAAAGTGGTGGTCGGAGGACTTTTCTCCACGGTGGGCGGAGCGGCGCGCGGAGCCATTGCGCGCCTGGAAAATGATGCGGCCACTCAAAGCCTCACGATCACCGCCCCTGACCGCGTGCAATGGCTGCGCGGCGGCGCCGCTCCCGAAACGCACCGGGTCGCCTTTGAGGTGTCCATCAACGGAGGCACTGCATGGACCCCGCTCGGAAATGGAGCCCGGATCGGCGGCGGTTGGGAAATCACCGGTCTTGAGCTTCCCGCCAGCGGTCAAATCCGCGCACGTGCAGGCGTCACCGGCGGATACGCCAACGCCTCTTTCAGCCTCCTGGAATCCGTTACTTCCTTTACCTTCTCCCCGCTCGAGATGTGGCGCTGGACCAAGTTCGCCACTGTCAGCAACTCCGGCAGTGCCGCGGACCATGCCGATCCTGACAGCGACGGACTCGCGAACCTCATCGAATTCGCTTTCGGCCTTGACCCTGACAAACCGGACGCCGGTGAACTTCCCGCGTGGAAACAGAAGGACGATGATTTTATCCTGACATTCGTTCGCCCGCCTCAAACCGGCGGCGTCAGCTATTTCGCCGAATTCAGTTCCACCCTCGCGACGGAAAGCTGGACTGCGATCCCGAATGCCTCTTCGCCGCCGGACTATGCCTTCCATGTCCCTGCAAGGGCGGGCCGGAGGCTGTATCTGCGCGTGAGGGTGACGGAGCCTTAACAGGTCCCGGCGGTTACAAATTCCCCGGAAGATAGTAAGAGCGCGGAGCTTGATCCCCATCCAGGCTTGCGCTAGAAAGAAAGCCATGAATGCCTGGTGGGAACAATTAACGCCGCTCCTCCGAACCTTTTGGTGCATCGCTCTTTTCGCTTCGTTTCTCCAGATATTGATGTTTCTGGGCTCCATATTCGGTGCCGGACATGACTTCGACCACGATGTGCACGCCGACGGCGCGGGTGCCGGGTCCGGCGCTCAGATACTCTCCGTGAGGACCCTCGTCGCCGGCATGGTGGGGTTTGGCTGGGCAGGGGTGCTGATGCTTCAGAACGGAGCGGAAGCCGCAACCTCCATCGTCGTGGCGGTGCTTTGCGGTCTTCTTTTTATGGCGCTGGTCTTTGGAGTGATGCGGTTTCTGTTTTCCATGCGGGCGGACGGCACGCTCGACTACAGAAACGCAGTCGGGGTCACGGGCAGGGTTTATGTGACCATTCCCCCGCTGCGCAAAGGCACGGGCCAGGTGGAAATCATGCTTCAGGGCCGCTTGATCACCGCTACGGCGGCTACAGATGCCGCCAGGCCACTGAGCCCTCAATCTCCCATCCGCGTGAGTGCCGCCCAAAGCGACAACACGCTGCTCGTGGAGCCGGTTTGATTTTTACGCCGCCTCACCATCTTATGACTCAACCTCTGTTCGCTGCACTTACCGATGGCAGTTCGCTGCCCGCCATTATTATCATCGCCATCGCGGCGGTCATCGTCTTTGCGACGTTCATCTTTTTCGCTTCACGGTACAAGCGCTGTCCCTCGGACCGGATACTGGTCGTTTACGGAAAGGTGGCGGGACAGAAGTCGGCGAGGTGTTATCACGGCGGTGCGGCTTTCGTGTGGCCAGTGATTCAGGACTTCGCGTTCCTGAACCTGACCCCCATCCCCATCGACATCGCGCTGCGCGGCGCACTCTCGCAGCAGAACATCCGGGTAAATACCCCCTCCACCTTCACAGTCGGTATCAGCACCGAACCCGGCGTCATGGAAAACGCGGCGGAGCGGCTCCTCGGACTCAGTTTCACTCAGGTGCAGGAGCTCGCGAAGGACATTATCTTCGGTCAAATGCGCGTCGTGATCGCCACCATGCCCATCGAGGAAATCAATGCAGACCGGGACAAGATGATCGCCAACATCTCCAACGGCGTCGAGGTGGAGTTGAAAAAAGTGGGCCTGCGCC
Organism: Verrucomicrobiales bacterium; assembly: GCA_035550135.1. Classification (GTDB taxonomy): domain Bacteria; phylum Verrucomicrobiota; class Verrucomicrobiia; order Verrucomicrobiales; family V1-33; genus V1-33. Next base: position 12,150 of record DASZQB010000015.1, read on the forward strand.
TCATCAACGTCAACATTCAGGACATTACCGACGAGTCCGGATACATTGACGCCCTGGGCCGGGAAGCCGCCGCCCGCGCCATCAATGATGCCAAGATCAAGGTTTCTCAGCGCGAGCAGGAGGGCGACATCGGCGCCGCAGAAGCCGACAAGGAAAAGCGCATCAAGGTGGCGCAGGCGCAGGCCGCAGCCGTGGAGGGCGAGAACCTCTCGGCGGTGCAGATCGCCAATTCCATCGCTGCCCGCCGCGAGCGTGAAGCGGAGGCATTGCGCCTCGCCACTGCCGCGGAGAAAGTGGCCAATGCCAAGGCACTCGGTGAAGGTTACGAAGCGGAAGAGGTTGCGGAAAAACTGCGCGCGAAACGTGACGAGGCCGCTCAGATGGCGACGGTTATCGTCGAGGCGGAGATTCAGCGCCGCAGGATTGAAGTGATGGCGGAAGCCGAGAAGGCAAAAATACGACTCCAGGCGGAGGCCGAAAAACTGCGCATCGAACTCCAGGCGGAAGCGGACAAGCGCCGTATCGAACTCACTGCACAAGCGGAGGGTGAGAAACTCAAACTCCTGAAGCAGGGCGAGGCTGACGGTCTCCGTGCCTACATGACCGCGCAGGCGGAAGGTATTCTCGCCCAACTCAATGCGCGTGCAGATGGCTTTCGCCAGATCATCGGCGCCGCCGGCAGTTCGGATGAGGCCGCCCGCCTCATGGTGACCGAGCAGTTGCCGAAACTCGTCGAGGAGCAGGTGAAAGCCGTGGGCAGCCTCAAGATCGACAAGGTCACTGTCTGGGACAATGGAAAGGGCGACAACGGCAAGACCAAAACCGCCGACTTCCTCTCGGGCCTCGTCGGCAGCGTCCCTCCTCTGCATGAGATCGCAAAGAACGCCGGGGTGCAGTTGCCCGAGTATCTCGGACGCGCGAGTGACTCGGACAGGAAAATGCCGAAGGGTATCGACGGCGAGTGATAACGCCCGCGGAGAGACGATAAAGAGCACGCCTTTTCCATCCGTCCTGGCATCCATTCGGAACCTTCCGGATTTAAGATAGCCGCATCGTTTATCCTCTTTACTAGCCCGCTTGCCCGCATGAATCTAGGGAAGTACTCACTTCCCTCCGCATGGTATTGGCAGCGCAACTCCTGTCCCGCCCGGAAATTTCAGGTCCGTTGGCGCTGCTGTTCGCCCTCATCATTGGGCATGCCTTTGCTGACTTTCCCCTCCAGGGAAAGTTCCTCGCCATCCGGAAGAACCGTCACATCAAGAGCATTGACTACACCGGAGACTCCCCGCCTCATCTCTGGGTCTATTGTTTAAGCGCGCATTCCCTGGTGCATGCCGGCGCCGTATGGCTCGTCACCGGCAGCGCCATTTACGGCTTCGCCGAGTTCGTCCTCCACTGGATCATCGATTTCGCGAAGTGCGAAAAGTGGACCAATTTCCACCAGGACCAGCTCCTCCACCTGCTCAGCAAGGCTGGCTATGTGGTGGCGATCTACTACCTCGGGTGGGTGTGACCCGCAATCCGGCAGCCTGCGGTCCGGTTCCGCCGGCGAAATACAAAAAGCCCGGAAGGAATGACCTCCCAGGCTTCTTGTTCAGACGCTGCAATTAACACGGCGCCTGGCGCTTGGAATAAGGACCGGCCTCGCGCGTGACCGGTCCGCGTCAGACGGAAAGAAGAAAATTATTTCTTCTTAGCCACCTTCTTGGCCGGGGCCTTCTTCTTGGCGGCCTTCTTCTTCTTCGGCGCGGCTTTCTTCGCAGGAGCCGCTTTTTTCGCAGGAGCCGCTTTCTTAGCGGCTGCTTTCTTTTTCGCTGCCATGGTGTTTTGTTTTGTTGGTTTTGTTTGATGCGCGGCGGGTGCGGCACGCCGGCGACGGCGAAGCAGCAACCCGGCCACGGCTTTGGTTTCCCCCGGCGTCAGCGTGACCCCGGCGAGAATCTGTTCGATGAGGGCGGCGGCCTTTCCCTGAAACACCCGCGTCACCATATCATGGATGAAGCGGCCTACCGTCACCTCTCTCGTCTTCGTAGCGAAGTAAATATTATGATGTCCGCTGAATGTCTTGCGGACCAAACCTTTCGCTTCCATCTTTTGCAGCACCGTCAGCACGGTCGTGTAGGCGCGGGATTTTCCATCCGGCATCCCGTTGAGGACATCGTGGACGGTGGCTCTCCCGACAGTCCACAATACGGACAGGGCTTGCAGTTCAAGATTGGATGGGCGTGCTGTTTTCATGCAGCTGGTCTGACGACTCGGTTGACAGACCAAAGAAGTTTTAAACTTCTCTTATTGCTACTACGACCTTAGTAGCTTGGTCAAGGAAATATTTCATTTCTCAGAACTTTTTTTGATTCGTGATGTCATGCAGCGGCGATCATCAACATCGCTCAATCATCATCCAACATCATCACGTAAGACGTGACGACCATGATGATGCCTGTCGCGCAGATGTTTCCATCAGGGCAAAGATCACATCGCCACGCAGGACCATCAGTGGTAACATCTGTCCAATGCGCTGAGGAAAGTTGCAGCGTCTCTTCTTCGTTCATCCAGTCATGATGCCTCAACGCGACCGACAGCTTCATCTCACGCGCCGGGAATTCTTTGGCCGCAGCGCCACCGGCATCGGTGTCGCCGCGCTCGCTTCATTGCTCCAGCGCAGCGGTCTCGCCGCTGAAACGCAAAGCGCTTCGCGAGGCCTGCAGGGCTTTCCGCAGGCTGCTCCGAAGGCGAAACGCGTCATCTACCTCTTCCAAAACGGCGCACCCACGCACGTCGATCTCTACGACTGGAAGCCGAAGCTCAAGGCCCTGCATGGCAAGCCTGTGCCGCAGGAATACATCGGTGATCGCCGCTTCAGCACCATGACCGGCAAGGCCGACGGCAAGCTGCTGCTCGCTCCCGTGGAAGAGTTCCAGCAGCACGGACGCAGCGGCGCATGGGTCAGCAACAAGTTCCTTCCGCACATTGCCTCCGTCGCCGATGAACTCTGTTTCGTGAAGAGCATGCACACGGATGCGGTGAATCACGCGCCCGCCATCAGCTTCCTTCTCAGCGGCAGTCAATTGCCTGGCCGTCCCACGCTCGGCGCATGGCTCGCCTACGGACTCGGCAGCGAAACAGAGAACCTTCCCGCCTTCGCCGTCATGACCTCCGTGAGCAAAGGCACCACCTGCGGGCAAATCTTCTATGATTTTTATTGGGGCAGCGGATTTCTCCCGTCACGCTATCAGGGCGTGAAGTTCCGCGGCAGTGGCGATCCCGTCCTCTACGTTTCCAATCCGGAAGGCATGAGCCGGCAAATGCGCCGCGCCATGCTCGATGACATCGCGCAAATCAATGAGATGAAGCTCGCCGACTTCGGCGATCCGGAAATCGCCACGCGCATCGCCCAGTACGAGATGGCCTTCCGCATGCAGGCCAGCGTGCCCGAACTCACCGACCTCAGCAACGAACCTCAAGCCGTGCTCGATCTCTATGGACCCCAGGTCAAAGAACCCGGAACCTTCGCGCACAATTGCATCATGGCCCGCCGCATGATCGAACGCGGCGTTCGCTGTGTGCAACTCATGCATGCCGGCTGGGATCAGCACAACAGTCTCACCACTGAACTCTACACACAGTGCCGCGATACGGACCAGCCCAGCGCCGGTCTCGTTCGCGATCTCAAACAGCGCGGCCTTCTCGATGACACCCTCGTCATCTGGGGCGGTGAATTCGGACGCACTCCTTTCATCCAGGGCAATCTCAACGACCGCCCGCGCTGGGGCCGCGATCACCACCCCTACGCGTTCACCACCTGGATGGCCGGCGGCGGCGTGAAGCCCGGCATCAGTTACGGCGAAACGGACGACCTCGGCATCAATGCCCTCAAAGATCCGGTCCACATTCACGACTTCCAGGCCACCCTCCTCCACTTGATGGGCATCGACCACGAACGTCTCACCTACCGATACCAGGGACGGCAGTTTCGTCTAACGGACGTATTTGGAAAGTTGGTAAAAGGCATCCTCGCCTGAAACCGCGTGGGATGCCTGGCTGTTGGAGAGTGCACCAGCGATGACGGCGAGGGCCCCGCCATACGCAATGCGCTCGTTGCGCTCCCGCCTAATAATAATAGTAGCGCCACAGCAGAGCCGCCGTCAGCAATACCATTGTCACCGCCATGAGATAACGCTCAATGCGGGTGCTGGTCGGCAGGGCGGGGAGACGCATTATTAGTCGGTAGGGTCTCCTATCCATCCGACGCCGTCCGTCAGTGTCAAGCAGCGAAACCCTTAACAGGAGAATTTCGCCCACAAAAGTCCAGGTTACGGTTCAATATCACAACTCCGCGATCAACTCCTTGAGCCGCGTCGCCTTCCACTGACCCGGCACCGTGGGGCGGTCGAGGTAGCCATAATTCAGCACACTCCCCAACTGCGCAAAGATCAGTCGCGAGATGCGTCCCAGTTTCCCCATTCCCATCACACTCAAGGGCGGGTGCCCGGGTTCCTCCAGCAGCGCCGCGAGAGTCGCAATATCCGCTGTGCAGTGTAGAGTCGCCGCAAACTTTACCATGTCCGCGCCGGCCTCAAGGGCCGCGTCCCGTTTCCGCCGCAGTTCGTCCAGCGGAGGTGTCCCCGCAAAATCGTGGAAAGAACCCACCACCAGCACGCCGGCGGCGCGCGCCTTCTCAACAGAGCCAGCCATTTCGGAAAGGGATGCGGTTTCCACATCCAGCAGCGAGGCCACCGGGAGAAACATCTCCATCAACCGGCAACGTTCGTTCGAAGCCAACGCATTTTGTCCTCCCTCGCCCGGACTTCGCACCGTTACGAGCCCCGGTAACGGACAAGCGCGTGCCCGTTCCAAACCGCGCTTCGCCGCCTCCGGCCAGGTATCCACGCGGAATTCCACCACATCGCACAACGACGCCACGTCCATCTCCGGCAGCCGGTCAAGAGTGGCTTCATCAGCCACACTGCCCACCGTCAGGACCTGCGAGAGCATACTTGATTTATCCGCTGTGATGTGGTTTACCATGGGAAAATAGATTCGCCACTCGCCGGGAGCCGCAGCACTGCGGCGCTTTTCGTTTCTGGCGAAGAAGCAACCCTATGCTCGGACGCAGGCAGGAATTCAACCTAAAGCTGAATCAGATCATCGACAGCATGATCCTCGCGCTGGCGTTTTGGGCGGCATGGGCGCTCCGTGCGAGTGCGCCTGATTTTTTCGGTCGCATCGGCTGGGTTGAAGGCAGCAAGTGGCTTCCTATCCCCCCCCTGGACCGGTTTTACTGGCAGATGCTGCTCATCGTGCCCTTCACGCCGCTAGTGCTGGAGAAGTTCGGATTCTATACCCATCCGGCGCAGAAAACGATGATGCGCTCGCTGACCCAGCTTTGTCAGGGCATGCTCCTCATGGTGCTTCTCACAGCGGTGATCGTCGCTTTTGGACAAAGAGCAGCGGAGGCCCGCAGCGTCATTTTGCTCTTCCCGGCGCTCGCCATCCCTGGTTTGCTCCTTCGGGAATCAGTGGCCCGTCAGTGGCTGCGGAAGCAAGTCGCCAAAGGCCAATGGAAGCAACGGGTTCTCATCGCCGGGCCTCCGGTGGATGTGGAGCGGCTCTTCTCCTCCCTTACGCGGGAACAACTCGCCGAACTGGACATCGTGGACCGCATCGACATTTCTGTGGAGCCCATCGCGCGCCTGGTCATCGCCCTGCACGAAAAGTCGGTGGAGCGCGTGATCTTCTGCGCAGCCCACGTGCATCTGAATCGCATTGAGGAAGCCGTGAACGCCTGCGAGATCGAAGGCGTGGAAGCATGGGTGTGGGCCAACTTCATTCAGACCAGCATCGCCCGCCCCACGTTCGACGCCATGGGCGGCAAACCCATGCTCGTTTTCCGCTGCACGCCGGAAATTTCATGGGCTCTCTTTATCAAGTCCGTCATGGACAAAGTGGGTGCCGCGGTGCTGCTGATACCGGCCTGCCTCTTTATGATTCCGGCATGGATCGGCATCAAGCTGTCCTCCCGCGGCCCCGCAATTTTTGCCCAAATGCGCAGCGGCCGGCATGGCCATCCTTTCAAGATGTACAAGTTCCGCACCATGTGTACGGACGCGGCGCAAAAGCAGCACGAACTGGCAGCCATGAATCAAATGTCCGGACCCGTTTTCAAGGTGGACAATGATCCGCGCATCTTTCCCTTCGGCCGGTTTCTGCGCCGCTGCTCCATCGACGAACTTCCTCAGCTTTTCAACGTGCTTAAAGGCGACATGAGCCTGGTGGGACCGCGGCCGCTGCCGGTTTATGAAGTGGAGAAATTCGCCGACCCCGCACACCGCCGCCGGCTGAGTGTGAAACCTGGTCTCACCTGTCTCTGGCAAATCAGCGGACGTAACGAGATCAAGGACTTCAATCAGTGGGTGCAACTCGACCTGAAGTATATCGACAACTGGTCCCTCTGGCTGGACATCAGTATCCTCCTTCGCACCCTCCCCGCGGTGCTGCGGGGATCGGGTGCGAAGTGAATCGTCCGCCTACTGCCTTGGCACTACCGTAGTCGTCTTCTTCCGGACGATGACTTTGTCGGCCACCAGGGTATCACCGTCGCGGGTGTATTGCACGGTCACCGGCAGGCCGGATTTCACCAACTCGAAATCCACCGGCGCGCCGGCTTCATCCACGTAGGTGGTCGTTTTCGTGAACGTGTAGCTTACCGGTTCCGTTGCCGTTTCGGTGCGAATCACCAGGCGGTTGTCCGTGATGTCGCTCACGGTGCCCATGGTGGTCGTCGTTTTGGTGGTCTCCGTGGTTCGCGCCCGTCCCGGCGTGGTTGTCGTCTTCTTCACCACCACCTTCGTCGCCACAGGTCCTTCCGCATCGTTGGTGTAATAAACGGTGACGGGAAGGCCGGATTTCACCAGTTCCATCGAAACCGGTTTGCCCGCTTCGTCCACATAAGTGGTCGTCTTTGTGTAGCGGTAGCGGATCGGTTCAGTGGAGCGCTCGGTGCGGATCACGAGCCGGTTGTCTCCAAACTCATTGATGGTTCCGGTCGTGGTCGTTGTTTTGGTTTCAGTCGTGCCGCCGGTGCGGGTCTTTGTTTTTTTCACCACCACCTTTTTCGCGACGAGGCCATTGTCCACTTTTGCATAATGGATCGTCACCGGCAGCCCGGACTTCACGGTTTCAATGGAAACGGGAGCACCGGTCTCATCCACATAGGTGGTGGATTTGGTGAAGGAGTAGGTGATCGGGTCCTCAGACGTTTCCGAATGGATTACAATCCGGTCGTTGCCGAACTCATCGATGGTGCCCGTCGTCGTGGTGGTCGTGGTCCGTTCGGTGGTATCGCCGGTCGTTTCGCGGACCGTTTCTTTGACGATTTCCTGCGCCATCGCCGGGACAGCGAGCACCAGCGCCGCGGACGCTGTTCGAATAAAGGAAACAAGAGTTGGTTTCATAGTCAGCAGTGTTTTATTTTGGGGTTGTACCGGCGGCGCAGGTTCACCGTTCCTGTGATGGGAAGTCACCGGCATGCGGCTAGCCGGTGCAGCTTCCGCGCCTGTACGGAACGCCCCATTCTTTCCCGCGCTCGCTCCGCGTTCAGCCTCAACGGCCCATGCCAAATGCACGCGGCAAACCAGAGGGCCCCGGCAAAGTGCCATCCACCCGGCATAGTCCCGCGGCGCGAACCGCTGCAACAAGTGCGGACTCTCTCGCTTAGAACTTGTAGTCCACGCTGAAGTTGAATCGTCCGCTGCCGTCGTTGGCGTCATCCGCCACCACAGGCCAGCCGTAATCCAGTTTGATCGGGCCGAGCACCGGCAGTGTAAATCGCACACCGATACCGACGTCCGCATTGTAGTCCGACAGGCTGAAGTCCCATGAGTCTTTGTTCACGAAACCAGCATCGGCAAAAAGCGCCCCGCGGATCTTGCGAATGACAGGGAAGGTGTATTCAGCCGTGAGGTAACCTGCACTGTTTCCGCCAAGGGGTTCGCCAAAACGGTCGAGCGTGCCATCGTCGGTGCCCGGCACCTGGAAACCAACCTCGCGGTATTTGAAACCGCGGAGGTTGTTGGCGCCGCCGAGGGTCAGGCGTTCGAAGATCGGCACGGTGCCGCCGTCAGTACTGTCCACCACCGCGAGCCTGCCTTCGAGCGCGAAGACCGATTTGAATGGCAGTTTCCAATACTTCTGTCCGGTAATGGAAACGGAATAGGTATTCACTTCCCCGCCCAGAAATTCGCCACTGAAAGTGGTATCGAGCGAGATTTTGTGTCCCTTTGACGGCTGCTGGAAGCTGTTGCGGTTGTCGAACACCCACGAGGCACCGAGCCGGCTTTGCAGAAACTTCCCTTCCTCCGCTTTAATAGCGTCACTGGTCTCGGGGTCGGCCTGATCGATATTATAAATCTCCACCTCTTGAATGGTGTAGTTCAGTCGCAGGTCCGAATTGTCCGTAAGAGGAGTGCGCACGTTGAGCGTGAATCCTGCATCCCGCTGATCATAGACGTCAGAAAGGTAAGTCTTCTCCGTCCAGAAAATATCACCCCCGACCGAGAGCCTCTTTTGCATGAAGTAAGGCTCTGTAATGCTGAGGAGGAAATCCTTGCGCTTCGAACCGGCGCGCAGGCTGAGGCGGAAGCGCTGGCCGCCGCCGGTAAACGTCGGCCAGTTGGTCAGGTCGAAGTTCCGCTGCGTCAACTCCACCATACCCACGAGGCTGTCGATGGAACTGAATCCCGCTCCGAACTGCAACTGGCCTGTCTTTTTCTCATTCACCGTCAGATTGATGTCCTTGTATTCCGGCCCCAGTTCCGAAGACACAGGCATGAAATCCACTCCGTTGTTTTCTTCGAAGTAATCAAGGTTCTTTACCTTCTGAATGCTCTTGCGGATCTTGATAGTGTTGTAGTCGTCGCCCGGAGCGATCACCAGTTCCCGCCGGATCACCATGTCCCTCGTATCATTGTTCCCGATGATGTTGATCTTGCCGACCTTGAACTGCCCTCCTTCCTCGATGGCATAGGTCACAAACAACTGATTGTCCGCGCGTTTGTCGATCCGCGGAGTCACGCGGACTTCGGCGTAGCCGCGCGCTCCATAGTATTCACTGATGGTCTCGAGGTCTGCCCTCATCCCTTCGAGGGAAAAGGTCTTGCCCGCTTCCAACTGGAACACCGGGAGCAATTGCTCTGTGGTGTAGATTTTGTTGCCCGCCACATTCACCCCTGCCGTAGTGTATTGTGGTCCCTCCACGATGGTGAAGACAAGGTTGATCTTGCCGCTGTTGCCTGGCGCCGGCACCGCCTGAGCGGTGGCACGGGCATCGAAGTAACCGTGGTTGCCGTAAAAGTCGTGCAGCGCCACGATGTCCTTTTCCAGTTTCTCGTGGTCGAGCTTGCGCTTGAGGTCCCAGATCTTGAGCCAGTTCCGGTTGTCGCTGGTGATTTCCCCGCGCAGGCGGCCGCTGCTGAAGACCGTGTTGCCTTCAAAAAGCACGCTGTTAATCACGCCCCGTCCGCCTTCATCGATGCGGATGACGATCCGCGAAAAACCGGAGGTCGCTCCCGGCTGCAACTCATAGGTCACCACGGCATCCGGATAGCCCTTCTTCTTGTACATCTCCAAAATCTTCGCCTTCGCTTCGCTCAATTTAGTATCGTCCACCACGCCCCCGGATTTGAATTCCACTTCGTCCTTGAGGCGATCGCTCGTGAAAACCGTGTTGCCCTGGAAAACGAGTTCTCCCATCGCCGGACGGGCGTCCACCGTTACGATAACCTTCAATCCCCCGGGCACATCCACCGTGGTGATGCTGGAGTTCGTAAAATTGCCGGAATTATAGAGGGCGCGCAGGTCGTCCTCCTCTTTTTCCTGCGTCCACGGCTCACCCACTTTGAGCCGCATGAGCGAAATCACCCGGGCACGATCCACCACTCCCGTGGTGCCAAACCGAACATCGATTTCCTTTACGATGACGCTGCCTCTCCTTGGCTGAAGAATGGAACCATTGTCAGAAGGAAGGGGGGGCGGTTCCTGCGCTCCCGCGGGCAGCGTAGTACTGAGTGCGAGCACCAGTGAACAGAAGTTGAATGTCAGGCCCAATCCACGAAATGGACTGGCTACAGGGCGGCACGCAGCTCGGTTATTCATCTGGAAAACTTGAATTATTATAGCAGTTTCAATTTGTGTAAGTAATTAAGCGTGTGAGTCCTATGCTCTCTGGCGCGAGGCTACCCGTCGCGCGAAAAAGCGCAACACTTAAGTTGCCTGTAGAAAATAACCACTGGCTGGGCACGGTGCCACTTCCCACATGTTTCCCAAACCTCACAGCGCGCTGGTGATCGTCGGCCACGGCTCCACGCTCAATCCGGACTCTTCGCAACCGACCCACGAACACGCCGATGCAATCCGCAAGCTTGGGCTGTTTGCCGAGGTGGTCTGTGGTTTCTGGAAAGAGGAACCCTCCCTGCGCGAAGTGCTCCGCATGGTGGACAGCCGCGAGGTATATATAGTACCGAATTTCATCAGCGAAGGCTACTTCACCCAGGAAGTGATTCCGCGGGAGTTGGGTCTCCCCGGAAGAACCACCGCTTTTGCACGGCACACGGTCCACTATTGCGACCCCGTGGGCCTGCACCCGTCGATGACAAAGTTGCTCCTGAAGCGGGCCGCGGAAGTGGCCCCGGACGTGTCTCCCGCGGAAAGCAGTCTCATCATCGTGGGACACGGCACCGGGCTTAACGAAAATTCAACAAAAGCCATCAAGGATCAGGTGGCGCTCATACGCAGCATGAACTGCGGCTTCGCGGAAGTGCTGGACGCCTACATGGAGGAACCGCCCCTTATCTCCGAATGGACCTCTCTGACGACCGCGCCAAATGTGATCGTCGTTCCTTTTTTCATCGCGGACGGTCTGCATTCTTTTCAGGACATACCGGTGCTGCTCGGCATTGAACCGGAGCCCACTGCCGCCGCCAGCAGAGTGGACGTGTTCCGCCGCAATCCCTATCATTTGCACGGACGGAGGCTTTATTTCAGCAGCGCCATTGGAACGGAGCCGGAGATGGCAGGCGTGATACTGGATCAAGTGGAGGCGTTTGATGAAAAACACATGACGCCGGACTCCAAGCGTGAAACTCCGAACGCGGGCGTTCTTCTCGCCGCTCTCGAATCATGGCTGGCTGCGGGCGGCTCGCGGGTGGGAGAGATCCTCATTTTGCGGGGACCGGCAAATGGGTTTCGCATTCGGCATCATGCGGATGCGGAGAAGCGGAACCTCACGGTTTATGCCGGACCCGAAGCGGCGCGTGAAGTGGCGAAGTATGACGCGGCCGGTGAGTTTCGTCCGTTGAAATCTGCGCCAACGCTCATTCGCGGATGGGAGATTTCCGTTCCGCACACGGCCTCTCTGAAACAAGCGCTGGACTTCCTTTATCCCGCAGCGCTGGCCAACCAGGTCCGCTGGCTGGACGGTGAAGTCGCGGCTCCAACTCTGAGGGAAACTCTGGGACGGCAGACGGGCATTTATCGCGTCACTTCTCTCATCCGCGACGGAGAAGCAGAGGAACTGGTGGCCGGGCTTTGCGCACAAAAATGCCTCCGCCACGTGATGTGGCCGCTCAATCATGGCCACTCATGGCCAGATCTGACAGCGGAAAAACAATCTGCTCCGCACGGCGGTCCTGAAACCGGCTTGCCAATTCCCATTCTGTGCTTCGACCCATGCCCCCTGCTCATCGGCGGCGCACGCAGTGCCGTGAAGCGACGGATGGCCGCCGAGGGCGGAAACTCCAAACATCAAACTTCAAACATCAAAGAAGCTCCAAATACCAAGCCTCAAAGTCCTTGATTCAATTCCGTTAGGCCAGTTACGGCATCCCTGCGGGTTGACTCCACCTTTTGGAGCTTGGAGCTTGATGTTTCTTTGGTGCTTGAAGTTTGGTGCTTGGTGCTTTCCCCCCCGGCTCTCCTTGCCAATCAATTAATCAAACCCTCCCCCGCCCCCTCCCCCACTCTGCCTCTCCGCCTCCTCGGCCGCCGCACGGCAGATCTCCCAAAAGCTCCCGCTCTCCAAACTCGCGCCCCCCACCAGCGCACCATCCACATCCGGCTGGCCCGAAAGTTCAGTCATGTTCGAGGGCTTCACGCTGCCGCCGTATTGGATGCGCACCTTGCGGGCCGTATCCGCGTCGTAAAGTTCGCCGATCTTTTTGCGAATGAACGCATGGGCCTCCTGTGCCTGAGCAGGCGTCGCAGTGCGACCGGTACCGATGGCCCACACGGGCTCATAGGCGATGACCGTCCCCACCATCTGGTCGGCGGTGAGGTCCTTGAGGCTGCCGGTAAGCTGAGTCGTGAGGACAGATTCTATCTTTCCGGCATCGCGCTCTTCCAGAGTCTCGCCCACGCAAAGAATAGGCCGGAGGTGATACTGGTGAGCGGCGAGGACCTTCTTATTGATGAAGGCATCATCCTCATGGAACAGACTGCGGCGCTCGCTGTGCCCGAGAATCACATACGTGATGAGCATCTGCCGCAGCATGAACGGGCTGATCTCGCCGGTAAAGGCTCCGCCGGACTCGAAATGCATATTCTGGGCGGCAAGGCGGATGCTGTCATGCTGACCAATGGCTTCAGTGGCAGCGGTAAGACTGATAAACGGAGGCGCGATGACGATGTCCACGCGATCCTCAGCCTTCGCGAGAGTCACAAAGTCGCGGATGAACTGACCCGTTTCGGCGGGTGTCTTGTTCATCTTCCAGTTGGCAGCGATGATCGGTTTACGCATGTTGGGAATTCCAGGGGCAGGGTTTGAAGAAAAGTGAATCAGGAAAGTGGAGACGGGTTATTTATCCGCAAGCGCCGCCACACCAGGCAGCACTTTGCCTTCGAGGAGTTCGAGACTCGCTCCGCCGCCGGTGGAAATGAAAGTCACCTTGTCCGCCACGCCGGCTTTCTTTACCGCCTTCACGCTGTCGCCACCGCCGATGATCGTTTTCGCGCTTTGATTGGCAGCGATCACTTTTGCGATATCGAAAGTGCCTTTGGCGCAATCCTTGATTTCGAAAACCCCCATCGGCCCGTTCCAGACGATTGTCTTTGCCTTCGCAATTTCGTCGGAGAACAGCTTTACACTTTCCGGCCCGATGTCCACACCCTCCCAGCCGTCCGGAATGTTCTCATTCACGCCCGTGTAACGTGTGCTGCCGACTTTTTTCGCTTCGAAGTCGAACGCATCGGTGATCATAGCATCCACAGGGATGAGCAATTTCACGCCGCGCTCCTTCGCCTTGTCCAGCGCCGCCTGGGCGATGGGTTCCCACTCCGGTTTATAAAGGCTTTTGCCGAGGCTGATGCCCTGCACCAGTTTGCGAAACGTGTAAGCCATGCCACCGCCGATGATGATGGTGTCCGCTTTTTCCAGAAGGCGATTGATGACGGCGATCTTATCCGAAACTTTGGCCCCGCCAAGAATCACCACGAACGGACGCTCCGGGCTCTCCAGTTCATCGTGGAGATAAGCGAGTTCCTTCTCCATCAGCAGGCCCGACACCGCCGGCAAATAATCCGCCACTCCCGCCGTGGAACTGTGCGCCCGGTGCGCGGACCCGAACGCGTCATTTACAAAAATCTCCGCGAGTTCCGCCATGCCCTTTGCCAGCGCGGCGTCGTTTTTCTCCTCACCTCCATGAAACCGCGTGTTCTCCAGCAGGAGCACACCGCCCGGGGCGAGCGCGAGCGCTTTTGCCTTTGCATCCTCTCCAGTACAGTCTTCCGCAAATCCAACCGGCCGCCCTAGCATATCGCTCAGCGCAGTGGCCACGGGCTTGAGACTTTGTTTCGGATCGCGCTGTCCTTTGGGACGTCCCAGGTGACTGCACAAGATGACCTTCGCATTCGTAGCGAGCAGCGCTTGAATGGTCGGCAGCGTCTCGCGAATGCGCGTGTCATCCGTAATCACCATCTTCCCGTCGTTTTCCTCAAGCGGCACATTGAAATCAACGCGCACAAGGCAACGCTTGCCGGCGGTTTCGATATCACGAATGGTCTTCTTGGGCATGAGGAAGGGAGGAGAATGGAATGAACGCTTTCGCCGCACCAAAATGGTGCGGAGGGCGGCAGTAACGCCGGATGCGAAGAAATGCAAATGACGCTTCCGGAGCGAAAGGGTGAATGAAGTTTCTCTCCAGGCCCGGCCATCGATGGTTTAAAATTCATTAGCAGCGGCACTTGACGAAAGGGAGTCCCTCTGTGAAAAAGTAATGAGTCTCATGAAAATCGCCCTGTTTCTTGCCTCTTGCACCGCCATCGCGGGCTCCGCCTGCGGAGCGACGATCTCAACTCTCTTCAATACCGGCGTTGATTCCGCCGGAGTCGCCCTTGGAGATGGTGCTTCGGACCCCCACTACTTGCTGGTCTTTCCCGGAGCTCAGGAAGGAGCGCCTATTATTGCCAACTCCGTCGGCGGCTTTCCCATCCCGCCCTGGATCGGCGACAACACGACTTCCGCATGGACGACGACACTGAACCCGGTCACTCCGCTCGGGCCAGGCTCCAATACGAATATCGGCGTTTTTGCAGACTACTATTACCAAACCACCTTCAGCATGTCGGGCCTCAATCCGCAAACGGCCCTCATTGCCGGACAGGTGAGCTACGATAACTTTTTGCAGGATGTCCTTCTCAATGGCGTCTCCACCGGCATCAAGGCGGACGCAAGCAATCCCGGCCCGAGTTTCGGCGGCTGGCTGCCGTTCACATTTGATGCCGCCGATATCGCCCTCCTCAACGGCGGTGTAAATACGCTGACCTTCATCGTGCGAAGCGCCCAGGCCGACGGAGCAGACGATTACACCGGAGTGCGTGTGGAGTTTCTCCAGCGTGAGGCCACTCCCGTTCCTGAACCCTCCAGCCTGGGTCTAATCGGTCTGGGGCTCATGGCGATGCGCCGCCGCCGTTGATTCTGGACCTGCCGCGGCAAAACCGGTATTTTCAATGCGGATCCGTCCAGGCGGGTCCGCATTTTTTTTGAATTCTCCCCTCCCCTTCCCCCCTTGATGAAACTCCCGTCTCCCTTCGTCGCGCTGTGCTGCGCCTGCTTCCTCCTTACCGGTTTCGCCCGCGCCCAGGTCGTCCTGACTGATCCATTCACTCACGAGGGCGGAGCCGCCGGAACCCTCACCGCCGATCCTAACACTGCCGTCCCGGGAAGGCAGGCCGGAGGCCTCGTCACCACGAGCTACACTCCCGCCACCGCCGGAGACGCCACCAATTCCGCCAACCTCGAAGAGTCCAGCGTGTCGATGGGAAGTGATTGCCTGCTCCTGCGCACGAAGCACCTCGCCGCCGCCAGCAGCCAGAGTGCCCTCAAGGGGGTGATGAATCTCGGGACGCACCTGACAAATTCCAAATGGCAAATCACCTTTCGCGGACGCATGCAGCGCGCGGAGGCGGGCATCACCGACGGCTGGCTGGCCTGCAGTGTCGGCGACAGCGCCAGCACCACCGGCCCTAACAATGCTTCCGCGGACTTCGCCATGCTGGTCAGCGGACCCGCGGGCTACATCGCTTACGGTGACAATGCCCAGCTCGCCACCGGCGCTGCCAACACACTCAAGGCCGGCGGCCTCTGGGACGAAACATGGACGCTGACGCTCATCGTGGATGAACTGCTTCCTCAGGCCAAAGCCTCCGCGGTTTTTGTCACCGGTGGTGTCACTACGAATCTCGGCCCGTGGAACATCACCTTCGACAACGCCACCACCCGCACCTTTGAACTTCGCGCCCACCAAACCGCCGGAGCCGCCGCGACAGTCGGTTCGTTCATGGACACGCGCGTGGACGATCTCGCCGTCACCATTTTGCAGGCGCCGCCCTCCACTCCCGTCATCACCACCGAAGTCGCCCCGCGCACGGTGTGGGTGGGCGATCCCGCAACCTTCAGTGTTCAGGCCGTCGGCCAGGGAACACTCATCTACGAATGGCGGGTCAACGGTGAACTCATCATCGGCGCGACTTCCCCCACATTGACTCTCAGCGCCGCCGCACTGGCCAATGCCGGCACCGTCCAGGTGAAAGTGTCAGGCAGTGCAGGCTCCGCGACTTCATCCGCATTGCTCACGGTTGTCGTGCCCACGCGCCAGCAGCGCACCTACGAAGAGCCCGGACCCTCCAGCCGCCGCACTTCCCTGACATTCTCCGAAATCATGTTTCACCCCGCCCCTCAGCCTGGCGGAAAAAACATCGAGTTCCTGGAACTGACGAACTCCGATCCGTACTTCGAAGACCTCAGCGGTTACGAAATCACCGGCGACGTGAACTACACCTTCCCTCCCGGCACGCAGATTCCATCAAAGGGCCGCCTCGTCATTGCCGCCATGCCCGCAGACGTCGCTTCCACCTACAGCCTTTCCGGTGTCCTCGGCCCGTGGACCGGTTCGCTCTCCAACGAAGGCGGAACTGTTAGGCTGCGGAAAAAATCCGGTGCCGTCGTGCTGGAAAGTTCATGGCAGGGCGACTCTTCCCGCTGGCCGGCGGCAGCGGACGGAGCAGGCCACTCTCTCGTGCTCGCCCGTCCCAGTTACGGCGAGGATTCCATCGCCGCTTATGAAGCGAGCGCAGTTGTTGGCGGCTCGCCTGGAGCCGTCGATCCCGTGCCAGGCAGCCCGCAGGACTTTGTCGTCATCAATGAAATCCTCGCGCACACCTCGCCCGCCTCCGGCTTAACAGATTTCATCGAACTCTACAACGCCGGCCCGCTGACCGTGGACATTTCCGGATGCTGGCTCAGTGACGATCCCGCCGAATTGAACAAACTCGAAATCCCCGCGGGCACGCAGTTGGCCCCCTACAGTTTTCATGTGGTGCAACCGGCGTCCTTCAGCCTGCGCGCAGCCGGTGAAACGGTGTATTTTTCCAACCCCTCGCGCACCCGAGTGCTGGACGCCGTGCGCTACGATGGCATGGAGGACGGCGTTTCCTCGGGACGCATCCCTAACGGTGAAGGAGCCTTCCGTTTGTTGTCCGCGCGCACCCCCGGTACCTCCAATGCGAAGCTCCTCCGCGGCCCGGTTGTCGTCAGTGAAATCATGTTCAATCCGCTTACCGCCGGCGGCACCGAAGATGAGTGGCTGGAACTCACCAACCGCAGCCCCGCCTCGGTGGATCTCAGCGGCTGGAAGTTTACCGACGGCGTGGACTTCACTTTCCCCGCCGGCACCACCCTCGCGCCGGGGGCCGCCCTCGTCGTGGCAAAAAACGCGGTTCGCACCCGCGCCAATCATCCCTCACTCGATCCATCCAAAGTCCTCGGCGACTACGGAAACTCCCTCTCGAATAACGGCGAGCGCATCCAGCTTTCCCGCCCCGTCGCCGATACCACCGCCCCCGGCGAGACCTTCATGGCCACCGTCGATGAAGTCATCTATCCCGGCGGCAGCGATACTTCGCGCTGGGCGGACGGCGGCGGCAGCAGCCTCGAACTAACAAATCTCGACAGCGATCCTTTTCTCCCCTCCAACTGGGCGGACAGCGACGAAACCGCCAAAGCCCCGTGGACCACCGTGGAGATCACCGGAAAGCTCGAACTGAGCAATCCCGGCGTCCCCGCCAGCGCCATCAATCAGGTGCAACTGTTCCTCATGGGCGAAGGCGAAGCCCTGGTGGACGATGTGGAAGTCATCAATTCCACCGCCACTAACGTAATGGTCAACGGCGGTTTCGAAAGCGGCCAGGGCTCATGGGTCTTCCAGGGGAATCAAAGCCGTTCCTCCATCGCCACTACCGGCGCGTTCACCGGCACCCGGGCCCTGACTCTGCGCGCCAGCGACCGCGGCGGTCCAGATGGCAATCGCGTTCGCTGCGCCTTCTCTCCTGCCCTGACCTCCGCCACCAATACCACCCTGCGCGCCAAAGTGCGCTGGCTGCGCGGGCATCCGGAAGTCATTCTCCGCCTGCGCGGCGGATGGCTGGAAACTCTGGGAGTCCTAACCGTTCCCGCAAACCTGGGTACCCCTGGCGCCGCCAACAGCCGCGCCATTGCCAATGCCCTGCCTGACATCTCCGGCATCACCACGCGTCCGGTGCTGCCGCTCGCCAGCGTGCCCTTCCGCGTCATGGCCCGCGCGCAGGACCGCGACGGAGTTACCGGCATGACCTTGCGCTATCGCGTCGATCCCTCCGCCGTGCTTTTGCCAATCGTCATGCGCGACGACGGCACCAGCGGCGACATCATCGCAGGCGACGGCGTATTCACCTGCATCGTCCCGCAACAGTCCGCCGGCGCACTCGTCGCCTTCCGCTGCGAAGCCACCGACGGCGGCGCTGTGCCCGCCACTGCAACGTTTCCCGCGAGTGCCCCCGCCAGTGAATGTCTCTCCCGCGTCGGAGACGTCGTCCAGGGCGGTGACTTCGCCGCCTACCGCCTGTGGATGACCTCCGCGCGGGTGAACACATGGACCACGCGCGAAAAATTCGGCAATGAACCCGTGGATGCCACCTTCGTTTATGCCAATCAGCGCATCATTTACGGCGTCGGAAATTACTACGGCGGCAGCGAAGCCTCCACCCCTGGTGCCAGCGGCCCCACGGGCGGTTCGATTCTCGGCTATCACGTTCTCATGCCCCGCGGCACGACCATTCTTCGCGACGACCAACTGCTCCTCGACAATCCCGCCACCCGCGATCCCACCGGCCAGCGCGAGCAACTCATGTTCTGGTTCCTCGACCAGCTCAAACTCCCCAACCTCCACCGCCGCTACGTTCATCTCTTCTTCAACGGCGTCCGCCGCGCCTTCCTGCAGGAGGACGTGCAGCGCCCCGGCGGACAGGTTCTTGAAGAGTGGTTCCGCGATGACAGCGACGGCTGGCTCTTCAAGACGAACAACTGGTCTGAAGTCGATGACGCCGCCAATTCCGTCGCCGCTCCGAGCCAGGGAAATCTCCTGCGCCACTATGACAGCGGCGGCCAGCACAAGGCCGCGTGTTATCGCTGGAACTGGTGCCCGCGCGCCACTGACACCTTCTCTAACATGACGCCGTTCTATCAATTGATCGACGCCGTCATCACTCCCACCGGCGCAACTTACGAGCCCGCCGTGCGCGCTCAGGTGGACACCACTCAGTGGATGCGCACCTTCGCCATGAACGACCTCGGCAGCTACTGGGACGGCTTCGGCAACGGCAACAAAAAGAACTCTTATCTCTACAAGCCGCAGCGCTCCGGCTGGCAAGTCCTCTCGTGGGACTTCGACGTCGGCCTCGGCGTTTTCGGCGACAGCCCCACCGCGGGCCTCTTCGACGGCAGCGCCGACCCTCAACTCATCCGCATGAACGCCTATCCCGCCTTCCGCCGCGAATACTGGCGCACGTTCTCGGATGCGCTGGGCACCTTCTTTTCCGGCGCGGGCGTCACTCCATTTCTGCAAAGCCGCTGGACGGCCTTCCAGGCGAACGGTATCACCGCCACCTCTCCGTTCGTGGCCAGCGGCGCGTTTGGACTCAGCATTCCTCAGTGGGTGGATCAGCGCCGCGCTTACCTGATCAGCCAAATGAGCGGTCTCTCCACCGTCTTCTCCATTACCGCTCCTGCCAACGACACCACCCTCGCCGTCGCCACCGTCACTCTCAGCGGCCGCGCCCCTGTCAGCGTCGCCACCCTCTACGCCAACGACCGCATCCTGACACCCGCATGGAGCACCGAAACCACATGGACCGCCCCCTTCACTCTCCTCGCCGGCGTCAACGATCTCGTCATCCGCGGCGTGGACGGCTCGGGCACTGAAATCGCCCGCACCACCCTGCGCCTGACCTTCACCGGCACTAACAATTGGCCCGCCCTCAAAATCAACGAATGGATGGCCTCCAACAATTCCGAAGGCACCGTCAAAGATCCCGCCGACAACAATCCTGACGACTGGTTCGAACTCTACAATCCCACCCCCTCGCCCGTCGCGCTCACCGGATGGACCCTAACGGATACTCCCGGCGCACCTCAACTCTTCACCATCCCCGCCGGCGTCTCCATCCCCGCAAATGGCCGCCTCACCGTCTGGGCCGACGACACGGTCAGCCAAACTTCGCCAGGACAATTGCACGTTCCCTTCAAGCTCAGCGGCGATGGCGAAATGATCGCCCTCTTTGCTCCCGACGGCACTCTCATCGACAGCATCACTTTCGCATCCCAGGCTCCTAACATTTCCAGCGGCCGCGTTCCGGATGGCGGCGACACCATTGATTTCCTCGTCTCCGCCACCCCGGGCAATACCAACGCCGCCGGCGCCGGTCCCGTCCTGATCAATATGTCGGTCACACCCGCCGAAGCCTCCTTCAGCATCCCGTCTGTTCCCGGATTTTTCTACCGCATCGAAGCCACCTCCTCGCTCGACGCGCCTTCATGGTCTCCTCTCCAGCCCGACATTCGCGCCACCGGCCCGTCCCTGATGCTCAGCGATCCGGCATTCTCCACCAATCGCCGCCGCTTCTATCGCGCCATCCGCACTCCATAAGCAGCCACGCGAAACTCATACTTTTCTCATGGACTTCATTCCCTGCGCCTGGGTATAAAAGCGCTGCGCCCGGCTCTCCCCCCCTAAAACACGAAGAGCCGCGCTCATCCGCACCCATGAAAATCCTTCCCTCCTTTGGGCTGCTTCTTCCGGCAGCCATTGCTCTGCTTTGTCAGCCTGCAGCGGCCGCGCTGAAAATCACAGAGTTCCTCGCCTCCAATGAAGACGGTCTGACGGACGAAGACGGAGACGAGGAGGATTGGATCGAAATCCAAAATCAGGGACCCGACGCCGTGAACCTCGCAAACTGGCGGCTTACCGACAATGCCGCGCGTCCTGACAAATGGATCTTTCCCTCCCTCAATCTGGCCTCCGGCGCACGCCTGCTCGTGTGGGCCTCGGAAAAAGACCATCGCGATCCGGCCCGCGAACTCCACACCAATTTCAAACTCAGCTCCGACGGCGAATACCTCGGCCTCATCCGTCCGGACGGCACGGTGGAACATGACTTCGGCACCGCCTATCCCGCACAGTTTGAAGACGTTTCTTACGGCTACGGCCAGGCTTCCAATGATGTCACCCTCGTCACGTCCGGTACGCCGGGCGGTGCGGCAGGACCCTCTTCCGGCGGCACGCCAGGCCGCTGGAAAGTGCCGGCTGATGGAACCGCGGATGTCTTCCTCGCAGGCGGCGCTCTGAATCCCGCACCGTGGATCGCTACCGGCTTCAATGACTCCACATGGACTGCGGTCACGGGCGGCGTCGGCTACGATAACAACACCTCCGGCGTGAACTACCTTCCTTACCTCGGGAGCGGCGGCAATTGCGGCAGTGCCATGTTCAACATCCGGCAAAGCGTTTACATGCGCTGGAGTTTCAATGTCACCGACCCTTCGACCATCGCGAGGCTGGTGCTGCGCATGCGCTTCGAAGACGGATTTGTCGCCTACCTCAACGGCAGCCCCATCCTGCGCGCGCACTGGAACGATCCCGTCAATGCCGGATGGCAGAGCGCAGCTACCGCCCTCAACGACGACGGTGCGGCCATCGCACTGCGCGACTTTGAAATCGCCGGTGCCGGCAGCGCATTGCAGGTGGGCGCTAACGTCCTCTGCATTCATGGCCTCAATATGGGCGTCGGCAGCTCCGATGTTTTGTTCGCTCCGGAACTCGTGGCCTCCGTGACATTCGGCCCGGTGACGACCGGCTATTTCCGATCTCCGACGCCAGGAGAGGCCAACAGTGCGAGCACGCCAAATCCCGGCCCTCTGGTGTTGGAAGTTCCCAAAAACCTCCCGCGTCCCTCTTTGCCCGCGACCACCATTCCCATCACCGCCAAAGTCCTTCCCACGCTCAATCCCGTCACCGGTATCCGGCTGAAGTATCAAATCATGTATGGCACGGAGGCGGACGTGCCCATGGAAGACACCGGCGCCAACGGAGACGTCACCGCAGGCGACGGCATCTACACGGCGGTAATGAACGTCTCCGCGCTAACCGCAGGACAAATGGTTAGGTGGAGGGTGGTGGCCACAGACTCCGCCGCGGTGGAGGGCTCGGCCCCGCTGTTCCTCAATCCACTGGACGCGCCAAAGTACTTCGGAACGGTCGCGCAGGATTCAAGACTGAATACCAGCCAGCTTCCCATTCTGCACTGGTTCATTCAAAATCCCACCGGTGCCGACAACGCCTCCGGCACGCGCTGCTCGTTTTATTACCAGGAGAACTCCGCCGCCGAAGGAGAGTTTTATGACAACATCCTCATGAACACCCACGGCCAGTCCACTACCGGATTCGCCAAGAAGAGCTACGATATCGACTTCAATCACGACTACCGTTTCCTCTACAAGAACGGCGAACGGCGGGTGAAGGACATCAATCTCCTCACAAACTGGGCGGATAAATCAAAGGTCCGCAATACCATCACATGGCAAATCTACACAGACACCGGCTCCTACGGACTCTTCGCCTATCCGGTGCGCGTGCAGCGAAACGCCGCTTTCTTCAGCATCGCGGACATCGTGGAGGACGGCGATGAGCGGTATCTCGAACGCGCGGGCCTCAATCCGCAGGGCGCTCTCTACAAAATGTACAACACGCTCGATTCCGCCACCTCAGGCGTGGAAAAGAAAACCCGGCGCTCCGAAGCCAACGCTGATCTTCAGGCCTTCATCACCGGCCTGGATGCCGCAAAGCCCATCCTCGACCGGCGGCGCTACGCCTATGACAACCTGGCCATCGCCACCACCGTCAACTACCTCGCCAGCCACGTCCTCACTAACAGTCAGGATCAGGGACACAAAAACTATTACCTCTATCGCGACACCGGCATCTCCAACGAATGGATGCCCCTGCCATGGGACCAGGACCTGTCATTGGGCCACACGTGGACCAGCGCCCAGAATTATTTCGACGATGACGTGGACAGCCAGCGCGGCCTGCAAAACGGAGCCACCAACCGCCTGAAACAGTTCGTTTACAGCGCCCCCGAAATAAACCGCATGTTCACCCGCCGCCTGCGCACGCTCGCCGACAAATACCTCATTTCCGCCACCTCGACGACCGGCCTCTTCGAAACGCAAATCGCCGCCCTCCTGGACCGCATCGATCCGCCGGGTCTCGGCACCAGCAGCGATGCATGGCTGGACTATCAGGCATGGGGGCACTGGACGGACGGCAACGGCGGCGCAAAGATCAATCCCACTCAAACCGGCTGGGACCAGCACGGCCCGCGGGCCAGCGCCGCGCGCATTCTCAATTCCAACAATCCGGCCTTCTATCCCACCAGCGCCGCTTACGCTCCGTTCGTTTATAACGGCGTGAACCCGCCCACCACCGCCCCCTTCCTGCCGGGCCGCCGCTCCTTCCTCTACAGCGCCGCCGCCGTAAGTGGCGCCGACAGAGTGCCGGCGGACGCGCAGGTGGCCAATCCCGCCATCGTCATTTCCACCGCCGTCGCAAACCCGGGCATTGGAGACCAGGAGTACTTCGTCCTGCGCAACAACGAACCTGTTCACGTGGACATTTCCGGCTGGAAGGTCACGGGCGCCGTGGACTTCACATTCCCTGGCGGCACGGTCATTCCGCCCTACACCACGGGCGCGGAAAATGTGGGTCTGCTGTTTGTGGCGCGCAGTGCCTCCGGCTTCCGCAGCCGCGCCGCGAGTCCGAAAGGAAATGAACTTTGCTTTCTCATGAGTGGCTACCATGGCCAACTCTCCGCCCGCGGCGAAACCATCGAACTGCGCAACGAAGCGGGCACCATCGTCAACACGCTCGCGATTCCCGCCGCGCCCACACCGGCCCAGCAGTCTCTGCGCGTCACCGAGATCCTCTACAAACCCACCGACCCCACGCCCGCCGAGCGCACTGCCATCCCCGCGGTCATCACCGAGGACTTTGAGTTCATCGAACTCATGAATATCGGCGCCACCCCGCTCGATCTCAGCGGCGCACAATTCATCGAGGGCGTCACCTTCACCTTCCCCGCGTCCACCATCCTCGCTCCCGGCGCGCGGACGCTCATCGTCTCGAACG
This sequence comes from Verrucomicrobiales bacterium, assembly GCA_035550135.1. Classification (GTDB taxonomy): domain Bacteria; phylum Verrucomicrobiota; class Verrucomicrobiia; order Verrucomicrobiales; family V1-33; genus V1-33. Next base: position 36,194 of record DASZQB010000015.1, read on the forward strand.
CCGCCGCCTTCGCGCTCCGGCATCCCGGCGTCACGAACATCGCCGGTCAATACTCCGGTCAGCTCGACAACAACGGCGAAACGCTCGACCTCATCGACGCCGCCGGCGAGACCATTCTCGAATTCAGCTATAACGATTCATGGTATCCGCCCACCGACCTCTTCGGCAACTCCCTCGTCTTCCTCGATCCGGTTAACACCCCTTGGAACGAATGGGACAAACGCACCCGCTGGGGCCTGAGTGCCACTCCTGGCGGCACCGCAGGCCAGCCCGATACCGGCACCGCCATGATCTACGAAGTCTGGGCCAACACCGCCTTTACCGCCCTCGACCGCGACGATCCGCTCGTCAGCGACCCCACCGCCGATCCCGACGGTGACGGCGCGGATAATCTCCTCGAATACGCTCTCAACGGCCAGCCGAAGACCCAGGACGCCGTGCTCCCCGCCGTCCAGGTCTATACCGACGCCGGCCAGTCAGCCCTCGCCGTCACCTACCGCCGCCGCATCAGCACGCTCGATCTCACATATGAAGTCCAGGCTTCCGGCGACCTCAACACCTGGGATACCTTGAACACCCCCGTTGGCGCCCCTGTCAACCACGGCGACGGCACCCAAACCATCACCATCCGCGACAGCGTCCCCTTCAGCGTCTCGCGCCACCGCTACATCCGTTTGAAGGTTTCAAGACCTTATTGACCGGGCTTGGGGACACACCCGGCGCCAGGAACGTTTTCCAGGATTTTGACACTTCCGTAGTGCCCTTCTTCGGCGTCTCTACCAGCGCCTTTTCGACAATGTTCAGCCTTCCGCAGGGACTGCTCATCCTCCCGAAGCCCCCTTCAATAAATCTTTAGTCACAGGTTAACTTTTTCCTTCGACATTTCCCCGAAATCCAACTAAACCCGAGCCGCGCATCGCAAAATTCCGCTGTTTACCTATCCTTTCCCGATCCTCGCCCAACATGCAACTCCAACTCCGCCCCACCCCTCTTCTCATCGCTCTTGTCGCGTCCCTGACGCCCGCGGCCATGGGTCAGATTACCTTCACCCCTCCCGTGGATGCCCCCGCTGGCGGCAGCGGCACTATCGGGATTCTCGAAGTCACCAATAACGGCAACATGGGCGACCAGAACAACGCCCGCACCTCCCTCTTCGGCGGCGGCACCCGCATCACCGGCACCGCCCCCTACATTGATTTCTACAATTCAGACGGTACCGGCCGCTTCCACAACAACCTCAGCTTTCTTTCGGATCCCTCCACCGCCGTTTCCGGAGTCGATGATGTAAATAACATCGCCACGATCTACCGCGGTACGATTAACGTCCCCGTCGCGGGCACTTACACCTTCGGCGTCAATAGCGACGACGGCTTCACCCTTGCCTTCGCCAACGGCACCATTCCCTTTATCAGTGCCAACGGTGCCAACGGTGCCGCCCTCCAGACCTACAACGGCACCGCCAACGGGGCCTTCCAATTCTTCGGCGGACGCGGCACGGCCGACTCCTTCGCCCAAATCACGCTTCCCGCGGGCAATCACACCTTCGACTTCACCTTCCACGAAGGCGGCGGCGGCTCTGCCGTCGAACTTTTTGCCGCCTCGGGCAATAAGTCCGTTTTCGACAACACCTTCAATCTCGTCGGAGGCCAGGCCTTCATGGGTGGCGGCAAGGCCTTCGGGACCGTGGGCACGTGGAACTACAAAGCCATCTCGGATGGCAATGCGGACCTCGCGTCCATGATCAGCAAGTACAATAACAACGTCCCCACCGTAGGTGTGGGCGGACTCACCCCCGGCGGCCTCGTCACGACCGCCAATTTGGCCACCATTGGCCTTCAGGACCCTCAGAATGCCAATAACGGCGGTCACACCGGAGGCGTCGCCTTCCCCGGCGATACCGCAGCGGATGACAACAACTTCGGCGGCGCGGGCCGCGCCACCCTCAGCATTGCCCCCGGTCAGGAAGGCCTCTACACCTTCGCCGTATATTCCGACGATTCCTTCCGCTTCCGCGTCATGGAAGGCAACGTGCCCACCGGCAGCAGCTCCGGAGACGTCAATCTCTTCAGCGCCAGCGGCGGCGGCGGCACGGTCTCCTTGAACACCGACGGCGACGGTGCCAACGACGCCTTCGGCACCACCGGCTGCTGCGCCGACTCCTTTGGCCGCTACATGCTCGCCCCCGGTGACTACACCATGGAGGCCATCTTCAACGAACAGGGCGGCGGCGCCGGCTTCTTCGTTTATGTCGCCAAAGGCAACTACAACACCTTCGACCCGAACCTCTTCCAGCTCGTCGGCGCCGGCGAAAACACCGAAGTCCTCATCCCCGCCGGCCTCCAGCTCGTCCCCGAACCCGGCACCGTTTCCCTCGGCCTCCTCAGCGCCCTCGCCCTCCTCAGCCGCCGCCGCAGAGCCTAAGTTTGGGCATCGGAAAGCTGGAAGAAGAACAACCTTGTGCATAAGAGCGGATGGCTTCACGGCCATCCGCTCTTTGTTGTTAGGCACTATCGCCTCCGCCCCGTCTCACCGGAATGGAGCCTGCGCGCGTTCCGATATCAGTATTCCCCATGGTCCTCCTCGCCGGAGCCACGCACCAAGCCAGCGCCAAAGGCGCACCACAACATAGGCTCTATCGCTTCCGCCCCGTCTCACCAGAATGGAGACGGCGCGCGTTCCGATATCCATATTCTGCATGGCCCTCCTCGCCGGAGCCACGCACCAAGCCAGCGCCAAAGGCGCACCACAACATAGCCCTATCGCTTCCGCCCTGTCTCACCGGAATGGAGACGGCGCGTTCCGAAATCCGTATTCCCCACGGCCCCCTCGCCGGAGCCACGCACCAAGCCAGCGCCAAAGGCGCACCACAACATAGCCTGCGGGCGGCAGCCCCAGGAAACCAACCCCAAAAAGCAGCAACGAGAGCGCTGAAAGCGCGCCCCAATCCCCCCATTATCCACTCCTCCATTATCTCCAACTCCCTCCCCCCAGCTCTCCAGCACATGACTGTCCCCGCTGGACAGATCCGCCACGTAGAGCGCCCAATCCCCGCTTCCCCCCAGCGTTTGAAACGAATTCAGCAGCGACGTCCGCGGGCTCAAATTCGTCACCGCGTTCGGGTCCACATTGCGCCCATCCGGCTGCCATGTCCCCGTGAGTTGCATCTTGGTCGCCAGCGTTCGCCATTACCAAATGCGAGGGAGGAAAACTAACCGTCTGTGCACCAGTTGATGTAACCCCGCCTCAGGAAAAAATGGCTCCTACATCCGACATTGCGCCAGACGGAGGGATGAAGTGAGGCTGTCCCGTCGTCGTGGCGTAGAAGCATCCAGCAGGGTTCCTCTTCTGGAAGCAAATTCATGAGCAACGTGGCGTTACAACCACAGGGGCATATCATGGCGACATGCCATTCGTAGCCGTTCTGGCCTACGACGTAGAGGATGCGGCGATCCAACGTAGAAGGCAGCGAATTCACACACTGGTGCCGGATGAGAAGGGGGCGTTTTGGGCGAAGAAAGGCCCATAATTTTCCAACTAGGCGGCGGAAGCAGTTCATAACACGAAACTCGGAAGTCCGAGAAAGGGGTCTGTGTCACCGGATCCGCAGAGCAATGCGAGGGCCGGGCAGGGATCGCCCTCGGGGTCCGAGTCAAGCATGCCGTGGCGGAAACTTAGGCACTGAGCACCAAAATGGTCGTTGTCCCTGGTCCGGAAAGGATGGAGCCTCGCCATCAACTCCATGACGCCATATGAAGCTATGGCCATATTGAGTGGCAGAACGGTTGGGCGCTTCTGCAGGGCACCGCGGACGTATTTGTCCTCCAGCCGCCGAGCAAACTCGGCAGGATCGGTGCGGCGCAGACCTTCATCTTGGACCGACTGCATGTCGTAGACGCCACGGCTTAAAAGACTTGAGCCATCCGGTTGGAGGTAGTGGACTGAACCACAAACATCTGTTACTCCGCCCCTGCCGTCGGATTTCAGGCAAACTCCGAGATCGAAATACGGAATACTGTAGGCTGCGGCGAGGCGATTGAGGAAATGCCGGGCCTCCACACTGTCCAAGCAGCCAAATATCACGTCGCATTCGGCCACTTCGAGAGCCGCTTGTCGATTTATAATCGAACTGGCCAACGGAACAACCTCGGGATGAAATGCTGAATCGGCAAGGTAGTCCGCAAGGAATTCGACCTTTAGCTTGCCAACGTCACCCAACCGTACTCCCGGAAGTCGATTGAGATTCACGTCCTCGATGGTTTCAGGATCGACTAGAACTAGACGGCCGACGCCTTGACCAGCCAGCGCCTGAGCCGCGGGAAATCCCAAGCCTGAACAACCAACCACGGCAAATGAGAGGCCGCCTAGGCGACCGATTGTCCCTTCACCAAATGCTTGGACGTTTCGGGTGTTGGCAGGGAGTTCATGTCGTCCATGAACGTCTTGTCCCCAAAACAGGATATCTTTACCAGCCACAGCAATTTTTGAGAATGGAGTGGCTTGTCCTCTAAACAGTTCCCCGCTAAGTGAGCCGTCATTGTGGAACCGAACGTAACCCATTTCCGCCGCGCTATAGGGGACTTCCTCCATGCTGCAAACGAATCCCGGTTCTTCTGTGCTGCCAGACACAAGGCGCATGGCTGTGAATATTGGTGCACCGACTCTATTCCGTTGTCCGCAGATCAGCCGCAATCGCCCGCGTGATGGTGCATGTAGTTTCTTGATCAATTCTTCGTATTGTCTGCCGGTCAGGCGAAGAGATGGGTTCATGAGTTTCTTGTCAGTTCAATTTCCAGCCAGTTCTCCACTTGGCCAAGATGCGTAGCGATGCAGTCGATTCCCGGACGCCAGGGATTTTGAGGCGTTCGATGTCGGGACCATCGCTGGAATGTGCAGGCATCAATTACCTGCGGAGCGAGTTGGTTAATTCCGATTCCATCCAATCTGGACAGGCCGGGATGGAAATAGGCCATGTCGATTTGCACGTCCGGGTAGAGTGGTTCGATGCGCAACGCGACTGTTGTAGCAGTTACGTTATAGCCATAGGGTACCGGGAATTTGTGAATGAGGATGTAACCGCCACCTTGCTGCGGACAACCAACCGTTTCCCACGGGAGACCCAACGACTCTAAGTAGCGGACGTCCTTTTCGGGCAGGACGAATTCGCGTCTCATATCTTAGCCGTCGGTTTGATCGCAAGGAAGGGTAAAAAAGCACTCCACCCCGGGAGTAGTAAATTCGACCTTTTGGTTGGGGCCAATAGTGACAGCCTTCCCATCAGCGAATTTCTGGCGCAATTTGGTCTTCCCCGGATTGCAGGCACCGGCCAACTCAACGATCTGAAGTCCAGTCATAAAGCTCACCGGAACGATGTGGTACCGATCATCGATTTTGATCCGGTATTTATGGACGCAGCGGGGTTTGCGGCCCTCCCGAGAACAAAGCTCGATGTCCTCAAAGTCTTCTTGGTCGCCATGCTGTGGTATGTCTGTTGTGATTTGGTCTTGTTTCATCTGGTCGATCTACTGATCTGTAAGGTGCCGTTAGGTGTCCCTTGATGGTAGGCACCGAGGCCGCCAAAGGATGTTGAACCTTGTTTTTAGGCAGGCAGGAATCAGTTCCACGTCCCTTAATTGGAACTGTGGTGATCCGCGGAAGTTTGTTTACGAACTGTGCCGGTTGGCACTCACGTTTCGACGTAAGCCAGCAGCGTGAGCGCAAGCCCGCCGTAGCCGAGAGATATTGATTCTTCTGAAAGCTTCCTTACTCTTGTCCACGGTACCCATTCAGCACCATCGATCTCGTTTTCGACGATCTCTCCCCTTTGGGTTCGCATTGCTGCCGAATGACTAGGAACGGTCGCACCGCGTTTGACTAGCAATTTGATGCGCTCCGCGTCATCTGATGATGCAGCATACAGAACGGTCTCTTCTCGGGATACAACCGCGATACACTTCTCCTCGGTATACTTCACATACCTAATAGCGGCGCTTTCTCTAGATGCCTTGCACTCTTCGGCTAGCCTAAGAAGTTCTTTTAACGTTAGAAATCCGTCTCGTCTCATGGCCATTCTGCTCTTCAGAGTTCGTTCAGGAATCAACAAACCAGCGGCGAAGGCGTCAGCCTGCAACTCCATCTTCTTGTCGCAGATGAACCCTGCACTTGAGGAGTGGGCATTTCCTCCTCCTATCAAATGTTCACGATGCGTTTCGATGTAATAATGCCCCAATTCGTGTCCGACGGAGAACCTGATCCTCGGATTTTCTTCGGCATCCGAAGTATCTGGATGGAAGAGCAAAAATCGCCCCAAATCGTGCGCAAATTCGAGGCGCCCGCAAAAATCCAAACCGGCGGAGGTTGGACACAGCTTGATTTTTTCGCGGCGGGCGATTTCGAACACATTCACGGGAGTTCGCTTTATCTCGAAATCCTCGAGAATTTGGCTCGCAAGGCGTTCCTCGTCTGTGATCATTTTTCTGGTTTTTCCTGTTCGGAGTTGCGTTCTTCGGCGAGGAGTTCTTCCAAGGCCTTTCGCCGGGCCTCATTCAGCCCAGATTGGGTCTTATCACAGAAAGTATCCTCCTCATTTTTTCGATTCATGGCCATCAGTTGGCTCGCCGGAGAAGGACATGGCACTGAGCCGCAATTGGATTGAGGAGAGCGAATGCCCTCCTGAATACGCTGTTGGATTCTCAGCAACATGGCAGCGTCTGCTGGAGTATCGGGAGTTTGATCGGCCACTAATGCTGATTCACTGATCTCTTTTTCCGACGGTGGATCCACCGAAAAACCGCGCCTGAGGGCGGCGGCGATCAGCGCATCTGTAGCACGGTCTGGGAATGGTTGGCTCATAACAAAGGTAAGAGTGTGGAGTGCAGGAGGTTGGGGAAATGAAAATCAGCGCCGAAACTCGTCGAGAACCGCGCGCATCTTGGCCCGAACAGCATTCCAGGCGGATTTCGCCGCGGGAAGAGTTACCGGCTTCCCAGTAATAGCCTGCATAGCGTCACGGATGTTCTCATTGTTCAGTTGGGAGTGGCTATCGCACAGCATTGCGACCGCGCGAGCCGCTGCGTCTTGCTGAGGTGGCAGATTGCAAACCGCTTCACGGAATCGATCCATTATTTCTGCTGTAGCTCCTCGCGAGGAAAGCTGTTGCCATTCGGAGCTTACTCCCTCTTGTCGTAGCAAAGGGAGAATTTCGTTGAGAACGTAGTCTTCGTAGGCGGCGGCCCCTCGCATCTCGGCCCGGCGAGATCGATATAAGTCCAGCGCGGTATTTCTCGCGATTTGCCGCAGGAGAGCAATAACAGGGGGACCGTCTAAGTGAAATTCATGGGTCGCGACGGCATAGCTGTGTAGTTTAAGGAACGTCTTACTAATGACGTTTCCCTGATCATCCGGATCTCGCATTCCCATTGAGGTGTGCAAAAATGCTCGTAACTGTTTCCAGTAGCGGAGCACGGCTGCATCGAAGGCTGCTTGCCTGGAAGCCACATCCGGTTCCGCAAGCAGAAGAGAAATGTCGTCATCGTCCATGGTCTGTGATGTTGAGGTCGGATGCATTCGCGAGATGTCCTTTGCAGTACCACGCATCTGCATTCGTGTTTGGACCATATTTTGCAGAAAAACTTTGAGAATCTTCGGAGCCGCCACCTAGATGCTCCAAGGGGTATGGGCAGAACGCCTCTAAAAAAGAGCCGAGGATCGGCGGCACTCCCGGTTCAGCGACGTGGCAAAATAATCGATCACCCACCTAATCAGCGCATTCAGGTCTGACCTCTGATTACTCATCGTTACCATTTCGATGGTAACGATACCCCGGGAAAATCGCGAAAAAGGCACCGCCGAAAGTACCTCCATCGCCGCCCCTGAATCGTGTTCCTAACAAATTTTCCCGCCCGATCAGACCACTCCATCCGCGCGCCGCCCCGTCTTCCCGGTTCACGCCCCGCCGTTTATCTCCCGCGAGAATTTCCAGCCGGAATTATTTGACTTTTTTCGCGTTAATCACCTCCCTAATTGCAGCCGCGGGCTCCGTAAAAGACTCACCCAAACAGCCGCAGCGCCCACAACCCTCCCATCAGTGACTTACCGGTAATCGACTATCTTCCACACGTCCGCGCCGCACATTCGGACCAAGTCACCTCTTACCCCTTAAATTTTACCTCTTACATATTTCCCCCCAACGGGGTCGTGCCCGCGCCTATCCTGCTGTGAAACAACACCCATCCAATCGTCAGTCCCATAATAGTGGGCGTCGGGGTTCAGCTTCACAACTCATCGCGCTTACCGGCATCTCCGAAATCCGGATAAATCCGGCAAAATCAAACCAATTTAAGCCACTCACCCCGATTTTAATCAGAATCCCACGTTCACCGCTCCAGCCCTCCCTGCCCCCTCCCCGAGCCTCCACTTCCTCTTCTACGATTCACGATTCACGATTTCACGATTCACGTTTTCTGCCACCCCTGCCCGAGCCTCCGCTTCCTCTGCTCCCTCCTGTTCAAAACCTCCGAAGCAATCCAACCAGCTCAAACCAAATCAAACCAAATCAAACCAAATCAAACCGCGAATCAAATTCCCCGCGCCACTGTTCCCTCCGCCACTTCTCTTAGCCCCCGGGGAATTCCGGGCCCTTCGCCCTCGGCGATCAAACTCAATCCGACCAAATCCGACCAATTTAAGCCAAATTTTCTAATTTAATCTGTTTCAAACCCTGCCGTCCGCCCTCCCCTCTCCGCCGGACTCTGGCGGAACTTTGACAAACCCGGAACTCTCCCGGCTTACGTAAAGGACCGCTTCCCTTGCCGGCCTTTTTGTCGTATCTCTCCCCGAATAACCATGGTTCAGGATCTTACCCAACAGACCGCTTACATCGACGGCCAGCCGCTGCGCTATCAGGCCGGGGACACGCTTTTGAATTTCATCGACCGCCACCTCGGCCGGGGCCATGTGCCCACCCTCTGCGATGCCCCCCAGTTGGAGCCCTACGGCGCCTGCCGCGTCTGCTCTGTGGAGGTCGCCATGCAGCCGGACGGCCCGCGCCGCGTCGTCGCCTCCTGCCACACGCCCATCGCGCCGGGCATGCACATTTTCACCGAGTCGCAAAAGGTCCGCGGCCTGCGCCGGAATATCGTGGAACTCGTCCTCACCGACCACCCGCTGGACTGCCTCACCTGTGAGGTGAACGGCAACTGTGAACTGCAAACCGTCGCCGCCAAAGTCGGCGTCCGCAAAGTCCGCTACCCGGAGGGGGCCAATCACCTCGACCGCCAAAAGGATCTCTCGCATCCCTACATGACGAGCGATCTCTCCAAGTGCATCAACTGCTCCCGCTGCGTCCGCGCCTGCGACGAAATCCAGGGCCAGTTCGTGCTTTCAATGCATGGCCGCGGATTCGGCGCGCGCATCATCAAGGGCCTCGACACTTCCTTCGAAAATTCTCCCTGCGTTTCCTGCGGCGCCTGTTCCCAGGCCTGCCCCACTTCCGCCATCAGCGACGTCTTCCAGTCGAAGAGCATTGAGGCCACCAAACGCACCCGCACCATCTGCACCTATTGCGGCGTCGGCTGCAATCTGAACGTCGCCACCAAAGGCACCGAAGTCCTCAGCATCCAGGCTCCCGTCGATGCCGAGGTGAATCACGCGCACACCTGCCTCAAGGGCCGCTTCGCGTTCAAGTTCTACAATCACCGCGACCGTCTTCGCAAGCCGCTCATCCGCACCAACGGCCACTTCGAGGAAGCCACATGGGACGAGGCCTACGACCACATCGTCAAGAATCTCACGCGCATCAAACAGGAGCACGGCGGCCAGTCTATCGCCGGCATTTCCTCCGCGCGCTGCACCAATGAGGAAAACTACCTCATGCAGAAGTTCATCCGGGCCATCATGGGCTCTAACAATATCGACTGTTGCGCCCGTGTTTGCCATTCGCCCACCGCGTGGGGCATGCAGCAGAGCTTCGGCACAGGTGCCGCCACCAATTCCGTGGAAGACCTGGAGCACACGGACTGCATCATGATCATCGGCGCGAATCCCACCGAAGGCCACCCGGTCACCGGCGCGAAGATGAAGCAGATGGTGATGAAGGGCGTGCCGTTGATCGTCATCGATCCGCGCCGCATCGAGATGGTTCCTTACGCAAAGTATCACCTCCAGTTGCGTCCCGGCACCAATGTCGCGCTGCTTAACATGATGGCCCGTTTCATTCTCGACGAAGGGCTCATCGACGAGGATTTCATCACCAAACGCTGCGAAAACTGGGCCGAACTGGAAGCCGGCCTCCGCGCTCTGGATATCGCCGAACTGGAGCGCATCACCGGCGTGGACAAGGACCTCGTCAAAGCCGCCGCCATCCAATATGCCAGTGCCGATGCGGCCATGAGTTTCCACGGCCTCGGCGTCACCGAGCACAGTCAGGGCGCAAAGACCGTCATGCTCATTGCCAACCTCGCCATGATGACCGGCAACATCGGTCGTCCCGGCGTGGGTGTGAATCCGCTGCGCGGCCAGAACAATGTGCAGGGCGCCGCCGACATGGGCTGCCAGCCGCACCAGGGCGCGGGTTACCTCGAATGCGACGATCCTGAAGTGCACCGCCTCTACGAAGAATTCTACGGTGTCAAACTCAACGAGGAACCCGGATGGAAAATCCCGCAGATGTTCGATGCTGCCATCGAGGGCAAACTCAAGGCCCTCTGGCTCATGGGCGAAGACGTGGTGCAAACGGACCCGGATTCCGAACACGTGCGCCACGCGATGAACAGCCTCGAGTTCCTCGTCGTACAGGAAATCTTCATGACGGAGACCGCGAAATACGCCAACGTCATTCTTCCGGCCTCGTCCTTCCTCGAAAAGAGTGGTACCTTCACCAACGCCGAGCGCCGCGTGCAGCGCGTGAACGCCGCCGTACCGCCGCTCTCCGGCACGAGACCGGACGGTCAAATCATGTGCGAGATCATGCAGCGGTTCGGATTTCCACAGGAGGACTACACTCCGGACGGCGTGCTCGAAGAGATCTCCCGCATCGTTCCTTTCTTCAAAGGCGCCACATGGGAGGGCCTCGGCGAAAACGGCAAGCAGTGGCCCATCAAGGCCAACGGCGAAGGCACGCACATCATGCACATGGACAAATTCACCCGCGGCCTGGGCAAATTCCACTTCTTCCGGTGGCAGGAATCAAACGAACTCGTCACTAACGGCCGCGAGTATCCGTTTATCCTAACAACTGGCCGCATTCTCGAACACTACAACTGCGGCACCATGACCCGCCGCACCGGCAACAGCGAAATTGTTAGTGAAGATGTGCTTACCATTCATCCCGACGACGCCGGACTGAAGGACATCTCCACCGGTGAAAAAGTGCGCCTCTTCTCCGCCCGCGGCGAAGTCATCCTCCACGCCCGCGTCAGCGATGAAGTCAAACCCGGCATCCTCTACACCACTTTCCACTTCCCCGAAGCCATGGTGAACAACGTCACCAGCCAGGAATGCGACAGCGATACCCTCTGCCCGGAATACAAAGTCATCGCCGCCGACGTGGAGAAGGTGAACATCCCCGTCCAGCGCACCTCACGCAAGGAAATGGCCGGCACCCACTGAAGCCGGAAATCATTTGTTAGGATAAAACCCGCGCCGCCTCAACGCACTCCCTAACAATTTTGGGTCCTTTATAAATGAGTCCGCTGTAGACCTGCACCAGACTGGCCCCCGCCTGCAGCTTCTCCACGGCATCGGCACCGCTCATGATGCCACCGACTCCGATCACCGGCATCGCTCCATCCAGTGCCCGGCAGAGCCGCGCGATGACTTCCGTCGCACGCTGCGTCAACGGCGCTCCACTAAGACCGCCGCGTTCATCAGCGTTGTCCAGTCCTTCAACATGCTGCCTCGAAAGGGTTGTGTTAGTCGCGATCACACCCTCCAGTTTCTCCTCCGCAAAAACGCGGGCAAGCCCATCGATGTGCGCCTCCTCCAGATCCGGCGCGATCTTGATAAGCACCGGCACATGACGTCCGTGCTTTTGCGCCAGTACCATCTGCTCCGAACGCAGCGCCCGTATGAGTTCGCGACAGGTCTCTTCCTGCTGAAGATCACGCAAGCCTTTCGTGTTAGGCGATGAAAGGTTCACCGTCACGTAGTCCGCCTGCGCCCACGCCGCGCGCAGACAGATCAGATAGTCATCCACCGCCTTCTCGTTCGGCGTGTCGAAGTTCTTCCCAACATTCACCCCCACAATCCCCTTCCACTTCCGGCGTGCCACATTCGCCATACCCTCCGTCATCCCCGGATTGTTGAATCCCATGCGGTTCACGATAGCCTCCTTCTCAACGATACGAAACAGCCGCGGTTTCTCATTTCCCGGCTGCGGACGCGGCGTCAGCGTGCCGATCTCCACATGCCCGAATCCCATCGCTCCAAAGCCGTCGATCGCCTCGCCTGTCTTATCAAGTCCCGCAGCAAGACCAACACGATTGGGAAACTTCAGCCCCCACAGTTCGACAGGGGCGGCCTCCACCGTCCCCGGGAGCAACCTCAGGAACCCGCAAGCTCCCGCCAGCTTCAGCCCCCGCATCGTCACGTGGTGCGCCGCTTCTGCGTCCAGTTGAAACAGTCCCGTCCGCAGCATCGGCCAGCTCCACTCCATGACATTCCGCGCACAGCGCGACCAAAGAGGGAGAGGATCTGCAGGCATGGGCGGAATCAGACGAACCGCCTCACCAGCACCGAGGCATTATGCCCGCCAAAGCCGAAGCTGTTGCTCATGGCCACATCCACCTTCGCTTCACGCGCCACGTTGGGCACGCAGTCGAGATCGATCTCCGGGTCCTGGTTCTCGAGGTTAATGGTCGGCGGGATAATGCCGTCGCGGATCGCCAGCACACTGGCCGCAAGTTCCACACCGCCCGCTGCGCCCAGAAGGTGACCGGTCATGCTCTTGGTGGAACTGACCAGCAGCCCGTTGGTGGCGTGTCCGCCAAAGGTGAGCTTGATCGCCTTTGTCTCCGCAAGGTCGCCGAGACCGGTGGAAGTGGCATGCGCATTGAGATACTGCACCTCCTCCGGATTTACTTTGCCGTGCTTCAACGCCATACTCATCGCGCGCGAGGGTCCACTGCCATCCGGCGAAGGCGCACTCAAATGGTGTGCGTCCGCGCTGACACCATAACCGGCGATCTCCGCATAAATCCTCGCGCCGCGAGCCTTCGCATGCTCCAGCTCTTCGATCATCATCACCCCGGCACCCTCTCCCATAACAAATCCATCACGGTCACGATCGAACGGACGCGAAGCGCGCTCCGGCTCGTCGTTGCGAAGTGAGAGCGCCTTCATGTTCCCGAATCCGGAAAGGCCCATCGGCAAAATCGAGGCTTCCGCACCGCCGCAAAGCATGGCGTCGGCATCGCCGAACTTGATGATTCGCCACGCCTCACCAATATTGTTATTGCTGGTGGCACACGCGGTTACAACCACCATGTTCGGCCCCGTCAGGCCCAGTTCCATGCTGATGATGCCGCTCCCGATATTGCTGATCATCATGGGAATGACAAAAGGCGAAACGCGGTTCGGCGCCTTCTGCAACAGCACCGTATGTTCCCTTTCCAGCGTTGCGAGACCTCCAATCCCACTGCCGACCATCACGCCCACACGCGTGGGATCGACGGCATTCAAATCCATTCCGCTGTCCTCCACCGCCATCTTCGACGCCGCCATGCCTAGTCCGGTATAGCGGTCGCAACGTTTGCCGTCCTTGGGCACTTTGAAAAACGGAACGTAATCAAAGTCCCGCACCTCACCGCCGATGTGGCAATGATATGCCGACGTATCGAACGACGTGATGCGGCCAATGCCGCTGCGCCCGGTTTTGATGTTTTCCCAAAAGGAAGCGAGGTCGTTTCCCAAAGGGGAGACGACGCCCATACCGGTGATGACTACTCTGCGTTCGTTCATGATAAGGATGACCAAGGGTGGGGGAAAAAGGGGAGCCGGACAGGCTCTGCAACCGGTGGCCGCGGCTCCTTAAGCGTGTGATTTCCGGCTGTCAAACACGACGCGGCGGAGCCAGACAGACGCGGTTCTCAGGGAACTACGCTCACCTCGTCGATAAAGACTGCCTCGGTCGCCGGATCGCCGGCGTTATCGGGAATCCATCGCCAGGAAACTTCATGCAGGCCTGGAGGGATCGACACCGCCTCCTGTTTCCACGACACGGGACCGGTAAGGGAAACGAGCGGCTTGCCGCCATCAATGGCAACCGAACAATTATCCCCGGTGCTTCCGGCGGGAATGTGCCACCACCACCGCAGCGTGCCCGGACCAGTCAGCGTGGTGGTCAGTGAGCTCGAGCCTCCGGACGGAACCGGCGGGGAGCGTAGGGCATCGCGCCCGTCGTGGGAAACCGCGTCCTGCCCGAACCAACTCGCAGCGGGCTCAGGACCGGTGTCCCACCAGGAATTGGGAAGATCGACGGCCTCTGCAGCGGGAATAGCGGCATTGATGAGCGCAAAGACGTCGTCGCGATCCCCTGTCATTCCTGTCACCGTCAGACGCACCGGCCACACACCGCGGCCCGCAAGGGTGCCGGTAATGACTCCCGACTCTGCATTCAGCGTCAGACCTGCGGGCAATCCCGCCGCCGACCATGCGCCGGCACCCGAAAATGGCACGGCATAATCAAATGCGCCGGTGGGCAGCGGCCCGATTTCCGGCCGGTGACGGATGAATACTGCCCCTTCGCTTCCCAGATGAATGTCATCGAGCCAGGCCGAAGGGCCCTGCTGAAGATTCGTTTCGTACTTCCAGGTCACAGTGTGCGGGCCCGGCGGAATTGTCAGCCATGCCCGCTGCCACAAAGGCAGCGCCTGGCAGGGACCGTGCGATCGGTATTCCTTGCCATCCAACTGCAACGTCACCCGGCCATTGGCGACGCGCACCCAGTAACTGAGCACATCCGGTCCGGTCACGGACGTTAGCACAGACGACCACCCTGGCGTGAAGGGAACCGTGCGTTTCACCGGAGGAGGCAGTCCCGCCACGAGGCAATCACCGTCGTCCCGGGAACCGCGCGCCTGCGGAGTCCAGACAGAGGTTTCATCCGAAGCGGTGGTCGTAAAAGCCAGCCCCCGGCTGTCGAGCGCGCTCCGCAGCGTCGCGCGGTCCAGCACCTCAAACCCGATGCGGTAATAGAGGGGGAAGGATTCACTGGTTACCCGAATGAGAGGCCGCCAAAATCCAGGCTCCGTTGGAATGCCGCTGATGACACCCGATTCCCCGTCGATTTCGAGACCCAAAGGCAACGCATCGCGGAAGGTGTTCCAATACACCGCAGGCCTGCGCGTAGTGAAGCGGTAGGAAACGGGCTCACCCACCACCACTTGACGAAAGGGACTTTCGGTCAGCCATGGAAAATAATCCGCCGACGAACCCACGCAGTCCAAAAGCGCCTTGCCACCCGCAGTGCTGATCTGCTTGTAATTCCAGCGCACCGTGTGGGAACCCTCGGGGACCTGCACGGAGGCATACGACCAGCGGCCTTCCGGGCCTGCCGCGCAGAACGCCTTCACAGCCCCGTCCACGGTGCACGTCAGGGTATTGGCGGCAGTCGTTTGCAGCGACCACATGAAGCCGACGACGTCCGGTCCGGTCACACTGGCCTGAATCCACGACTCCCCGGCTTTTGTCAGCGCCGGTGAACGCGCGCAGTCCGCATCATCCAGCGCATCGGCGGGAACGGAAGGAGCAACCCACGGCGCGGCAGGCGTCGTGCTGCTGCCGGCGACAAAACCGAGTGTCGAGTTGTCCAGCGACTGCTGCAGCGGAGTCGCTGCCTGAAGCTGAAACGCTGCCGCCAGCACGGGAAAGCACGCAGGCAATTTCAGCAATGATCTTCGCAGAAACATGAGGATCAGACACACGCCATCGGAATTTTCCCTACGGCGTGCTGGATAATACCTGACGTCGAATTCACGGTCAATCTCCGCCTGCAGTTCCGAGGTAACATCCTCGTTACAATGGTGAGGTTTCCTGACTCGGGTTTCGTCGTTCAGTTCATCCTTACCCGCCGGTCCGGCGTATTGTTAACATCCGTGCTTTCAAGGAGAGAGAGTTCATCTTATTCCAACGAATATTTCGGTTCTCTGGAAAAACGGGCACTTTGCCGTTGCCACACGCGCACCCGTCTCCTAGACCAGAGCCCGTCAAACCGCCCCTTCCCGGGCGGTTTGTTGTTTCTTCCCGCCACATGCAATCCTTTCTCATTTGGTTCTTCAGCAGTTTCGCCGCCGCCGCCGTCTTTGCATCCTTCTTTGAGTGGGCTCTGCACCGTTTCGTGATGCACCGGGCGGTGGGCAATTTCACCTACGCCTTTCGGGCTCACACCCACATTCATCACAAGGTTTTCAAAGCCGACCACTCCTATCACCTGAGCGATGAGAAAGACAAGGCCACCATCCCCATGGCATGGTGGAACGGTCCGGTGCTGGTCTGTATTTGCACCGTTCCATTCATCGCGTGCTCCTTTATCTTTGGAAGTTGGGCAATCGCGCTGGGGGCACTTGCAGGATTTGCGGCTTATTACGGAGCGTATGAATACATGCACTGGTGCATGCACCTCCCGAAAGCCCGGCGTATCGAGCGTTCGTGGCTCTTTCGCCGCCTCAACGGGCATCACCTGCTGCACCACCGGTACATGCAAAAGAATTTCAATGTCGTCTTCCCGCTGGCGGATTTGTGCCTTGGCACGTTGATGCTGCGCTCGAAGTGTCACTTTGCTCAGCCCACCGGCCCCGCCGTTCCCAACGTGCAGCCGAAGCTGAAAAAAGCGACCACCTGAATCCAGGCGGTCCCTGTTCCCGCCCGGTGATGCCGCCTTCAAAAGCGGTTGTCCGCCCCGTGCCCGCACGGGACGCGGTTCGTTGCCTTGAAGCCGTCATGGCTTAAATTTATCCCCCCTTTCCCCGATGATCACGATCAAGAAAGTCTCCAAATCATTTGGCGGACAGGCGCTTTTTTCCGACGCCTCCCTCCAGATCAATGCCAGCGACCGCGTGGCATTGGTGGGGCAGAACGGCTCCGGCAAAACCACGCTGTTCAACATGATCCTGCGCAAAGAGGAGCCGGACTCCGGCGAGATCATCAGGGACGAATGGTCGGTCACCGGTTACCTGCCCCAGCAGTCCGAGCCCACCGGAGAGGAAACCGTCATGGAAGTGGCCACCGGTCAGGCCGGTGAACTGGACGCCCTCATGAAGCGCCTCACCGAACTGGAGGAGGAGGGCCTCGTCAATGAGCCGGAGTATTTTGAAGTGCAGAGCAAATATGATCTGCTCCAGGACCCCGCGCTCGAAGCCAAGGCGAAAAAGATGCTGCGCGGTCTTGGCTTTAAGGAAAAGGACTTCCAGCGTCCCGTCCGTGAAATGAGCGGTGGCTGGATCATGCGAGCTCACCTGGCCCGTCTGCTCGCCATGCAGCCGGACCTGCTGATGCTCGACGAGCCCACCAACCACCTCGATCTTCAATCCCTCCTTTGGTTTCAGGAGTATTTGAAGTCATACCCAGGCGCCATTCTCATGATTTCGCACGACCGCGAGTTCATGGACGCCATCGTGACCAGGGTGTACAATATCAGCGACCAGCGCATCACTGGTTACACGGGGAACTACAGCCGGTTTTTAATACAGCAGGACGAGAACTTCAAACGCCAGGCCGCCGCCTACAAGAATCAGCAGAAGGAGATCAAGGCCCTGGAGGAGTTCATCGCCCGCTTCCTTTCAGTCGCCTCCAAGGCCGCCCAGGCACAAAGCAAAGTGAAGCAACTCGAAAAGATGGAGCGCATCGAAAAGCCCATCCTGCCCAAAAAGCCGTTCCGCTTCCAGATTCCCCAGCCGGAGCGCTCCGGGCAGCGCGTCATTTCTCTCGAAGGAGTGCATATGGCCTACGGGGATCACGTGGTCTATGACCGGCTGGATCTCACTATCGAACGCGGCGAGCGCACCGTCCTCGTGGGTCCTAACGGCGCAGGAAAATCCACACTCCTCAAGATCCTCGCCGGCGTGCTGGAATTTCAATCGGGCACCCGCAATCTCGGACACAATCCGAAGATCGGTTATTTCAGCCAGCACCGCACGGACACACTCGATCCCGAAAAGAGCGTCCTTGAGGAAGTCCTGGGTGCTTCCGCCACCATTAAAGAGGACGAAGCCCGCGGCATTCTCGGTTCATTTCTTTTCAAAAAGGAAAACGTCTTCAAAAAAACCGCCGTCCTCAGCGGCGGTGAAAAGAGCCGGCTCAATCTCATCAAATTCCTCGTCGATCCTCCGAACCTGCTCCTCATGGACGAGCCGACGACTCACCTCGACATCCTTACGGTTGAGAGTCTCATCCTCGCCCTTTCCAGTTACGACGGAACGTTGGTGTTCATCTCCCACGACGTCCACTTCATCCGCAAGCTCGCCACCAAAGTCCTCCACGTCGTGGACGGCGGCGTGAATCCCTACCCCGGCGGCTACGATTATTATTTGGAGAAAACCGGCGGACTGCTCAACGAACGGGCCGCGCTTACTGCATCCTAGCATTTCACATGGGCCTATCGACCTTATTCGAGGAAGACACCGGCCATCACCATCGCTGCGGCGTGGTACATTCGCGGCCGAAGACTGGCTCGCCTGGCGGTCAGCACCTCTGCTTGAATCGTTCCCGGCCGGCGCCTATAATTCATCATGCCACTTACCATTGACCAACTCGCCGAAGAGGCCATGCACCTGCCTGCGACGTCCCGGGCTGAACTCGCGGAGCGACTGGTGGCAAGCCTGGATGCGGCCGAGAGCGACGAAGTCCAGAAGGCGTGGGCCGAGGAGGCGACCCGCCGCCGCGACGAAGTGCGTTCCGGGCTCGTTCAGGCGATTCCGGGCGAGCAGGTGTTTACTGAGGTTCGCCGTTTGGTGGGCCAATGAAGCCTGCTTTTCATCCCGAGGCGCGGTCGGAATACCGCGAGGCCGCTGCATATTATGAGGCCGCAAAACCAGGACTGGGAACGGCTTTCACCCGTGAGGTGGAAAGTGTTGTCAAACTTATCTGCGAAGCACCAGACCGCTGGCGATTTTTCGAACAGGATGTGCGCCGCTGCCTCACACGCAGATTCCCCTACGCCATCCTCTATACAATTGAAGACAGCTATATACTTATTATCGCCGTCATGCATTGCAGCCGAAAACCCGGATATTGGAAATCGAGAATCGGCTAGTCACCGAACCGGAGATCGTTCTTCGTCACAGGCTTTCCTGCGATCCCATTTCAAGTCCGCTTCCCGGCCACAAACACCACCTTGACGACCGCCGCCGCGCTCACGGCATGACCTGCCACCGTCGCGGGCGCGAATCGCCAGCGTTTCGCTGTCCGCACCGCCGCCGCATCCAAATCGGCATGGCCGCAGGAGCGATGAAGTGACGCATCGGCCACGCTGCCGGAGGCAGTGACCTGGACGCGCACCCATGCGATGCCGTGGGCACCGCGACGGCGGGCTGAGGCGGGATAATCAGGGGCGGTTTGCGTGAGGAGCCGCGGGCTGGAGGGTGCAGCGGTGCCAACACCTGAGCCTGCGGTGAGACGGCCCTTTCCTCGTTGACCAGTGCCCCTGTTTCCATTACGCGCATGGCTCCGTGATTTACCGGAGTTGTGACTAACCTGTGCGGTATTCGCCGCCAATACAGGCACAGGCACAGGCACAGTCGGAACCGGGAGGGCCGGACGCGACTCCTCCGCAGGGAGCACGAGAGAGGAGGGCACAGACGAGAGCAGTTTTCGCGACGTTTCCGGCACAATGTCGGGGACCCGCTCTTTTGGCTGTGGTGTTACCCGCGGAGCACGATGAATTACCGTAATACGGCCCTCGTCACCCGTGCTCCCCTCTTCACCTGCGTCAGGCACAGCCGTCCGCTGCACAGTGCTCACGACAATACAAACCGCCACCGCGGCTGCGACACCATGAACAAACAGGGACACCGCCAGCGAGCCCATACGGACCCGGCGATTCGATTTCGGGCGAACCGGCGGGCCGCAGGGCAGCACCGATAATACCGAAGGTTTCCGGCATGGCGTCGCCGTCCGGGGGGCAGACGGGCGTCGCGATACCGGTGGCCGGGAACAGGACACGGCAATTTCAACGACGGCCACTCACGGGTGAGTGAGCGGACTTCGACTTGCCTCCACGGCCAAATTCAAATCCTCCCACGAACCACGCCTCGACATCGGGCGATTCCTCTGTGAAACCGGCAAGCGCCACAAGGTCGATGTGCGACCTCTCACACGGGGACCATTGAAAACTCGGACCCGCGAGGAACTTGTGCTCCGGATTGCTGCGGGAGCCCTCCACGGTTTCATGGACGTATTTTGCCTCAAGACCCACGCTGAAGAAGCGGTTGATGGCCGAGGAGACGCCGGCGGTGACCTGAAACTCCTCCGTCTTTTCGCCGCCGGTCTCGCCTTCAAAGACGAAGTTGACGCCCCACTGCGTGTTCCGGCCAATCTCGCCGCCGAAGAGCAATTTCGGTTCCACTACATCGGCCCCGCGGTCGTCATCGGTCCACTTATATTCAAAATACAGCGTCGGATTTCCCCAAATCTTGTTCCAATCGGCGAACGCCCACCGCACCTCCGCGGCGTAGTCGAGAAAATCAGCGTGGAGTTCCTCATCGTATGTCCAGTCGTAATAGAAATCGAACTGGAAGCGGCCCGGCAGACCGATCTCGATTTCCTCCTGAAAACGGTGGGTCCACTCGCCATCCGTCAAACGCCCGCGCCACCATTGTTCCACCCCAACCTCCCACGGATCGCGCTGGATGTGCACGCGGGTATTCGCAAACCGGCGCGACTTCACCCATTGAGGCTGACCATAGGCACCGATCTGAGCGTGGGGTTCCCAAAGATTGGTTTCACCGGCGCTCGAGGTCACCTCGCCGGCAACCGGCAGGGATTCGGGTGCGGCAATGGACGTTGAAGAAATGACGCTGGAGATGCCGGCACAAAGCGCGGCGGTTTTGAGTACGGCGATGGTTTTCGAGAGCTGCATGCGTAGAGAGTTGGTTCAGGCGGGACCTGCCGAAATCATTCCCGGAACTCTCCAAATTGGCAATTTCCCCGGGTGCAGCGAATTCGCCCATTCCGCACTGCGAAGGACCAAATTTTGATCACCCGCATCTCAATCCCGCAGACCGCATCATGGCCGCTGCTCAATCGACACAATCGGCTGCGGCGGAGTCGGCCCGGTGTATTCAGTCAACGGCCGGTAAAGACGGTTGTCCTCCAACTGCTCCAGCACCTGGGCAGTCCAGCCGGCGGCGCGGCTGATCGCAAAAATGGGTGTGAACAAATCCGTGGGAATGCCAAGGCTGTAATAGACTGTGGCGCTGTAAAAATCCACGTTCGCATTCAGGCCCTTCCGTTCGCGCATGATCGTCGCGATACGTTCGCTCATCCGGATCCACTTCGGTTCACCGAGGGCGGCGGTCAGTTTGATGGCCATCCTCTGCAGGTGCGGGGCGCGCGGGTCGAGCACCTTGTAAACGCGGTGGCCGATGCCCATGATCTTCTCCTTTTTCGCAAGGCGCTCCTCCACCCACGCATCGACTTTATCTTCACTGCCGATCTCCTCGAGCATGTGGATAACGCCCTCATTGGCTCCGCCGTGGAGGGGGCCCTTGAGGGTGCCGATGGCACTCGTAATAGCGGAGTAGATGTCGCTGAGAGTGGCGATGGTGACACGCGCGGAAAACGTCGAGGCGTTCATCCCGTGGTCCGCGTGGAGCACGTAGGCCACGTCGAGCGTTTTAATGGCCTCGGCAGACGGTTCCTCACCGGTGATAAGCCAGAGAAAACTCCCGGCCTCGCTGAGATCAGTGCGGATTTCCGGCAGCGGCAGGCCCTGGCGGTGGCGGTGGAAGGCGGCGATGAACAGAGGAATTTGAGCGACAATGGAAAGCGCGCGTTCTTCATTGAGCGCACGGTCCTGGTCCTTGCCGCGTGCGTCGAGCAGTCCAAGAAGCGAAACCGCCGTGCGCAGCGCATTCATCGGGGAGGCATCGGCCGGTAGATTGGAAATGAACCGTTTCACCTCCGGCGCGAGCACCCGGACAGCCCGCAGTTGCTTCGTGATTGCTTCGAGTTCCGACACGTTCGGCAGTTTGCCCCGGTGGAGAAGGTGAACGACCTCTTCAAACGAACAGTGCTCCACCAGATCATCTATCGTGTAGCCAAGGTAGCAGAGTTTTCCGTTCTGACCGTCCACGTCGCTGAGACGGGATTCATTGGCGACGACTCCTTCGAGTCCTTTGGCAACCATAGACATACTGAATGTGGGAGGTGGGAAAATTTGCATTCAGCCTTAGCGCGCCCCCGGAAGCGCTCAAATGGATTTTACTGATGCTTTTCCCGCAGGTGGATTTGGCTGGAAGCCGTTGCTGCCCGTTTTCCCCGGAAGACGGGAATATTTATCCCAAACCTGAATTTCGCACCGCAGCAAACCGGCGGAGGCTTCTATGCCGCCCCGGATAATGCCTCCCGTTCGATCCCCGCATCCTGTTCCGAACGCTTCCGGCTCTCTCCGAACCGCCCATAAAGCACCGGCAGGAGAAAGAGATTCAGCAGCGTCGATGTGGCGAGTCCTCCGAGGATGACGAGGGCCATGGGATATTCGATTTCGTGGCCGGGAATGTTGCCCCGCCAAACGAGAGGCAGCAAAGCAAGACCGGCGGTAGCCGCAGTCATCAGGATGGGTGCGAGACGCTCCTCCGCACCCCGCAGGATCAGGGAACGGCCAAACGGTTCGCCCTCCTCCCGCTCCAGGTGGCGAAAATGGCTCACCAGCATGATCCCGTTGCGCGCCGCGATGCCGAGCACCGTCACGAATCCCACCAGCGAGCCCAGCGAGATCACACCACCGCTCAGCCATGCCGCCAGCACGCCGCCGATGAGCGCAAAGGGCAGCGTTAACGCCACCAGCAGCGTGAGCCTGACGCTTTGAAAATCCACCAGCAGCAGCACCAGGATGCCACCCAGTGCTCCCCAGGTAAGCCACGTCAGCCGCTCGCGGGCATCGGTACGTTCTTTGTACTCGCCCAGCAATTCCGGATGATGTCCCGCAGGAAACGTCACCGTCGCAAGGCGCGCGGCGAGGTCCCGCGCCACGCTGCCGAGGTCGCGGCCCGCCACGTTGCAGGTAACGTCGATCCGGCGGGAGGCTCCCTCGCGTTTGATTTCGTTAGGCGTTGGCACGATGGCGAGGTCAGCCACTTCTCCCAGCCGCACCGCGCTCCCGGGATCCACCGTGCCAGGCGGGGCGGGAATGTCGATAAGAAGTTCCCGCAGGGCGTTCAAATCCGTCCGCGCCTCCGGCACGCTCCACACGGCAACGTGATGGATCTTCTGCTCTTCAAAAACTTCACCCACGCGCTGACCTTTCACCAGCGTGCTCACCGCACGGAGGATCTGCGCTTCGGTGAGTCCATAGACCGCCGCCTTGTCCTTCCGCGGCGTCACAGTAATCTGCGGCACCAGCGCCTGCTGCTCCACTTTCAGGGTGGTCACGCCAGGCACATCCTTGAAGGCTGCCGCCACCTCCGTGGCTTTGTTCCGCAGCACGGGCAAATCCGGTCCGAAGATGCGCACGACAATGCTCGCACTTTGACCGGTGAGCACCTCCTTGATGCGTTCCCGCAGGTAGGTGAGCAAATCCCGCTGCAGGCCCGGATAGCCGTCCACCACTGACTGCACTTTCTTCACCGTCGGATCGTAGTCCGCATTGGGATCGAGAGAGATCCACAGTTCGGTGAAGTTGGGCCCCACCACTTCGTCGGCCACTTCAGTGCGGCCGATATGCGCACCGAGATTCCGCACACCGGGGATCGCGCGAAGTTCCTTGCTGGCCGCCACACTGATGCGCGTCATCGCCTCCAACGAGGTCGCAGGCTTCTCGACCCAGTGCATCAGGAAATCGCGCTCCTTGAAATTCGGCAGCATCTCCTCACCCATGCGGTGGTACACGAACCACGTTCCCGCGAACGCCGCCACCAGGCCACCGCACACCGCCCATGGCGCGCGCAGCAAAGGAGGAAGCAATTTGCGATAGCCTGCTTTGAACACCCGGACCAGCGGCGCGTCCTTTCGCCGTTCCAATGCCTTACCCCGCAGCAGCATGAGGCAAAGCGCCGGCGTCAGGGTAAGCGCCACCGCCAGTGACGCAAGGATGCTCAGAATGTAACTCATCGCCAGAGGCCGGAAGAATGTGCCCATCAATCCCTCAAGGAAAAACACTGGCAGAAAAACAAGCACCACAATGGCGCTCGCATAAACCACCGCGCTGCGGACCTCCAGCGAGGCATCCAGCACCACGGCAAAGGCGGAGCGCGGCTGGGTCAGCGCACGGTTTTGCCGCAGGCGGCGAAGGATGTTCTCGACGTCGATAATTGCGTCGTCCACCACTTCGCCGAGCGCAATCACAAGACCCGCCAGCACCATGGTGTTCAGCGTTTCCCCCCGCCAGCGCAGCACCAGCACCGCGGCCACAAGAGACAGCGGAATGGCGGCGATGCTGATCAATGCCGTGCGCCAGTCATGAAGAAACAGTGCCAGCACGATGATAATCAATACACATCCCAGCCACATCGCCTGCGTGAGATTTCCGATACTCAGTTCGATAAACGTCGCGGGCCGGAAAATGGTGGAGTCCAGTTCGACACCGGGAAGCGCCGGCCGCAGCTCTTCGAGCATTCGTTCGACGCCCAGCGTCACATCCAAAGTGTTTCCCCAGGGCTGTTTTTCCACGATCAGCAGCAGACCGGGGCCATCGTTGATCACCGCATCGCCGATCGGCGCCGGATTGCCCTCCACCACCTTCGCCACATCACCAAGCCGCAGCGGGATGCCATTGCGGAACTCGATGACATTTCTCGCCAGATCATCCGCGCTGGTAATGGCGCTCGCCTGCCTGACAGCCATGCGCTGGTTCGGCGTATCGACAAAACCGCCTGCCCCGATAACCGCCGCCTCACCCGCCGCGCGCACCACGGCATCCAGCGAAACACCCTGCGCGCGCATTTTCTCCGGACTCACCAGCACTTGATACTCCTTGTCGCGCTGCCCCCAGATGGCGACATTCGCCACGCCAGGCACGGACATCAGCCGCGGGCGCATCGTCCACAGCGCGAGTTCGCTCAGTTGGGTTTGTGAGAGCGTCTTTGAGGTAACGCCTATCTTCATCGCCCGGCTGAGCGAGGAATAGGGAGCCATGAGCACGGGCGATTTCACCACTGCAGGCAGTCGCGACTGCGCCAAAGCCAAACGTTCCTGGACAAGCTGGCGCGCGCGCAGCACGTCGGTGTCCTGCTGAAAAATCATCACCACGGACGAGAGTCCCAGCACGGACTTCGAGCGGATGGTCTTGAGCCACGGCAAACCGTTGAGTGAGTTTTCCAGCGGCACCGTAACCAGCGCATCCACCTGTTCCGTGGAAAGGCCCGGTGCTTCCGTTTGGATCTCAACCATCGGCGGCGCGAATTCCGGAAAGACATCCAGCGGCGCGTGGCGGACGGAATTCACGCCCGCGACAATGAGCACCACCGAGAGCGCGACCACCAGCACACGCATGTTCAGCGCCCATGTAACGATGGATTTGAGCATGGTTATTTTCCGGGGCCAAATTCAATGCCGAACAACTCCGCCGAACCATGCGTTACGATTTTCGCTCCCGCGGCGGGACCGCTGGCAAGGACCGCATCCGCCCCGGCCACGCTGGCCACCTGCACCCGGCGGCGAACGAAGGTAGCCGGCCCGGTCATTTCATAAACCCACTGCCCGCCGTTGATGTCGTGCAGTACTCCGGCCCACGGAGCGGTCAGCCGCTCTTCACCCGCTCCTTTCACCGGGACGCGCACCTCCACCCGCTCGCCGGGACGACGCTGCCGCTGCGGATCATCGATTTCAAAATACCAATCCACCGTGAGTGTCTGAGCGTTCGCCGTCGGCGGCGCGGATGGAACAGGCTTTGCCGGAATTTCAGAATTGGAGCCGGGCGGTGTGATCGTGGCCGTTCCGGCCTGCGGATCGAGGGTGGCTGCGTCGGCGGCAAGGATGGCCGTGCGAACCCACCAGCGTTTTCCGTCAGGAGCCGCGGCAATACCAGGCCCCAGCAGCGCCCGTTTTGCCACCGCCTGCTCAAGCGCGGCTTTCGCCAATTGATGAGCGGCGCGCGCCTCCTCCGCGGCACGCTCACTGCCGGTTTGGTTGGTCAGAAGCTTTGAAGCGCGTTCCAGCGCCAGTTGCGCTGCGTTCACCTTCACCTGCGCCTGGGCAATTTCGCCGTCGGCAGCCACTTGCAGTTCGGCCAGCTTGAGAAGTTCCGCGGCATTCTGCGGGGGGGCCAGCGCCATGAGTGCATCATTGCCTGCTCCTGCAGCCAGCGGCAACGTGATTTCCCCGCCGTAAAGCCGCTTCTGAATCACCTTTTTCTTTTCCACAGGCACCGTCGCGATGCCGAGACGCTTCGCCGCTTCGGGTGTTAGGGTCACCGTGGTGAGGTCGGCTTCCTTTACCGGATTGGCCACGGTGGCCTGAGGCGGCGCCGTCGATGGGGCGGAAGGGCCGTCAGCGGCAAAGGCCGCGGCGCACCTGAACAAAAGAAGAAGCGAAAGGTATTTCATTTCCATTGGGAGGCGGGGGTTTGGAGCGCGTCTTCAAGAGCGCCAACCGCTTCGAGGGCCTGCAGCCGGGCCTGCTGACGGGCGAGATCGGCGGCGCTTTGCTCAACACGACGCTGCGATACGTCCACGAGCGACAGTTCTCCGGCGGCTTTCATGGACTCGGCGGCCTTTGTTTGTGCCTGCACATCCATCAGCAGTGCGCCGGCGGCATCCGCCTTGGCACGGGCGGCGCGATACACAGCAAGGGCCACGTCGATCTCCGCAAGCGCCTTTGCCTGCACGGCAAGAAAGCGGGCCGCGGCCTCTTCGCGTTTCGCCTCCGCCTCCGCAATAGCACCCTTGTGCTGATTAAAAATGGGAAGCTCAAACCCGATGCCGAGAGACCATTTGTTGTCCCCCTGGTCGAGTTGATAACCCGGCCCCAGTTTGATGTCCGGATATTGTTTTGCCACCTCCAGCCGCACGAGATCCTCGCTGGCTGCATAGTCAGCGAGTGCCGCCAGAATATCAGGTCGATGCGTGAGGACATGACGCCTTGCAGCGCCGCCCGCCGGAGCGCCGGGAAGGCGTGTAACTTCGGAAAAATCAAAGCGAATCCCGCCAAAAGCCGCCACCGGCACACCCACCGCAGCCGCCAGTTGCCCCCGGGCTTTCGCGGCCTGCATATCGGTGTCATGCATGGACAGACGTGTTTGATTCAAAGGAATTCGCGCCGCCGCAACATCCTGCGGTGAAGCAGCGCCATCCCGCAGTTGCGATTCCAGGAGGCGCGCGGCCTCGGCCTGGGCGGACTCCTGGCCGCGATATTGGCCGCGCGTCGCGTCAGCCGCGTGCATGGCGAGCAGCGCGCGGCGGATATCGCTGCGCACCTTCCATTCGCCCGCCGCTGCCTCCAGCAATGCCATGCGAGTTTTGGCGGCCGCCGCTGCCATGCGCGCCCCCCGCTTCCCGCCGGTCTCAATGGTGAAATCCAGCGCCGGTTCCAATATCCACGGTGAAACGCCCTTCGCTTTCGTGCTGTTGTAACCCGGCTTCAGCGACAACACGGGATTGGGCCGTTCCCCGGCAGTTTGGAATGCCGCGCAGGCCGTCTGTGCTTTTGCGCGAAGCACCGCAAGGTCCGGATTCAGATGCCGCGCCGCCGCCGCAAGTTGGCTCAGTGACCACTGCGACCTCAAAGGCACGCCCTCTTTTTGCAGCGCCGCCCTCAACTCCGGAGCCGTCAGCCGCCGCGCATCAAATCCCGCTGCGCTGGCCTCCGCGGAAATCGGCCTGGCGGTAAACGCCGTACAACTCCCCAGCGCGGAAACACAGACTAGCAGAAGGAATCTTTGGTGCATTGGCGGATGGCAGGCGTCCGGGTTCAGCGGCGCGCAGCCTTGGGTGCGGAACGGAGGGAAACGGGGGGCGTTAGGGGAAGCCGCTCCCGTTCTCCAAACTTCCCGTGTTCTCCCGAGTCACAATGAACATTGCTGTTAATCACTCCCCGAAGCCCTTGAGCGACCTGGAAAACTCCAACACTGCTTAATCAATTACATTAATCGTTGACATTATGGTAATTATAAAGAAATGTAGAATGCCCCTGTGAGAACCACCTCAATACCAACCAGAAAACCCCCTCCGCTCTCTTTGCGAACAGGCGGTGTGGTCCTGTTATGGCTGGTGCTGGTTTCATGGGGAACGGTTTTCATGGCCCAATATTCCCAAACGCCCGGAGCAGCCCGTGCCGCGCCTGGGGCCTTGATGGAAAATGCGGCGGTTCACGCAGCGGGCGGGATGCCCACCCTGCTTATGTTCGTGCATCCCCAGTGTCCCTGCTCTGAATCAAGCATCGGAGAGTTGGCAAAACTGGTGGCGCGCTGCCGCGGGCAATTCAACGCGCACGTGTTTTTTGTCAGGCCGGCGGGAATGGAGGAATCGCTCGTGAAGGGCAAACTCTGGGAACAGGCGCGCCGCATCCCGGGCGTCGTTGTGTCCTGCGATGAGGGTGGCCTCGAGTCCGAACGATTCCGCGCCGAAACGTCAGGTTATACGGTACTTTATAATGGCGACGGATCTCTTCTTTTTGAAGGCGGTATCACGGCGGCGCGCGGTCACTCCGGTGACAACGCGGGTTGTGAAGCGGTGGAAGCCCTTCTCAAGGGCGGCGGGCACGAGAGGGTCAAAACTCCCGTCTTCGGCTGTGCGCTCCATGAGATGGAATGCGTAAAAGGAGGTAATGAATGCAAGCCCTGAGCCTGCCCGCCATCGGCCTGCCTGTTCTGCCGCAGGATCATGCCGGCGAACTCTACGGTGCCTCACGGGATGCGATCCACTGCCGGACGGACCGGCTTTTTGCCAAACTGATGTTCGCGCAGTGGCTTGGCGGAATCGCAGCCGCACTTTGGATTTCACCACGGACATGGGCGGGCGGCACCAGTCAGATTCATGTGCACGTCTGGGCGGCGATCATCCTTGGCGGGGTAATCAGCAGTTTTCCCATTTTTCTGGCGCTCAAACAACCGGGCGCCACCCTAACGAGGCACTGCATCGCGGTGGGCCAGATGCTCACCTCGGCCCTGCTGATTCACCTGACAGGCGGACGCATCGAAACTCACTTCCACGTCTTCGGGTCGCTGGCCTTCCTCGCGTTCTACCGCGACTGGAAAGTCCTCGCGACCGCCACCGTGGTGGTCGCAGCGGATCACCTCATGAGAGGATTGTTTTGGCCTGAGTCGGTATTCGGAGTGTTGACCGCAAGTCCCTGGCGCTGGCTGGAACACGCCGGATGGGTCCTCTTTGAGGATCTCTTTCTGATGATTTCGATCCAGCAGGGCCTGAGGGAAATGAAAGAGGTGGCCACAAGGCGGGCCCGCATCGAGTCAGCCCACGCCGAAACCGAGCGCATCGTGCAGGAGCGCACCGCGGAGCTTACCACCGCTCACCATCAATTGCTGGAAGCCTCTCACGAGGCGGGCCGCGCCGAGGTCGCCACTTATGTCCTGCACAATGTCGGCAACGTCCTCAACAGTGTGAACGTGTCTGCCGAAATGGTGGCCGCAAAAGTGCGCGGTCTTCGCATCGTCGAACTGAAAAAGGCGGCCGGCCTGCTGCGCGAAAATGCCGCTGATCTGCCTTCATTCCTAACGCAGGACCCTCGCGGGCAAAAGCTTCCAGGGTATTTGACGCATCTCGCAGAAAACCTCGCCGAGCCTCAGCGGGCGCTGCTGGAGGAGGTCGAATCGCTGCGGAAGAACATCGAACACATCAAGGAGGTGGTGGCTACTCAACAGACGTATGCCCGCCGCTCCGGGGTTTTGGAGACGTTTTCGCCCATCGAACTGGTGGAGGACGCCATCCGCATCAACAGTGCCGGATTCATCCGCCACGAAGTCAACGTCCATCGCGAATACGATGACGTTCCGCCAATCATCACCGATCGCCACAAGGCACTCCAAATCATCGTTAACCTCCTTGGAAATGCCAAATACGCGCTCTCGGACAAAGGACCCGACCGGCAACTGGTGGTCCGGGTGGCCCCCAGCGGCGACAACGGAGTGACGATTGCCGTCATCGACAATGGTGAAGGCATCCCGCCTGAGAACCTCATCCGCATCTTCCAGCACGGTTTCACGACGAAAAAGGACGGACACGGGTTTGGTCTTCACAGCAGCGCCCTGGCAGCCAAAGAGCTGGGCGGAAAACTCACCGCGCACAGCGACGGGGTCGGCAGGGGTGCCGTTTTCACCCTGGAACTGCCGCTTCAAAACAATTGAATTCTATGTCGATCGGGCGCTCCACCCTCAGGAACCGCAGAATCCTCGTCATCGACGACAACAGCGCCATTCATCAGGACTTCCTCAAGATCCTCGGTGCACCGGACGCCTTTGATGCAGCCCTGCTGGCGGACGAGGCGGCCATCTTCGGCACGCCTCAACGGGAAGCGTTCGAAATCGATACCGCCCTGCAGGGTGAGGAAGGTCTCAGGATGGTGGAGCGGGCGATGGCGGCGGGCCGTCCCTACGCCATGGCTTTCGTCGATGTCCGCATGCCCCCGGGCTGGGACGGCATCGAAACCACCAGGCGGATTTGGCAGACATGTCCCGACCTTCAAATCGTCATTTGCACGGCCTACGCCGATTGTTCGTGGGCCGAAATGCAGGATCAAATCCAGCCGGGTGACCGGCTCCTCATCCTGAAAAAGCCTTTCGACACAATCGAAGTCCTTCAACTGGCCAACGCTCTGACTGAAAAGTGGCAGTTGCTCCAGGACTCGAAGAACAGGCTCGATAACCTTGAGGAACTCGTGAAACAGCGAACCGCGGAACTTGAGGAATCCCGCAGTGCCGCCGTTGCCATGATGGAGCAGGCCATACGCCAGCGTGAATTGGTGGAGAAGGTGTGTGAAGATCTCAAACTCCAGGGCTGCGTGCTTGAGAGCATGTTCGAGGGAGTCGCCATCTGTACCGAAGAAGGCCGGATCGATCACGCCAATGCCGCCTGCGGCGCCATGTTCGGCTATGCCGGTCCCGGGATGGAGGGAATACTCCTGTCCTCGGTGCTTGACGGATTGCCGGAACAGGCCGGGCGCATTTTTAATGACCCCGTCGAACCCGCTGATCACGGCCCGTGGTCTGGGGAATTGAAAGGCCGCCGTAAAGACGGCTCATCTTTCATCACACGGGTGCGGGCCAGCCGGCTGATCTTCGACACAAAGAGATGCCTCGTGGTGCTGATAGAGGACATCACCGCCAAAAAGGCCATGGAGACTCAGTTTCTGCGCGCTCTGCGCATGGAAAGTGTGGGCCGCCTTTCCTGCGGCATCGCTCACGATCTCAACAACATTCTTACTCCCATCATGATGGCCGCCTACATGCTGCGCCAGCCATCGCCGGCGGAGGAGACGGAAAAGGCAATTAGCACCATTGAGTCCAGCACGCAGCGCGGAGCCGACCTGATCAAACAGTTATTGTCCTTCGGCCGGGGAGGCTCCGGCTCGCGCACGGTCGTCAAGGTGCAAAGAATCGTGTGGGACGTTGAAAAGATCGTTCGCGCTACATTTCCAAAGAATATCACCGTGGAAGTGAACGCAGAGGACAGCGGCTGGCCGGTCGTGTGTGATGTCACACAACTGCATCAGGTCCTGCTCAATCTGTGTGTCAATGCCCGCGACGCAATGCCCGCCGGCGGCTCCCTTACGATCACCCTTGGGAATGCGTCTCTGGACGAAAATGAGGCTGTCCTGCACTCCAATGCCAAAGCCGGTCCTTACCTGGTGCTTCAAGTTGCCGACACGGGCGAGGGCATCCCGCCGGAAATCATCGACAGAGTCTTCGATCCGTTTTTCACCACCAAAGAAGCGGGCAGCGGCACCGGACTGGGGCTCGCCACGGTGCTTGGCATTGTCGAGAACCATGGCGGTTTTATCGATCTGGAGAGCACTGTGGGACAGGGAACCGTCTTCAAACTCTTTCTGCCGGCCCGCCCGGGCGCCGGAGAACACGCCGCCGAAGCGCCGCTCGCGGGTTCACCCGGCGGAAACGGGGAAACCATCCTCGTCGTCGATGACGAACGCGGGATTCGGGACGTGACGGAGAAGATGCTTGCCGGCCACGGCTATAAGGTGCTGACCGCCGGGGACGGCTCCGAAGCCATTGCCGTGTATCGCCGCCACCGGGATGAGATCAAAATGGTCCTCACCGATCTCATGATGCCAGGCATGGACGGCGTCACCATGAGCGGCATCCTTAAAAAAATGGATCCCGGCATCAAGATCGTCGCCTCCAGCGGAATCGGCAGCGTGAGAAGCCGGGACGCCAAACAAAAGGAATTGCAGGCGCTCGGCATTCATACCCTGCTTCTGAAACCGTACCGCGCTGAAGTGGTCCTCGGCGCGCTCGGCAGGGAATTGCAAACCGTTCCGGCCTAACTAAGTCGCATTTCCCTGTCACCATCTCACTACAGCGTTCAGCAGCAGGAGGATCGCCGCACCGCAGCCAATGACCTTATACGCCCGCCAATACAGCCGCCGGTGTTTGGTATCGAGCGCCGCCGGACCGAAGGCGAAGAAGCGGCGCTGCCGGTAGAGCGGCAGGCGCGCGACAAAAAGCATTATCCACCCGGCTATCGCGACACCCGACGCGAACAGGAACAACAGAGGCGGACGGACGAGCGCGGCAACCATCAACCCCGGGATGATGAGGATGCCCGGGAAAAAATAAAGCACATGGTCCCAGGGAATATGCCAGTCTGACTTCTTATTGGACGTGATCATCTTTAGCAACAGCCCAGAGCACAGAGTCAGCGCAAATGCCGCAGACGTCAATATCCGCAGACGTTTTCTGCTCTCAATATCCCGCCAGCAAACTGGCACTCTGCGGCTGGCGCATAGCCAGAGCGGTAGTCCCGGTGCGGGACTCAATGCACGTAATGAGTTCTCCAAGGGCTCTCTCCTGCGCTGGAGTTGGTTTTTGACCCTCACCGACAAGACAAATGGAAATCCCGGTGTTTGCATTCGGGGGAGTTTCCCCCGCCGCAGGACCAGCGAGCGTCTTTGTCCCCCAGCGCGTGGTCTCGATGCACCCGTCCTTTCCGCGGCAGCCGTTTCCAATGATGAAATCACCCGGCACGCCGTCCTTAAGCCCCTGCGTGCCCGAATAATAATAGTCCAGCGTTTCCGCATCGCCCCCGCGCGTGCCACTCCATGTCACCGTTATGCGCGAAATACCGCCGGCCACCGCGTTGAGCCGCGCCCTCAGCGGGGTCGTGAGATATCGCCAGCCTGACGACTGCGCGGCGTGATCGGCACACGCCCGCAGATCCACTTCACAAGCGGGTGAGGTGACGCACGCAACGGTATTGTCCGGCGAAAAAGGTACTCCGGGACGCCAGCCTTCCGCCGAAAACCCAGGTTTTGGATAAAATAATGCTCCGGCAGGGGACAATTTTTTCTCGCCGGACTCTGAGCGCGGCCCATAATGCGACACGATGCCTACGATCAACAGGCCACTCATGAGCCCCCACGTCTGCACCAGCGGATCACTCCAGCGCACCCCTTTCAGCAGGGTCGCTATACGAACTGGAGAGAAGACTATGGGAAATTTTAATCTCATTGGTAATTTTGGAGATTACATCCTGAACTAAATAGTTCAACAATCTTAAATAATTTTTGAAGTGCCCGCTCCTGACCGTGAGACGATTCTTGTCCTGAGCGCCGGATTTGGCGAAGGCCACAACACGGCGGCGCGGAATCTGGCCGCAGCCCTTAGCCGGGAGTCTGGCGGGAAGGTTGTGCCCGTAGTGCTCGACCCGTTCACCGCCGCCGCGCCGAGGCTTTCCGCGTTCATGAAATGGGGTTATCAGTTCATGACCAACCGCATGCCGGCGGCATGGGGCTGGCTTTACGAGACCACGCGGCACGGAAATTTTGGAAATCACGTCTGGGACCGCTGGGTGGGTCTCATGCGGTGGCTGGAGGAAAAACTGGCGGAAGTGCGCCCCGCGAAGGTGGTAATGACCTATCCCCTCTACGCGTCCTTCATCCCGGGGCTCAATGCCGCGGTCCCGCGGCCGGAGCGCATTTACGTGGCGGTCACGGATTCCATTACCATCCACCCGATCTGGACCCAGGCGCCTGCAAACCGGTGGTTTGTGACCGACTACTTCAGCCGCGATATTGTCACGGCGCAGGGCGTGCCGCCGGAAAAATGCAGCGTCACCGGCTTTGCCACCGCCGCGGATTTTGCCCACGCCGCAGTGCCGGAAACCGAACGCTCCGGCGTGCTCTACATGGCCACCACCGCCACGAAACATGTGAAGCGGACACTCGCCGGTCTGATTCGGGATTTGCCGGTGGACGTGCCTCTCACGATTATCACGGGCCGGCATGAAGACCGCCTGCGGCCTGTCATTGAACGCCAGCTCCGCGCCGCGGCACGGCGTCCGGTGCAGATTTACGGATGGACCACGAGCATCCCGTCTCTCATGGCGCGCAGCCGCCTTGTGCTCACCAAAGCCGGCGGAGCGACAGTGCATGAATGCCTCGCGGCCGCCGTGCCCGCAGTGATCAATTACATCATCCCCGGACAGGAGGAGGGCAACGTCCGTCTGCTTGAACTCACCGGCTGCGGATGCCGTTCCGAAGAACCCGAAAACACCGGAGCTCTCCTGCGCGAACTTTTCACCGGCGACGGCCTCGCACGCATGACCGCGTCGATGAAAATTCAGCGCCGCCCGGACGGCGCAGCAAGGATGGCACGGCAGATTCTGGAGGGGACGTAACTCACCAAAATCCCCACTGCTTCGTCACCATGACGTAAATCCCCAGCACCAGATTGGAAACTGCGTGGGCGATCACACACGCGCCGACGCTCCTGGTCCTGACATACAGCCAACTGATGATGAGACACCAAACGGCGGCCATCAGGCGGTCGGGCACCATATGGGAAAATGAAAAGAGGGCCGTCACGGCGGCGAGGGATTTCCAGTTGGGCTGCGCGAACGGCACTTTGTGAAAGTCGCGATAGGGATCGGATGCGAGTCGCCACACAAATCCGCGCCAGAACAATTCCTCCGCGAAGGCGACCGCAACGGTCATGCGCAGCAGTCTTATCCCCACCACGCTCCAGTAGATGCCAGGACTGTCCGCCCAAATTGTGGGATCGAACGAATCGCGGTCCCCGGCGCGCGACGTAAATCCGAGCCATTCGACTTTCATTACCCAGCCCCGGTCGTAAAGCCATGAAGGAAGTATCCACAGGGCGATGCCCACGATGCCGGCCACCACTGCGAGGAGCACGATCTTTGGGGACAACGGCTTGAAGATATATTGCCGCCACCAAAACGCGACGGCCCCCAGCACCAGGACGGTTTGCAGCGGAATGCTCCACTGCTTCGGCTGAGCCCGGTACCACGGTGCGTCTGCTGCTTCCGACTTCGCCAGATCAGGCAGAAACATCAAGACAAGAAGGATGAGAAGAGGCCCTGCCCATGCCGCGCCGGGACCGTTGCGGAGTTCACGCAGGGTCATGAAAGGAATATCACCATTTGGGATGCCAGCTTACTGTCTCTCATCTTCATGGCTGGCGGAGACGATAGAGTGCGCGGGTGGAGTTGGTCACGATGGGCACGGGGCTTTGCAAATCCGGCCGGCTGATCCAGGTCCCCGGATCAAGCGTGCTGTTAGTCTCAAGGACCCAGGTCGGGTCGGTCCAATAGACGTAAGCACCGGCGGCGGACTTTCCGAAACCGGCAATGCCGGGAACCGGCGAGAAAAACGTTTCGGTGAGCGCGGCATCGAGGACGCAGTCGCTGGAATCGACGGAGTTCTGATGCACTTCGATGGCGAGGACATTGAGCGCAGGCGCGGGATTGAGCGCAGGCATCGTCGCGCCGCTGAGAATCAGGGTGTCGAAGTTCCGTTCGTTGGCGCCGTCATTGAAGCGGCTGGAGAGCTGGTTGTAATAAAGACTTCCTCCCACGTTGGTGCCGGGATCCAATCCCCATGACGTTGGACTGACGCGGGTGCCATTGATGTAAACCGAAGCGCCGTCATCCGCCTGGAGCTCCAGTTTCAGAGACTGGATCGCGTCCGGGGCAGTCACGGTAAACGTCTTGCGGAAATAAGCTGTCACCGGGCGCTCCGTGATGAGAGTCGTCAATGTTTGCAGCGAACCGGTAGCGCCGATGTTTCCCCAGCCGATGGGCGCCGTTTTGTTCTGATACCATGAAGATGCACCGGACGTGCTCTCCGTGAAGAGCGGATGGGTCCATGAGCGGCTGGCGGCATCGAGCGAGGGCCACGGTGTCGCGTTTGTCCAGCCATTGGGGGTGAGGGCGGAATGATAACTCCAGCCCGCAGCGTTTTTCGCGATGAGCACCTGTTCGGGAGGCGGCGGGCCTGAGGGAGGGAAGTAGAGCAATTGGGAACCGGTAACGGCCGCATTCACCGGCGTATGCAGCCTCACGCTTACGACGCCGTAGTCGGCCGGCGCTGGAACGCTGAACGTCTTGAGCGTTTCCCCCGGCTGCCATGTCAGGGTACCGGTGGCGATAGGCGTTTCTGAATCAGCCTCCGGCGCGGTTTTGCCGGCAGCCCGCCAACTGACACTGACTTCCTTTGAGGAAAATGTGCTGAGCCTCACAGTAAATGAGGCCGGCCACGCGGCGTAAGTATCCTGACGTCTGACGACCGGAAAATCCACGCCAACCTCAGAGCCCGGCACCGGCATATACCCGGCGATCAATCCGGCATCGGTCGCCGGATTCCACAGGCTGTTGCCGGAGTCCTCCGAGCCGTTTTGCGCGGCGAGGTCGGCGGCCTTCGTGACTTTGGAGTTCACAAGAGTGAACCGCTGGTTTTGATAGTCAAAGCGGCTGAAATCGATGGCCCATGTGTCGTGGAAAAGATTGTAAAGTGAGAAGGAATCCCTGACAGTGATGTCACCGTCGTATTGACTGGTGCCGGTGCCGTTGTTTCCGGAGTTGCTGCCATAGTTGTCGCCGTACCGGGCACCGACCATGCAGCCGGTAACGAGCGTGCGCTGCAGCAGCGAGTGCGGACCGCCGTAACCGCATTCGATCCCCTGCCCCGAATTAAAATGCACACCGTCGATGGATTGCGGAATGCGGTTCACTCCGGAATTCGACATGGCCTCATGGACGCAATTCTCGAACCAGCAATTGCGGCAGGTCACGGTACCCGGGCCATCGCCGCCGGTATCGATGCCATCGTCCTTGGTCCAGCCAATCACACAATGATCGAGCGTGTAGGTGTTGCCGTCCGGCACCAAATAGATGCCGTCGTTGTCCGCGTCGGCAAAGCCGTCTCCGTCCACGTCGAGCCCAGGTTCCGTCATCTCAAGGAGCGCCACCGTGTCAAAGGTGAAAGTGGGGCAATCCTCCTGTTCACCGCCGGTGATGCAGCGCTGCATCAACACGCGGGTGAGAATCAGTGAACCACCGTTCGTCGCAAGGGCTGCGCCGCGCGTTTGGTTGAAGCCTGTCGGGCCGATCAGAGCGCAATCCGTGAGAGTGCATACCGCGCCCGGCGCCGTGGCCACGCAGGGCTGCTGATTCCGGTGATGAGGAAAACTCCGGGCCGGTTCGCCGGCGGGTGCGGTGTACCAGCTTTGATTCGCGCCCCAGCAGCAAAAGATCGTTCCGGTGGCGGTGAGCGCAGCCACGTTTGCGCCGGAGGCCGGCTGCAGCCAGAAGCCTCCCCACAGGCTGCTCGTGCTGTCCGGTACAAAAACGACCGGCGCGGCGGCGGTGCCATTTATCTGTATGGAACCGCCGGGACGCACCCAGAATTCGACGCCAGGAGAGCAGCGGATGATCGTTCCCGCGCCAATGGTCAGGCTGGCTCCCGCGGGAACACTGATCGTACCGGTCACCTGGATGCGCGCATTGGCGCCCCAGTTTTCGCTTCCGGACACCGCGCCGGTTTTGGTGACCCACGCGGTAGTGTCTTCAATGACTGTCGGCACGCTGGCCGTGCGGCCATTCACCGAGGCGTCGTAAGCGGCAGGACCAGCGGCAGTCGCCGCGGACAGAATGGTGGAGCCCCACCCGCGGCGCAGGAGGATCGGATTTCCCGGATACTTTGAGGACTGCACCTGACCGTTGAGAAACAGCGGTCCGCCCGCCGCTGCGCCGAAGGAAGGTCCTTTTGTCAGGCGCGCCATCACCGGGATGGGAAGGTTTTTTGGATACACCGCCGGGGCAAGGATATTGAGAACCGCATCGGAAAACGCGGACGGGGCATCCAGCACATAACGATAGGGCCGCATGGTGGGGATGCCGTCTTCAGTGCTGGCGCGCTCGGAATTCCTGACGATAAACTTGTAACTCGTGGTGGTGCCTCCATCCGTGACGAGAAGGTCGTGAAAACCGATAGCCGTCACTGCGGTCGCTGTGTTCAATGGAAAAGGATTGCCGTCGAGCGTGGCCGCCGTGCCGGTGGCCGTGACGGTGACGGTATTGGTATAGCGCTTCCGGTTGAGGTCACTGGGCGTCACCGCCGCGTGGGCCGCTGCAGCGGCGAGCAGGAATAAAAGAATCGGGCGGGCGTAGTGGATCATAACTTTGGTGGCTGCGGGCGCCGCGCATCGTAACCGGAGGCCCGGTGAAAACCAGGTGAAACATTGGTGAGCGGAGTAAGGCCTGGACCCGCAGACGTTGCGTCAGTCCTCTTTTTCATCTTCAAGAAGCATTTCTAGCATGCGCGGGTGGTTCTTCAGAAATTGCAGTGTCAGGCGGTAGGCATCGGTCTCCTCGTATTTAACAGGATGCAGACCAGCGTCATCGCAGAGGAGGATAGTGGCGTACGGATAGGCCAGGAGAATGGGTGAATGAGTGGCGACGATGAACTGTGATCCCGCCTGACAAAGACGGTGCATCTGGACGAGCGCGGACATCTGCCGCTGCGTGGAGAGTGCGGCTTCCGGCTCGTCGAAGAGATAGAGTCCCGCCGCATCGAGCTCTGTCAGCAGTGAGAGAAAGGCCTCGCCGTGAGACTGCATATGCGGGCTCTTCCAACCAAAGGAACCGAGGGCGTGAAGACTCTCCGCCGCATTGGCCATGGTATAAAAACTCTCGGCGCGCAAAAACCATCCCCACTTCTCGCGCGGCACCAGGCGGGAGATCCTGAGATATTCGTGCAGAGGGGAATGAGTATCGCGGGTGGCATACTGCATATTTCGCGTACCGCCTTCAGCGCTGAAATCCAGTTTCACGGCGATAGCCTCCAGAAGGGTGGATTTTCCCGAGCCGTTCTCACCGGTGAGGAAGGTCACGCAGGGATGCAGTTGAAGGCGGCGCAGGGCGCGGATGGCTGGAATCGTGAAGGGATAATCCTCCAGCAGGGAATCGTCAGCAGGCAGTTCGAGTGAGACGGAATCAATGAATCCGCCGCCCTTTGGCGTTCCTTCGTAGCGGAAGAGTTTGCGCTGCTGAGCCATGGTTCAGGAGAATGCGTCGAGAACGGACTCGAGCGTGGCGCGGCCTATAGCCGGCATTGGGGTGTGTTCGTCAGCGGTCATGAAGACGAGGGAGAAGTTGAGAGCCCATGCTGCGGCGCGGTGCCATGTGGCATCCATGATCCCGGCAGTGTGACGAAAGACATCGCGGGCTTCGGAAGCGAACATCATCCATGCGGCGGCCAGGTCAGAGGCGGGGTCGCCGCTGGTGATGTCGCCAAAGTCGATGATGGCGGAAAGCCTGCCCTGGTGCGTCAGCATGTTAGCGGGATGCAGGTCGCCGTGCAGCCAGAGGGCGGCGCCGTCCCATGGCGGCGTGACGAGCAGTTGTTTCCACACGCTCATCACCCTGGCAAAATCAATGCGGTCGCGGAGCAGCTCTGCGTGCTTGAGCACCGACTCTGCACGATGCTCCAGCGGGACGCCGCGAAAGAGATTCACCGGCGCATTCTCCGGCGCGGGCCGGTGCAGGCACACAACGAATTCCGCGAGTGCACGGGCCGTGGCGGTTTGATCGGCGGGAGGAGCAGTGGACAAAGCGGCGCCGGGGAGCCAGCGATTGACACTCCAGCGCCACGGGTAGTTTTCTGCGGGCTCTCCGACGAATTCAGGAACCGGCACGGCGAGCGGCAGTTTTCCGGCGAGTTCCGGGAGCCAGCGCACTTCGTGCTCCAGCAGCTTTGCTCCCAGCGCCCGGCGCGGGAGGCGAATGGCGCGGTCTCCGGCGCGGGCGATCACGTTATCCCAGCCATTGTTGGCAATGTGTATATCACACTGCGCGAGGGGCGGATACTGATCCGCGAGAAGAGAGCGCACGAGTGCCTCATCGATGTCGATTTCGGCGGCAGGCGTGGGCATCGGGACGGGTCACTGCACACGGACCCTAACAAACAGGCGCGATTCAGTGGTGACGGGGCTGGAGGCGCGCCATGTTTCGGTGGCGGTGCCGTCGGGGTTGGCGGTGGAGGAGACGAGGACGGTGGCCGGAGCCCATGTTGTCAGGGAAGAGGAGAACTCCGGGATGTAGATGAGATCGAGAGCGTCCGTGCGTTTGGTGAAGGTGACGGTGAGATAACGTTCCTGGCCGGCTTGCTGGACGCTGCCGGTGACGGGCGCAGCGGTGGAGGCGACTCCGGGATTCTGGTTGAAGGCGTATTCCAGACGGTTGGTCAGGCCGTCGCTGTCAGAGTCGGCGTTCGGATCAGAAGCGTTAGGATAAGCGGCGGCCCATGCGGCGTAGGTGAGGCCGGTTTCCTCCGTTCCGGGGGTTCCATTGGGCACGCTGCCCGCGCGCCAGTTTTCCGGAAGAGTGTGGTCGGGGAGACTGTTAGGATTTCTGAGAACGAGCGTGGCGCCGCTGCCGTCGGCGGCGGCA
Organism: Verrucomicrobiales bacterium; assembly: GCA_035550135.1. Classification (GTDB taxonomy): domain Bacteria; phylum Verrucomicrobiota; class Verrucomicrobiia; order Verrucomicrobiales; family V1-33; genus V1-33. The sequence continues at coordinate 77,215 of DASZQB010000015.1, forward strand.
GGCCACGGGTCGGTATCGGTGTAAGTGAAGGCCCGGACTTCGGTGCCCGCGCCGTAGCTGAGCTTGATCTCCTCGCCGCTGTTCCGGAGATTGTCGGCGGCAAAGGTTCCGGCAATGAGGCTGTCATGGCTCGTCCCATAACGCTGGTGGAAGGCATTCATGTCCTTGACCACGAGCGCGAAACCGCCTGCGGGGATGGTGCGGCCTGCGGGGAAATCAAAATCGAGGCCCTTGGTGAAACGAATGCCGGTGAGGTCCACAGGCTGCGCGCCCACGTTCTTAATCTCGATCCATTCGAAGAGATCGGCGTCGAGGAAACCGGCGTCGCGTTCAGCCTGAGTGGTGGGGCCGGGGTGATAATTCACCTCACTGATCACCAGGTTTTGTTGATACACTGTCACGTCCGGTACGCCGGTGACGAACTGATGGGGTGCAGACCAGCGTGACCAGCGGCCATTGGCATCCTTGTAGCGGGCGCGGGCTCGATAAGTATGGCCTGGGCGAGCGGCGGAAAGCGGCACGCGGATGGTGAGTTCCGGAGCCGTGAGAGCGGGTGAGGTCCAAACCTCTTCGATCTCGTATTTGCGGGGTTCGCCCGCGATGTAACCGGCGATACCGGGAGCGGCGATTTCGCCGATGCGCCACTGGATCGCTCCGAATGTGGTGCCCGTCGCGGCGGGTGCGAAAGGCGAGGTTTGGAAATCGAGACCGTTGGCCGGGTACTCGGGTGCGCCGATGTAAATAATGATAGGGCGATTGGGCACCGCGATGTCCGGGATGTTGAGGTCGGGATTGGGGTTGGAGGTGTCCACGGGGTTGGGGCCCATGCCGCCGTAACGGGATTCCCATTCGAGATATTTGAAACCATAGCCTTTGGGGTTGCCATTACTGCGGGTCCAATTGCCGCCGGGCCATGTGTTGGTGTGGAAATCCGTGAGGTAAGTCATGAGCCCCTCGAAGTCGCCGTAACCGTTAGCATCGGGATCGGGAATGACGCGCGTCCAGTTGGTGGTGGGGACGGGGCTGACGCCGCGATTGTCCCCATAGGAGGCGCGGAAGAAGTTGTTCTTATGATTGGTGTAGCCGCTGGTGGCACCCACGGTGCCGGCGGTGCGCGGGTGCATGTTCCACATGGCGGCATCGGCATCGGCCCATGTGAGAGCGGCGCCGGCCGGATTCACCATCTGAGCGTACTCATCGATCAATTGCGCCATTTGCCCGCCGTTGGGCGCGGCATCGCTTCCGAGCAGATCGTAAAGTTCGCGGCAACGGTTGCGAAACTCCAGAGCGATAGCGCGATGGCGGGTAACGGCGAGGAACTGATTGGAGATGCCTGCATACAGCGCCCCGTCGATGGTGGCCCCCCAGTGGTGACCGGGGAGACACATCATGTCCTGATCGTAAGGCATGATGACGAAGCGGTTGTCGGACAACGGCGGGGCGGGACGGTGATAGGCGCGGTAGTTGTCGCCGCCGCGGATGTCGATGTTGGAGATAAACCGGTTGAGCGCCTGGAAGGTGCAGTAAGCGGGAATGTCGAGATTCGTGCGGTACCAGGCTTCGTTTTGGCCGCCGACGGTGGTGCCGCTGGCGAAGGCGCTCCAGTCCGAGCCGTTGCTGGGCTGAGTGGCGGACTGGTGGCGTTTGTCAGGGCCGTAACCTTCGATGCTGTAAACATTGCCGTCGGGCAGGTTCCGTTCATCGAGGAAGTTCCCCTCCATGGGCTCCATGCCCGTGTAGAGGCCCCAGAAGTCGCCGTCATATTGTGAAGGGCCGGCTTCGGTGGCGTTGTCCACGACGCGCCAATGGACGTAATGGGTGCGCAGCGCGGGGACACCACAGAGTTCATAGATGCGATAGCTGATGACCTCCTCCACACCCGCCATGCCGCGGTGCACGGCGCACCATGGCGAGGCACAAGCGTCCATGCTCATGGAATTCCATGTCTGGCTGTAGTATTTCCCCCAGTTGTCTTTGACGCGAATGTTGCGCGCGCGGTTGAAGTAGAGCGCCCACTTATTTTTGCCGCTGACGTAGGTGGAGCCAATGCCGCGGTTTTTGAACTGGATGTGGTCATAGACCTTGCCGTCATAGACGATGGTGCCGTTGAATCGCTGATCGTTGGAACCGCTGTTGTACTGGCAGTTGATGACGTCCGTCTCATTGGCGATGAGATGCCACGGGGGAATGGTGTTCAGCACTTCGGGTGTGAAAGTCTTCACCGTGCCACGGTCGCCGGCAACGCCGGGCTGCATGGCGCCGCTCCACGAGGGGACGCCATTATAGACGAAGTAGGCGAAGTTAGGCTGTTCGTCGTCCGCGTAAGGCACGGTGATGGACAGGGCGGTGGCGTCGGTGGCCTCGATCCGGTAACGGATGAGGCGGCGGTGGGTCTGCACGGCCGCGGGAATGGCAGCGGTGTAAATGCTGTCACCCGCCACGGCATCACCGCCGGTGCCGGCGTCGTTCATGGGAACCGTGGTCCATGTGGTGGCGTACGCGGGATCGGTTTTCCGGATGTAGCCGCCGGGATTGACCGCCTGGTAAAGCAGAGAAGCGGAAGCGACGCCATTGCGGTCGTCGATCTCCGCGGTGATGAGGACTTCCTGACCAGCGGTGGGACTGGCGGGAGTGTGATCGACTTTGCGGATGTTAGGCGGGGCGAGGGCGGAGCTGACGGAATTGGCGGCGTTCGGCGTTTGACGGCGGGGATTGGCGGTGCTGTTGCGCCATGCGCCACCGACATCGTTTTCGAGGCCGGGACTGATGAGTTCAATGGAAGGCCCCGCGCCAGCGGCAGTGGTTGGCCACGGAAAGCCAGGCTCGAAATCGACATTGTCCACGAGCGTGAAAGCAGGGTCGCGAAATTCCACATCGTCACCGCTGTTCTTGAGCTTGCCGATCCACTGGCCGTGCGGGGCAAATCCGTAGTTTGCCTGAAAGGAGATGCTGTTGGCGGCGATGACGCGATAACTGTTAGCGGCCATCACAGTGGATGCCGGAAAAACAAATTGCACCGCACCGTCGAGCCGCCATCCGGAGATATCCTGCGGCGTGGCACCGGGATTCCACAATTCGACGAATTCGATGTTCTTCGTGTTGTCGTCCGGCTCGTAGTAAATCTCGTTAATCACGACCGGGCTTTTGGCGGTGGTGGTGAAGTTGAGGGACGGAGAGGTCCAGACCGTGCCGCCGGCATTCACGGCGCGCGCCCGCATAAAGTAACTGGTGTTAGGGGAAAGGTTGTTCAGCAGGTTTCCAAAGGCGCCCGTCTGCAATCCAAGGGAGGCGTTTGACTGCCAGTTGGCGGGCGTGGTGCCGCCGTCGGTGGTGCCCCAGTAAAGGGTGATTTGCGGCGTGTCGTTGCCCGTGGAGGTGACCCTGCCGTTCACCAGAGCGGTGTAGCCGGTGATGCCGATGGCGGGCAAAAGCTGCAGGGCGGAGGCGGTGACGTTTTGCGTGGTGAAAGTACCGGAGGCATTCGCCCAGTCGTTGCCGGCGCTGTTTTCGGCATAGGTGCGGTAAAAGTAAGAAGTGCCCGCGGAAAGGCCCTGGATGAGATAAGGATAGGCAGTGGCCGCGGACTGCGTGCCGAGATCCGCCACGCTGGCCCATGAGGCGGCCGTGGTGCCGCCATCGGACGGCCCATAGTAAAGTTTGAGGGCGGTGGGGGCAAAGCCAGTGCTTTGCAAAACCGCACCGGCCTGCGCGGTGGTGGCGGTGAGAGTGGAGACGGCGGCGTTTTCGACGACGGGCGGATTCACCACCAGCACGGTGCCAAAAGCCTGGACCTCGGCGAGGGAGAGCAATTCATTGTTAAGCGTTTCCACGCGCACCCTGCGGCCGCCGACGTTAGGCTCAAGCTCGAAACCGAAGTTAAACGGCGTGGCGGTGCCGAGGGCGAGATTGATATCCTGCGACCATGTTTGGGCACCGGCGGGATCCAGGAGTTTTACCCTCACGTTGGTAGTGACGGAGACATCGGTGCGATTGAAGAGGAGGAGGGACTTGACGAGCACTTCCGTGCCAAGGTCCATTTCCCAGAACTGGCCGATGCCAGCCGCCGAGGATTGGTAAACGGGAAGGCCAGGAGCACTGATGTTCCCGTTGATATCGCCATCGGCAGCGTCATTCGCATTAGTGCCAGAGCCGGCAGGCGAAGCAGTGACGGTCTGAGCGGTGAGTTGCGCACTGAGCGGCACGGTGCTGCCCCATGCCTCAAACTCCGCGAAAGTGAGGAAATTGACCGCAGGAGAGGAATTGGAAACGCGCTGGATGCGAATGGTGTCCGCCTCCACGCCGCGGAGAGCCGAAGTGCCCCATGCGCGGGCGTTGTTAGCATCAGCGGCGGTGGAGGGAAGGAAGATGTTGTTATAGGTTTCCACGCCGGCTTTGCTGGCGATGATGCGGAAGTTCGCGACGGAGCCTTGGACGGCATCGGTGCGCGCGAAGATGCGGACGTGGTCGAGATACCGCGCACCCGGGAAGACCACCTGCCAAAAGGAGGGACCTCCCTCATTCAACGTGTGGAAGACGGAGCCGACGCTGAAATTTCCGTTTCGGTTCCCGTCGCGACCATCCGCGGTGACGGCGCCAAATCCCTCAGACGAGGCGGTGGCGGTACCCGAAAGTGAGAGGTTGGTGAGCGCGGCGCGCGAAAGGGGGGTCAGCAACAGGCTGGCCCCAAGCAGGAGGGTCGGTAGCTTCATGAAATGAGGGGTGCCAGGGAATTCCCATAATTAGTAGCAGATTTTGGGCGAGATGGGGAAGAGGAATCGGAAGCAGCGGAAAGACGGGACCGAGCAGCCAGCGCGGCGAGTCAATTGCCTGAAAGTATCATTTTCAAGGATCACAGAGAAAAAAGAGGCTTGATATACCTTGATTTTGCCAGATGCAGGAGACGAACCGGTATAAATATGATCCTCCCGGTGGAGGACGTGCGGCCGGAACTGACGGGCTCGCAGGAACGGAATATCGAAGAGGGCGGGAACGCAGGGGCATCTCCGAATCGGGGAAGAGAGCGGAAGATTCTCGAACAGGGGACAGCTATGGGCATGAAGAACTTCGGTGATTAAAGGGGTGTTTTGTCAACGATTTTCCGGGGGAATTTTTAAGACCGGCGCATTTTTGGGAGGAATGAAGAAAAAGGAATTGACGGCACCTCTTGCGGACATAACATTCAACCAAATGGTTGAATGTCTAGCCAAACTGGACGGGATATTTGCGGCGCTGTCGGATGCGACGAGGCGCGGGATATTGGAGCATCTTTCGCGGGAGCAGGCGACGGTGACGGCGCTGGCGCGGCCCTACCGGATGTCACTGGCGGCGGTGTCCAAGCATGTGCAGGTGCTGGAACGGGCGGGATTGATCATTCGGTCGCGCCAGGGACGGGAGCACTGGTTCCGTGCGGATCCCCGGCCGGTGCGGCAGGCGCGGGACTGGTGCGCGTTTTATGCGGACGCCTGGGCGCAGCAATTCGATGCGCTGGATGCATTCCTCCAGCGGACCAAACAAACAAACCCTGCGCCGGGTGATCTGGACAAAAACACGAAAGAAGAGAAATGAAAAACAAAATAGAAACCACAGGAGACGGGGTGAAAATCACGCGGATTTTCGACGCACGCCGCGAGGCCGTTTTTGCTGCATGGGCCGATCCGGAAAAAGCCGGGGCCTGGATGGGTTGTCCGGGATCGTCGTCCGTATCATGCACCATGGATTTTCGCGCGGGGGGTGGCTACCGTCAGGTGCTGGAAGTGCCGGGCTGCGGACAGGTGGTGATGGTGGGAAGATATAAAGAGATAGAGGTCCCGAAGAGGATTTCCTACGCCCTGAACTGTGAGCCGTGCGAAGGGATGGAACCCGCGCCGGATACGCATGTGACGGTGGAATTCATCGAGCGGGGCGATCAGACAGAGGTCCGTCTGGAGCATACGGGGCTGGCATCAGACGAAATGAAGGGTATGATCTCGTCCGGCCATGAAGCGTCGTTTGACCGCCTCGCTGAACTTGTAGAGAAAAAGTGATATGCCGGCAAAATCAAAACAGAACACAGGCAGCGGATTCAGGCAGACGCTGCGCGAGGCGGCGCTGCGCTACCCGGAGGCGGAGGAGGGAATCGCGTGCAAAGGGACGGCGCTGGAATGCAGCGCGTTCAAGGCGGGAAAAAAGACCTTCCTGTTCATCAGCGGGAAAGAGATACGGCTCAAACTCGGGGAATCCCTGCCGGAGGCCGGCCGGCTCGCGGCGAAGGAACCACACCACTACAGCGCCGGTTCCATGGGCTGGGTGGTGGTGAAGTTTGGTTCTGATGAATCACCGCCAGCGGGTCTGCTGGAGCGGTGGGTGGAGGAAAGTTATCGGATGCTGGTGCCGAAGAAGCTGGTGGCGATGCTGGGGGAGAGCGGGGAGGAGGCGAGGGCGAAAGGACCGAAGAAGAAAGGGCCGAAGAGGAGGGAATAGGGGCTCAGCAGCCGCTGCGGGCGAGATCGCTGATTCGAAGATGGAGTCGCCTTGCCAGCCCACGGGGGAATGTTTTCACATTTGAAGTGCATTTGATCCGCATTGTAGATTCTCAGTATTCACAATGTAAATAAATTCCTTGCCGTCCCGACGCCGCCCATGTTAAGATGGGCCCCATGAGAAAATGCCCCCTCCTCTCATCCGTGGCTGCCGCGGCGTTCTCCTTTGCAGCGCGCCTCCCCGCACAGGAAAACTCCCGAACCTGGGAGGTGGTGCAAAGCCCTACGACCTCAAATCTGAATGCCATTTGTTATGGCAACGGTGCCTGGCTCATCCTGGGAGAAGGGGCGGGTGAAGTTTACCGGTCATCCAACGGGATAGCCTGGCAAAAGGTGCCCAGTTCGATCGGGGCTCCCATCGATGGTTTCGTGCCCAAATTTCTGGACGGGCGCTTCATAGTGAACACGCGCAACGCGTCGTGGAGGGAGTCCGTGGATTGCCAGACCTGGACACCTTTTCCATTGCCGGCGGGCGTCAAGGTCAACGATCTCACGTATGCAGCAGGAACCTGGGTGTGCGTCGGAAACGGTGGAATCACGGCGTATGCGAAAACCCCGGGGAACTGGACGGTGAACCGAAGCGTGGATATCTACTCTTCTCTCCATTCGGTTATTTATCTCGGAGGCCGCTTCCATGCATTTAACTTATGGGGCTCGGGAACTTTTTCCTCGGTGGACGGAATTACGTGGAACGTTCGGACATCGACCTACGACATAGAGGCACAGCGTCTCGAGATTGGGGAAATCGAGAATGCTGATGGCTCTGTGGAACCGGTGGTGGTGGCAGGCAGCGCGGAGGAATGCATGGTCGGAAAGGCAGACGGAAAAGAGTTGGTCTGGGAGCCGCGCAACCTGGGCCGCGAACCTGGACATTTGATCTACCGCCGGAGCGCGGATGCCACCCGGCCTGGCCGCAGCCGGCGGGAGTGGGTAGCGCTCGAACCCTGGGGCGGTGGACCCGCACAGACGGGACCCAGGGTGTATACCCTGCGCGAATCCGGGGAGGCCCCGATTCTGGAAAATCGTGCCACGCTCAACCCTTTTCTGGCGATGGCAGCCGGTCCGGATGCCATGATCGCCGTTGGGGCCGGCGGCGTGATTCGCCGCTACCCGACCGGACCGCTACCCGCGGCGCCGGGATTGAACCTAACACTCCGTGGAGAAGTGGAAATAAAATGGGAGAGCACCGTCGGCGTGAGCTACCGGATTGAAGAGTCCACCGACCTGAACCGGTGGGAGACGGCGAATTCAGCGCCGCTCATGGGAACCGGCGCTGCGATGATTTGGACCGCGCCGCAATCCAAAGGGAGACGGTTTTTCAGGCTGCAGGCCAATTGAGGGCGGGCGGAAACATTCACCACTCCAATCAATTCAGATGAACTCGCTCCGTCATTTTGGATTGTTAGGCAGCGGCATGATGGTGATGGCACCGGCAAGCGGGACGCATGCCCTAACGGTGGATGCTGGCGATGGGATGGTGAACACCGGAATGTTCTCCTGTCCGGCCATCGTGGCGGGACATCCGGCCATCGCCTATACCGGCGACAGATTGACCGAGGTGAAATTCGTGCGGGCGAAAGATCCTGCGGGCAAGGAATGGGGAACACCCATGGTGATATCCAGGACCTCACGTTTGCAGGGATACAGAACGGACAGCGACGTTGTTCTTTCCGTGGTGAACGGGAATCCGGCAATCTGTTATTTGAATCCGGATGACCTCAATTTCCAATTTATCCGCGCGTCTGACCCTGAAGGCCGAACATGGAACGAACCCATCGTGCTCACGGCGAAAGCTCCGGCGCGCCACTATCAAATGGAGATGGTGGACGGACACCCGGCCGTGTGCTTCAGGGCCAATAACGGTTTGCAGTTTATCAGAGCGGACGATGCCAACGGCTCCACATGGGGAAGGCCGATAACCATTGACCGGGACAATGATGTTTATACATCGATGAAGATCGTAGAGGGGCATCCGGCAATCGTTTACGACAGCAACACGGAATTGTGGTACCGTCGCGCAACCGATGCCGCCGGCACCGCGTGGGGAGATCGTGTCTGCGTGAGCGGGAGCGGACTCATTACCCGGCCATCTGAACGGGTATTTCGTCCTTCGCTTCAAATTGTGAACGGCCGGCCGGCGGTAAGCTACTCCCTTGCCGACGGCACACTATTGTACGTGCGTGCCAGTGATCCCTGCGGCAACTCCTGGCCCCCGCAAGCCGTGGTGACTCGAATCGCTGCAGGCGAGGGTCATTCGCTGGCGGTAGTCAATGGAACGCCATTGATAGGATATACATCAACGACCTCTTCGACCGGCGATGTGTTGAAGACAGTGGAGAGCATCAATAGCGACGGTATGGGTCAGTGGGCTGCCCCGTTGACCGTGGATGGGGTGAAGAACACAGGAATCAACCCTTCCATGCTGGAAGTCGATGGCAGGCCTGCGTTAGTTTATCATAACTCCGCCACCCGCAGTCTGGAGTTCATCCGCGCCACCCTCGAAAGACCCGGCCCGCGGTGGCCACCCAATCCGATTCTGGAAGCCAGTATTTTCGAGAGCATACCTGATGGCGGGACCGCACCGCTGATGAATGCGAAAATTGGGCGCACCACTTCACGGACATTCACCCTCAAGAACCCCTGCTCCGGGAGTGCCAATTTGGTTGTTAGTGAGATGAGCCTCGATGGACCGGATGCCTCTGAGTTCTCAATCCCGACTTCCATTACAGGCCGCCCTATCCTGCCAGAGAGAGAACTCGATTTTCGGGTGACGTACTCGCCGCTGACTTCAGGGATAAAACAAGCGGCGCTGCACATCACCACGAATGCCGAGGGCGCCAAACGGGTTTATGACATAATCCTAACAGCCGCCTCACTGCCCGACATCGGAATCGTAAGGCCTGGAGGAACCTTAGTGCCTGATGGTGGTACGGTCGAATTCCCATCCCTTGCGGCGGGCGATTCCGCGGACCTGACCTTCACGCTGCGGAACACCGGTGATGGTGAATTGAGTGGACTGGGGATGACTATCGATGGACCGGACCAGCGGGAGTTTTCATTGTCGTCATTTCCCGCGGGGACGATACTGCCGGACGAAACCCGTTCATTTACGGTGCGGTATGCGCCTGTAACCGAAGGGAACAAGACGGCGACGCTGCGCGTGACGAGCAATGTCACCGGGAGCCGAAACCCCTACGATTTCTCGATCACCACCCGTTCAGTGGCGCTGGACCCGCGGTTTCAACCTCCGTCAGGGCAGTCATTCAATTGCATTGCAGTACGGGAGGATGGAAAAATCCTAACCAGCAGCGCCGATAGTCCCATAGCCCGTTTGAATCCTGACGGTTCACCGGATACTTCCTTCTTCCCGCCCCCGGTAAGCGGAGGGACGGTGGACTGCGTTGCGGTGCAGAAAGACGGGCGGATTTTGATAGGCGGCTCATTCAATCGTGTTGGCGGAATCACGCGCCGGGGACTGGCAAGACTGTTCAGGGATGGAGAGCACGACACTGCATTTGCACCCGAGGTCAGCGAGGGCGTGGCCTGCCTGGCGGTGCAACCAAACGAACAAATTCTGGCCGGCGGCAGTTTCAGACGCGCGGCTTCATCGGATCTGTCGTTTCTCGTGCGGCTCAATACCAATGGCGCGCTCGACCTGACATTCAATCCAACGCCGGACAGTTTTGTTCGTTGTCTCGCCCTTCAGCCGGACGGCAAAATCCTTGCGGGAGGGAATTTCACGCGCATGCGAACCGTCGTTTGCAACGCGCTTGCCCGACTGAACTTTGACGGCACGCGCGATTCCTCCGTGTCAGGAAATGGCCAGGAGGTGAACTGCGTGGCGGTCCGGCGCGACGGCAGGATACTTGCGGGGGGCTCCAGCGGTCTCCTGCGGCTATCGCCAGACGGTACAAACGAGGGTTTTCTTCCCGTTACCGGCGCGATCCTTGACCTGGCCCTTCAGACCGACGGCAGGTATATCGCCGCAGGGAATTTCACCTTGCCTGGGGGAACCCCCAGCCATCACCTGGTTCGGTTCAGAACCAATGAGACAGTGGATGAGGAGTTCCAACCGAAGTTGGACCTAAGAGTGAAACAACTGGCAATGCAGGCGGATGGCAGGGTATTCGTTCTCGGAGACTTTTCCACGGTGGACGGCCTTCCCGCAAAGAACCTGGCCAGGCTGGGGAACCCGACGGCTTTCGCGACTCTGAAGAGGGAGGGCAACTCCAAAGTACGGTGGCTGCGCAGCGGTACCGCACCGGAAGTGAGCGATGTGTCGTTCGAAGTGAAGCCTGACGGATTCTCTGAATGGACGCTGCTGGGCGCGGGTGTGCGGGGGATTGGAGGATGGGAGCTGCGGGGGTTAACGCTTCCTGAATCCGGCTTCCTCCGGGCACGGGCGCGTTCCGGAGTTTCTGTTATGGAGACAGTGGCGCCGGTAACCACTGTTTTAGAATCCTGGCGGATGCAGCATTTCGGCAGCAATGCGAACACCGGAATTGGCGCGGATGATGCCGATCCGGATCAGGATGGACTAACGAATTTCGTGGAGTATGCGTTTGGACTCTCGCCGGTGGACCGGGGGAGCAGCGGGCTGCCGGAGTTCAAGCATGCGGAGGGAATGTTAGGTGTTTCGTTTATGGTCCCGGAAGGCCGGGAGGATATGGTGTACAGCGCGGAGTGGAGCGCTACGATGGAGGCGGGAACATGGGTTAAGATTCCGGATACGGGAGCCGGGCGGAATCACGTGTTCAGCGTGACCGGAGCCGGGGAACGGGCGTTTGTGCGCTACGTGGTGAGGATGCGGTAGGCGTTGTGAATCACGAGAGGATTTCGGCTTCTGCGCCTTCCTGCATGCGATTGAAGAGGTGGGTGAGACAGCCGCCTAACCTACGCTAATCATCATGCGTCCTCTTTCGGAGCCGAAAGCGCGTCCGCCTTCGCACCGATGATCATCAGCAGTCCGCATGCGCTGCATTTCCATCCGCCGCGCTCTTTGTCGCATAACAGGACCGGTTCACGTTTTTCCTTAGTGGGTGGATCGGGCCTGAAAAAGAGATGGCCGTGATTCAGGCCGAAAAACAGATGGCCCCATGCAGTCTGACTGAGAAAGAAACGGCCATATTCCAATGCGCCGGCGCACTCCGGGCATCGCCGGGCGGCGGAAAATGTTTCGTTCATGATGACAGCTTAGGCTCCCGGTGATTGACTTCAAGCCGCACGGCTGGTGCAGAGCTCTGTTTGTCAGGCGCTCAGTTCCGGCATCGTCCTGGCGCTAATGAATGTATATGGCCCGGACGCCGCTGCCGGCCCGTTTGGCATTCCAATGCTTGCCGCTTTGGCGTTCGCAACGATCACGGCCCCGTTATCCTCACAACTCCCGCCGCGCAGCGTGCTGTACTGAAGCCGGGATTCCCGATCGCAGATCTTCGGCACAGGCGCCACTGTGCCCTCTCAACGTCAGGAAGAATCCGCGGGAATGGCTGGATTCGGGTAGATCAACTCCTCCTCAATGGTCCCGTCCGCCCTGAAAATCCTGAGCGAACCGGTCACTTCCGAAACGATGGCCGTGGAACGCTGGAGGGCCCTCTCTTTGGTCGCGAATGAGCCCACCGGGTTCCCGCCCTCCGTGAGCTCCCATCGGTCGCCGCGGGGTTTGAGCTGGAAATGGTTCATGACGGCAGTGTTCCCTGTTAAGTGCCGACTCTGCGCCTCCAGTCAACCTTTATCCCTCAAATGCGGGGACCGCTGCGTGCATTGCGCTCCGCTGCGCCAGGCCCGATAAGGACCCTCCTAACTGATCAGCAGCAGCCGCGGCGGTTGCCCGGGGACGGGGTCCGGAGCACGGTGGATGCATGGAGGAACAGGACTTTCCGGATATTCGGTGGCGATGCGCCAGAGATTCCCCAGACCGAAGGAAAAGGGTCGCGCCTGCGGCACGGGAACGTAGTGGAGATCGTAATAATGCTCATTGAGGTATTCGAGGAAAGCACCGTCGTCTTCACCACCGAAAATCCTGAGGAGTTCAGCCCTGGTCTCAGGAATATCCACGCGGCGCAGCGCCTCCTCATTGCGCAGACCTTCACTCGCCGGCCCATGGTAGGTGCACAGCCACGTATCGGCTTCCGCCGTCGCGCTGTCCGCGTGCCAGGAACAAACGTCCGTGCGCATGGGTCCCGGTTCTTCTTTGCGAGTGTAGCCGTTGATGCATTCAAGCACAGGATCAAGGTCAAGCGACCGGAGCAGCCGCTGGTCTTCGAGAAGCACCTCGATGGCGGCTTGGCCCGCGGCGCTCACGGTGAGGCTTTCGAGCCGCGCGTCGTCGAGCGTCGTGATTCCTTCTCCCGCCGCAAGACGTTCCACTACCTCAAGGAAATCACCGGGCAGCGAGCGCTCCCAGCACAATGCATTTACACCATCGGCAAATGGCGTTGTTGCCAGCTCGCGGAAGCTCCTCACCACCTTGATGCGATTGTATCCCTGAGGCAGAACAAATGAATCCATGCGGAATGAAATTTGCGGCAGGGAATCCAGTGGTCACCGTCCGGCCATCGGCAAGCACTGCCGCAAGCAGCGGATTCGACAACGAAAAAACATCGCCCGGGCACCGCCTCGTATAAGGGGCTTCCACTTTTTCCGGTTTGCCGGCGCTGTGTGCCGAAATTTTTCAAAATTTGTGAATCTTTCCCTGGGGAAAAGTCGCATGTGCTCGATACCGGCCGCATTGAACCATGACACCCGCTACCGGGCGAACGCCTGTTGGCGCTTCACTCCAAACCACGCACCCGAATGAAACGAATGACACTTCGAAAAGCACCGAACCTGACTTTGGCGGCCGCATTGGCTGCCGTGGCCTTCAACTCATCCGCCCTCGCTGAGAACCCGTTCAAGCCACTCGCCACCTACACCGTCAGCGGTGAAGTGGCGGAAATCATCAAAGCGACGCCCGATGGCAAAACCCTCATCTACACGGACTCCGCCTCTCAGGTGATCGGCTTCGTGGACATCACGAATCCCGCCAGTCCGGTGGAAATCGGCACGGTTTCGGTCGCAGGCGAACCCACTTCCGTAGCTGTAACGCCCGACGGGGACTTTGCCCTCGCCGTGGTTCACGGCACGCCGGATCACCTCGCCGTCATTGACCTCGACAATCCGGAGGCTGCTCCGGTGATCCGCGTCCTCGGCGGCCAGCCGGATTCCATCGCCATCAGCCCCGATGGCCTCTACGCCGCCATCGCCATTGAGAATGAACGCGATGAAACCGTGAACGAAGGCGCCATGCCGCAGTCTCCCGCCGGCTTTCTCACCATCGTCGATCTTGTCGGCGATCCGGTGGACTGGGACCTCCGGGACGTGTCCCTCACGGACGTGGCGGACCGGTTCCCCACCGATCCGGAGCCTGAGTTTATCGACATCAATGATGACAATCTGGCCGCCGTCACCCTGCAGGAAAACAACTACATCGTCATCATCGACCTGCCATCCGGCGACATCGTGAGCGACTTTTCAGCGGGTTCGGTCACGCACAAGGCCGACCTCCTGGATGACGAAGTGATTCGCTTCAAAGACCTGCTGGTGGATTCCCGCCGTGAGCCGGACGCCATCCATTGGACGCCCGGGGGCAACCTCGCCGTGGCCAACGAAGGAGACTATGATCTCGATGTGGATTTCACCGGCGGCAGAGGATTCACCATTTTCAGCCCGTCCGGAGACATCGTCTTCGAATCCGGCGAAACGCTGGAGAAAGAGGTGGCCAAAGCCGGACTCTATGATGATTCGCGTTCAGACTCCAAGGGAACGGAGCCGGAAGGAATTGAAATCGCCAATTACGGCGGAAAATCCTATCTTTTCGTCGGAATGGAACGCGCCAAGCCAGGTGCAGTCGCGGTGTACGAACTGAAACGTGAAGACAGCCCAAAATTCCTCCAGGTCCTGCCCACAGGAGGCCGCCCGGAGGGATTACTCGCCATCCCTGAGCGAAACCTGTTCGTAACGGCTAACGAAGGGGATGGAACCATCTCCATTTTCCAATCCAAATAAGCTCCGGAGCAAGGAAATCCGATCTGCGCCCGGTCCGGCTTTGTCTGGACCGGGCCTTTCTGATTTAGCGGGGAGCACTCCGCTATTCATTTTCCCTCCAAAGGCGGGACACTGAGGCCGCGGCAAATCTTCCGGGCAGTGATAAAGACGATTTCGGCGTGGCGCGGCACAGTTTGCGTTTCACCAGTGGCAGGATTCCAGTAGAGGGAGTGTTCGCCGCCCTCGCGCTTGAGTCTGCAGCCGTGAGCTTCCAGATGGCGAATCAATTCGCGCCGCTTCATGCGTGCGCCAATTCCGTTATTTTCAGGGGAGGAGTGGCGCGTGCCCGCTCGCGAGCCTCTTCGCGACGGTCCTGAAACACCAGGGCGACGGCGGACCATAGGCTTTGGACAGCCTCAGTCTCGGTGGCCCCCTGACCATTCGCTTCGGGAACCTCGGGACAAAAAGCTGCGAACCATTCGCCCTCGCGGTAAATCTCAGCGGTAAGAGTGAATTGTGGAGACGTTTCCATTCGGGTGACATCTTATCCGAAAATCAGGGCGCTTCAAGCAGCCCATGGATGGGCGAACCTAGTTACCTGGTATCGACCGGCAGCGCCCTTCCGTTCAACCCCGCCAAAAGTATTTACCAATGGCGAATCATGTGCAAGATGGGCGCGTCGCACCCGGCCCTCTTGCCCCTGGCGACTTCACTACCTTATGAAAACCATCCTTCTCATCGCTGCTGCAGTGCTGCCCCTTGTCCTCAATTCGTGCTCCTACATTGGGGAAACCGAGCCGTTTTATGCCGACGGTCACCGCCGCGGCACCTACTATGGAGTCAAAGAGGAAATCCCGCCGCTCTTCGGAGGAAAGAAATACCGCACCACCGTGGACGGGCGCTCCAACTACATCACCAGAGACCACATGATGGCTGACCAATACCGGTCACGGTATTAGCATTTGGGATGAGGCTTTGCAACTGCCTGCCCGGAGGAGGATTGAATCTGAAACCGGGCAGGCTGTTTTACGTCCCTGTCAGCTATTCCTTCGGCACCCCGGCAGCCGGAATGTCGCGTCCGAAAGCCCAGTGAATGGCATTGCGGAGCAACTGCTGGAATTCCGGTCGCGCAAAATCCGCCGGCGCACCCAACGAGGTGTAAAATACGCGCCCCCCGCCCGGTGAATGGTTCGTCCATGCCACCGGTTCTGTGTTCTCCGCCCCCTCAGCGCGACCCGTGAGCAGCACCGGCGCACCGCCGCGCAGAGGCGTATTGCGGTAGAGCGAGCCGCCTGTCGGAAACTCCTCCAGCGGCACGCCCGACAGGATCGGATGCGCTACGCCGGAGGCAACTTTAGCAAAAGTCTTCATGTCATTGCCTAGATGGTTGCCGTAGTTCCCCCCGAGTACATCCTTGTCCCAATCCGGCCACGGAGCCGTTCCGGCGGCCGGTTTTTCGCCCCCGCGCGGGGCAAAAGCATGACTGGCCGTGCGGATGCCCACGACGGCGCCGCCACGCGCCACGAAGGACTTCAGCGCCTCCATTTGCTCCTGCGGCGGCACGCGGCGGCGTGCGCTCACCAAAAGCACGTCCGCAGATTTCAGAGCGTCCATATTGACGAATGAGGCCGGCGCCTCCTTCGCGGCAAGGAGATAGCTGATGCGGAAGTTCTTTCCGATCTGCTGCTCCAGAAACGCAGGCAGTGTTTCCCATGTCTTGTATTCATCCTCCCCGATCAACACCGCGAGGTGTTTCCGCGCATCACCGGGAAATGTATGCGCTGTGCCGCGGAAGACTTCACTGCTCAGCGCCGTGGGGCAGATGCGCTGCTCGACGTGGGCCAGCATCAATTCCGTGCCGCGGTAGTGGCTGACGAAAGGCCGTTTCGCCGGATTGTACATGGTATCCGTGAGATCGCGCAGCAGAATGACCTTCCGGCCATTGTTTGACAATTGCCGCAGCCCGAAGGGACGTCCGCACACGCACATGTTGGTATGCACACCGGCAAAAAAGACCTGACTGATGCCTCTGGACTCGAGCACATTCCAGACCTCCACCCCCTTGTCGGAAATGATGTCCTTCTCTTCGTCGATGCTCACCGCCGGGTGCTCGCCGCGCCATGGATTGCCCGGATTGCGACCCTGACGCTTCAACTCCTCTTTCCAGGCAGCATCCTCCTCAGGAGTGTCGTCAGAACCGCCGTCGGAGGCATCGATGGGATACCCGGCCGCTTTTTCCGCGTCATCCTTCCAATACATCCACTCGCCGATTTTCGATGGCAAATTCGCGGCAGCCGGAGCCTGCTGAGCGCGCTTCCGTGCCGGATGATTTTCATAGGTCTTCATGCAGTCTGACGGGGCGTGAATGATGAGCACGCCCATCTCCCTTGCCTTCTTCACCACCTCAGCCATGCGCGGCGCCATTTCGTTGACACGCTTCACGGCGTTGGCACAATGATGTGAATCCCAAAAGTCACACACGATGAGCGCTGCCTTTTCCGGCTCCCACGCTTGAGGCGTGACGCGCACTTCGATCCCCTGTTCCCCCACCACCCTAGTCCGCGCCGGCACGCTCAGCGAATCTGCCGCAGTCAGCAGACGGAACGGGAGGAAAAGGAACAAAAGCGCAGTGAAAATTTTCATTTCCGCCGGTAAGTCGTCACGTTCCAGCCGTCACGCGAAAGTGCGTGCGCACTGCCGTAGAGATTCATGCCCCAATTTTGCCTCCCCTAATCCGCGATTGAATACACCTCGTCAAAAAACTATCGCCGGACAGCGTGATTTGCGGTAACATCCCGGTTCCGGCAATTCCCGCCGCCGCATTTTTCGCCCCCCGCCTTCATGCGCCCTCTTTTCATCCTCTTTCTTCTTTGCGTTGCCGCGCTGCCGGCCTGCAAGACGACGCGCACCGTCGTCGCCGGACCGCAAACCACCTCGCTCGATATCAACGACTACGATCCTCAGGCGGAAGCGAACAGCGCTGAGGCCGGCATGAAAGCCGCCTCCATGGGCATGGTGGGCACACAGTTCGGCGGCGGTAAAGGCTGGAGCCAGCGCTTCGGAAATGCCGATCCCTACGGCTACATCCGGAAGGATCCTAACGATCCGAAGAAAACCGTTTTCGGTCTCAATGCCCTGAGTGAAAAAGTCTATGGCGGCAACACGGGAACGAAGGACATGAAGAGCTTCAGCCAGACGAAAGACTTTTTGACGAAACGCTACTCCAACACCCGGGAAATCGGTCAAAAAGAATCCTTCTCCCAGCGCATGTCCTCCTGGCTCAGCGGGAAGAAGGCCAATACCGACCGCCTCGCGAATGAAACCGGTCAGAGCTATCGCGATGGCGCCCGCGTTCTCGCCAACAAGTCCAACTACAACGACGGACGCACACTCCCGGAAAAGACCTCCTGGGAGGAAAGCCGCTCAGCCCACACCAAAGACTACTACCCGGCGAAGAAGGTCGTCGAAGAGGGCCTGGATAAGCCGCGTCTTCTCGGCAATGCCGACAAAGACACGGCGGACAAGGTCACGCGTTTTGTCAAAAGCCGCCCGCGCGATAATCCCGCCACGGTGGACGAGATCCGTCAGTTGCTGGGCAAGGGCCAGTGAAGCCTTTCCGGCCCGGCTGCCATGGTCACTGTCGTCTGTCCTTTTTGCTTCCAGGAATTCAGCGTGCAGTCTCCGGCGCAAAGCGAGCTTCCCGCTGAGTGGGACTACGATTGTGAAATCTGCTGCCGCCCCATGCTCATTAGCTTCGAAGACGACGGCGATGGCGAAGTGATCGCCGAGGCAAGGAGTCTCGCAGACTGAGGAGCCTAACGGTAAAGGCCGGCCCCGCCCCAATAAACGTCAGTCACATAGGAAAACCGCAGCGTCCCGTTTTGGGCGTATTGTGCAAAGAGCTCCTCCATGCGCTGCATGATCGCATCGTGATTGGGACCGCTTTTCGGACAATAAGAGGAAGAGAGCAGCCTGCCCTTTAGCCCCGCGAGGTCGAACGTTTGTTGATAGGGAATGCTGGCCTTGCGAAGCGGGAGCGGCGTGAAGAATTCCGCGATCTCATCCTCTGTCAGGTACTTGTGACTTACGTAAGTGTAGTCCGGCAGATGCTCGCGCAGGGCGCGTTCGTATTCCTGCTGGAACGCGTCGGTTTCATCCCGGTTGTTCCAGCACAGCACCGTGGCGCCGCCAGGTTTTAGAATGCGGGCAAATTCCCGTTTTGCCGCAGGCCGGTCAAACCAGTGAAAGCCTGCGCCGCGAATACCATGTCCGCCACGGCGTCTCCAAGCTTTGTGGTTTCAGCAGTGCCATTCACGCTCACAAATCCAGCCTCGCCTGCCAGCCACTCCTCCGCAGCGGAGCGCATATCCACGTTCGGTTCCACTGCCAGGACCTGGTGGCCGTGTTCCAAAAACATCTTTGTCGAGATCCCCGTGCCGGACCCGATATCCGCCACGATGCCGTTTTCCGGCAACAACCCTTCACGCCGCAGGAGAGGCACGAGTTCCGCGGGATAGTGCGGTCGAAAGCGCACATAGTCGGCGACACGGTCCGAAAAGCGGGTGGTGGAGGAAGCGGACATGGGAGACCTCAATCATCAAAACTTCAAACTTCAAGGTCCGCTTGTCGCCCGCTAAAACGCCGTGCTATTGTTTTCGCATGATACACTTTTGGAAAATGAACGGAGCGGGCAATGACTTTGTAATGCTCGACAACCGGACGTTGCGGCACAGCCTCTCCAAGGCGCAGATCGCGACGCTGTGCGACCGTCATCGCGGGGTTGGCGCGGATGGATTGCTCGCAGTGGAGCCGGCGCAGAACGGGTCGGATTTCCGCATGCGCTATTATAATGCCGACGGCGGCGAGGCTGAAATGTGCGGGAACGGAGCGCGGTGTTTTGCGCGTTTTGCCAACATGCTGAGCGGATGGAATTTGCAGAAGGTTTCGTTCGAGACGCCCGCGGGAGTCATCGGAGCCACGTTTCACGGCGACCATGTGCGCATCCTGATGAGCGATCCGCATTCCCCGCGGCCTGGTCTGAAGCTGGACGTCGCCGGACAGGCAATGACGGTCCACTTCATCAACACAGGCGTTCCTCATGCCGTCGTGGTCGTGGATGATCTTGAAAGCGTTCCGGTGCAGCAATGGGGCGCGGCGCTCCGTTACCATAACGAATTTCAACCGAAGGGGGCGAACGCAAACTTCATGAAGGTCACGCCCGAGGGTATCGCCATTCGCACTTACGAACGCGGTGTCGAAGGTGAAACGCTCGCCTGCGGCACCGGTATGGTGGCCTGTGCCCTCGTGCATCATGAGCTTACAGGTGCGGGCTCGCCGGTGAGGGTGAAGGTAAAGGGCGGGGACACTCTGGAAATTGGCTTTGAGAAAACGGCGGACGGCTACCGGAATGTAACGCTGACAGGGCCCGCCGACCTTGTTTTCGAAGGAGAGGTTCAGCTTGCGCCGTGAGACAGAAACCGTGCGGATAAGCCTTGCGCATCATCCGTAATTTTCCCTTTCCTCCGGGGAGAAGCGATTCCATGACACTGCGCAGACGCATGACGGAGTTGCATGGGATGCGCGCATTGCGCGTCCTGTTCCGTCCCCGCCTCCTCTTTAACCGTTACTTTTATCTTTATGTATCGCGGCACCTATACCGCCCTCGTCACGCCGTTTACCCCGGACAATCGCGTGGATGAAGACGCCTTTCGCAAACTGATCGACTTTCAGTTCGACAACGGCGTCACGGGGATCGTGCCCGTCGGCACCACGGGAGAGTCGCCCACGCTGGATTACGATGAGCACAAACACGTGATCGCCCTCGCGGTGAAGTATGCGCGCGGGCGCGGGCCGGTGATCGGCGGCACGGGCAGCAACAGCACGGAGGAGGCAATTGATCTCACCCGGGCCGCGGAGGCCTCCGGCTGCGAAGCGGTGCTGCAGGTTTGTCCGTATTATAACAAACCGTCACAGGAGGGACTTTTTCAGCACTTCAAGGCCATCGCGGAGAATACCAAGTGCCGCATCATACTTTACAGCATTCCCGGCCGCAGCGGCATTGAGATCGGTGTGGACACGACCGCGCGACTTGCCGCCGCCTGCCCGAACATCGTTTGCATGAAGGAAGCGGGCGGCAGTGTGGAGCGGGTGAATCAACTCCTGGCTGCGTGCCCTGACGACTTCACCGTGCTCAGCGGGGACGATTCCCTGACGCTATCGTTCATGGCCGTTGGCGCTGCGGGAGTCATCAGTGTGGCCTCCAACGTCATTCCGCGTCCTATGAGCGATATGGTGAACGCCGCGCTCGCCGAAGACTACGCCACGGCACGCGCCCTTCACCGCAAGTATTACCGCCTCTTCAGCGCTTTTCTCAAGCTCGACACGAACCCGGTCCCCATCAAGACCGCCATGGCCCTCAAAGGCATGATGCGCGGCGATTTGCGTCTCCCCATGGTTGGTATGGGTGAAGCCAAAACGGAGGAACTCCGCTCGGTTCTCAAGGAATTGGGCGTGATATAGGAAAGACTTTCGAGCGGGTCGATCCCGGCATGCCCCGCGGACTCCGGGGAGCGGCCATCGACCGGCCAAAATATTCGTCCTTTTCCTGCGACGCCTGGCAAAAGATAGGCTACCCTCTGTCCATTCCCCGGCGCGTATCCGTGCAGCGGAACCGCTCCATGTATTCCGAAGACGACATTCATTACGCCCTCGAAACCACCGAGGTCCTCTACGAGCCTGACCGCAGGATTGACACTTTCGGTTCTACAAGTTTCGAGTTTCTGCTGCTTTCGGAACTGATGGATCAAATCGGACAGGTGCGGATCAGGTCCGGGCGCATTACGGCGGAACGCCCCATGATCGTGAGGCCGGAACCTTCCTCCGAATTCGAGTTCGAGGGGTTTGGCGAACAGGCCGCCGCCTTTGCCGAGTGGCTCAAAAGCCGGGTGCAGAATGCCGCTCTTTTTCAGTATGCCTTCACCTTCCGGAAAAGCGATGTCAGGGAGAGCCTGGTGCATGACTCGATGGAAAATGTGAAGGAGCGTATTGTTGCAGAGACCCGTGACTCGGGAAACCCGCTCGCCGCCGTCATTCAGGGCGTAGATGACACCTGGGAAATCTGCCTGCTGAAATTCACCTTCGAAATGATCCAGAAGTCCTACCGGATCAACAAGTTCGACTTCAAGCGCCGCGGGCTGCTTTAGCGGCGCGGGCTTTTCTTTTGACAACCATGCCATTCGGGTTACCGCAACCTCCCGGCACGGCAGGGTAGCTCAGCGGTAGAGCAGGGGACTCATAAGCCCTTGGTCGGGAGTTCGATTCTCCCCCTTGCCACCATCCATTTGGTCAGGATTGAACCGGCAAAGGAGCAGAAGACCGGTATCACACTGCACGACACGGGCCGCGAGAAGATGCTCGTATGCGTTTTCAGGGCTTATTGACATCCGGACTATTCCGACGCGTTGTTTGCAGGGCAGAGGTCCCCATGTTTCGCCAGCTCACTTTCCCTGATACATGAACCTCCGGAATTCACTTTTCGTTGCCGTCGTCTGTGCCGCCACCCTTGGCGGAACCGGAGACAGCAGAGCCTTCCTGCTCGCCAACGGGAACTTCGACCGAACGCATGCCGTCGAGGTGGCTCCGGGCTTCTTTCTCCCGCAGCCTAACAACTGGACGAATCAAGCCTCGCGCGCGATTTCCGGGCCTTATTTTGATGATCTGAGTTCCGAGCCATGGGCGGGGCCCTCTCCCACGCCGGAGACCACGGACGGGAATCTCAACGGTCCTCCCCCGGATGGATTTAACGGCCCTGACGGCGGGGTGTTCTTCAAAGCATTTACCGGCAGTGCCGCCAATGGCGCGGCAACGGCTCATCTTTATCAGGACGTAGCGGGAGTGGCCGGACGGCAATACACCCTGACAGGCTGGGCCGGCGCGGAGGCCAACTACCTCGCCGCTCAGAGCATTTTAGCGATCGACTTCCTGAACGCGGGCAACTCCGTCATCTCCAGTGTGGAACTGAACCTCGTGGCGGCGGGCCTGTTCACTCCGAACGGCATGCCCTTCAATTACAAGCAATACTCGGTCTCCGGCATCTCTCCTCCCAATACGGCGGCGGTGAGGGCCCGGGTGTCCATGATCGGCGGCCAAAACAATCCCGCCGGCGGCGGACAGGCGTTTGTGGTGGACGACTTTGTGCTGGTGCCGGAACCCTCAACAGCAGCGCTGGCGGCGGCGGGGATTTTGGGATTGCTGGGAAGACGCAGAAGCCGCGCCACAGGATAGCGCGTTTTGCCTGATCGTTTCCAATCAGGCGATTGCCGCTGCATCGCCACCGACGGGTTCCACGCCGAAGAAGTCGCGCATAACGTTGAGGTAAACGCTGCGTTTGAATTCCGGGAGCCAGCGGAGGTCGAATTCCGCCGGTTTGATCCAGCGGAAGCTGCGGAATTCGGGGTGCTTCGTTTCGAGATTGATGAGGGAATCGCTGCCCCGGAAGAGGCACCGAAAATAGATCTGCTGCTGGCCGACGTAGCGTCCGCGGCGGCGGTGGCGCACGGGAAAGCGGTAACGGTAGCCGCCGCGCTCCTCGACAACGGTGTAGTGGCTCGGAGAGACCGAAATTTCCTCCAGCAGCTCACGGGCGAGCGCCTGGCGCGGCGTCTCGCCGAAGTCCCTGCCGCCCTGCGGAAACTGCCAACTGTCGGCAAAATCCCGGCGCTCGCAGATGAGAAGCTTCCCCTCTTCATTCACCATCAGGCAAGCGACGCAGGGGCGGAACTTTTCAACGGGAGGGCGGGTTGACGGGTCTGACACGGGAATGGTGAAGACAAAACGCACGGCGGCGGGAGCGTCAACCGGATTCCCCCCCGCGAACGGCGGAAGAGGCGCTGCCCGAGCGCGTTTTGTTCCTCCGCTGCCGCGCGGCAACTCTCACTTGTCGAATTTCCGTGCCAGGGTTAATACCGCGCCCGTTCCCACGCCCACATCCCCATGCCCAAAATCCTCATCAACTATCCGGACGGCACCTCTGCGAAATTTGGCCTCAACGGCAAGGTGTTTACGATTGGCCGGGCGGAGAACAACGACATTGTCCTGCGGGACGGCGCCAGTTCCAGCTATCACGCAGTGTTGAAGCTGACGGACTGCGGGGACTTTGCGGTCTCGGACCTCGAGTCCACCAATCACACGAAGGTGAACGGCCAGATTGTTTCCACCGTCACGCTGATGAACGGAGACGTGCTGCAATTTGGTGATACGCAGGCAAAGTATGAATCCGACGTGCCGATCGAGGGGCGCGTGCGGGACAATCAGCAGACGCAAATTTATGAGCAGCCGCGTCCGCAGCCGGTGAATCCGCAGATGCCGGTCTTCGTGAATCAACCGCCGCGCCAGCAGCAGGGAGCCGCCTCTCCGGCGCCCGTGGTCGTGGCGGCGCAGCCGTACGTCATCCAGCGCCCGGTTTCCACCATGGGACGCCGCGGCGGCGGCGACGGGTGTTTCGCGCTGGTGGTGCTGTGTTTTCTGCTGCCCGTGGTCTTTTTCGCCGGCGCGACAGTGCGTCATTACCAGGACCACGACAAACAATGGTTCTGGGACTATCTGAAGGAATACCTTTACGGCGGCTGAGCGGCGTTAGATCAGATCACACCGGCAGCTTCCATCCATCGCGGTAGGCCTTGCGGATGATGGGCTCGGCTTCCGGGCAGTTTTTGGCCTTCATGGCTTCGGCATCCCATTCGATGCGTTTCTGGAAACGAACGGCGAGGAGGCCGACCAAAAGGGACTCTGTAAACGGGGCGGAATACCAGAAACCGCTCTTGGAGTCCTCCGGCTTCCCGGCTTTTGCGGCGCGCACCCACTCAAGGTGGTGACCGGGAGAACGTGGAATGGTCTTCGGCGGGTATTTCGTCTTCGCGTGCATTTCGAGCGGGAAGATGCCGGGATTGCTCGCATGACTGCCGCCGAGCATCCCGGCTTTGTCACCGAGGAGAATCAGGCCGTTGTCTCCAATGTTGCGGGCAGGATCGAGCATGGGTACGTTTTTCGGGAGCTTGCCGCCGTCATACCATTTCACGGTAACCTCCGGACGATTGCCTTTCGCGGGATGATGCCAGGTGACGATGCTCCATGAGGGATACGTGTCGTTGTTAGGCGCACTCGTTTCCGCCTCCACCCAGTCGGGAGCGCCGAGGTCGAGCGCATAGTACGCCGGGTCGGCATTATGTACCGCCATGTCGCCAAGGGCTCCGCATCCAAAGTCCCAAAAGCCGCGCCACTGCATGGGGTGATAACACGGATTGTAGGGCCGCATGGGCGCGGGGCCTATCCAAAGATCCCAGTCCACATTGGCGGGCACAGGAGGGCTGTCGGCGGGGCGCGGCTTGCCCTGAGTGCCCCACCAGTTGCCGGGACGGTCGCTCCAGACGTGCACTTCTTTGATCGTGCCGATCACCCCTCCGTCGTACCATTCCTTCCAAAGCCTCAAGCCTTCGCCCGCATGGCCGCCGTTGCCCATCTGCGTTACCACTTTCATCCGGGCGGCGGTTTCCTTCATGAGCCGCGCTTCCTGGATGGTGTGGGCGAGCGGCTTTTCCACGTAGGCGTGCTTGCCGAGGTTCATCGCCTTGAGCGCCGCGGGAACGTGGTGATGGTCAGGTGTGGAGATGACCACGGCGTCCATGTCCTTCTGCTCGTCCAGCATCTTCCGCCAGTCGCGATGGGTCTTTGCAGAGGGATGGGCTTTCGCTGCTTCGGCGAGCCGCCCGGAATCGATATCGCACAGGCCCACGACCTGCACTTCCTTGATGTCGGCGAGGCGGCCCAGGTTTCCCCCGCCCTGCCCTCCCACGCCGATGTGCGCGGTGGCCAGTTTTTCAGAGGGCGGCAGTTCCGCTCCTCCGGCAATGAGACGCCGCGGCACGATGAGCGGCGCGGTGCCGGTGGCGAGGATGGTCTTCAGCAGGCGACGGCGGGTGATAATGGGTTGCATAGTAACTGTCATGCTGAGCCTCGCGCTGCGGGCGTCGAGGGAATTCGGCTGCGCGAAAACGGGTATGAATGAAGGAAAGACTTTTCGTTAGGCAATTCAGTCCCGCACATCGGCTCCGTGTCCACCGGCCAGTTGGCGCAGCCACTCCAACTGCATTTGCGCTGTCTGTTGCTGATTTTCCTGCGCTTTCAGGAAGATGTCGTACTGTTCAGCAGAAAGCAGCGGCTTCACTTTGGCTTGAACCTGCTGCTGCAGTTTGGCGTTCTGTTCCATGTAGCGGTCAACGGCGGCTTCGGTGAGTGCTTCCGGCTGCAGCGCTTTCACGTCGCTGAGGTCGTGATCGAATTTGAACGCCTGCCGCTCCTGGAAAACGACATCGAGTATTTTCTTTTCGCCGGCTTCATCGAGGGCGATGTTTTTCTCTTTCAGCATGGAACTGAAAAAGGCCATCTGCTCGCGCTCGGGGGCTGATTTCTCAAACTGTTCGAACGCCGCGTAATCTTTGCCGAGCATCTCCCGGAGTTTCGACCCGG
The DNA here is from genome assembly GCA_035550135.1 of Verrucomicrobiales bacterium. Classification (GTDB taxonomy): domain Bacteria; phylum Verrucomicrobiota; class Verrucomicrobiia; order Verrucomicrobiales; family V1-33; genus V1-33. The sequence continues at coordinate 103,278 of DASZQB010000015.1, forward strand.
CTTCTTTTGCCGAACGGGAAAGTTTTTCGGCGATAGCCTTCCGTTCAGCGGGAGACTGCTTTTTGTCGAAGACACTCAGTCCAAGGTCCGTCTGCGTGCCCTGCCGTTCCTTGAGAATGGCCAGCAGCGCGTCGCGTTTGGTTTCGTCGAGTCCCAGCTTTTTGAAATAGTCGCCGTAGATCAATTCGAGTTGAGCGTCCGCCCTTGCGCGCATCGCCTGCCTGACGGCCGGATCGCGCAGCAGCTTGGCCATATCGCCGGCTTCGGGAGGCGCGCTCTTTTCGCCCGGCTCTTTTAGATCGCTGCCGGGCTTCTTTCCGTCCTCGTCCTCCATCCGGATGCCAAGGTCCTTCAATTGTTCCAAGATCCCGGTCGGCCCGCTCGCCTTGATGGCCCCGCCGGAGGCCAGAGCGATCCTGTCGCCAATGCTTTCCTTGGCGCTTTTCTCGAACCGGTTCTTTTCCAGCGTCATGGCCGCCAGATCCGACTCGGCGGCGATCCGTTCGGAACGTTCCCACCATGCCCATCCACCGAGCGCGACGGAGGCCAGAAAGAGTAAAAATGCCAGTGCCTTCATGTCTTCGTCAACATGCCACGCCCCCGCAGCGCCGTCCAAGGGGATTTGCACCCTCCGGCCTGCGGGCGGACGTGCAACGTCAGCGGACGCCAGAAGGAAGCATCCAGGAGACGCCAACAAGCACGCGCCGGGGAGAGGACGCCCGGCTTCGGGTTTCCCGCAGATGCCGCTGGACAGCGCAGAGGTGTTGCATTTGGCACAGGATGAAGGCACAGGCTGCGCGCGCCTGATCGAGCGATTCGACAAAGCTCCGCTGCGCATGCGCCATGCAGCCCGCCGGCACGATCACCGCACCGGTGCGCTGCCGGCGTTTCCTGACAAACGCGGGACAGGACGCCTAACCGCGTTCCGGCTGTCATTCGCCGGATAAAGCCGTCCTGACGACAAAGCGCACGAATTTCCTTTCAGCGCCCGCCGGCATACTGAACACGTGTTCGCCGCTCGTGCCGGTGTCCGGAATTTCCGTCCATGTGCCGGCCTGCATGGAGGGACTCCACTCGGCGCGGTAAAGGACCTCTTCGCGATCCGCCGGCGCGATGAAGGAAGCGGCGAGCATTTCACCGGAGCGCCTGAATTCCGGGAGCGTGCGGCTGTCCCCGTTGACCGGGGAGAGGTCGAAGGCGAACTCCACGAGATTGGTTAGGCCGTCGAGGTCCGGATCGGCCAAATCCGCGGCGCTGCCGGTGCTGGCGGCGGTGCCAAAGTGATGCATGCGCCATGATTCGAGAGGCGTTAGGATGGGCAACTCTGTTTCCATGAGAGAGTCGCCGGCGAGTCCGCGGGCCCGAATGGCGCCGAAGGATGGCCATGCGATGCCCGTCAACTCCCAGCCGCCGGCAATGCGGACTCCATCGCCTAACAAGGTCCAGGCGCCGGAGCGTTCCGGCCTGATTTCGAAAGAGACGTCACGCACCTCCGGGCCGGCGCCGCGGCGCAGCCAGCGCACAGAGGATTTCGCCGTTCTCTCGAGCAGCGCGCGCGCAGGTTCGTTTTCCAGCCTTGCGAACCCGGGCACTCCAACGCCTCCGATAGCCGTGAAGTCGCCCAGCAGAAGCACTGCGCCATTTGCCTGCACCGCCAATCGCCGGACGGGGCCTCCATTCACCGCGGGAGTGTAGGTTTCGTCGAGGGTGCCATCGGCATTGATCCGCGCGATGCGGTTACGCCCGAGCCCGCCAACGGTGTTGAAGTTTCCGGCGAGCAGACACTTGCCATCGGTCTGCAGTTCCACGGCATGCACCGCGTCGTCGCATGAAAGGATCATGGAAGGATCGCGAATGCCCTCCACAGACAGGCGCGCGATGTTTCCCTGAAAATTGCCGCCGGCAAAGATTTTTCCGTCCGGCTGAAGGGCCAGGCTGAGAACACCGAGAGGCTGGGTCCTTGAAAAGGAAGGGTCCAGAGTTCCGTCGGGCAGCAGGCGCGCGATGCCGCCGGTCATGAGATCGTTGACGGTATCGAAGGGGCCGCCGATGAGAATCCGTCCGTCAGGCTGGAGTGCGATGCAAAAGACTGCAAAATTCAGACGGGGAGCGAACGTCTCATCGCGCGATCCGTCCGGATGGAGGCGAACCAGCCACGGCTGAATGGCCGCGATGGGATTCGGAACCAGTCCTGCGACGATTTTTCCATCGGGCTGCACCGCCATGCAGAAGGCGCCTGCCTCAAGGACAGGGACAAAGGACAGGTCGAGCGAACCGTCGGGCAGCAGGCGGGCCATGCCGGGGCGCACCTTTCCGTCCACGCGATCGAAGTCGCCGCCGATGAGAATTTTGCCGTCCTTTTGCAGAGCGATGCAGATGACGTCACCGTCCGTAATGGCAGGGGAGAAAAACGTATTATCCGCGCTCCCGTCCGGGTTGAAGGCGGTGAGTGTTTCAAAGCCCCCCGCGAGGATTTGGCCGTTCGCCTGCACGGCGACACACGTTAGGTCGTCCGTCTGAAAGGGATGGAAGGAATCGTCCAATTTGCCGGCGATTCTCTTTATGGTCAAATCGAACGGGTTGCGGCTGCCTGTGACGTTGCTGGCAATGTGGAGAGAGACGATCTTGCCTCCGTCCGTCAGCGGAGTGTGCCGCAGCGTGAAGGCGGTGCTGCCCCCGGGGGGCACGACGGATGCGGGCGCCGCAGCGAGAGCGTACTCGGATTTGTCAGGGCCGTCGAGGTTCACGGTCAGGCTGTTCATGGTGGCGCCGCCGCGATTTCGCACTGTAAAAATCAGATCGCTGCCGGTGTCCGGCGCGGCGACGGGAAAGACGAGAGTGGCACCATCCTCAAGGGATGTTCCCGGCGGCCATTCCACGCCAATATCCGGCGCAGAGTCACCCGTCAGGATGATTTCATAGGAAGCAGCGGGGCTCCCGGAATCGGTGGTGAGATGCAGCACGGCCATCTTTTTCCCCAGCGAGACCGGAGCATACTTGATGGTGAACGCGGACTGCCCTCCGCCGGCAATGGGAGTGGCTGGAGAAGCGGCGATGGAAAACTCCGCGGCATCCGGGCCATCGATGGTCAGACCGAGGATGTTAATCGCGCCGCCCGTAAGGCTTTGATTCCTGATCACCACCACCGTGTTGGCAACGCTTCCAGGCTCGAGGGGACCGCACTCAACGGTCCCGCCGCTGGCAATGGGATTCCCATTTTGCATCAGCAGAAGACCCAATTCCCAGATCGCATCCTCTCCCGGATTCGTGGCGCGGAGATATTTGAGGCTGCTCTGCGTGACATCGAACGAAGTGACCGCCGGCCAGCCGTTGATCTCCATCAGCGTGGGATATTCGCCGGTGATATCCGCGCTCTCCAGCGTCAGCGGACGATTCCAGCCGTCAGGTGTGGTGCCGTGGCTGTCGCCGGCCTGCACATATCTCAAGTCGTTCAAAGGAGCAGCGGAGTGATAGGCGATGGCCGGCTTTCCATTGATCATGGCGAGCGCGGATTGCACTCCCGTCAAATCCACGGGATCAGGCGTCACCGGTTCGCCCCATGAATTACCCTCCGGGTCGTTGGCGCGCACATATTTGAGGACATCGCCGGCGATGGTATAACTGATAGCGGGATGACCGCCGATGACGTTCATCGAACAGTGAACGACGCCCGTGTCCTGCGTGGCGTGCACGTGCGGCAGCCAAACAGCCCCCGCGGAATCGTCGGCGCGGGCGAACCAAAGGCCGCTGGAATCAGCGACGGCAACGGCGGGGCGTCCATTCACCACTTTCATGGAATGGAACATGCCACCCGGGAACATCGCAGCCGTCACCCGGGGTCCCCATGCCGTGCCATCGGGATCAGTGGCGCGCTTGAAAATCACACCGAGTCCCGGATCGCGGAATGCGACCGCGGGGTGCCCATCGACAATCTCCATATTGGTCTGCATGGTAATGCCGCCAGAGACAACGACGGGAGGGTCCCACACGGTGCCGAGGCTGTCCGCCGCACGGATAAAGACCAGACCCCGGGAGTTGTCGAAGATGCTGGCTGCCGGCTTTCCATTGACGATCCGAAGCGTCGCATAGACCCCGAGACCGGGGCCCACGTTGAGGGTGAGGGGTTCGTCCCATGCGGTGCCGTTCGCGTCCAAAGCGCGGGAATATTTCAAGAGTGTCCGGTCAGACCATACAAGAGCGGGCCGCCCTTCGACGATGGCGATGCTGTTTCTGACCGCGCCGCTGACCGGAGCGCCGGTCTGGGCTACCGTGAGCGCGCGCACGTCTGCGAGCGACGCAAGGCTCATTCCGAAGAACGTGAGGAGCCGGATGAAACGGCGGGAGTTCATGGCGGAGGGAAACTTCAATAATCAAACATCAAACTGCAAAGAAACTTCAAGCTTCAAACTGCTCAATTGCGCGGGGGGCCTGCGCGGCAAAAGGGCGGTGGTGCGGGATTGATCCGCAGGGGTGATCCTTTGGGGTGCAGTGGTTTTATCCGGATATCCGGAGGTCTCCTAACGCATTTTTACAACGAAGCGCACAAAGAGGCGCGAGTGGCCGCCCGGGGCACTAAATGTATGTACATTGCTGGCACCCGTGTCGGGGATGGGCGTCCAGGGGCCGGAGGAGAGTTCGGAGCTCCACTCGGCGCTGTAGAGGATCATTTCGGCTGCTGCCTCTGGAACCGTGAACGACGCGCTGAGCGTGTCCCCCTCCAGTCTGAATTCCGGAAGGCTGCTGGCAACCAAAGGAGAAAGGCCAAAGGCGAACTCCACGAAATTGATGAGCCCGTCGCCATCCGGATCGGCGGCAATCGCGGCGCTGCCGGTATCCGAAGGGCTGCCAAAGTAATGAGTCCGCCAGCGTTCGATGGCAGTCGGAATCGGCGCCACGGTTTCCATCAGCGAACCGCCGGAAAATCCCTGCGCGCGAATGCTGCCGGCGGATGGAAGTGATATGCCGCTGAGCTCCCAGCCTCCGGAAATAGGAGTTCCGGTGCCTAACGCTGTCCACTCATCGGAGCCGGCCGCTTTCACATCAATCGATACGTCCGTCACCTCCGGCGCAGAACCTCCGCGCATCCAGCGTATGGCAGAATCTGTGATGTTCAGGAAAGCGGTGGCCCGGTCATTGTCCAGTCTCGCGAAGTTAGGTCGAGCGATGCCGCCAATCTTCGAGAAGTCTCCGCCAATAAGGATTTTTCCGTCGGCTTGCATTGTCAGGCGACTGGTATCCGCACCATCCACCGAAGCCGCAAAAGTGGCGTCCAGAGATCCGTTCGGATGGATGCGGGCGATGGTATGGCCGTCCGGTCCGCCGGCCATTTCGAAATTTCCGGGGATCACACATTTGCCATCCGCCTGGAGGAGCAGTTTTTTGACATCCCAATCCATCACCAGGGCCATTGAGGGATCGCGCGTGCCGTTCGGCATCAGGCGGACCACCCCGCCGTTGAATCCTCCTGCGACGAATATTTTTCCATCCGGCTGAACGGCGAGGCTCGACACCCCCATGGCCAGTTGGCAGGAAAACAATTTATCGTTTGAGCCATCCGGATTCAACCGGGCAATGGAGTTCGAAGGCTCAAAATTTGCCATGCTGAATGATCCGCCGGCGAGAATTTTGCCGTCGGATTGGATGGCAAGACAAATGATGTTACCGCTGAAATGCGGGGCGAAGCCGGTGTCCAGCGATCCGTCAGGATGAAACCGGGCCAATGCCCGGTGGGGCAGGTCTTCAGCCAATATCATAAATCCGCCCGCAAGGATCTTTCCATCCGCCTGCACTGCGAGACAGGCAATGTCATGAACCTTCGTTGCGGGCGTTAGGAATTCATCGGGCGAGCCGTCCGGGAGCAGTCGTGCAATTCCCTGCCGGGCCTTACCGTTCACCTGGGTGATGGTACCGCCGATAAGGATTTTTCCATCCTTCTGGGTGGCGATACATTTGACGTCGCCGAGGACCGGCGGGGAAAAGAACGATGTGTCAGGAGAGCCGTTGGGATTGAAGCCCGCTATCGAATTCAGGCCTCCCGCGAGAATTCTTCCATTCGCGCGGAGGGCGATGCTGTGGACCGGGCTGGTAAGCGGAGTGAACGTGCGGTCCAGAGTGCCGGCGGCCATTCGGAGGGTTAAATCGAAGGGGTTTCGATTTCCGGTGAGATTGCTGGCAAGGTGCAGGGTGGCGGTTTTGCCTCCCTCCGTGGAAGGTGCATGGCGAATGGTAAAGACGGTGTTGCCGCCGGGAGCCACCGTTGGCGCAGGAGGAACGGCGACGGAATATTCCGCGGCATCCGGCCCATCGATGGTTAGGGCAAGGCCGCTCAAGTCCGCTCCCCCAGGATTCCCCACCGAAAAAATGAAATCAACCGCCGCGCCGGGGGCGGTGAGCGGGAGAATCAGGGAGCCCTCGTCCAGCACAAGGTTATTGGAAGGTCCTCTCACGGTGATGTCCGGCACGGAGGAAGCCTTCAGATTGATGTCGTAGGAATCCATTATGTCGCCGGCATTGCTGATGATGTGCACCACCGCCGACTTCAGTCCGGGTGTCACCGGAGCATAGATGAGCGAAAGATCGTAAGTATGCTCCGCGGGCACATGCGCGGGAGGCTGAACGGTTATCCGGAACTCAGCAGCATCCGGACCGTCGATGGTCGCAGTTACCCCAGTGAGGGTGACGCTGCCGGAATTGGGGTTTTTGAGAATGAAAGAGGACCACCCCGTCGAGCCTACGGGCACGTTGCCGAAGTCCCTTGTGGAGCCGCGGGGAATGGTTTCGCGGTCCGGATTCTCCACCACCAGATTCGCGGGCCATTGGGCGTTTCCTCCTGCACCCGTGGCGCGAACGTAATGCAGACTGCCGAGTGAATCGTTATGATAGGCGAGGGCGGGCCTGCCATTTACTTCCAGAAGCGAAGTGTACATTCCCACGAAGCCTGCGCTTTCCACAGTGACTGCAGACTCCCACGCGCCCGCGGCGCCGTCGCTGTCGATGGCCTGCGCGAACTTCAAATCGAAATGCCCGGCGGGCAGATGATATCCGATGGCCGGTTTTCCATTGATCACCGCCAGCGAAGAAAACTGACCGGAGTTCTGTGCGCCGTCCACCATTACCGGCTCACCCCACGCGGCACCGGTGCTATCCATGGCCCTGACATAATGCAGACCCGCGGAACTTGCCTGGTAGCTTGCTGCGGGGCGGCCGTTCACCACTTGCATCGAAAGACTGCGGTAAACCATGGTTGCGGGTGCGGGGACAGCGAGCACCGGTGTGCCCCACGCGGTGCCGGCGGAGTCTAAAGCACGAACGTACCGCAAGCCGCCGAATCCCTGCCAGGCAATGGCGGGGCGGCCTTCCACCACTTTCAGAGAGGACTCAAAAACGGGATCGGTACCGGCTGCGCTTATCGGTGGTCCCCATGCCGCTCCGTTCGCATCCGCGGCCCTAACATATCTCAAGGCCAATCCGGGCGCTCCGCTAACGCTGATTGCCGGACGTCCATCGACCACTTCCATACTGAATGGCAAATTCATGGCTGGCTCGATGTCGATGAGCACGCGGGTGTTCCATGAGGCTCCCGTGGAATCGTCCGCCCGCGCGAAGATCATCCTGAACAGCGATCTGTCGCAATAACAAACCGCCGGATTCCCGTTTACCACCCGAAGTGCAACCCACGGACCCAATGCCGAAGCCGCATGCACCGTGACGGGTGTCCCCCATGCAGAGCCGTCGGCGTCGAGCGCGCGCACGTACTTTACGGTCGATAGCTGACTGTCCGAATACGCAATGGCCGGATGTCCCTCCACCAGCGCCATGCTCAATTGAACGCCCGCCTTAGCCGCACCGCCGGGGTCCACCGTCAATGCGCCCGCCTGCGCGAGCAGAGCGAGGGACACTCCGATAATCCGGAGAATGCCCATGATAGGCAGGGAACGGAGACTCATGGCAGCCGCGCTTATAACCGGCGCACCTGAAAATCCAAAGTCTATTCGCTGCGATTCGGCTCCCGCCTGTCATTTCTTCCCTAACTGTTCCCGCAGCCATTCCGGACGGTTCGTGGTGATCCCCGCGACGCCGGCAGCGGTCAGGGAAGCGGCGAGTTTGGGATCGTCCACGGTCCAGGTGTAGAGCTTGAGACCGGCGGCAGTGACCTTGTCCGTAAAGGCTTTGTCGATGGGAAAGGTCGACTCGAGATTGAGGCCGTTGAAGCCCGCGGATTTGGCGGTGGCGATGAGATCTTCGACTTTTGGCTTGGCGACCGGAGGCTGACCCGCTTTGTCCTTCGGCCAACTGACGAGCCAGTAAAGCTGGAGATCGGGAAAGAGCGGGCGGGCTTTGCGGAGGGTGGCTTCCTGGAAACAGATGATCACCAGTTGGTCGCGGGAGAGAGCGGATTCCTTGAGCACATTCTGCATGGGGACGAGAACCTCAGGGCCGCACTTGATTTCGATAAACAGACGTTTGCCGGCAGGAACGGTGGCGAGGGACTCTTTGAGGGTGGGAATGCGTTCGCCCGCGAATTTGGCATCCTTCCATTTGCCCGCGTCGAGCGCGCGGAGCTCGGCCAGCGTTTGTTCGGCCACGGGCTTGTCCGCACCGGCAGTCCGCTTCGTGGTCTTGTCATGCATGACCACCACCTCACCGTCTTTAGAGAGGTAAATGTCGAGTTCGACGGCATCCGCTTTCTGCTCGTAGCCGAGTTTGAAGGCCGCCACGGTATTCTCCGGCGCGTCATGCGAGGCTCCGCGATGGGCGATGATTTCCACGGCACGGACGGAAAGCGAGAGAAGGGCCATGGCGGAAACAGTGAGGAGGAACTTCATATTGGCACAGTAAAGATGGAACGCAGGGCGATGCAATGAACGGCTTTACGTCGTCACCCGCTGCTGTTTGGCGGCCTTGATCGTATTGGAAATCAGCATGGCGATGGTCATCGGGCCAACCCCGCCTGGCACAGGGGTGATGGCGGAGCACTTTGGCGAGACTTTGGGAAAATCCACGTCTCCGACAAGCCGGTAGCCGTTTTTGGCAGATGGATCGGGGACGCGATTGATGCCGACATCGATGACGACAGCGCCTTCCCTGACAAAATCCTCCGTGACAAAGCCGGGCCGGCCAATGGCGGCGATGAGAATATCGGCCTGCCGGCAGATGGCGGGAAGGTCGCGGCTGCGGCTGTGGGCGACAGTGACCGTCGCATTGCCGCCTTTGCCTTTGGCCATGAGGAGAAGGGCGAGGGGCTTGCCGACGATCATGCTGCGACCGATGATGACCACGTTCGCGCCTTCGGTGGGGATATTGTATTCCAGCAGGAGGCGCTGGCAGCCGAGGGGGGTGCACGGGACGAAGGCGGCGGGGTCTTCGAGAGCCAGCCGGGCGACATTTTCCGGATGGAATCCGTCCACATCCTTGCGGGGGTCGAGTGCGCGGACGATGGCGGACTCGTCAATGTGAGGGGGAGGCGGCGATTGGACGAGGATGCCGTGGATCGCCGGGTCGGCATTGAGGTCCCGAACCACTTCGAGGAGAGCCTCCTGCGTGGTGGAGGCGGGGAGTTCGAGTTTTCGGGAGAACATGCCCAGGTCGGCACAGGTGCGGACTTTCGAGCCCACGTAGGCCCGGGACGCAGGATCGTCGCCGACGAGCACAACCGCGAGGCCGGGCCGGAGGCCCTGTTCAGTCAACCGGGTCAATTCGGCGCGGCATTCGGTGAGGACTTTTTGGGAAACGGCTTTGCCGTCGATAAGGGTCATGAGGAAAAGGGGTCGGGAACGAGGAGTAGGACGACTTTCGCAAAAGACGAGCAGGTTTGCGACGAAGTTCTTGCAGCCCCGGGACGGACTCCTGCGGAAAAGTTCCGCAACCCCTTCCCTTCTTAGCAGAATTCCCCGTTCCTCCAGCCCCAAATCAAGCTAAATCAAGCCAGGTTCGTTCAAAATCCCCCGCGTTTCCCTCTGAACAAATGATCGGTTAGAGGGAGGCAACCCCCGGGGAAAACCGGGAAACTTGCATTTTCCTTCCGCGGTTTATCTGGTATGACTCATGCTCATTCAATGAATAGTCTATAAACTTCACGGTGAATAGACGTCCCTTCCCCTTCTCCTGTTATGCGTGCGCCTTCCCTTTCATTCGCTGCGGTTATCCTGTCCCTGACTGCGGCGCTGCCGGCCGCAGCGACACCGGTTATCTCTGAGTTCCAGGCCGAAAACAAAGATACCATCGAGGATGCGGACGGGAACACCTCGGACTGGGTGGAAATTTACAATCCGGATGCCACACCCGCGGATCTTACCGGGATGGCTCTGACGGATGACATTGCCGTGCCGCAAAAGTGGGTGTTCCCGGCGGTTTCCCTGCCGGCGAAGGGCTCCCTGCTGGTTTGGTGCTCCGGGAAAGACCGGAAAAATCCCGCCGCCGAACTGCACACCAATTTCGATCTCGAAAAAAACGGAGAGTACCTTGCTTTGGTAGCGGCGGATGGAACCACAAAGCTAACGGAATGGAACCCCTACCCGCCCCAGGAGGAGGACCGCTCCTACGGCAGCGCAAAGCCCGTGCTTAACCAGACCCCGGTGGCATCGGGGGCCTCCTGCCGGTGGAGAGTGCCAACCGCGGCGATGCCGGGATGGGAAACGATTGGTTTCACGGAAACAGGGTGGACATCCGCAGTGACCGGTGTGGGATATGATAATGATACCACCACTGCCACTTCCTACAAGCCTGCCGCGGGCGGGGGCTTGATTAGTCCAGCAGGAACGGTCCCAACCAATACGATTTCATTTTACGTTCGCATCCCGTTCAACATCACGAACGCGCAGGATGTCCTTTCGCTGATTCTGCGCATGAAATATGATGACGGTTTCGCCGCGTTTCTTAACGGCACCCGTCTGAATCCTCCCACCGCGGCGGAGACCAATGCGCCGGGATCGCTCGTTTTCAATTCGACCGCGACCGCCGCCTATGGCGAGGAGGATGCCTTTATCTTCAGGCCGTTCGATATTTCCAGTCAGAAGTCGCTCCTGATCAACGGCGTGAACGTGCTGGCGATCCAAGCACTGAATCTGTCGCCAAGCTCCGATTTGGTGGTGATGCCGGAACTGCAACTCACCAAAATCGATTCAGCGGCACCCTATCGCACTGGCTATTTCGCTGTGCCGTCACCGGGAACAAGCAATGCTACAACGCCGGTGGATGGTTTCGTGGATGCGCCGGACTTCAGTGTGAAACGCGGGTTCCTGACGGGGCCGGTGTCCGTGACGCTGACGACGCATACGCCCGGGGCGCAGATTCGTTATACGACAAACGGTTCCGCACCGACGGCGACGACGGGGAGTATTTATACCGCTCCTGTCTCTGTCTTTGCCTCCACCGTCTTGCGCGCGGGCGCCTTCCGCACCGGATGGCAGCCTTCCACGGTGAAGACGCACACCTACCTGTTTGCAAGCCAGGTGGTCACTCAGCCCGCTGCACCAGGGGGATTTCCGACCACTTGGGGCAACGAGTATAATTTTACCACCGGACAGCTCTCCGGCCCCGCAGTGCCGGCGGACTACCGGATGGACCCAACGATTACCACCAATCCGGCCTACCCGCAGGCACTCATGATTGAAGCGCTGCAGGACACGCTGCCGATCATCAGCCTCGCCGGCGACATCTCACAGATCTTCGGCACTGCGAATGGCATTTACAGCAATGGACGACTGACGCCTGGACTGGAACTGGCTGTGTCCATGGAATTCTGGAAGCAGGGCGGGAAGGAGAACTGGCAAGAAAATGTGGGCCTGCGGATGCACGGCGGTGATGCGCCGCTGGAACACCCCAAAAAACCATTCCGGGTGTATTTCCGCAAGGAGTATGGGGCGGGAAGGCTGGAGCAGCCGCTTTTTGCCGGGTCGCCGGTGCAGAGCTTTGATAAGCTGCAACTGCGTCCGGGAGGCCACGACGGCTGGTCGGTGCCGTTCGGTTCCAATGCAGAAGGTCTCGCGCGCCATGCAGTGTATTGCCGCGACCGCTTCCTGAGACAAACGGAACTGGACATGGGACGTCTCGCTCATCGCGGACGGTATGCACACATGTATATCAACGGCCTCTATTGGGGCGTGTACGATCTGCATGAAGTACAAAGCCACGAATTCTTTTCCGATCACCTCGGAGGTGAAGATGAAGACTGGGACGTAGTGGAGCATTCCAACACGTCAAATCCGCTCTTTAGCGTGGTGGACGGCACCGGTGCCGCCATGGATGCGGCGCTCGCACTCGTCCGTCCGGCCTCAAACGCCGCCAATCCGACCACCTACGAACAACTCAAGACCTACATCGACTACGACGAGTTAATCGACAATATGATCGTGCAAATGTGGGGAGCACAGAATGACTGGCTGGGACCTGTTTTCCGCGGCACGCCGGGGGTTAACCTGACGGATGCATCCCGTTTCTTCAATAAGAACTGGGAAGCCGGCCGGCGCTCCCGCGGGCCTGATCCCTCGCCGTTTTATTTCCAGGTCTGGGATGCGGAAATCAGCATGGGCAACAGCCTTTCCAGTTTGGTGCCCACCATGCGGGTGGCAAACTTCAATCACACGCTGGTCGGCACTCCGGTGACCGACACGTCGGACACCGGCGGCACCAGCCGGACCGCGGGAGTGCCCGGCCCGCCGGCGGAAATCTATTATGCGCTCAGGAAGTATAACCGGCAGTTCCGCATGAAGGTGGCGGACCGGCTCCAGAAACACTTCTTTAACGATGGAGCGATGACGGTAAGCCGAAACCAGGCCCGTCTGCTGGCCCTCCGCAACGAACTCGACCTGCCAATCATCGCCGAGTCCGCCCGCTGGGGCGACGTGAACCGGAACAATCCTGACAACATCGCCTTCACGCGCAACGATCACTGGCGCCCGGAAATGGATTGGCTGAGGGATATCTATATCCCAACCCGCAACAATACCCTTCTGACGCAGTTTGGCGCGCTGGGAATGTATCCTTCCACCGCAGCACCGACTTTCTCGCAGTTCGGCGGCACGGTTCCTATCGGGTTTCAACTGACGATCAATGATCCGAATGCCGCCGGCGGAACCATTTATTACACGCTCGACGGATCCGATCCGATGTTTACAACCGTACCGCCACCGATGTCTCTGATTGGAACGGCAATGAACTCCACGTGCAGATATATCGTGGCGACGGACGAATACGGCAACAACGGGTGGAAGAATCTGGCAGAGCCCACCAATATCGCTTCATGGTCCACAGGTTCGGTGGCCCTCGGCTTTGACGCGAATCCCACCTACGCCCCGCACATCGTGACCACCGTGACGGGAATGAGGAACGTGAACAGTTCGCTCTATATCCGCATCCCCTTCACGGTAACCGCAGAGCAAAAAGCGGCGATGACCGGACTCTCGCTAAAGATGAAGTATGACGACGGTGCTTACATCTTTTTGAACGGAGGTGCTCCTCTTTTCCGGTTCAACGATGCTGACGTCACAGGTCAACCAAAAGCCGGTCTCGCTCCGAAATTCAATGATCGTGCGGAGACCGCACGTCCGGAGGGAGAAGCGGTCGTCTTTCAAACCATCGATCTCACCTCTCAAATCGCAGGTCTGACTGTCGGACAGAACCTCCTTTGCATCCAGGGGTTGAATCAAACCGTGGCGGATGATGACTTCCTGTGCTCGATCGAACTGGCGGGAACGGCACCGGAAATCGATGCCCCCGCAGCCACGGCGATCGCTGTGAGCGGTCCGGTGACGCTGCCGCAAAGCGGCACGGTAAAAGCCCGGATCGTGAAAAACGGAGTGTGGTCCCCTCTTACCGAGGCATCGTTCATTCTGGGAGTGCCCGGGAGTGCAACGAACGTCACCATCTCCGAGTTCAGCTACAACCCGGTGGCCAGCGGCTCCGAAACGACGGGAGGATTCATCGGACAGCAGTTTGAGTTTGTCGAATTGATGAACATTTCCGCCGGGCCGGTGGATATGACCGGCTGCCGCTTTGACGATGGCATCTCTTTCGAGTTTCCCGACAACAGCATCATCGGCCCGGGTCAGCGAATTTTGCTGGTGGCCGATCAGGCCGCATTCGAGACACGGCATCCAGGTGTGCCCGTTTTCGGAGTATTTGCAGAGCAGAGTAATCTTTCGAACAGCGGCGAACGGCTGGAGTTGCTGGATGCCGCGGCGGGGCACATCTTTGATTTTGTGTATGACGACAAGTCGCCATGGCCGGAGTCGGCGGATGGTGCGGGCTTCTCCCTGGTCCTCGTCAATCCGATGTCTGATCCTGATCCTGGAAATCCGGCCAACTGGCGTGCCAGTGCCGCGCCGGGAGGTTCTCCGGGCGGAGAGGACTCCGACACTTTTGCGGATTGGGTGACGCGCAACAGTGTTACCGGCGGGATGGGAGATGATTTCAACGGCGACGGCGTCAGCAATCTGGTGGAATACGGACTCGGATTGACCCCGGCATCCGGTCTTACCAGCGGGATTATTTCCGCGACTTTTGAAACAGTCGTCGTCAACGACATTCCGGATGTTTATCTGGTATTGCGTTACCGGCGAAATTACGCCGCGGATGATGTGAGGATCGTGCCTGAATTCTCCACGAACCTTGCGACATGGTCGGCACTCAACGATGAAGTGGTTTCGGCGGTGACCCACCCGGACGGAACGGAGGAAATCACCCGCCGGAGCCCGCGGCCTGTCACTGAGCGGCAGCATGTGTACGTTCGGGTGAGTGTGACCAGCCGCTGATCTTTTCGTTAGCCAATCCTCGTGACCCAACCATATGCACCGCCCGCTCAAAATGGCGGCGCTCTCGGCTGCCGCGCATTTACTGCTCGCGGCGGCTGTGAACGCCCAGGCCCCGATCATCGCTGAAACAGATCCATGGGACGTCCTGCATCCAACAAACGGCGCTGACCCGGCGGCGAACGATGCCGATTTCGCGACCACCTGGTATGCATTCGACGGCAATTATGATGGACCCGCCTTTACCCCGAACAAGGCCGGGCCATTCTCCTACGGGGGCATCGCGTATTGGGGCGACACGGGTACTTTCATCGGAGTGGACGGCACCGCGGCGGCTCCCCCTGCCGGCCAGCGCTACACCGCCTATTTCAAAAAGCAGTTTACCACGACGGAGGACTTCACGAACATGCACCTGGTGATGCTCGCGGATGACGGCGCGGTGATCTACATCGACGGTGAGGAGCGCAGGCGGGTGAACATGACCGGCACAGTCCCGGGCCGCGCAAACGGCACCGGTGACACCTACACGATGCTGGCCGACCGGGGGCTGGCGGACGAAACCGTGCTCAGCGCACCGATTTCCCTTGGAGCGCTTTCCGCCGGCACTCACACCATCGCCATCTCGCTCCATAACTCCGACAATACGGCCTCAAGCGATCTGGGATTGTTTGTCAGGCTGTACAGTTCCCTGCCCCCGCTTCCCCTTGTGAAAACAACGCTGGGAGGTGTGTCCTCGGACATCGCGGCGGTTCCCGGTTTTACGGGCTGGGGGCCGGGTGAGACCTACGCATTCAGCGTGAGCGGTGTCCCGGGAACCCATGTCCTTCATTCCCAGCCCATCGATTTGCAGTCCACCGGGCAGGCTTACTTCGCGATGGAGATTTACTGCTATGAAGGCAGTGCCGGCACCAATTTTGAAGACACTGACGAATTCTCGGCGAAGCTGCTCTACATTTTTGACAATGATACCCAGGCGGAAGTGTCGCTGTTGCCGGCGGATTTGGATCTGAACCAGGACAAGAAACTTACGGGGGACGAATTCAATCCCGGGCTCCTGCCGGCCACGGCGTCCGTCGTCGTGGGGCGTCAGCTTTACGCCATTATCCCTCCGGAAGTGAAAACGGTGACGCTTCAGATCACCGGTATGAATGACTCGGCAACGGAGGATTACCGGATCGGGGGGGCGATGATCGGTGATGTTCCGCTCGATACGGACACCGACGGCGACGGAGTCAATCTCGCTGCAGAATTGTTCTCCGGAACCAATCCGGCGGATGCCGCCAGCCGGCTCCGCACGCTGGAGGCCAGTTATGAGTTCGCGACCGATCTCGATCCCGATCCCGACGCGTGGATTTTTAATAACAAGTTTCCGGCGGTCGCCGGGAAAATTTATGCGGTGGAAAGTTCCGCGGATGGCGGTGCCTCCTGGGAGCTGGACGGGTTTGTGACTCCGGACACCACCGGCGATTTCACGGTTTATGTTGACTTCGCTCTGGCTCCTCCGCCGCGATATGTTCAGCGCCTCAGGTGTGTTCCGTGACAAAAGGGGTCCGGCACTCAAAAGATATTCCCGCTTTTTGCAAAAACACCTAAAAATACTTGATATTTTATAAAACTTAGGCAGATTCGGGGGTGTGAAGACCGGTCTATTGAGCGCCCTGCTGCTGGGAATTTTGCCGCTGACGGCGCATGGCGGTAATGCGGATTCGGGAAGGAAACCAGCCAGTAAGGGCAAAGCTCCGGAACTGGTCTCCAAAAGAGTGCCGCCCGCCAAAGTGTTCCCGAAGAGGACGGTGACGACGAAGAAGGGGCCCGCAGCTCAAAAAAAAGTGCTCACCGCGCCAATACCGCATCGAAAGCAGACGGCGGCCAAGCCTGCAGCAGCGAAAGCAGCCGCCAGCACGTCCCTGCCGCGAACGCAGAAAAAGCCTGTCCTCACGTCCGGCGGCAAAAATTTTCCTGCTAAAGCAATATCAACCCGGGAGCGGCCGCCGGTAATTGAACACAACCCGGACGAGCACATTGACATCAGCTATCCGCCCCGGGCCGGCAGCCCGCGTCCGGCAGCGAGGGAAAAATCACCGGCAAAACCGGCCCCTTCTCCCAGAAGGAAGGCGCCAGCACCGGTCGAAGAGATTCCCGGCTTTATACCCGAACCGGAAACCGCTCTGGCGGCGACATCCAGAGGACGGCGCTGAGCACAACTCCGGTTGCCGCATCGCTGAGGCTTTCCCTGTTTCGGAATGGATTATCTCGCTCTGGCCCGCACTGTCATTGAACTGGAAATCGCTGAAATCCAGCGGCTGCGGCAGCGCCTGAATGAAACGTTCATCCGGGCGGTCGAAGCACTGCGCACCGCTGTTGACGCAGGCCGCAAGATCATCATCTGCGGAGTGGGCAAGTCGGGGAACGTGGCGTTCAAAATCGCAGCCACCCTAACATCCACCGGCGCTCCGGCGGTGGTGCTGAACACGCAGGACGCGCTGCACGGCGATCTTGGTCTGGTGAACGATGGTGATGTGATCATTGCCATGAGCGCCAGCGGCGAGACAGATGAAATGATCAACCTCCTGCCGCATCTGAAACGGCTTCAGACGACCCTCATCGCCATGACCGGCGGGGCTGACAGTTTGCTGGCGCGCTCTGCGGACATCGTCCTCGATGTCAACGTCGAGCGGGAAGCCTGCCCGCTGAACCTGGCACCCACCAGCAGCAGCACGGTCATGCTGGTACTGGGTGATGCGCTGGCGATGGTTCTGCTGGAGGCGCGCGGTTTCAAAGCCGGCGACTTTGCACGGCTTCACCCCGGCGGTTCGCTGGGACGTGCGCTCCTGACAAAAGTAAGCGACATCATGCGCAAAGGGGAACGGCTCCCTCTCGTGGACGCGGATGCCACCGTCATGGATGCCGTGCGCACCATGACCCGCTGCCGTTCCGGCTGCGTCATCATCACAGAGCCTTCCGGCGAAATGGCCGGCATCTTCACCCAGGGGGATTTCACCCGCGCCTACGAAAGCCACCCTGACATTGCCGGTACGCCAGTGAGCCAATTTATGATCCGCCGGCCCATCACCATTCAGTCCGACCGGCTCGCTGCGGAAATCCTCAACATCCTCGAACGACATCCCGTGGACGAACTGGTGGTGCTCGACGAGGCGCGCATTCCGGTCGGCATCGTGGATACCCAGGACCTGAGCCGTTTTCGCATCCTCTAACACCTCAACCGACTCCCGTGAACCGCCGGCATTTCGTTTCCCTGACAGGACTTTCCACCGCGTCGCTTCTTACTTCATGTGCGATGCCCGGGCCTGCGCCGCAAATGCCGCGTCCCGCTGTGGCGGGCCCTTTCGCTTTGGGAATCGACGTCCTGCAGGAAAACAATTTTGATCTACTGCGCGGGAAACGCGTCGGGCTCATCACGAATCAAACGAGTGTCGATTCGAGGGGAACACCGACGCGTCTCGTAATGAAGCGCGCACTGGGCCCGCGATTCACCACGCTCTACACGCCAGAACATGGTCTCGATGGCCGCGAGCCCGCCGGCTACAAGGTCGGCAGCCGTCGTGATTCTCTCACCGGTCTTATCGCCCACAGCCTCTACGGTTCAACGCGCAAGCCAACGCCGGCGATGCTCTCGAATGTGGATGTGGTTTGCTTTGACCTCCAGGACATTGGCAGCCGCAGTTACACCTACATCAGCACCATGGCTCTCGCGATGGAGGCGTGCGGGCAGGCTGGAAAGGAGTTCGTTGTTTTTGACCGGCCGAACCCCATTGGCGGATTGAGAGTCCAGGGACCTCCGCGGGAGGAGAGATGGAAGTCCTTCGTCGGACAAATTCCCGTGCCCTATCTGCATGGCATGACCGCAGGCGAACTCGCACGCATGGGAAATGCCCGCGGCTGGTGGGCGTCCCGCCCGCGGCTTTCGGTGGTTCCGATGCGCGGCTGGCATCGCGGCATGGCGTGGCGGGACACCGGCCTGCGCTGGATTCCCACTTCTCCTAACATCCCCCGCATGGACTCTCCGCTCTATTATGCCGCCACGGGGATTCTCGGCGGTCTGGACGGCGTGGATATCGGCATTGGCACGGGCCGGCCCTTTGAATTCGCGGGAGGCAAGGGAATCAATCCCAATGAATTTACGGCATACATGAGCCGCATGGGCATTCCTGGAGTGCGCTTCAGCCCGTATGTGAGTTCCCGCAAGCCGGGCTTTGCCGGTGCGGCGCTCAGCATCGATCCACACGGCAGCACAGACATCGTCGCGCTCGCAGTGATCCTGACATCTGAAATCGTCCGCCGCACCGGCGGTGCTCCCCTCCGTGCCAGCCGTGGAGACACGGTCACTCTTTTCAACAAAGTGTGGGGCAGCGACAGTCTGTGGCGCGCCCTCCATGCCCGCACTCCCGCTGGACGCATCATCGCCGGCTTCCAGGGATATGCGCGCGGCTTCGCGGGTTCACGGCAACCGTTTCTGCTGTATTGATTTCGCCGTTCTGAACGCCATTGCCAATCGGTTCAGCATTGGCGACTTACATCGCATGTCCGATCCTTCGTCGAATCTTTCCACCGGCCATGTCCGCTTTTTGGGACGCAGTGCCCGGGAAAAACAACTGCAACAGCGTGCGGGCGTTTTTTGGCTGTACGGACTGAGCGGGTCGGGTAAGAGCACCCTTGCCGCCGCGCTTGAACGCGCGCTGCACGCCGAAGGCCGGATCACCGTGATCCTCGACGGGGATCTGCTGCGCACGGGACTCAACCGCGGCCTTGGTTTTTCAGACGATGACCGCCGCGAGAATCTTCGCCGTGCCGCAGAAGTCGCGCGGCTCCTGGTTCAGTCGGGCATCATCGCGATTTGCTCATTCATTACACCCACGAAAGTGTTCCGCAGCCTCGCCCGTCAGATCGTTGGCGAAGACGATTTCCACGAGATTTACGTCCACGCCGATTTCGACACCTGCCGGCAGCGGGATGTGAAAGGCCTCTACGCCAAAGCCGACCAGGGACAGGTAAAACAATTCACCGGACGGGATTCTGGCTTTGAAGAGCCGTCGAATCCGGACCTGCGCATCGATACCCGGACCGAAACTGAGGAGGAGAGTCTGGTGAAGCTGCTGACCTTTGTGAAAAGCCGGATTATTCCGGAAGGTTAGGCGCGAACCGTGGCAAGCGCCGCGGCGGGATAGCGGGTCCCGTGCGCAGCATGCGGCGGAAAGGCCGCATCGAGAGCCGCCAATTCATCCGGTGTCAGGACGATGGAAGCCGCTTCAATGTTTTCTGCAAGCCGGTCCCGTCGTTTGGTGCCGGGTATCGGAACAATATCGTTCCCCTGGGCCAGCACCCATGCGAGAGCGAGTTGGGCGGGAGTGCAGCCCTTCGCTGCAGCCAGGCGTTTCACGGCCTCCACCAGCGCGAGATTGCCCTGGAAATTGTCCCCCTGAAAACGCGGATTGTTGAGCCGGGCGTCACCCGATTCGAGATCATCCGGGCTCGCGATCCGTCCCGTGAGCATGCCGCGGCCCAGCGGACTGTAGGCGACGAAACCGATACCAAGTTCGCGACAAGTGGCGAGCACGCCGTCGCTTTCGACATCCCGTGTCCACAGCGAGTATTCCGTTTGCAGCGCGGCAATGGGATGCACGGAGGACGCGCGGCGAATGGTTTCAGGGGCCGCCTCGGACAAACCAAGATAACGGACTTTGCCTTCACGAACCAGTGCCGCCATGGCGCCCACCGTCTCCTCAATGGGCGTGTTCGGGTCCACGCGATGCTGATAATACAGGTCGATCGTTTCGATCCCAAGACGCCGCAAACTCGCCTCGCAGGCTGCTTTCACATATTCGGGCCGTCCGCTGAAGCCTTTCTTTGCAGGTTCCTGCGGAGTGCGGAGATAGCCGAATTTGGTGGCAATGACCACCTCATCGCGCCGGCCGCGGATGGTTTTTCCTATCAATTCCTCATTCGTGTGAGGTCCGTAGGCATCGGCTGTATCGAGAAGCGTCACACCAGCATCCAGCGCCGCGTGAATCGTCGCGATGGATTCAGCGTCATCACGGCTTCCGTAAAATTCCGACATGCCCATACAGCCGAGACCGACCGCGGAAACGGAGAGGGAGGACAGGGAACGCTGCTGCATCATGGCGGGTGCGTCAAACAGCGCGGAAGCCAGGTGTTCCGGAGTGTTACTTCGCGGAAGCCCACTTCACGGCATTGACGAGAAGCGTCTTGTACTCCGGCAAATCGTGAGCGCGCGCATCGTGGCCGAGAGTGAGCCCGACGATTTTGGCCTTTGCGTGCTTAACGGTAAATACCTGGGGATAGGTGCCCGGCTTCTGTTTGCTGGTGGCGGTGGCGAGAACATCCACGGCTGAACCGGTGGAATCCACCGTGTACCAATACAGTTCATCCGTGATCTTGAATGACGGGCTCACTCCTTTGAGGAGAGGATGCTGAGGTTGAGTCACAGTCACTTCAAACTCACCAAGACGGTCATGACCGCGGCTGCCGCCCCCGGCATAGACCTTGTTATAATCGGCCCAGTCGTTGAAGTTATACCAAAGCCCCGGATGCAGCAGCACGAGGCCTTTGCCCGCGTCGGTGAATTCCTTGAGCGCGGTGCGGAATGGCTGAGCACTGAAGCTGCCCTGATTCGTGCTGATGACAGCCACGTCGGCGTTAGCCAACTCCTTCGCTGCGACGGTCGCATCCTCAGTGTAGTTGATGCTCATTCCACCCGCCGCATTGAGCGTGGCGGTATCGGCAAGGTTGAAAAACTTTTGAAAGTCATGCGACGATCCACCGCCGATAAGCAAAACTTTTGTGCCGGCTTTCCATTCGATGGCCGCGGCTTTCTTTTCAGGCTCGGGAGCCGGAGCGGCAATGGGCGGCGACTTTTCATCCGCCAGTTCCGCAGTGATCGCCACGATGGTCGGTGCGGCCGCTCCATCCGTGCTTTCCAGTGTGATGCGATCGATCTCCACCGCGCCCAGATTCAGTTGCTTGCTGAACCAGCGCAACTGGTGGCCGCGCACGAGGCCCTGCGCATACTTTGAACCGGGCACGTCGATGCGATTGATGTAGTCGGCAAACTCCACGCCGTTTTTGCACACGATGCCTTCGCGCTGCCCGCCGGTGGTATGCACCGTGATCCTGAGCACGTCGCTCTTATCACTGGAACCGGGATATCCCCAGCCCGTGACTCCACCGAGGAAGTGCAGGCGATTTGCTTTGAACCCGCCCACCTTTACATCCACGCGCTGGGGCAGTGTTTTCGCGAACGAATTGGATGGCCCGCCCTTCAGCACGACGATGTTTTGCGGCGCCTTCTCCGGCGGCACGACGTTGAACGGAACACCTTCCACCGTCACCGTGCCGCTCTTCCGGAAGACGAAGCTCTCATCTTTGTGATCCTGGCTCGCATACAGCCCCAGCGACGTGGTGGCGGTGAATGCAGGACGCAGATCGAGCGTGCGGAATTTCCCGCCGTCGGTGGCCTGCATGAAGGTGATGATATTGCGCAGGATTTCCGGCGGCAGCGCTTCAAATCCTTCCGGCATCAGGCTGAGTCCGGTGTTTCGGCGGGTCTTGATATCCGCTGTCCGGATCTCCTTTTCGCCGCCCTGGAATTTGAGATAAATGGAAGACGGATTCTCACGGGCGATGACGCCGGCAAAAATCTGGCCGTCCTTCGTTTCGATGTCCCAACGGGTGAATGTCGGGTCCACTTCGGCGTTAGGGTCTCCGATGGCAGTCAGCAGTTCTCCGGCGCCGTGTGCGCCCATGCCGGTAAGAGTCGGGCCCACTTCCGCGCCGGGAATATTGCCGAACTTGTGGCACACCGCGCATGTCACTGTAAACATCGCCCGGCCCTGCTCCACATCACCGCGTTTCTCGACCTCCGGAAGGATTTTGGCGATCGTCTCCGCGCGGGCTTTCGCTCCAGGCATGAGGACATCGAGCATTTCACCGGCCCGCTTGCTGACGTTCTTGTCAGGGTGAGTGCGAAGGCGGAACGTATTTGCCGGTCCAAGCGTGGCGACGTCCACTTTCTTCGCCTGCACCGCGTCGAGGAGGGCCAGTGCCCAGTCTGCGCGCTTCAATAGCATGTTGAATACGATCGTTTGCGTGTCCGCCGGGAATTTGCTGAATCCCGCAGCAAGCGCCGCTCCTGTTGAAGCATCGTCCGTTTCGCTGAGGAGGCCGATCAGGCGGTTCCTCAGCGCCGGCGAAACTTCGCCGTCGCCGGTAATTACGCCAACCACAGCCGGAAGCGCATCCTTGTTGGTGCTGCGAAGGCTGACGAGGCTCTGGGCTGCGGCGAAGCGTTGATCGTCGGTGGAACCCATGAGTTGGAGATTGGCAAACAGGCTTTTGATTTGAAGTTCCATCGCGTCCTTCAGGGCTCCGGCCTTATCCCATTTTGCCGCGAGCGGCAGGACGCTGCCACTGGCGCCGCTGGAAAGAAGTTTTTTCAGGGCCGCGGTGAGTTCCGGTGTCATTTCCGGCGCGGCTTTGAGAGACTTGCCCAGCGTGTCGAGCAGGCTGCGCTTGAGCGCATCAGCGCTGGCGGGCTTCGGGCCGAGCGTGATGACGAGTTTCGCCGCAGAGGCGGCATCATCTTTCTCAGCAATGCCACGCGCCAATGTGGACACGAGTTGCGTTAGGGACGAGTCACCACTGTCAAGGATGGCGGCAATTGCAGCGGCGCTGTTCCGGGTGAGCGTGCCCACCGCCGCGGACTTTTGCCAGTCGTCGTCATACTTTGGCCATGAGGCGACAATCATTTTGGCAATCTCATCATTGATGGTGGTCACGGAGCCGAGGGCGGTGAGTGCCGCCAGCCGCACCTGAGCGTCCGGATCCGCAACCAGCGCGCCGAGTCTCGCGCCGAGAAAACCGGCCAGCCTGAATTCGCCAGTGGGTCTGCCCTCCCCATAGATCGCGGCTGGCATTTCGGCGGCTTGCGCTGCATTCCGGCGAACGACTGGATCTTTATCCTCGAGCGCCTTTTCCCATCCATATCCCAGCATCATGATTTCCGACTCGCGCCTTGCGAGAATCCAGAGCGCGGCAACGCGTGGTTCAACCGGCTTCTCAGGATCGAGGGCGAGCTTGAGCAGCGACTTGTAGCCGTAGTTCTTCTCCATCAGGTCCGCGTATTGTTCAGGCTCGCCCTGCATCCAAAGATGCGTGCGCGGCGGCACCGGATTGGGGCGGTCCAGCAGCAGGCGGGCGGCGTTCATGCGCACATGCCGGTTGGGATGCTCGATGGCTTTCACCAGTCCGGCGATATCCGCTTTGCTCAAGTCCGGCACTTCCAGCTTTTTCGCCTGCTTATGATCCAGCCTCCAGATGCGGCCAAAGTAGTGGTCACGGTCCGGGCGCACGGCGGCGTTGACTCTGTTATGATCCGGGCCGCGGGTATCGTTGTGAATGACCGCCTGATTGTAGAAATCGCCTACATAGACGGCACCATCCGGACCCACGCGCACTTCGATGGGGCGCCACCACATATCCTTGCTGCGGATGAATTCGGTGTCTTCACGGCCAGGCAGCTTGTGGCCCGCGTAGGTGCTGCCCTTCGGCGTCAGGCGTTCATGGTGAATGATGTTGATCGTGGGCTCGGTGGTAAAGTAGTCGCCGTTGTATTCCGCGGGCCACGAGCCGCCGTCGTAGATCACGCAGCCGGCTGTGGCGGTGAAGCTTCCCACCAGGTCGATCTGCACATACGCCAACTGCTCCCAGCTCATGGCCGGATGGCTTTTCGGCGATCCGATCACCACGTTGAAGCTCGCGGTATTGCCCCACTTGCCGCGGGCGAGCGCATACTCCGGCAGCACCACATGCTCAAGGATCGTGCCACTCGTCGGCTGCGTCCACATGACACGATTGTCACCCGTGATCTCAAGACCCCAGGTATTGCCACCCTTGGATGAATACTGCTCGATCGCCGAGCCGTCCGGCTTGAAGCGCACGACACCACTGCCAATCGACGGCATCTTCTCTCCTTTCGCGTTTACGACTTTGTCAGAGGAACTGTAACCGTGCGTGGCATAAATCCATCCATCCCAGCCCCAGCGCGGATTGTTGATAACCGCGTGCGTATCGAACGTGCCGAGGTTCCCGTAGAGTTTTTCCACCTTATCGGCTTTGCCGTCGCCGTTGGTGTCACGCAGCCAAAGAATGTCAGGCGCCTGGGTAACAATGACGCCGTCCTTGTAAAAAACGAGGCCGGTCACGAGATCGAGTCCCTCGTAAAAAATTTCCTTCTTGTCCATCACCCCGTCTCCATCGGTATCCGTAAGCCTGCTGATCTTATCCAGGCCCGGACGCAACTGCTCGCCCGGCTGCGGATCAATGCCGCCGTGGTCTTTCCATTCCTTGCCGCGGTAGTCCGGTCGCATGCCGCGGCGGCCATTCGGATATTCCGGTGTCTCCGCCACCCAGAGGCTGCCGTCCGGCGCCCAGTCAAAGTTCATCGGCTTGGTGATAAGCGGCTCCGCGGCAACGAGCGTGAGGTTGAAATCCGGGTGAATCTCCAGGGCCTTCAGCGTATCCGCCGGCTTTTGCGGTCCGCCCTCGGGATACGTCAGGCTGGAGAGTTCCTCCGGCTTGCAGAATTCATCGAGGTTTGGGCGCTTCCCCGCCCATGCGATGCCGCGCATCAGAATCGCGCGGTAATGCGGAAGGGAGAATGTCTTATAAAGGTGACCTGGAATGCTAACGAATGCCCGGTACGGCTGCGCGCCTCCCTCCGCGGTGCGCTCATAAGTCCACATTTGCGGCTGGATGTCGTAAATGTTAGGTTTCCCGCCCTCCGCCGGCCTCCGGCCCTGGAGCACCTTCGGAGTGTAACTCGTGGCCAGCACATGGATGTCGGGTGACAGATCCATGTCGTAGTAAATCTCATCGTCGAGATGGAAGTTGGATGCGTCTTTCGTGATCGGATGCCCGCCGCCCAGCTTCTGGTTTTCCACGTAGTAGAGATCCATCGGTCCCTCGCGCCATTTCGTTTTGCCCTGCCGCCAGCACCCTCCAATGACATTCTTCCAGTGATCCTCCTGCAGACTCACTGCCGCGGTGTGAATGACCACAAGACCGCCCCCGCGTTTCAGGTATTTGTCGAGCGCCTCCCAGCGGCCCGGCATCCATGTGCCCCCCTCCTGGGCGTACATCACAATGACATCCGTGGCTTCGAGTTGAGCATCGGTGGGAAGTTCCGTGCCCCCGTCCACTTTCATACCGCGTTCCGCCAGCAGCGGCGGCCACTCTTTCGCGAAACGCGTATGCGCGTGGACTTCTTCACCGCGATTCGCCTGACCGCCGCGCACAAAGACGCGGAGCGGATCAGCCTGAGCACTGAGCGTGAAGGCAAGGAACGTCGAGAGAAGTGCTGCGAGTCTCATAAATTGCAGGATTGGTGGGAATTCCAGACGGAAAGTTACGGCTCAGTGTGGCAGTTGTTTGCGTCCGCACAAATATGAAATCGTGTCGCCACGCCTGGCATTTTGCGGATTGCCGCGGGAGTTGACATCAGCCGCGCTGCAAAAAAGAGGCGGCTCTCCCGCCGGAGAGCCGCCTGCCATCAAAATTGCCGTGAGTTTTATTTCGCAGCCTGATATTTGAAGGTGATCGCGTCGCCGCCCTTCGTCTTCACGCTCAGTTCGCCGCCGTCGCGTTTCAGGGTGAGGCCCTTGTAGGATTCGCCGGAAACAGGATCGAGATCGAAAATGAGTTCTTTCTTCACCAGCGTCTCGTAAGTCACCTCGTTCTCCTTCGGATTGTCGATAAAGTACGTCTGTGCGGAGAAAGCGATCTGCTGCAGATTGTTTTTCACCGCTTTGGCGGTGCCGGGTCCGCCTCCACCGCCGTTTTCCCGCGGGGCCGCGAGGCGGGCCCTATCCGCAGACGAACGCGCCTTCTCCATGGCCCCCTGATAGCCCGCCATCGCGCCGCCGATAAAGGCCACCGGCACGATCGCCAGTTGGGCCACCGTCATCTTGTGACTCTCATTCGTGTTGGACATGAAGAGCATGCCCTCCGGAACATTTGCATACATGCTCACCACGGGCGCCTTCGGCTGCGGAAACAGTTCAAACAGGGTGTTCATGATCTGTTCCATCCCGGCGGGGGCACCTCCGGCTTTGGACGTTTGCTTGAGGAGGTCCTTGTAGAAATCGAAAAACGTCTTCACGAATTGCGGATGTACATACGTTAGGCCATTGCCCTCCGCAGGCAGACCCTCCATGGCTTTCTTGAAGTCGGCGTTGCCGCCCAGCGTGTCCCCGCTGCCGGATGCTTTGGCCAGCTCCACATGACTGGTGAGAATGATCCTCTTGTTCTTCTGATCATGGCAAAGCCCCGGCTTGAAATATTCCAGATCACCCGGCAGCGACGCGTTAGGCCGAATCACGGTGAATCCGTCTCCCTTGTCCACGGACACATTGTCGTTCTCCGACAGCATCGCGAGAACCGGCTGCATCACGAAATCGATGTCATCCAGTGCGATCATCAGTTGCACGCGCGGAAACTCGAACGGCACCCCTGGCACGGATAATTTGTCGCCCTCGTCAAACCGCATCGTCACCAAAACCCGCGTATTCAGTTTCCCGACAAATTCCTTTACGCTCATTCCCGCGCCCGGCACCGGAAACGAGAGTCCGACTTTGTATTGAGTGAGGATGTTCTCATCTCCAATCGCCTTGAGCACGCCCTCGGCCGTCTCCAGCAGAGCCGAAAGCGACAGTTCCACCTGCATGGCGAGTCCGGAATTCGCCGGCGCAAACGATGTGATGCGGTAAGGCGCTGCCTTGCCTCCAAACAATTTCATCAGCCCCTTCGGTCCGTCCGGCATATAAACCAGCGCGCGATTGTGATAAAGATCCTTGCCCAGTCCGCGTGAACTCAGCCCCAGTGCCTTGACGCTGTTGAGTCCCAGGGCCTCGATGATCTTTGCGGCACTCAGATCCTTCGGGATGCCGGTCTCATTCTTCCTCGCGATATCGATAAACTTGTCGCCGATTTCCGCAAGGCTCGCGAAGTCTCCGTCGATATCGACATAGGAAAAAAACAGGCCACCCAGTTCCAGGTGTTTGGAAACCGCCGCGAAATGTTTGGAGCCGTCCTCCGGTTTCACGGGAATCGCATCCGCCGCCGCAGAGGCACACAACGCCACGCCGGCGCTCACCGCGGCGAAGACAAATTTAAGACGAGAGAATAATTTCATAACCTGCAAACCGTAATAACTTTTCCCCTCCGCGCCAATAGAATGAGGATCAGGGAATCCCCTGCCTCGCATCCCCGGCGGGTCGCGCCTGGTTAAAACGGATTAATCCGCACCACTGACGCGTCCTTCACCGTCGCCCCGGCGGGGCCGTAGGCCACCTGAGCAAACTGTTTCGCCCATTGATCCACGATCACCCGCGCAAACGCGTCCGGCTGGAAACTCCTTACGCTAACAATCGTCAGCGGATCGGCCTCGCGGTCCGCAAACTGAAACACCACCCGGCCTGTTGCCGGATCGCGCACCTCGCCCTCGACGGCAATCACGCCATTCGTCCAGCGTCCTCCCAAAAGGCTGACCGGGCCGATAAAAAACCCCGCCGCCGTCCGCAGAACATTCCCGCTGGGACTCGTGGGCGTAAATTCCGTGATCGCCAAATGGAGCGTTAGGAAATTTCCCCGCTTCGGAACCGCGTACCGGTTCACCTCCTGCTGGAACCGCGCACGTGTGTAGTCCGCCAAACGGCGCGCAAGAGGGTCTCTTCCGTGTTTCCCCTGATCCATCCGCGCCATCGTTTTTCCCATGGGCTTGAGATAACCGAGGTCCACCGGCAGCACCTGGATCGCTTGTTTGCGGGCGGTAATCTTCATCATCGCGGGCGAAGTGGACCGCCGCACCACGTGAAACGGCTGCCCTGAGGCCGGAGCCTGCGACAGGTCCGCCTGCGGATGCAGAGTGGTGGTTTGCGCCGCCGGCTTCGCTTTGAAGAATGCGCAGGAACTCAAAGAAAAGGCCATCGCCGTGCAGCAGAGAGCCGCAAGGGCCCGCCACAGGGAGGAAGGAAGGGTAATTTTCATGAAGGGCTTCTTTCTAACATCGCATTCCTTGCACGAAGTGGTCCCGCTTGGCAAAAAGTCATTTTTGCAACGGGGCAAGGGTCACAATGGTAGCGCCCCATCCCCCGGATTTCTCATCAGCGAGACAGAAGCCCTGCACCTCCGGCAGCCTCTGAAGGAGTGCGTGAACGGCAGTGCGCAGAGTCCCGGTCCCTTTTCCGTGAACGATTCGGACGGTCAGCAGGCCGCGCTGCCGGCATTCCCAAAGATACTCGGGCAGCAAATCCCCGAGGTCGCGCGGGCGAAAGGTGTGCAAATCCAGTTCCCCAGTCACCGGAACGGGAACAGGATCGGGAAAGGGCGACGACTCTTCACTGGCGGACATGCCTCAACGTATTTCCACGAATCCGGGAAAGACTATTTTAATTACCCCGTAAGCGGGGGTATTATTCCGCATGGCCCGACTTTCCGTGATCCTCCTTCCCCTTCTCTCCGTGCTGGCGCGCGCCGCGGAGCCGAAGGTCGATGCCTCCCAGCCTCCGGATGCTCCGCCGGGGCATTCGATCCATGGCGAAAGCTTCAATGAAGGGCCGCGCCGCCGGCTCCCGCTGACCCCGGGATGCGGAGACGTGAGCTTTCCTGTCACTACGTCATCGAAGGAGGCCCAGGAATTTTTCAATCAGGGCATCGCGCAGCTTCACGGCTTTTGGTATTGGGAGGCTGAGCGTTCCTTCCGCACGGTTCTCCAACTCGACCCCGCCTGCACGATGGGCCATTGGGGGATGGCGATGGCCAACCTGGAAAACGAAGAGCGCGCCCGCAAACTCATTGCCAAGGCTGAAGGCGCTGCCGTCGATAAACTTACCCCGCGGGAGAAGGCGTGGATGGAGGCGGCCAGGAAGTTCTTCGTCGAGAAAAAGGATGACGGCGCGCGCAAGAGCGCGTCCAGCGCCATGGTCAAGAGTTTGGAGCGGATTGCCATGGACTATCCGGATGACATGGAAGCACGCGCCTTCGCCGTCTTCTTTGTTTGGCGAAATCAATACCGCCAGAACATTCCGAATCCCAGCCCGCTCGCCATTGATGCGCTCGCCCAGCAGGTCCTGGCGAAAAATCCGAAACATCCCATCCACCACTACCTGATTCACCTTTGGGACCAGGAGCGGCCCGCCCAGGCCCTCCAAGCTGCCGCCATGTGCGGTCCCTGCGCGCCCGGTGTGGCCCACATGTGGCACATGCCCGGCCACATTTATTCCGATCTCGAGCGCTGGAACGACTCCGCATGGCAGCAGGAGGCCGCGGCCCGTGTGGATCATGCCCAGATGATCCGCAGCCATGTTTTCCCGGACCAAATCCATAATTTTGCGCACAA
Organism: Verrucomicrobiales bacterium; assembly: GCA_035550135.1. Classification (GTDB taxonomy): domain Bacteria; phylum Verrucomicrobiota; class Verrucomicrobiia; order Verrucomicrobiales; family V1-33; genus V1-33. Next base: position 133,455 of record DASZQB010000015.1, read on the forward strand.
CAGCGAGTGGCTCGTCAGAAATCTGAATCACGTGGGGCGCGTCCGGGACGCCGTCGCCATATCCACGAACTTGATTTCGATGCCGCGCATTCCGCGCTCAAAGAGTGTCAAAGATCAGCCGGATCAGAAATACGACGAAGGCGGCAGTTGCTGGCAATATGGGCGCAACCGCCTGATGGAAACGATTCTCCGCTGGGAACTCTGGGACGCCGCCATCAATATGGCGGACACTCCTTACCTCGAGCCCGGTGCCGATTTCGAAGATCAGTGGAAACGCGAGCATCTCGTCGCACTGGCGCACTATGGCAAAAACGACGCCGCGGCCGGCCGCGCGGCTCTGGCTAAAATCGAATCCATGGAGGCCGGCCTTCTCAAAGACCGCACCGAAGCCGCCGCCAAAGCCGAATCCGAAGCGCGCGCCAAAAACAAAAACGCTGACGACATCAATAAAGCCATGGCGGATGCCATGCTGCCCTTCACCAAAAAGATCGAGAAGCTGCAATCTCCCCTCACAGAACTCCGCCTGCGAGACCACCTCGCCGCGGGCCGCATTGAGGAGGCAAAGAAACTCGTGCCGCAGCTTAAGGACGTTGGCGATCATCGCCTCGCCCTCATTCACGAGGCCCTGGGGAATCACGACAAAGCGATCGAAACCGCCAAAGCCTTCGCCCGCCATTCCAAAAAGCAGCTGCAGCCTCAGGCGCTTCTAACGCATGTCCTCTGGCTCGCCGGCAAAAAGGATGATGCTCTGGAAGCCTTTAAGAAAGTCCGTGATCTCGCCTCTGCCGCCGACCTCGACACCCCTGCCCTTCAGCGTCTGCGTCCTGTCGCGGATGCCGCCGGCTGTCCCGCAGACTGGCGCACTCCGCAAACGCCCGAAAAAGACCTCGGCGAACATCCGGACCTTGCCAAACTCGGCCCGCAGGAATGGCACCCGTGGAATGCACCCGCATGGAGCGCCGTCACCAAAGACAACCAGCCCGTCACGAGCGACAGCCTCCGGGGCAAACCGCACATTCTTATCCTCTTCCTCGGCAATTCCTGCTCGCATTGTAATCAGCAGATGAAGGTCTTCTCCGAGCAGGCGGCTGCTTTCGAAAAAGCCGGATTGCCCGTTGTCACCATCAGCACGGATTCCCCGGGGGCCGTTGCTGCCGCCGCCTCGCCGCCGCCATTCCCCGTCTATTCGTGTGCCGACAATTCCGCCTTTCGCGCTCTGGACGCGTGGGATGACTTCGAAAATAAGCCGCTTCACGCCACTTGCTTCATTGACGCCGCAGGCCGCATGCGCTGGCAGCATGTCAGCTACGAGCCGTTCATGCTCCCATCGTTCCTCCTTGATGAAGCCCTCCGGCTTCAAAAGATTCCATCGGCTTCCGCTCAGGCCATTGCCGGAAAGTCCGTCACTCCCGCCAGCGGGTCCTGAATCGTGCAGACCTCGGCGTCCGCTGCTCTCTTCGGAGCCTGAGTTCGATGTCTCACCTGATCGACAGCCCTGCCTTCACCGCCAGCTTCCGTTCCGCTTCCTTTCTGAAAAGGACCGTTCCCAGCTCCATTTTCAGCATGGAGTCCTCTCCCAGCTTTTCCATCAGGCCGCGCAGAACCCGCTCGGCATCGTCCCAGCGGCGGTGGTCTCTGTAGAAATGGACGAACTTCAGCGGGAGTTCCATTTCGTTCGGATACACTTCCAGCCACGCCGCATAAGCAGCATCCCGTTCCTTTAGCGAGATGCGCTCCCCGGCTTCGATCCGCATCAGCAGCACCGTCCGCGCCTTCTGCACAGACTCCGGCAAAAGACGCGCCCCTTCCAGAACCGCCTCTGCGTCGCCATTTTGCAACTGGCGGCTCATTTCCGCCACCGCGTTGATGCACGCTACGTACTCGGGATTCACTTCCTTGATGGACAGGGCATCGTTGCCCAGAAGGCCCGCGGCTACATTCACCCAGGTGCGTCCCAGCGTGTCGCTGAGGTACTCGTTGATCCCCACCACAAACATATCTGAAACGCGGAAATCCCCGGGCTTTGGCTCGGTTACGTTGAACAGCACATAGTTGACGGCGCCTTTTTGGCTGGAGGACCGGAACAGCAGTCCTGCACGGCCTCCCAGCGTCCGGGGACGCAAATACATGAACCGCGTTCCCGCATAGTCCCGGGTCAAACCGCGCTCCTCCCACGCGCGTTTGGTGCTGTCGCAAAAAAGTTCCCGCACCGCTTTGTCGCCCTTAAAGGATACCGTCCGGGTCGCCCGCGCAAGGATCCCGTCCCGATCCACGAGCTTTTCCGCCGCATCGGTCCGGCCTGAAAGAACGGAGTGTTCGATGCACTTCACAAATGCACTCAACGGCCCCCGCGGGTCCGCCAGCCGCGCTTCGATTTCTGCCTGCGTGAGCTCCCTGGCTGACTCGGCCTTCACTTCCTCCGCTGCCGCATCCGGAACCCGGCCGTTTAATTCACCGCCGCTCAAAAAGGCTGCCCCTAAAACCACTCCCACCAATACCCGCACTGAACGAAGCACTATTCCAAACGGATCCGCGGCGGGAGGAGGGGGTTTCGGCATAAATTTGCTTTTTGCTTTTGCGGACCATACCGGAAATTTTTCGCGCTTTCAAGAACTATTTCCAAGCGCATCAATCTATTTCTCATAATTGCGATTCATCTCCTGAATTCTTCGCAGAAGAGACTATATCTAAGGGTGGGGTGCTCTCACGGCGAAAAAAGTTGCGTCCCCTTTTGCTAAAGCCGTTCCTTTTTTTCTCAAGACTTCCCGCGCTTCCGTAAAAGCCCTCCTTCCCCCGGGGACGGACCACGAATTATGACGAAAATGTGACTTACGTCATAGGGAAATTACCTATTAAGCCCCTTGGAGATAGTTTGGAATGGCGTAGTAAGGACAAGGTTTCGTATCAACCGTATTACTATTAGTACACGCCCCCCGCGTTACCCATTCATCAACCACATGAAAACTCCCCCCCGGTTATTCATGCGGTCAGCGATGCTGGCTGCATGTTTCGCGTCCATTGCTCCGGTGCAGGCCGGTCTGCTTGGCTATTGGACCTTCGACGGCAACTACGACGACTCTTCGGGTCAGGGCCATCCCGCCCAGGCCGGCCCGACCCCTCAGGCTCCTCTCTTCTCCACGGACGTCGCCCGCCAATTCGCGGGAAATCCCAACGCCCGCTCTCTCGACCTGCGCAACCGCGCCACTCCTGATACCGGAACGAATTGTTATGCATTCGTGCCCGGGTCGGGAAATCTGTTCAACGCCTATAATAATGGCGCCAACGCCAGCAGCAGTTTCACGGTTTCCTGCTGGGTCAAAGGCTGGCCGGTGGATCAATGGGTCCCCTTCGTCGCCAAAAACGGTGAGGGGAACGGCTGGCAGGTAAGAAGGAGCGGGGCCAGCACGGACATTGACTGGACGACTCGCGGTTCCACCACTGGCTTCAATTCCGGAAACGGCGATTTCAGTTCGGTCACGGTCATCACGGGAGCCGGCGTCACCCAGCCCGGCGTTCGCACCACCCAGTGGTATCACTATGCCTGCACCTTCGACGGCACGGACAAGAAAATTTATATCAACAGCCAACTCGTTTCCCAGCAGGCCAATCCCAACGCCAAAATTCAGGACTCCACCAATCTTCTGGTTTTCGGAGCCCGTGACACCGGCGGCATCAGCGGCTTTGCCCGCATCCAGATCGACAATGTCGCCATCTGGGACACCGCCCTAACGAAGGTCCAAATCATGGACCTGGCGACCGGCACCGACGCGCGCTATGTGCATAATCAGGTCACTCCATGGAACGTCGGCGAGCCATGGGGCACTCCCGGCAAATGGGGCATCAAGGAAGCGAAAACACTCAGCCCCGGTTGGCAGGTCAGTAACCTCAATACCGCTCTGGGTGTGGTCATGAGTCAGGCCGGGCTCACCAGCACCACTTTCTCGACGAATTTCTTCCGTGATCCTCAACAACCCGGCGGTGGAGCGGCGGCGCCAAATATTTATCTGACGAACACCGCCGGCGATGATGAGGATTTCGTCCAGGTGGCTACCTGCTGCTTCCGTATTCCGACGGCCGGGCCCTACACGTTCTCCTTCAATGGGGACGATGGCTTCAACGCCTCCATCATGGGAGCGAACTGGGACAAGATCACGGTCAACAACGGCAATGCCACCTTCAGCGGGGAAACGCTCGATAACATGACGCCCACCGGGGACGAGAATACCTACGCGGTGGCCACGCTCCAGCCCGGGGATTATAATTTCCGCTACCTCTGGTACGAACGCGGCGGCGGCGCTTTCAACCGCGTGCGCATTTCTCCGGGCGATCTCAGTGGGGACAATGCGAGTTTCAAACTGCTGGGCGACCCCACCAGCCCGGTGCTCCTTGTGGACCAGGCGCCGATGCTGTTTTCGTTCACCGCGGACAACTACCTTGTCATCACCACTCCAACGCCCACTCCGGCAAACATCACCTTCAATTGGGATACGAGTTACACATCCTCCGTCGCCATTACGCCCACTCTCCCTGGGAATCCGCCGCTTACCGCCGGCATCGGCTCGGTGACGTTCCCCGCACCCGCGGCGACGACCATCTATACCCTAACGGGAACGACTGGTGCACAGACGCGCACCAAACAGCTCACCATTTTTGTCGACCAGCCTCCGCAAATCAACACGTTCACCGTGAACGATTCCACAGTCGTGGCGGGCGCGCCGGTCACCTTCAACTGGAGCGCGATCGGTGCCTCGACTTTGAGCATCAATCAGGGCGTGGGCAATGTGACGCCCACGGGAACCGGTTCTCTCACAATCAATGCCCCGGCGACGACCACTACTTACACCCTCACGGCCACTAATACCTTCGGTTCGGTCAACGCCAATGTCACCGTCACCGTCGGCCAGCCGCCGGTCATTTCGTCATTCACGACGCCGGACAACAGCCTTCTTCCGGGCGGACTCGCCGAATTGAACTGGACCACTTCGCTTGCCGATACGGTGAGTCTCTCACCGCGACCCGGTGCGGTGGCCCTCAACGGTGTGTTCTATGAGAACCCGCCACTCTCGACGACCTATACTCTCACCGCCACGAACCAGTATGCCTCTGTGTCCCTGTCGCAGTCCATCAATGTCGCCGGACCGCTGAGTATTTCGAGTGCGGGATGGAACCAAACACAAGTGAAAGCCACCACTGTGGCCGTCACTTCTCTGAGTATTTGCGATCAACTGCTTGCAGGAACCCTCCCTGGCACCACCACCACGCAAAACGGCCTCGCCAGCATCAATCAGGGCGACGGAGCTGTGGGGGTCTTTAGCGGCGGGGAGACCATGCCGATCGGCGGAAACGGCGATAACTTTGTGGTAAGATCCACTGCCACGCTGCGCATCTATTACAGCGGCTACTACACCTTCGGGATTAACAATGATGACGGAGGCCGCCTGCGGATCGATGGGGCGAACCTGATCGTGGACGATACCGTGCACGCACCCACGTCATTTACGACCAGTCCCACTTTCCTGACGGCCGGGGATCATACGATTGAATACCTTTACTTCGAACAGGGCGGCGGATTTGGCGGCGAATGTTACTGGGTGAGAAGCGACGGCACCTCCATTCTGCTGTCCACGAATATGCCGGGACCGACGGTCATTGGCGGCACGGATCTGCAAATCACTGAGTTTTGCGCCGACAATACTGAACTGGAGGATAAAGAGGCGGAGACACCCGACTGGATCGAAATCTACAATCCAACCGCGAACGCGATCGATCTCGCTGGCTATTTCCTGACGAACAGCAATGCCGCGGCGGACAATCACAAATGGGCCTTTCCTGCCTATTCTCTTCCGGCGGCCGGATTCATCGTCGTCTTTGCTTCGGGAAAAAACATGACCTTCCCGGTGAACGAATTCCATACGAATTTCACGCTTCCGAAAGAGGGTGGCTATGTCGCACTAACAAAAAACGGGGGGAGCACGCTTGTCGATTCCTACACCTTTCCGGCGCAACTTGAGGACAAGTCCTACGGGCGCTATGACACCGAGAATTACACCGGTTTCTTCGACACGCCGTCGCCCGGTTCTCCGAATCCTGCCGGGCTCAACGGATTTGTGGGAGATACCCATTTCAATGTGGACCGCGGCATCAAGAGCGCGCCCTTTGATCTGGTGATTACCTGCGACGACCCCGGAGCGGAAATCCGTTATACCACCGACGGCTCCACGCCGACCTCCACCAAGGGTCTTGTGTTCCCTAACGTTCCCAACGCCACTCCGCTCCACATCACCAAAACCTCCGTGATTCGTGCAGCGGCTTTCCACAAGAACTGGAAACCCACCAACGTCGATACTCAATCCTACTTCTTCCTCGACGACGTCATTCAGCAAACCGCCGCCAATACCCTCGCGGACGGATGGCCCAGCAGTCCGGTCGCCGGCCAGATCCTCGACTATGGATTCGACAGCCGTGTTGTCACCGGGAACCAGGAGGCACTGAAGTCCTCCCTCCGGGCCATTCCCACGGTTTCGATGGTCACTGACCTCCCGAATTTGCTCAACCCGGTTAACGGCATCTATGTGGACTCCGGACAGCACGGCGAGAACTGGGAGAGGCCCTGCTCGATTGAATACATCAACGACACCAACAATGGTCCCGCCGACGGCAGCGGCGCCTTTCAGATCAACTGCGGGGTGCGCATTCGCGGCGGTTATTCGCGGAGCGACAACAATCCGAAACACGCCTTCCGCCTCTTCTTCTCGAATCAATACGACGGCGATCTCAATTACGCCCTCTTCGGCAGAGAAGGCACGAACAGCTTCGCGAAGATCGACCTTCAGTGCTCGCAGAACTATTCATGGTCCTACGATCCGGCCGGCGCTTCTCCCGGAGGCAGCCTCCAGTATTACACCTTCGTTCGCGAAGTCGCCTCGCGCGACAATCAACGGGACATGGGCGAGCCCTATACACGCAGCCGCTACGTTCACCTCTACATCAATGGAAAGTACTGGGGCCTCTACATGACCCAGGAGCGCCCGGAATCCAACTACGGTGAGAGCTACCTTGGCGGCGATGAGGACAACTACGACGTGGTCAAATCCGCCGGCAGTTCCGGAGGCTACAACACCGAGGCCACCGACGGCACCATGGCCCAGGGCACCGCTGCCGCGCCTGGTTCCACATGGGCACGGCTGTGGTACCGCTCGTTCGATATCCGTAATGACACCACGTCGGAAGCGAGCCGCACCGCTCGTTATTTTGCTCTCCAGGGTCTGCAGGCCAACGGCACTACGCCGGATCCTGCGAATCAGAGGGTGCTCGATCCGGACAATCTTGCGGACTACATGATCAACAGTTTCCAGACGGGGAGTTTCGACGCGCCGATGTCCACGTTCCTCTCGAATGCGTCCAACAACTGGTTTGGCATGATGGACCGCACATCCAACCGCGGCTTCGTCTTCTTCGCCCATGACCACGAACATGGCATGGCCACCGACACCGATGGCCGCTCGGACAACCGGGTGGGCCCATGGGGCGGCGCAGGCACGAACGGCTTCAACCAGGGGATGTACAACACTAACAACCTCTCCACCTACGCGAAATCGAACCCGGCCTACATGCACGAGAATCTGGCCTTCAGTCTCGAATACCGCGTGAAATTCGGAGACCGTGCGCACCGGCTGTTCTACAACGACGGGCCGCTCACAAACAACAGCATGATCAACCGGATCAATGCGCGGGCAGACATCATGGACCAGATCGTGCTGGCCGAATCGGCGCGCTGGGGAGACTCGAAGACCGGAGGCGCCACGTTCTTCACAAAGAACGACTGGAACAATTCCATGACGCGCCTGCGGAACTGGGTAAACCGCGGCACTATTGCGACGCTCAACTCCGGCTCCGGCCCGGGCCGTGCCGCCACCATCATCACGCAGCTTCGCGCTTATAAGGATAAAGTCAGCGGCACGAGCACGGGAGCGTCAGACGCCACCCTGATTTCCATGCCGCTTTATCCCATTACGGACGCCCCGGTCTTCTCCCAGTTTGGCGGCATCGTGCCAATGAACTACAGCCTCACGATCACTGATCCCAACGGCACCAATCCCAACACGTCCGGCAACACCCGCACGCTCTATTACCGCCTTGACGGACAGGACCCGCGGGAAGTGGGCGGCACTGTCCGCGCCGGGAATCTCACGGCCAGCCCGGCGACCCTAACCGCTTCCGGAACGGTCAAGGCACGGGTCTATAACGTGACGCGCAATGAATGGTCCGCACTCACCTCTGCGCTCTTTGTGGTCGGAGTGCCGGCATCGAGCAGTAATCTTGTCATCAGCGAGATCAACTACAACCCCAAGGGACCGTTCGTCGCGCCGGCGACGTCTGCGCAGGACTATGAGTTCATCGAAATCTGGAATCCCTCCACGGATCAAGTGCAACTCGCGGGTGTGAAGTTCACCTTTGGCATCGACTTCGACTTCAACACGTCGTCGATCACGGCCATTCCTCCGGGAGGGCGTGTCGTTCTTGTGAAGAACCTTGCCGCTTTCCAGCAGCGTTATCCGGATGCCAATTACCCGGGACTCTCCGCAAAGATTGGCGGGGTCTTCATCAACAGCCTCGACAACTCGGGTGAAGGTCTCATTCTGCGCAACACCATCGCCGGCACTGACATCGCCAACTTCAGCTATGATGATGACGGCATCACATGGCCCAAGGGTCCGGATGGCGATGGCTCCACGCTGTGTTTCACCAGTGTCAATCCAACCACTGCGGACAAGAGCAACGGCAGCAACTGGTTCGCCAACGGAACGCTGAACGGAAACCCCGGCGGTCCTGACAGTGCGAGCTTTAACGCATGGGCTCTGGCCAATGGAGTGCCAGCCTCAGGCACGGTGGATTCCGACAGCGACGGCATCAGTAATCTGCTGGAGTATGCCTTCGGCACGCTTCCTGGTGATGCCGCGAGCCGTTCACTGCCGGTATCCGGCATCGCGCCATTCGTGGTCGGCACCACCGCGGCGGAACCCTATCAAACGATGACCTTCACGCGTCCCGCCAACACCAGCGACATCCGGTTCCGTGCTCAGGCCACGTCGAACCTGACCACATGGAGCGACACCCCCGTCCTTGTGGATCGCGTGTGGAACTCGAACGGCACCGAGACCTGGACCTTCCGCTCGCCGGTACCCTACAGCAGCAGCACGCCGAAGACCTACATGCGCGTCCTGGTGGAAACCATTCCCTGACGCCACCGAACTGCGCCGCCACGCCGCCCTTCCGGTCCGCCGGGAGGGCGGTTTTGCTTGCTTTAGGAGAGTCCTTCGCAGGACGTTTCAAACACCATCGTGCCGCATACCACTTGCGAGCGGCTTAATCGACATGCCGGGTAAATGCCCCTCGGAGGCTGAAGATTGCGCCGCACTCCATCCTGTAGCGTTAACAGGCCTGATCCGGCCTGGAATATTCCGCAATCGCAACCTGCATTGTCATTGACAGTCGAAGTGGAATCGTAATAATTCATAATAAGCCAATCTTCTCCACGGGTTCACATGCTAGGTTCAGCACGCATGTTAGCCCGCGGAGCGTATGAATGATTTAACGACTTAATCTCCCTCTCCCTCTCAATGAGCAGCGCCGAAAGAGGCAAGGTCGCATATCTGGGGCCAAAGTACACTTACTCTCATGAGGCAGCTTATCGTTTGTTTCCAAGTGCTGAGCTCTTTTATAAAAACGGATTCAACGAGATCTTTCATCATGTCCTGACAGGCCAGATGGATTATGGCGTTTTACCCGTGGAAAATTCAAGCACCGGCGCCATCGCGGAGACGTTTCAACTGTTGCTGGATCAGAATTTCGAATCCCTGTCCGGTGAAATCAAAGTCAAAATTGCCTACGAATACTATTTGCCCGTAAGACATAATCTCCTTGGCAGAACCGAAATGGATCTCCGGAGCATCAAAACGCTGTATACGCACCGTCAGCCGGAGCTCCAATGCTCCTCGTTTATCGCCGACAAGCTTTCACACGTTACCATTGAAAACACGGTAAGCACTTCTGATGCTGCGGACAAGCTTCTACAGGACCCCGAAGGAGCGTGCATTGGTGGAGATATTCTCGCTCACGAACAAAAACTGGTAAAGCTCTGCAGCGGCATTCAGGACATACATCGGAACGTGACGCGATTCATTGCCGTGAGTTCCAATCACGAAGTCAAAAACTCGCGTCAAAATAAGACGACCTTTGCGATCGCTCTGCCTGACAAGACCGGAATGCTGGTGAAGGCGCTCCAGCTTGTGGCGGAATCAGGGATCAACCTTAAAAACATTAAGACCCTTCCGATTCGAGACAGCCGGTTTTTCAGCGAGGATTTCAAGGATTGGTTTGTAATTGATGTTCATGGGCCGTCGACTTCAAAGAAATTTCTGCGATTCGACCGCGAACGTAAAATTCATAAGGATTTGATTTTATCATATAAATTTCTAGGGAGCTACCCCGCTTACGAGTACAGAAACGAACACACAGTTAATGCAGAGGAAATCGCAAAGCCTGTGACGGGAAGAGTCAATCAAATGCTGGCCCTCATTGCTCAGGGGGAGTCGGATAAAGTCGAGTTTAAGTCAACGTTGCGGTATGATGTACATCAATGCAAGGTTAACAGGGAGCTGACCAAAGTGATCGCCAAGACGATGGCGGCATTCATGAACTGCAGTGGAGGCACCCTTTTTATTGGAATTGATGACCGCAAAAAGGCCGTTGGTATTGACCTGGACGTCCAGACGTTATCAAAAAAAGATGAGGACGGTTTTTTGTCCGCGCTGTATCAGTCGGTGGTTGATTTAATTGGAAACGAATTTTGCCTTTCGATCGAGCCTTTTTTTTTCGAGTATGAAAACAAAAGAGTGTGCGCGGTGAAGGTGAAGGGCACGACCAAACCCGCCTGGCTGAACGACGGGTCAACGAATACTCTCTACATCCGCGCGGGCAACGCTTCGCGCCCCCTTGATCCGAAGGAGGCTGTTGAGTATGTTATGGGCCGCCTTTCAAAGCCCTATGCATGACCGAGCCGCATCCGCGGAACGGCGGGTACGATCAGGTGCCGCTGGCGTTATCGTTCCGTCGCAGCGGGAGCGGGAACCCATTTGCCGTGCTCATCGATCAGACCGATGAGCCGTTCCACCGCTTCATCCTCGGGGATGTTGAACTGCACCGGTGTCTTGCCCACGTAGAGATTGATCTTGCCCGGCGCGCCGCCCACATAACCGAAGTCAGCATCCGCCATTTCACCGGGACCGTTGACGATGCAGCCCATCACGGCGATGCGCACACCTTTGAGGTGGCCGGTCGCAGCACGAATGCGCTGCGTGGTCGTTTGCAGATTGAAAAGCGTGCGGCCGCAACTGGGACAGGCGACATAGTCGGTCTTGAAAATGCGGACGCCCGCCGCCTGCAGAATGTTATACGCAAGGCGCAGGCTTTGTCCCGGCGCCTGCTCGCCCTGAATGATCACGGCGTCGCCAATGCCATCGCATAACAAACTGCCGATATTCGTCGCGGCAGTCAGCAGAGTGGCCGTAAAGTCCTTGTCAGGATCAGTGGAGGGCGTGAACGCATCCTTGAGGAGAATGGGGTGCCGCTCATCCAGCCGCGCAGCGAGAAGACGATAGCTCGCAATCACCGGATGCGCATAGCCATCCGGAATCGTGACGAGCACCGGCTCCGCCATCGCGTTCACTTGAGCGATGGTCGTGTCGTCCAGCGGGTCCACCGCCAGCACGCCACTGCGTTCGATGACGATCTCCGGCTGAAACTCACCCAGCGATTCGAGCTTGTGAGCCAGCGCATCCCATTTCGCCTGGGTGGTGAAAACGCGCACCGTTTCCGTACCGCCCAGCGGGTGCCCCTGCACGCTGATCCTTTGTGAAGCACGCCGCCGGTAAGTGAATGGATCGTAGCTGACAGGATCATCGCCGCACGGCAGGGCAGGACGCGCGGTTTCCTCTGCGACGGCGCTAACAAGCGCCTGCGCCACCGGTATTTCGTACACGGCATCCTCCGTCAGCGACACGCGAATGGTGTCGCCAATGCCGTCACTGAGCAGACTGCCGATGCCGATGGCGCTCTTGATCCGTCCGTCTTCACCGTCACCCGCCTCCGTCACGCCAAGGTGAATCGGATAATTCCAGTCCTCTCCTTCATCCTCCAGCGCAGCTACGAGCAGGCGATAAGCCTCGATCATCACCTTTGGATTCGAGGCCTTCATGGAGAAGAGGAAATTGTGATAGTCCAGCCGCCGCGCGATGCGGGCAAACTCCAGCGCGCTTTCCACCATGCCGCGCGGCGTGTCGCCGTAGCGGTTCATGATGCGGTCGCTGAGGCTGCCATGATTGGTGCCGATGCGCATGGCGACGTTTCGCGACTGACACAATTGCACCAGCGGCACGAATGCCTCCTCGATGCGCTCCAGTTCCTCGGCATACTGATCATCCGAATACTCACGCACTTCGAACTTCTTCTTGTCCACGAAGTTGCCGGGATTGATGCGCACCTTTTCCACCCAGCGCGCGGCTTCCATGGCGGCGTCCGGCTTGAAATGGATGTCGGCCACCAGGGGCACATCACAGCCCGCAGCGAGCAGCGCGGATTTGATGTTCTCCAGATTCGCCGCGAAGACACGCGTCTGCGCGGTGATGCGCACAATCTCGCATCCCGCCTCCACCAGACCCAGCGCCTCCTGCACGCAGGCTTCGGTGTCCCGGGTGTCGCTGGTGAGCATCGACTGCACGCGGATGGGATTGTCTCCGCCAATGGCCACTTTGCCCACGGTGACGACGCGCGTTTGACGGCGTGCGCAGTGGTAAAGATCCGGGCAGTATTGAAGGGTGGCGGTGGGGTTCACAGAAAGTATGTGCCGGGGGGCTATGAGGAACGCAAGGACAAGCCGGAAGGATGCGCGCGGTGGCTGCAGAGGGCAATTTGGAAAAAGTGCGTGGGTTTTTGGCCCCGCCGGCGTGTTCCGTCCAGAACATCCCCAGTCCCAGCCGCATGAAAACAAAAATTGCCCTGCTCACCGCCGCCCTCGCCCCCCTCACGCTGACCGCTCAAGTCAAGGAAGGTGCCGCAGGGGGAGCCCCTGCTGGAGGCGTCGCCCCTGCGACCATCCAGCCCCCGGCCGCCGCGCCGAAGCGTCTCCCCCGCGTGCAGTTTCAGGACGCGAAACTCTCCGACATCGTGGAATACATTCAGGAGTCCACCCAGAAACTGGGGCTCGATCCCAGCGTGAATCCCATGAACGTGGTCATCACTCCGGGTATGGGCATTGAAAAAATGCAGGTTCCCGCTCTTTCCCTGCGAAATGTCAGTCCCACCGAAGTGCTGACAGTAGTGACGACCGTGCTCGGGCTGCAACTTGACCCCGTTACCGGCGATGAGGGACAGGTCGTCGCATGGATGGTAAAGAAGCCAGCGGCTAACGGCGGGGCAGTCGCGGGAATAGGAGAGGAAGGCGGAGCAGTGATCGGTGCGGTGGCAGGAGGCATCGTGGGGCATGCTCGGGCAAACCCCGCATCCGCCAGTGCCGACCCGGCCAATCCCATCGGCTCGATCCCGGGAGAGGCCGCTGCTCCCGCCACCGTGGAACTGGCTGCCTCACCGGCGGTCGCAGGTGGTGGTGGAATTGGTGTGGCACCTCAGATGCAGGCCCGGGTTTTTGGCATCGCTTCACTGATCGCCTCGCGGGAAACGGATCCCGCTAAAGCCGAAGAGGCCCGGGCAAAAAAGTACGCCCGGCTCATTGATACGCTGAGCGTGATGTCCGTGGAGCAGACCGGGACTCAAGCGGACATCAAGTTCTACGATGTGATGGATATCATCGTGGTGAAAAGCGACAATCCCGCCGTCATGACCCTCATCGGGGATGCGATCGAAGCGATGAAGAGAAACGGTGCCCAGAACGGTGAGGCCGCGCAGGTGCAGGCTCAGGCCGAGGCCCGGGTGCAGGACGCGGCGATGCGTTCCGAAATAGAGGCGCTGAGGGGACAACTGAAGCTCGCAGAGGCGGAACGCGAAATGACGCGCCGCACATATGCGGATCAACTGGAGGTTTTAAAAGCCGCCCAGAAGGCGCAAAATGCAGAGCCTAAACCGAGGTAATCGCGTGAGTCTTCATCTGTGTCCGCCGTCCTGACATTCCCCTCAGCCTCTGCAGTGGATTTAGAGGCCGTCATTCCGGTGCCGTCCGCGCTGCCTCATCCGGCGGACGCAGGCGGCGCTGTGGCGGCGGAGCAATGGACCATTCTTCAACTCACCGCCGGTGTGCGCCGCGGGGAGGAACCGGCGGTGCGGGCGCTCCATGCGCGTTACTCGGAACGGCTGACGCGGTATGCGCTCGTCATCACACGCGGCGACGAAGCCACTGCTGCGGAGGCGGTGCAGGCAGCCTTTCTCAAATCCCTGCGAAACCTCCGCCCCATGGATGATGAGGCCGCCCTCTGGGCGTGGCTGGCCCGCACGGCGCGCACCGCAGCAGCCGATCTCGGACGCCGCTCCCGCCGGTATCGGGCCGTGCTGGGAAAGGTGGCCTCCCTCTTTTCCCGCCCTCCAGAGCCTCCGCCGGAGGACACGGAGGCCGTGTGGCTCGCCGCGTTGGAATCCGCGCTCGCCCAACTCGATGAGGATTCACGCCGCCTCATCGAAGCCCGCTACTATCAAAAGCGTCCGCTGGCCGACGTTGCCGCGGAGCTTTCCTCCACGGACCGCGCCATCGAAGGCCGCCTCGCCCGTGTGCGCGAAAAACTGCGCCGCACCATTATTCAACAACTCGCCTCCGGACGCCATGAATCCTGAATCCGCCAGTCTTCTCAATGATCTCACCCGTTCCGGCAGCGGTTCGGGAGATTATCTGATTCACGCCCTGCATGCCCGCCGCCGCAGAGTGATGCAATGCCGCATTGCTGCCGTTTGCGTCCTGACCATGACCGCACTCGCCATGCTGGCCGCCCGCCTCGCGCCAACCGCCGAAAAGCCCGCCCCCGTGGCCGTGACCCCGCCGGTGAAGTCCTTCAAGATTTCCGGGAACGAATTGCTCGACTCCTTTCCGGAAGACCAGCCCGTCGCCCTCGTGACCTGGCCGGACGGGCGGCAGCAATTGCTCGCCATCACCCCGGTGCCGAACCGGGCAGTGGTGGCGCGGAGGTGAGGAGGTGTTGGTTTTTGTGCGTCACTGCGTCACGGAGGAAAGCACCAAGCTCCAAGCACCAAGCTCCAAAGAAACATCAAAGCACCAAGCTCCAAATGAGCGTGCGGAAGCGTCCTCCGAATTCGTTTTGGAGCTTTGATGTTTGGAGCTTCTTTGGTGCTTGGTGCTTGGTGCTTTCGCCGCAGGCGTTCACCGCGGCGCCAGGTATAACAGCCTCGACCTCCCTCCCGTCCCCTCATGCGCCACGCCTGGCAGCCTGACAGGATGCGCGGGGGTGAAGACACTCGAATCAATGCCGAGGGCGGGGGCGATGGCTTTCAAATCATCGATATCCGCCTCCGGCGGGCGCTGGAACCACGCATGGCAGGATTTGCCGCCGGTGTGGACGAGCGCGTGAAGAGGCCAGCGGAGGTCTTCCTTCAGCCAGCGGTGGATGCAGAGATTGCGGCGAATGTTTTCAGCGCGGTCGGCAGCGGTGACGGGTTTGCGGCCAATGGCTTCGTCCGCCTCCACCACGAGATAGGGGGACGCGGCGATGTTCGCAGCGCTGCGGCTGCACACGCCGGGAAAAAATTGATCCGGGCACGTCATGGCCCGCGGCGGGCCCTGAGGATAGCTTTCCATCCACGCGCGCCAGGTTTGGAAGTGGCATTCATGACCGGGCCCGGATTCGTGCGGCGCGCCGATCCATATCATCGCCTCCGGCGGGTGGAGAAGAACGAGCAGCGCATGCCAGTCCGGCTCGGAGCCATCGAGCAGGATGGGCGACTGCTCCCCTATGTCGGCCAGGTTCCAATCGTGCGAGAAAATGCGCCCGGCCTCGCGGCGGGCAGCGGCGGAAAGGGATTCGCGAAAGCCTGCCGTGGCGGCATTCGCGCGGAGGCGAACCACGGCGGCGCGCCGCGGCGGAACAGGCGGGCGGTCGGCGGGAACTCCGGAAAGCTGCCAGATGCGCTGCCGGTGCAGCTTGTCCCCCGGCCGTGCCGCACACGCAAACCGCTCATTCGCCGGCCAATACACAAGGTGATTCCCCGTGCGGTCGCCGCCTGCTTCATGGCACGCCGGACAGCGGGCGGTGATTTTTCCCGCAGTGCGACGGACGTTTTCGAGTTTTTCGAGAGAAAGCATGGGAGGGTTGGGTGTTGGGGGAAATGCTGGTTTTTGTGCGTCACTGCGTCATTGGGGAAGGCACCAAGCACCAAGCACCAAGCACCAAGCTCCAAGCTCCAAGCACCAAAGAAACACCAAAGCACCAAGCTCCAAAATGAGCGTGCGAAGCTTCCTCCGAACTCGTTTTGGTGCTTTGGTGCTTGGAGCTTGGTGCTTGGTGCTTCCGTAAGTGCTTTCACAAAATGCATCGGTTGTTACACTCCCAAACCATCTCCCGCCACACTCACCACCCACGCCCTCTCCGTGCCGCTCCGCTGCGGCTGCACTGCGAGGGGCGGGCGCGGGTTTTTGGCAAGCCGCGCCAGGTACGTGCCGCAGGCGTTGGGCCAGCGGAGGAGATCGCGGGCATCGCGCTGGGTGTCGTCGAAGTTGAGCAGTTCGGTGCGGAGGCGGTCGGAGGTGCCGCGCCAGGCGGGGCCGTCGATCCAGCGCAGGATGAGCTGGGCAAGGTGGGCTTCCGGAGAGAGATCGTCGATGGCCTGCAGGAGGTCCGGATGGTGCCACGAACGCACGCCGTAGCGGGCGGAGTGCAGCGCGGGCGGGACTTTGTGCGCGAGCAGGAAGTGAAGAAAGGCGGGCAGTTCCTCCTCCACGGCGGCCATGAGCGATTCCCAGTCCAGCGGAATGCCGGCGGGCTGCGGCCACTGCACGGGCATGCAGCGAAAAATGAGCAGCTTGTCCTCCACGTCCGCGGTGAGAGGCGGAATGATGAGCAGGCGCTCCGGCTCGTCATTGAGCGAAAGCGTGAGCCGCCAGAACGGTGCGAGATTCACTATGGGCCGGTTCTTGCTGTGGCACGGCTGCACTTCGTTTACACATATTTGTTTGATATGCGAGGCCAGCGCCAGGCGGCTCTTGATGCAGATGTCCGAGCTTTCGTCTTCGAGCATTAGATGCTCGGCGCCGAAGAGCTCGCCGTTGAAGTTGGTGCGGCCCTGCAAGTACGGGGCACACTTGGCTGAGCGCCCGCCCAGCAGCGGCGTGATGATTTTATTCTGCACCACACTCTTCCCCGCTCCCGCGGGCCCCGCCAGCACCAGCGCCTGCCCCGGCCGCCGGAACCGGGTGTAGAGACTCTCCACCGCCGCCGCCAGCCAGCCAAGGAGGCGCGGATACTGCTCGTCTCCGCAGGTTTCTCCCTTCCCCGCCACGAGGCTGCGGAGAATGGCGGGAATGAGCACGCACGGGCCGGGCCGCGGCTCCGGCAGGCGCGGGCTTTCCGTCACAAGGAGCCGGATGCCGTTTTCCTCGTAAAACCCCGCCTCGCGGCCCGCCAGCGGACCGCAGTAATGCACATCCTGACAATCCTGAATGCGCAGCAGTTCGCGCTCCAGTTCGCTGATCGTTTCACCGGCGTCCCGCTCCTCTTTGCTGAGAACAGGCGTGTAACCGTGGCTGCGCAGAAGCCGTTTGAAGCTGCCCTCCGCATGCGAAAGCCAGCGCCCGCCGGAGTTTTGCAGCAGATATTCCTTTCGCCCGCTGTCATACCATGCCGCGACGGGCCGGTCCGGATCAGGCAGCACCGGCAGCGGGGGCACGCCCAGCGCTTCGGCAATGGACAGCGGACGCTTTTTTTCAGGCGGCTGCCCGGAGGCTGCAGCGGTTTTCGAAATCAGGAGGGAGCTCTCAGAAGGGGAGTTTTTTTGCATCGCGACAGTAGGCACATATTAATAGCTTTTCAAGCGGACAGCGGTCTTACCGGGTATTACCTGCATAAAGAGTAATATAGGTGTAAAGCGATGCAAAATGACGAAAACCGGCGCAGTGGAACAGGCGGGGAGCAGGCGGGAAAGCCGCGCTTCCTCCCTCCCCGATGACGCAGTGACGCACATTTTTAACAACGCTGCCAAAATCCCCCCCCAGGCATCCGGAGCGTTGCGCGGCAGAGTCCTGCCGCCATATTATATAGTACTATATTATATTTATAATATAAGTACGCGCCCCATCTCTGCCAGCGCTGCAAAAAACAGCGGGCAGTTGCCATGCCTGTACAGGCTTTTGAGTTGGGGAATAAATAGTCCAGATGTATCCAATGTCAATTCATTATATTATGAATAACTATATCGCCCTTCACAGACGCCGGGGAAGCGGGGCGAAAGGCCCGGGCCTGTTGAGGGAGCTGTGTGATTTTGTGCGTCACTGCGTCACGCACGAAGCTGCAAATTCCGCCGTTTTCACACCGCAGGCGTTCCAGCGATGCAATCCATGCCAGGCCTTCCATGACGCCGTGACGCACAAAATCGACAATGCTCCAAAATCCCGAATCGCGGGGATGCCGTCCGGGAACGCTGGATCACTTCCAGTCCTCCATCAGTTTCTTGAAGGTGTCCTTTTCCTTTTTGGCCTTTGCCACGGCGCGGGCCTGTTCATGCAGGGAGGGCTGCAATACGCGGATGGGCGGGGCGGACGGATTTCCCGGACCGGCAAAGGTGAACAGTTGGCCCGCCGCCGGACCATGGCAGGAGATGCACTTTGCGGCCTGACGCACCGCGATGGGATTTCCCGCCAGCGGCGTGGCGAAGCTGTAGTCGTTGCCCGCGCCTGACAGATAAGCGGGAAGTTCGCCGCTGTTCTTCAGTCCTCCGGTGTCAGGCGCTTTCAGCAGCGCGCGGCGGCTCAGTTCATACTCCAGAAACGGCGCGGCGTCCGGCAGGCCCGGTGAAGGGAGCGTGCGCATTTGCACCGCATAAGTCAGCGGCGAGGGAACAATCTCACCGCTGCGGTCCACCAGCAGGTTTTGAATCAAAAGAGCCACCGCGGCGAGCTCCGGTCTGATGTCTTCGCGCGCTGCCCGCTGCACGAACTTCTGTCTGTCCTCCGGTTTTTGTTTTGGCTTGAGAAATACGCGGGCCGCCCGCCGGTGCTGCGCCGCGCGGTCGTGCTCCCTGCCCGGAAACCACAGCACTTCGATCCATTCGCCGCCGTCCGCAAAAAGATCCGGCAGCGCATGGGCGGACTTTGCGGAGCGATAGTTGTCCGGCAGGGCTTTGATTTCGTCAGGACTCAGCGCGATCTTTTTGATCAGTTGCGCCAGCGGCTTTCGCAGTTCCGCCTGACGCCCGCGGTAAAGCGGGATGGGCGCGTCCTTCAAAATCCATGCGGTCACCTCCCGCGACAGAAAATCATAAGCTCCCCACAAATCGCTCTGCATGAGCGCGCGCTCCAGCGGGGGGCGTGTCCTCTGTTCCGCCAGCGCCTCAGACAGCGCCGTCTTGAAGGCAGAGAAGCGCGGCTCCGCCAGCAACTGCACCGTGCTCACATCATCGCGAAACTGCTCCTGCGGATACAACGGTTCCACCGCCCGGTCGCCGGATTCGATTCGCTCGAAGAGATTCGCGCTGTATTTGCGGTTTCCGCTCAGGTTTGCGTTGCTGAAGGTGAAGGGCGCTCCCTCCGGAAAATCATCCGAGAGCCTGATCTTCAGCGCGCGTGTGAACAGGCAGTGGAAAAGACGATTCCACGGGTCGCCCGGATCATCGGAGTAAATGGCCTGCGGCTCGTCCTTTGGCAGGGCACCCGCCAGATGAGACGGGGCCGTTTGCGCCCGTCCGCTGCCGATCGCCAAACCAAAAACCAGCAGGGGAAGGAGGGCGTTCATTTCGCGACGCGGAAAGGAAAGTTGGCGGTGGCGGCGTGTCCTTTGCCGTCCGTCACGCGCAGGAATACGCGCCATGAGCCCGGCTGATCCGGAGCACGGAAGGCGGCAGCGGAGCCATCGGCTTTGACAATGGATGCGGGCACCGGCGCAGGAACCTTTTCCTTACCCTTGCTGTCCCGGCCGGCGGACTCGGACGTCACGGTCCAGTGCCATGTTAGGGTATCGCCGTCTGCATCGGTGGCCTTCGCGGAGGCCGTGAAGAATTCACCCGGAGCGAGAGTCGCTTTCGCTGCGGTGCTGGTCAGACCTTCGACGGCCGGTGCGCGATTCGACGGCGCTTTGCCGGTCCACAGTTCCTGCAGGACATCGATGGCCGCGGTCGCTTCGCCCTCCGGCGTGAACAGGCCGAACCATGTGGAGGTGGCCTCCTGCTTGTGGCCCCAGAGAAACGCATAGCCGCCCCAGCAGTCGCCTGCGGGCGCGATGGCTTTTTGATAGGCTGCCCGCATCATGACGGCCTTCTCCGTGCTGGTCTGTTCCAGCGGCGCGCCCCATGGTGCTTTGGGGCGTTCCCAAAATCCCTGCGGGCCAAATTCGGTTACCACCCACGGGCGCGTCCATTTCACATCGGCCAGGTGTTTTCTGAGCCCAGGCAGTGCGCCGTAGGTATTGATGCCCACGAAGTCGAGATGCGGCGTGTGGGCATTGAGGCCTTCCGCCTTTTCTTTGCTGAGTCCGGCCACGGCGGTAAACGCGGGATGCGCCGGGTCCTCGCGGTGCACCATCTGCGCGAGAGCATCGAGCTGCTTCCAGTAGGCCGTGTTCCTGCCGTCGCCCTCCGCTTCATTGCCCAGCCCCCAACACAGCAGCGCCGAATGATCGCGAAATGCGCGCACCGCCTTTTGCACCCGCTCCATCTGACGCGCGCAGTGCTCCGGCTTCGCATACGAAAACCACGAACATTCCGGTTCCAGCCAAATGCCTGCACAGACGGTCAAACTGTTCTTCTGCGCCGCATCGAGGATGGCTGCCAGACCATCCGTGGACCATGTGCGCACGGAATTCCCGCCGCGACCGGCCAGTTCCTCCATCCGCTCCGTGCCCCCGGCGCCTTTGATGAAGTAAGGTTTTGCATCGCGGGTAATGCCGCCCCCCGGCATGATCTTCACCGGCACCGGCGCCGCCTCGAGTGAGACGGCGAAAGGAAGCAAAAGCATAAGACGCCTCATAACGCAGGACCAAAGCGAAGCGGGCAAAAAGAGCAACCCGGGAGCACTTGATGTTTGGCACATATTCCGCAGAGGTTCCGCCGATCACCGTCACCATTAACCATTCATCCCATGTCCAAACTTCTCGTTCTCTACTACTCCAGCTACGGGCACATCGAAACCATGGCGCAGGCGGTTGCGGAAGGCGCACGCGACGTCGCGGGAACGGTGGTCACCCTCAAACGGGTGCCGGAACTCATGCCGGAGGAAGTGGCCAGGAAAGCCGGTGTGAAACTGGACCAGGCCGCGCCCGTGGCTGATCCGAAGGAATTGTCGGACTACGATGCCATCATCTTCGGAACGCCGACGCGCTTCGGCAACATGGCCGCCCAAATGCGGAACTTCCTCGACCAAACCGGCAGTATGTGGATGAAGGGCGGGCTCATTGGAAAAGTGGCCAGTGTCTTCACCAGCACCGGCACCGGCGGCGGCAACGAGACAACCATCCTCACGTTTATCCCCACGCTGCTGCACCATGGCATGATCGTGGTGGGTCTGCCGTATTCATGCCCGGAACTGACGGATCTCAGCGAACTGAAAGGCGGCTCGCCCTATGGCGCAGGAACCATCGCCGGACCCGACGGCTCCCGCAAACCGACCGCTAAAGAACTGTCCATGGCCCGCTTTCAGGGAATGCACGTGGCGGGTATCACCGCAAAGCTGGCAGGAAAGTGAACCCCACGGAGCGGAGCGCCATTAATCACTGCGGGCCGATCTGCCTGGCACGAAAAATAGCAGAGCGGCATGGTCATTCGTGCTGCTCACGCTGTTCCCGTTCGCGTTTACCTGCGGCACTTGACGGCTGCGCGGTTCCCCGGATGCTCACCCTGCCATGAAACGAACCACCCTCGCTGTTGTTGCCATCGCCGCGCTTTCCACCGCTCTTTTTATGCAAGCCCCCTCCGCCACCGCTCAGGACAAAACCGCCGCCAAATCGACCGCTGCTGCCGCGGCTCCATACAAGCACATCGTGCTGCTGAAATTTAAGGACGACGCCGCGGAGGACAAAGTAAAGGCCGTGGTCGAAGCCTTCAAGGCCCTCAAGACGAAGCTTCCCGCAATCCAATCGCTGGAATGGGGACCGAACATCAGCCCGGAGAAACACAGCCAGGGCTTCACCCACTGTTTCACGCTCAGCTTTGCCAGCAAGGAGGTTCTCGAAAAGCAATACCTGCACGAGCCCGCCCACAAGGATTTCGGTGCCATGCTCGGCCCGGTGCTCGATAAAGTGCTCGTTGTCGATTACCTCGTCCAATAACGGCATCCTTTTTGCAGACGATCGCAATCTTTTCCCCATTCCGAAACCTGCTGCATTCTCCTGCCATGAAAACCCTTCTCCGCTCGCTCCTGCTTACTGCCTGCATCTTCTCCGCCGCCTCTGCCCGCGCCGGTGAAATCGCCACGAAAGCCGTGGAATACAAACAGGCGGACACCGCCCTGGAAGGCTATCTCGCCACTCCCAAAGACGTTAGCGGCAAGGTGCCCGCGGTGCTCATCATTCACGACTGGATGGGCGTGGCCGCCTACTCCAAAGAGCGCGCCGACCAGCTCGCCGGCCTTGGCTACGTGGCCTTCGCCGCCGACATTTACGGAAAGGGTGTGCGCCCGGAGGACCGGACCGCTGCTGCAAAACTTGCCGGCCAGTACAAGGGTGACCGTGCTCTCTACCGGAAGCGCCTCCTCGCGGGTCTGGAGCAACTGAAACAGCATCCAAACGTGGACGCCTCCAAAGTGGTGGCCATCGGTTATTGCTTCGGCGGCACCGGCGTCCTCGAACTGGCCCGCGCCGGCGCGGATGTGCAGGGCGTGGTGTCTTTCCACGGCGGACTCGATTCACCGTCGCCCGGGGACGGCAAAAACATCAAAACCCGCATCCTTGTTCTCCACGGCGCCGCCGATCCTAACGTGCCCGCCGCGGGCATTGCTGCGATGACGAAGGAATTCGACGCGGCGGGCGTGGACTGGCAGATGATCTCCTACAGCGGCGCTGTTCACTCCTTTAGCAACCCGCACGCCGGCAACAACAAAGCCAGCGGCAACGCCTACGACGAAAAAACCGACAAACGGTCATGGCAGCACATGATGGACTTCTTCAAGGAAGTGCTGGGGAAATAGAATCCTGCCAAATAATCACAGGCTCCTAGCGAGCCAGCGTGATGCGCTTCACCGGGTTCGCAGCCACAATATTCCCGTTGGCGCTGCGGCTCTTGATTTCCAGCGACGCGAAGTCGAACTCCTCCTCCAGCTTCCTGAGCCGCGGCGCGGGCTGATAGTGGATGATGAGCTTCTGCTTCGCGCTCGTCTCCGGCGAGCCATGCGCCGCGAAATACACCAGCTTGCTGCCCTTCGTGCCTTTTGTTAGATCATAGAACGTATCGCGCGTCACGCCACCCATCTGGAAGCGCTTGGCGTAATACCGCCCGCGCGGCCCGTCGCGGTAGATGATGCTGAAGATCTTCTCCCGGTCGAACAGCCCGACATATGGCGGCCGCGGCCCGAAGAAGGCTTTCTCCGCGACCTTGCTCACCTTGACCGTTCCGTCTTCGAGGAACACGATGATGTCATCGTAACGCGAGCACTTGCAGACCGCCTCGCCGGTGCGCTTGAGGCCCCAGCCGATGTAGCCGTCCTCGCGGTTCACATACAGCGTCTCAGTCGCCACCGCTGCTTCGCTGGCCTTCATGGCCGCGCCAAAGGTGGTGATCTCCGTGCGCCGCTCGCGCTTGCCGCCATACTTCCGCTTCAATTCCTTGAACCAGTTGACCGCATACTTCGTCAGCTCCGCAAGATAACCTTTCGTCTCCGCGATCTGGTTCTCCAGCGCCTTGATCTGTTCGTTCGCCTCGAACGAGTTGTACTTCGAGATGCGCTTGATCTTGATTTCCGTTAGTCTCGCAATGTCCTCATCCGTCACCTCGCGGCGCAACTGCTTCAGATAAGGCTTCATGCCCTTCCAAATCGCCGCCATGACCGCCTCCCACGTCGTGCATTCCTCGATGTCGCGGTAGATGCGCTTCTCGATAAAGATCTTCTCCAGAGACGAATAGTGCCACTTCTCCTCCAGATCATTGAGCTTCATCTCCAGTTCCAGCCGGAGCAGCTCGCGGGTCTGGTTGGCTGAGTGCTTGAGCAGTTCGTTGACGGAGAGAAAGACCGGCTTGTCTTCGAGAATCACGACACAGTTGGGCGAGATGGACACCTCGCAGTCTGTGAAGACATAGAGCGCGTTGAGCATGTCGTCCGCGTCCGTGCCCGGCGAAAGATGCACCACGATATCCACCTTCTCCGCCGTGCAGTCCTCCACCCGCGCGATCTTGATCTTCCCCTTATCGTTTGCTCCAAGAATCGACTCGATGAGTCCCGTCGTCGTCGTTCCAAACGGAATCTCCGTGATGACCAGCGTATTCCCCTTCTTCGATTTCGTGATCCGCGCCCGCACCTTGATCTTCCCGCCGCGCACGCCTTCATTGTAGTCCGTCGCATCCATCAGAGCGCCCGTCGGAAAGTCCGGCAAAAGGTTTACCTTTCGGTTCCGCAGCGCATCGATGGCTGCATCACAAAGCTCGTTGAAGTTGTGCGGCAGGATCTTGCAGGAAAGCCCCACGGCGATGCCCTCCACCCCCTGCGCGAGAAGCAGAGGGAACTTCATCGGCAGCGTCACGGGTTCCTTATTGCGGCCATCGTAAGAGGCCGCCCAGGTGGTCAGACGTCCGTTGAAAGCCACCTCCAGCGCGAACTTGCTGAGGCGCGCCTCAATGTATCGCGCGGCGGCGGCTTCGTCGCCGGTGTAAATATTCCCCCAGTTCCCCTGCGTCTCCACCATCAGGTCTTTCTGCCCGATCCCCACGAGC
>DASZQB010000016.1:0-192115 GCA_035550135.1 Verrucomicrobiales bacterium
TGAAAATCAAAGCGCCTTGATCCACTTTTGCGGACGTCCGCCTTTGGATCCTGCCGGCACGTCGGACACCTGCAGGCGGGAGGGATACAGACGGGCAAGGAGCATCAATTCGTCCTCCTGGAATCCATTGTCCACCAGCCCGGACGCTCGTTGCACTCCCATTCTTCGAGTCTGGCGCGCTGGAGAGCATGCAGGGGCGCAAAGATGGTCCTGGTGGCCTCGCTCTTGCCAGTGCCGCTTTCGGCGATGCCCGGCAGGTGCAGG
Organism: Verrucomicrobiales bacterium; assembly: GCA_035550135.1. Classification (GTDB taxonomy): domain Bacteria; phylum Verrucomicrobiota; class Verrucomicrobiia; order Verrucomicrobiales; family V1-33; genus V1-33. Next base: position 265 of record DASZQB010000016.1, read on the forward strand.
TTTCCGCGCAGCGCACGGTGCCGTCGCGATGAAGCTCAAGGCCAGCACCCGGCGCCATGCTGTGCGCCGCCAGCGTCAATGGTGCAGTGAACGTCACCGGGCTGTTGGAGGCCAATGCTCCCGCTTCCGCCATGCGCTGCCTAAAGTCAGGCAATGCCTGTACCGGAAACGGAGGGGGCGGCTGCACAGCCGGCTCCTCCGCTGGCTCAATTTGGCAAAGCTGGCGATGAGTACAGCGGTACCATTCGGGAAGCGCTGACAGCCGTCGGCGCTGTACAGGCATCACCAGGGAAAACAGTACTGTTTTCCATATCAAAAAAAGGGAAATAAATGAGTCAAAAATGCAGAAATAAGCAGCGCGCTGCGTCAAACAGCGCCAGCGACCGTGCCTGACGGCAGATACTTCTCCACCCCAGCGGGCGAGAACCTGACAGAGCCCCGCACACGAATGTACTCGATGGCCTTTTCCGCGATCAGATTGTCCACCGTGCGATGACTGACGCGAAGCCTCGCCGCCAGCTCCTGGCGCGTCAGCAAACGCGGTTCAGAAGCGGCGGAAGGCGCGGGAATGGATGTGTTTTGCATGGCGTGCATCATCCGGGCAAATGGCATAAACACAAGGAAAAGTGCAATATAAATATCACACAACATATGGTAAACCAATGGATCATATTGTGATACAATGGGAGTCAGCAGGACACAATATGAATATATAATGCGGCTGACGTCCATTCATGCATGCACTGGCGCGGCAGAGCCGTAGCAAGGCCGTCCCGGCCTTGTGAGCAAACGCCGGACACGCTGACAGCAACGAACGTCACTCCTCAAGGCCGGGACGGCCTTGCTACGGGTTTTTCTGACATCACAAACGAGACACCGAACGTCCGGTGTGTCCGGCAATACACAAATTGACGGCCGCGCCCTCCGTGCACACCGCTTTTTCCAAAAACACGACCACCCGGAAAACCCGGAATACCCGGAAAACCTCCCCCGCAGAGGAGTATTCCGGGTTTTCCGGGTATTCCGGGCCGGTGTATTTTGAAATCCGGACCCCGGCTTGAAGCCGTTGATTTCACCCTGGATTCCCGGCAGGCACCGGGCGGAGCCCTGTGGACAGCGGCAGCCTGCTGCCGCTGTCGTGTGCGGCAGCCCTGCTGCCGGGGTGGCGGGTCAGGTGGCTGCTGGATGTGCCACGTCGGCCGGATTCCTTTCTCCTGTCAGCGTCCAGCGCGCCGCTGCTGGCTGCGGCCCTAACAGCGGCTGCTGGCTGCCGCAGTCCACGGGCTTCGCCTTTCCATTCGAACCTTTCCCTGCAGGCAGACGGGACCGCAGGGATCACATCCAAATTTCCAAACGACCCCCCGGGTGTTTTTGCGGTTTTCGCAGAATTCGACAGTGTCCTAATTGGACACTGCCGAATTATCAGCCCGCTACGCACCGCGCTGGCCCTCTGGCGCGGAAACGCCGGAGTTGGCCGGCGGCCCGTCAGACGCTTGCTGGTGCAGCAGCGAGGCGGACAGATCGGGAAATTCGGCACGCAAGGCGCGGATGAGGGGAGTTTCTCCTTATCCGGACGCGATGCTTTGAGTTTGTCAGGTCCGCCGGTGCCTTCCAAACGCCGTTCATGGTGCAAACGTAGAACTCCGGGCGCTTTGACGGACAGAAAGTTAGGGTTGGGTGGTCAGGAACTTGAGGAGTTCGATGGCTTCGCGTTCGGTCATGGCGTCGAGGAGGCCGGGGGGCATCAGGCTTTGGGGGAGTTTTTCGCGGGATTTGATATCGGCTTTGGGGATGCTGACGGATTCTGTGAGGGTGCGGAGAACGACGGAGGTGTCGGACTCCTTTTCCACCATGCCGGCGACGACGTTTGTGTCGTTTTTGGTGATGATGGTGAGTTGGAAATCGTCGCCGATGACGGCGTTGGGATCGGTGATATTTTCGAGGAAGTAGTCGATGCCATTGCGCCACGTGCCGCCCATGTCAGGGCCGACTTTGGGATCGCCGCCGCCGTAGGCGTGGCAGACGGCGCAGACTTTGTTGAAGACTTCTTTGCCTTTGGCCGAGTCGTAGGCCCAGAGGGGGGCTTCGGAGTAAAGCTTTTTGAATTTGGCGGCCGAGGCCTTCGAGCCTTCCGAGGACGGATTGAACTTGCCCCATGTTTTTTCGAGGAGCGAGTTGAGATCGGCGCTGCCGAGATTGCGCATCTGGCGGATGTGGACGGCGGTGAGCTGCTTTTTGTCAAAGGTGCCGGCGGCCATGGCTTTGACGAGTGTTAGGGCGAGCGGGGCACGGCTGGTCAGGGCGGCGAGAGCGGCGCTGCGGTCCGCGGTGGAAAGCTTAGAGTAACGCTCCAGCAAAGCAGTGGCGACGTTAGGATCGTCGCTGCGGCCGAGGAGCGGAATGACGGCGGTGCGAAAGGCATTGTTATCGAGGAGGGTGGCGAAGACCGGAAGAGCCTCCTTGTCGCCGGTGCGTTTGAGCAGGTTGAAAGCGGAGCGGCGCTCGGACATGGGGGCGTTGGGATCGGCGAGGAGCGAGCGCATCCGTTTCAGAACTTCCGTGTCACCGAAGACGGCGGACAGTTCGTTGGCGGCGGCGGTGACGGCGGGTTCCGGAACATCGCCGAGCGCTTTTTTCACCGCACCGAGGTTTGCGGGAGGTTTCAGAGTGGATTCGTCACGCAGAGCGAAGGCGGCGATCCTGACAACTCTGCCGGCATCGGCGGGCGGCAGTTTTGCGGCGGCAGCGGCGAGGGTTTCACGTCCCGCGGCGTCCTGAGCAGCGAACCAGCGGATGCTGTCGGCAAGCTCGTGAACCGGCGTGGCGGCGGCGATGTTGACAGCGCGCGACCAGTTGGATTTGACGGCGGTCGCGAACCCGGTCCAGAGGACCTTGGGAAGGAAGCGGTCGGTGTCATCCTCTTTGTGAGCCGCGAGGATCGAGACCAGGTCCCAGCGTTGCGTAGCGGGCAATGCAGGAAGCGCAGAGGCGACCGCGAGGCGGACGGTGGAGGACTGATCCTGCGCCCTTTGCTGGAGTTCCTGGATTCCGAGCAACGGCTTGTCAGGCGTTTCGGTGGCCAGTTGCACGGCCCATGCGCGGACGATATCGCTGGGATGAGTGCAAGCCGTGGTGAGCACCGCGGCGTCAAGTTTGCCGCACTGGTCGAGAGTCCAGAGGCCGCGAAGGGCAAGGGCGGGATTGAGGGCCTGGGTGAGGTCCTTCAGCAGCTTGATGGCGGCAACATTCACCGGAGCGGTGGCGGCGCGCTGCATGAGCAACCGGCGCGCGTTGCGGCGGTACCATTCGTCGTCGTGCGTTTGGAGTCTCGCCAGTTCGAGATCGCTCATCGTGGAGAGATCGACTTTCACCGGCTTGTAAGTGGCCGCCCATGAGATGCGGTAAACGCGGCCATTCGAGCGGTCCCACTTTTCCTCGATGGGTGTGTGGCAGTGCTGCTGATCGAACCAGTCGATGACATACACCGCGCCGTCCGGGCCGCTTTGGAGATCGACCGCCATGTAGCGCGGATCGGGCGTGTACATGAGGTCGGCACCTGCATGCATGGCTTCGTAGCCGGAGCCCGAACGCACAATTTCCTGATGGTTCATTTGGTGGCCGTGCAGGTTGTGCGTGAACAGGTGACCGCGATAAGCATTGGGCCAATTGGTGCCCTGATAGATCATGGTTCCCACGTGCGAGTGGCCGCCGTAAACGGCAGTGGTGCCGGGCTTGCCTGCGCCGCCTTCGCCACTGTCGTAGAGAGCCGCGGCGGGGAGGTAATTCTTGAGGTCCGGGGCGAAGTCAGTGCCGGCATTGGAAATGAACGGCGCGTAGCCCGCGTTGGCCTGGTTCCAGTAGTGGCCGTTGCGGATGACGTAAGTGGTGCCACCACCGCCATAGAAGCTGCGACAGTGCGTCATAAAGAGGTGGCCGTTTTCGTTGTAGTCGAGGCCCCACTGATTGCTGCCGCCCGCGGCGAAGACTTCGAACGTACGCTTCACCGGATGATAACGCCAAACACCCGCGCGGATGAGGGTGCGCTGGTCTTTCGGTGTGCCGGGCTTGCCGACAAGGGAATTGGTGAAGACGCCGTGGCAGCCGTAGAGCCAGCCGTCCGGTCCCCATGAAAAACTGTTCAGTGTTTCGTGCGTATCCTGGTAACCCCAGCCATCGAGAAGGACTTCCGGCGGGCCGTCGGCTTTGTCATCGCCGTTTTTGTCAGCGAAGAAAAGAAGCTCCGGTGCCGCGCCAATGAAGACGCCGCCGAAGCCGACCTCGATGCCGCTGGCGAGATTGATGCCCTCGGCGAACACCGTGCGCGTCTCGAAGGCGCCGTCACCGTCCTTGTCGGCGAGGATGACGATGCGGTCCTTTCCTTTGCCCTCCGGTTGCTTGTTAGGATAACTGTAGCCTTCGAGGATCCAGAGGCGGCCTTTTTCATCGATGGAGAAGGCGATAGGCTGGCGCACGTCGGGATCGGCGGCGATGAGTTCGGCCTTGAAGCCGCTGGTAAGCATCATGCCGGCGACGGTCTTTTGCGCTTCCGGATGCTGGACAGCGGTCGGTTTCGCGGGATTCGGCTGCAGGTGCCAGAGGACCGGACTCTGCGTTTGGCGGCTGGTGGCGGCGACGGCTTTGGACGGCGGCTCGTTGTGGAAAACGAAGTCGTCGAAGTTCACATGGTCCCATCCTTTTTTGGCACGGTCGATAAGGCGGAGGAAGACCTTCTTTCCCTTGAGCGGACGCATGTCCACGACTTCGCGGTGCATGTCCTCTTCAAAGCGACCGGCAGCCGTGTGGAAGATTTTGTTCGTCTCCGCATTCACAATTTCGGCGCGGACGGCGGCCACTTCCCCGCCGCCGCCGATGAGGAAGCTCGCCCACGGATGCGTGACCTCGAAGCTCGCCGAAGTGAGGATGCCCGTGCCCTCGTCGGTGCCTTTCGGCTCGTAACCGCCGATCCAGAACTGTCCAGTGTGGCGGCTCGCCTGGCCGGGCTTTCGTGTGGCAACCGTGTCGCCCTTGATGGGCTGGCCCTGCCAGGCGTCGCCTTCGGCGGTCCAGTCGTCGAGATTGCCTTTTTCGAAGCCAAGGTTCAGCGGCTTGCCGTCCGCGCCAACCGGGTGGAAGACATCGGCGGGGTTGTCTTCGGCGATGCCTTTGCCCGCGTCAGGAGGATAGGTCCTGCCGAGATTGAGCAGCTGGATGTTGCGGAACTGGACTCTGGCGGGGCCGGGACCGGCGTGGAGCTGGAAAGCGAGCTTGCCGCTGTAGTCGGCAGCCTTCGTTTCATGATCGTCGAGAGCGCCGAAGAAGACGCCGTTCACCCAAACCTGCACGTGGGAGGCGGTGGCCTTGATGCGATACGTATTCCAGCCGTCCTTTTTGGCGACTTTGGCAAATGACTTGGGATCGGCGAAGGGATCGGCCCAGCGCTTACCATCGGGCGAAATGGAAACGCGCGTGCCGCGTTCCATCACAAGGGCGCGTCCATGTTCATCGTAGATGCGGCCCAGCCATTCCTTGCCGTCATCGAGATCGCACTGGAGGCCGCTGGCGTGGTTTTTGGCATCGCGCTGGCTGCGGATCTGGATGCCGCTGTTGGCCGTCGGGCCCCCGGAGATGCGGTACTCGAGTTCAAGTTCGAAGTCGTTGACCTCGCCTTTCCAAAAGATCCATTGGTTGTCGCCAAGACTGGCACCGTCTTTGATTTCGCCGGTGATGGCACCATCTTCGACCCTCCAGTGTGCCGGGTCTCCTTCCCAGCCATCCAGCGTCTTGCCATTAAAGAGAGTCGTCTGCGCCGCGGCGGGAAGGGCAAAGGGGAGCAGGAGGAGAGAGGGAAGGAGTTTCGGAAACATGGGGCGATAGGGCGGTGAGCAGATGGAAGGTGTCGCCTGCGGCGAAAGCACCAAACATCAAGCACCAAGCACCAGAGAAACTTCAAAACATCAAGCTCCAAAGCGCGGTGGAGGGAGGGGTGTTCCGCGAATTGCAAAGCCGGTGCAGCCCGGCTCGCACTTTGGCGAAGGACGAAGCGCGACCGTCACGGAACCCTCTTGCCGGAGAGCCCGGCAAGAGAGACCCGGCGGTAAACGATCCCCTGTGAACGTTTTCCGCGAATGATAAATCAGCACGTTGAATGCCAGGGTTTGTAGTTTGAGTTCAGTTCATCTTTTTGATGAACGGACGCGCCGCTGGCTGACATGCATTGGAATTTCGGTCGCTAGAGCAGGCGGTCCCGGCCCGGTGGTAAATTCCTTGAATCCCGGTAGCCGGTTGGAGGAGTGCGGGTATAGATCGGGCAGCCAACTTTGTTCCCATGAAAACGAATGCAACGGCCCGCGCCCTGCTCGCGGTGATGGTGTGCTTTACAGCACAAGTGACGTCGATGAACACCCTTGCGCAGGGTGCGAAATCGCAACCAAAGGCCTCATCCGCGGCGCCGGGTGTGGAGATTACGGATCCGGAGGGGGCGCTGGGCGCGGGGAAGGATGTGGAGGTGAATTTTTCGGTGCCGATGGTGCCGGAGTCGCAGAAGGGGAAGACGGTGCCGGTGGCGTCGGTGCTGGATATCAAGCCGGCGCTGGCGGCGGATTTGGTGTGGGAGAGCAGCCGGAGCGCAACGCTGAAGTTGAAGGGGCCGGTGCCGCCGGGGAGCAGTTACCGGATCAGTGTCAGGAAGGACCTCAAGGATGCGGCGGGCAAGGCCGTGGTGCCGGGCCCAGCGGTGACGGCGTACGGGCCGGCGTTCACGGTGGAGCAGCACTTGCCGCGGTGGTTTTCAATCAGCGGCGCGGATGCGAGGCAGCCGGCGATCACGCTTTTGTTCAATGACGAGGTCAATGCGGAGACGGCGGCGAAGCTGGCGTTCTTCAGCGATAAGACCAATCGGATGGTGGCGGCGAAGGCGGAGGCCCTGACCGTGGGAGCGCTGGGAAAATATCCGCCGGCGTTCGGGCGGTGGAATGACCGGCATGGCAGCAGCGCCGAGGGCGGCCCGCCGGGCGAGCAGGGGCCAATGCCGCCCCCTGAGGCACCGGCGCTTTCGGCGGTGAAAGTGATGCCCGCGAGTTTGCTGCCACCAGGGGAAGACTGGAAATTGATCGTACCGGCGCAGTTCCCCAACGCCGGCAATACGGCGAAGACGACGGCCCCCTATCTGGTTCAGTACGGCACCATTCCGGTGATGCAGGTGCACGGCGCGGAAGCGGAGCCGGTGCTGGACGGGCCGCGCGCGCTGCACGTTACGTTCAACAAGTCTGCGGCGGAGTTGAAGGGCGCGGATTGGGGACGTTTCATTTCGGTGACGCCCGTGCCGCCGGATCTGAAATGGGAAACGGCGGGGCGTCAGGTGACGATGAAGGGAAAGTTCCAGCACGGGGCGACTTACACCGTGAAGGTGCTGGCCGGAGCGCCCGCGCTGGATCAGACGACGCTGGGTGCGGGATTTGAAAAGAAGGTGCAGTTTGAGGCGCACCCGCCGCATCTGTCCCTGCCGTCGTTCGACGCGGCGCAGTGGCTGGGGGGACGCGGGGTGTTTGAATTTGCCACGGCGAATTTGAAGAGTGTGATGGTGAAAGTGAAACGCATTGCGCCGGATCGCGCGGTGGATGCGCTGCGCGGCTATGCGGTGTATTTGCACGATGAATCCAACAAGGATGGTTATGAGAACACGCGCGTGCCGTATGCGGCCATCTCAGGGAAGACGGTGTGGGAGAAGGATTTTCCATCGAAGGTGGAACTGGATCACAGCGAGCGGTTTCAATTCACCTGGGACGAGATCGGTGGAGGTAAACGCGCCCCGGGGATGTATTTCGTGAACACGGAGGGCGATCCGAAGGAGGAGGTGAAGGGTGCGAAACGTCAGGGAAGCCAGACGCTGGTGCAATTGACCGACATCGGGCTGGCATGGAAGTTCTCCGGCAAGGATGCGCTGATCTATGCGTTTTCGCACACGAGCGGCAAGCCGCTGGCCGGCGTGTCGCTGCAAAGCTACACGGATGAAAATGACGCGGTGGAAAAGCAGACCACCGGTGCGGACGGCATGGCGCGCATGCAGATGGATAAAACGAAGTGGCTGTTGGCGCAGAAGGAGGGTGATCTTCATGGCATCGCGTTCGACAAGGACATGCCGGAACTGGACATGTGGTCGTTCGACCTTCCCTACACGGAACGGGCTCCCGACAAGGCGTGGAAGGAAATGCTGCTGTTTACGGAGCGTCCGGTTTATCAGCCGGGGGAGACGGTGTTTTTTAAAGCGATCCAGCGCATGCACAGTGCGGATGGGTTGTCGATGCCACCTGCGGGGGAGGCGGCGAAGCTGCGGCTTTATGATCCGCAGCACCGGCTGCTGGTGGAGCGCGATGTGAAGTTCTCAGAAACCGGCACGCTGGCAGATACGCTGCGGATGCCGGCGCAGGGGCTGGGGTGGTACCGCATGAGGATTTCTTTTGAGCCGGCGCTGAAGCCGGGGGAAAAGCCGGCGGTGCCTGCGGAAGAGGAGGAGGGCGAGGAAGGTGGATCCGGGGGAGGGCTCGCATTCGAGCAGCAGATTCTTGTGCAGGAGTACCAGCCGAATTCGTTTCGCATTGATTTTGCAGAGAAGGACGTGCAGCGCGAGGGGGATACGGTGAAGGTGCCGCTGACAGCGGCGTATCTGATGGGCAAGCCGCTCAGCGACGCGGAGGTGACGTGGACTTCGCGCATTTCGCAGGCTCCGTTCGCGCCGGTGAAATGGGATGCATTCCGGTTTTGCAATGCGCGGAGTTATTATGTGTGGGACGGGCAGGAGTATCACTCGATGAGCGAGGAGCAGTCGAACAGTCCGCTGCTGACCGGACAGGGGACGGTGAAGCTTTCGGAGAAAGGTCAGGCGGTGATCGAGGCAAAAGCGCCGCTGTCGTTCGGAGTGCCGGGGCCGAAGAATCTGTCCGTGCAGACGGAGGTGACGGATATCAATCAGCAAACGATTTCAGCATCGTGGACGAAGACGGAGCATTCGTCGGAATTTTATCTTGGCGCGAGGCGCGGTCCCAACGCGGTGCGGGTGGGTGAAGAATTGTCGATGGAACTGGCGGCAGTGAAGCCGGATGGCACACGCGTGGAACAAGCCGTGCCGGTGTCGGTGCTGGTAGAGCATCTGGCGTGGAATGCGGTGCGCGTGGAAACAGCGGGCGGCGGCAGCAGCGTGAGGAACGATCTCGTTTTCGCGAAGGTGAGCGATCACAGCGTGACGGTGAACCCGGCGGGTGGATCGTTCGCGTTCAAGCCAGCGGTGGCCGGCACGCATAATATTACGTTCACCGCCAAAGATGCGAAGGGGGCGGAGGTGAGAACGGTCGTTAGTGTGGACGTGTTTGGCGCCAATGATCTTTCCTGGCAGCAGAAGGACGGAGTGAAGATCGATTTGGTGCCCGACAAGGATTCCTACAAAGGCGGGGAGACAGCAAAAGTGGTGGTGAAGACGCCGCTCAAAGGGACGGCGCTGGTGACGGTGGAGCGGAGCAAGGTGCTTTGGCAAAAAGTGATGACGCTCGAGCCGGGAGGAGTGGCGGAGATTCCGGTGGATGAAGCGTGGGCCCCGAATGTGTTTGTTAGTGTGACTCACGTGCGCGGCGGCGCGGACGATCCGCGGGAAATAAAGTCACCGGAATACCGGGTGGGCTTCTGCCCGCTGCATGTGGAGAGCCGCCGGCATTTGCTCGCGCTGGATATCAAGCCGTCGAAACCGGAGTATCGTCCCGGCGAGATGGTGGAGGTGAACATCCTGGCGAAAGACAGCGAGGGCAAGGGATTGCCGAATACGGAACTGGCATTCTGGGCGGTGGATGAGGGGATTCTGTCACTGATGCCCTGGGAAGCACCCAACATTGTGGAGACGTTCCATTACGACCAGAGTCTTTTCGTGCACACTGGGATCTCGCTCACGACGCTGATGAAGGAGAATCCAAAGGAACTCGACTTCATGAACAAGGGATTCGTGATCGGCGGGGGCGGTGAGGACGGCGCGGTAAACATCGGCATGCGGCGCAATTTCAAGCCGACGGCTTATTGGCATGGAACGCTCAAAACCGGAGAGGGCGGAGGCGTGAAGGTGAGCTTCCCTGCCCCGGATAACCTCACGGAGTTTCGTTTGGTCGCGGTGGGGAATGAAGGAGTGGACCGTTTTGGAACCGCAGAGGGCAAATTCAAAGTGAACAAGCCGCTGATGCTGGAACCGGCGATGCCGCGGTTTGCGAATGCGGGAGATCAGATCACGCTGAAGGCGGTGGTGCATAACACGACGGCGAAGCAGGCGGAGGTGAAAGTTTCCCTAACGATTGATGATCATTGTGCGCTGCTCGGCGGCATTGGCGGCGAGGCGATCGAAGGCAAGTCACAGACGCAGACCGTTTCGCTTGCGCCGCAGGGCACGCGGGCGGCGCTGTTCACGGTGAAGTTTGTGGCGGATGGACCTGCGGTGTTTCGCTGGAAGGCCGATGGAGGCTCGCAGGAACTTGCGGATGCGGTGGAGAGCAAGCTGGACGTGGGACTCGCGGAGCCGCTGCTGCGCGAGGTGAATTTCCTGGGCCTAACGTCAGCCGACGATGGCAAAAATCTGCTGGCGGGCGTGCGGCCGGAAGTGCTGGAGGGTAAAGGCGAGGTGACGATCACGCTGTCGAACAGCCGGGCGCTGGAAGGCGCGGAGGCGGTGTCGCAGTTGCTGCACTATCCGTACGGTTGCGCGGAACAGACGATGTCGTCGATGCTGCCGTGGCTTGCGCTGCGGGATCTGAAGAAAGCGCTGCCGTCGATCAACCGTCCGGATGAGGAGATCGCGCTGGCGGTGCAGAAAGGAGTGGATCGTTTGTTATCGATGCAAACCGCGAAGGGAGGACTGGCGTATTGGCCGGGAGGGGAAACGGAAAATGCGTGGGCCACCGCTCATGGCGCCGTGGGTCTGGTGCTCGCGTCACGCGTGGGCGCAGAGGTGCCTCAGACGCGGCTGGATTCGTTGCTGACCTGGCTTTCCGGTTCGCTGCGCGAGGCCGCCACGGAAACCAATGCGTGGCAGCTCGGCGAACGCGCTTATGCCGCGTGGGCGCTGGCGCTCGCGGGCAAGCCGGAGCCGGCTTATCATGAGGTGCTCTACGGTCAGCGCGGGCAGTTGAACTCGTACGCCCGCGCGATGCTGGCGCTGGCGATTGCGGAGGCTTCCGGTCCTGCCGACATGGCGAAGACACTGCTGGCCATGAAAGCGGACGCCGCGACGGATTGGTGGCTGGGTGGAGAAAGCACGCACGCAATTCGCGCGCTGGCATTGATGAAGTTGAAAGACCCATCCGCCGATGCCGAGATGGGCCGGCTCATGGCTTCACGGAGTCCGCGCGGCGACTGGCGCAATACGTTCAACAATGCCTGGGTGCTGCTGGCACTTTCACGCGAAGCGGCCTCCATGCCGGAGATCAAGGCGGGGCAGCCGTGCGTCCTGACACTCGACGGCAAGACTCAGGAGATCGCGCTGCCGGGCGAACCAGCGTCGCAGAGCACGAGTTTCAAACACGAAGCAGGAACGGCGCTGCCGCAGCTTACCGCCAAAGTGCCGGCAGGCGCGAAGTTCTTTGCCCGCGTGGAGGTGACGGGCCGCGGCAAGTCCGGACCGCAGCCGGCGCGCAGTGCGGGTTTTTCGATCGACCGCTCGTGGCAGCGGGTGGCGACCGATGGAAGTTTGTCGCCCGCGACGCAACTTAAAACGGGCGACCTGGTGCTGGTGTCGCTCAATGTCACGGTGCCCGCACCGGCGGAGTATCTGGTGATCGACGATCCCCTGCCCGCGACGATGGAGGGGGTGAATCCGAATTTCGGCAGCATGGTGGCTGAGGACCGCCAGGGGGCGGTGGCGTCGTGGGTTTATGACCATGCGGAAATGCACCGCGACCGCATGCTTTTCTTCCGCGATTACTTTGACGGGAAAGGTAAATTCCGGCTGCAGTATCTGGCACGGGTCGTCGCGGCGGGTGATGTGATGGCACCGCCGTCCCGTATTGAGATGATGTACGATCCCGCGCGATTTGGGCATTCGCCCTCGCAGCGGGTGACGACCAGGGCGTCTGCGGATGAGGAAGTGGCGGTGAAATGAGGCCAGGCTGACGGGGAGTCAGACCCGATCGGGCTGTTGCGCTATAGAAATTATTAATAATTACGGATTTATTAGACAGCCTCATAAAATTCAGGTATTTTGGCGGTCTCATGTCCGACCGCGTCCCCCCTCCGACTTGCCCCGTTCAACCCGCATTTCCTGGTCCGCGGGTGACGCTGCGGGTTCAAATTCCAGAGGCGGTGCTGGCGGCGGGAAGGGCGATGTACGATCAGGGACAACCGCTGACGGCGCTGAATCTGTTGCAGGGGTATGGACCGATGCGGGACTGGGATGGACCAGAGGCCGGACTGTTTGCGACGAGGTTGACGTCGGTGCTGGGCGGCGCACGGACGTCGGTGGCGCGGCAGTTGCAACTGGCCCGGCGCTACCCGGACCACGCGGAGGTGGCGCTTTTCGGGTGCTTTGGGATTTTTGCTGTGCGCGGTCCGCTGGAGGTTCTCAAGCGAACCGACGAGTTCCTGCGGACGCATCCTAACATCGATGCCGCGGCGCAGGCGGATTTTCATGCCCTGCGCGGACACGCCTACGGGTTTCTGAAAGACTTCGAGCGGGCGGAGGCGAGCATTCAACTGGCGCACCAGACGGGGGCGCACCGGCACTGGGTTCTTTGTGAGGAAGCGACCGTCGCAGAATACGCCGACGACCTCGACCGCGGCATTGCACTTTGTCAGGAGGCGCTAACTCTGCATCCGCGCTACCGGCCGGCGGCGGAAAGGCTGATCGAATGGCTGCTGCTGAAGAACCGGGACGATGAGGCGCGGGAATTGATTTTCGATCTGGGCGCTAACACTGAGTGGGCGGAGCCGGCGTGGACCTGGCAACGGTGGCTGAGCGAGCAGGGGCAAACCGCTCCGGCACTGGAAGCGCTGGAAGCCTATGAGGCGCGCTCGCCATTGCTCGACCAGGGAGGACGCAGGCGGCTGGCGGCGGCGCGTTCGAGTCTGCTGCTGGAGCACGGTGATTTTGCCGGAGCGGCGGAATGGGCGGAGAAGGCGGATTCGCCATTCCACAAACTGCTTTCCGAACGGGGCAAAGAAACCGGCACGGGCAATGCCAGGTATCACCGGCTGCCGGTGGGATTTGTCAGGCAAAATGACATGACCTGCGCGCCGGCGACCCTAACCATGCTGGCGCAATACTGGGGACTTCCGGCGGATCATCTGGCGCTGGCGAATGAAGTTTGTTATGACGGCACTCCGGGCTGGAAGCAGCGACAGTGGCTGGAACAGCAGGGCTGGGTGGTGAGGGAATTCAGCGTCACGCCGGAGTCCGCGCGGGCGCTGCTGGACAACGGCGCGCCTTTTGCGATGGCCACAGTGGAGGCGGACTCGGCGCACCTTCAGGCCGTCATTGGTTACGACGACCGCACCGGTTGTTTGATCATTCGCGATCCTAACATTCGTCATCACCTTTATTTTCCGGAGAAGGAATTTTACGAAAAGTACGCCGCGTGGGGGCCTCGCGGCACTGTCTTCGCACCGCGCAGCGAAGCGCATCGGTTTATGGGGCTGCCCCTGACGGACAGTTCGCTGCATGATCTGGTGTATGCGTTCGATCATGCGCTTGAGTCTCACCGCCGCGCGGATGCGGGGGCGCTCCTGACAAGGATGGAGCAGGAGGCTCCGAATCATCGCATCGTCCTTTACAGCCGTCTGAGGCTCCGGCTTTACGATGGTCACCCCGCCGCTCTCGCCTGCGTAGAGGAATTGCTGACACGTTATCCTGAGGACCAGGCGTTTGGGGTGATGAAGTTCCGCATCAGCGCGGGAGAAATGCCGAGGGCGGAGAGATTGCGGTATGTGCGGGAACAGACGGAACGTCCGAAGGCCGACGCGTGGTGGATGCTGACGCTGGCGTCTCTTCTCAGCGAGGATGCCCGCTGTCAGGCGGAGGCGGACGAACTGGTGCGCCGGCTTCAACGAAAACACTTCCCGCCCGCAGCACTGCTCGGTCTGATGATGACCGCGGCTGACCGGCGCCGCGACTGGGAGCGTCTGCTGGAACTGCGCCGCTTTGCCGCCTGCCTCAGCCCGCGCGATGAATCTGCTGCCTCAGCATGGATGGAAACCGCGGAGCCTCTGGGACGGTCGCAGGAGGTTTTCTCCTGGCTTTACAACCGGTGGCGGCGCGATGGGACAAAGGATGCGGGTCCCGCGCTCACGCTCGCGCGGGCGGTGAGAAATCTCCATGGACCCGGCGGATCGCTGCGCACGCTCGAAGAGGCCCTAACGCTTCGTCCCGGAGACGGTATGCTGATGCTGAACGCCGTGGCTCTTTACGACGAAACCGGCGCGCCGGACCAGGCGGCGGCCTTCCTGCAAAATGCGCGGGGAAAAGTTTCCGACGACAACTGGCACCGTGCCGCTGCGCGCCGCGAGGCTTTGTTAGGCCGTCCCGCGGAGGCATGCATCCACTGGCGCAGCATCCTGTCCGCATCGCCCCTGGACATGGAGGCACACCATACGCTGTGCGCACTCATCGAGGAACTGGAGGGACCGGAGGCCGCGGCGCGCCATGTGGAGCAGTCCCGCGCCCTGCACACCTCTCATTTGCAGTTGCGGCATCTTCACATTTCGATGCTTCGCTCCCAGCAGAACCCGCGCGCCATTCAGGTGATCGAAGCGGCACTTGCGGCAGATCCGCTCGATGCATGGTGTTTGCGGGAACTGGCGCTCGAATATTCGCGGCGGAATCGTGCGGATGACGCAGTGGCCGCCGCGCGCCGCGCTACTGAGATCGCGCCGCATCATGCGGCCTCCTGGAACATCCTCGGCGGGATGCTTGCCGCCAGGCAGGAAAAGAAGGCGGCCTCTGAGGCCTTCGCCCGCGGTCTCTCATTGGATGTGGATTCGCCAGGCGTCATGTCAGGTCTTCTGGAGACGTGCAAGTCCAGCGAGCACCGGCGGGCGGTCCTGGACTGGATGCTTCAGGTCATGGATGCCGGTTTCCCCTCCGACTCCGCTGTCTCCGAATGGGCGGACATATCGAAAACGCATTTCAGCGCCGAAGAGCATCTTCAGCGGCTGCAGGACATCCGGCAGCGAAGGCCTTACCTTTGGCAAAGCCATGCTCAGGTGATCTTCCGTCTTTCGGAACTGGGACGGCATGCGGACGCGACGGCCGTTGCGGATCACTTTTGCCGCTTCTTTCCCGCGTCCCCGGGCACGTGGATCGTCGCCGGGGAAGCCTTCATGCGCGGAGGCAATCCGGGCCGGGCGATCGATCTCGCCAAAATGAGGCTGGCGGTAACACCTAACGTTTCCGGTCTTTGGCATCTTCTTGCGGCGGCGTCTGATACCGCTGGACGCAAACCGGAGGCATTGGAAGCGCTCCGCACATGGCATTCCAAAGAGCCGCGCAATCCGTCCGCCGCCCTGCGTTACGGGAGTGCCCTTTGGGACAGCGGAAAGCACCGCGAGGCATGGGATCTCGTAGAAGCGACAATTGCCGCCGACCCTCTGTTTGAGGATGGATGGTCATGGCTGTGTGCGCGGGCCGAGGAGGCGCATCGCATGGAATCGTTTCCGGCGCGCGCCGCGGCCATCGCGGCACAACATCCTCACCAAGTCCGCATTCTTGTGGAGGTTGCCAGAGTGCACATGACCTGCGGATCGCCGCGCGCCGCGGATGAAACGATGGTGCGCGCGCTTAGCCTTCGTCCCGCTGATCTTTCGTTCAATCTCACCCGCATCGGAATCCTCATGGCCTCCGGACGCGTCAACGACGCGCTTCGCGCCTGCCGGCCCTCATTTTTCGGCAGGGAAATCCCCATGGAACTCATCCTCGAGGAAGCGCGAATTCTCGAAGAGAACGAGCGGCCGCTTGAGGCGATCACGAGTCTTGAAGAACTCAGCACCCGGTTCCCTAACGAGTCGAGAATCTGGGTGCAGTTGACCAGCGTCTATCATACCAAACAGCAGTGGAGCAAAGAAATGGACGCGGCGCAGCGCGCGGTTCAGTTGAGTCCGGGTGACCCCGTGGTGCACAACACCCTCGGCTGGATACATCTCGACCGGGCCCGTGATTCCACCGAAAAAGCCCAGCACATCGCTGCGGCGGAATTTTCCTTCCGTGCGGCGCTGAATCTGAATGCGACGCATGCGGGCGCCCTCTACGGCCTGATCGAGAGTCAGCTTCGCGCGGGCCGGCTGGAGGAAGCCATCCGCCTCTCGGACCATCCCGATCCAGGTCTCGATCCGGGAGTTGTTGCCCTCTTCCAGCTCATCGTCGCCTTTCGCCGGAATCCCGACATGCTGCGGCCCGACGCGGCAGCCAACTTCATCCGGTCCGGCGACGGTGTCATGGATGGAGGCGTGTATGAAGTTCATCGCCTTGCCTGCAATGCGGAACGCTCCGCGCGTCTGTGGAAAGACCTGCTGGATGCCGCCGTGCGGGATGGCAGCATCCGTCATCCCGCTCTCCTCCGCTGCTGGGCCTCCATGCAGGGAGAGGATCATGCGGCCATTATCAATGCACTTGGCTGCGCTCCCATTTCCGATTCCCTGCGTCACACCGCATGGGGTCAGCTTTGCATGCAGTGGCTGGAAGCCATGCGTCCGCAATCGATCCTGGATGGAGTGGCCAGGTTCCCTGACAAATTGCGTCCCGGCGACCGGCTGTGGAGCGCGGTGATTGAGCAACTGAACCAAACAGGATTCCACGAGAAGATCGTGCAATGGACGTCCGACTGGCGCTCCCGGACGAACGCAGACGCCGGCTCGCTCGCCATGGCAGCCGCTTCACGCGTCATCGTCAGCGGCATGCATGAAGCAGTGCCGCTGTGGACCGCTGCCATCGAGCGGGCTTCCACGGATGAGACGGAAACCGCTGATCGCGTTCGCGGCTTGCGCTGCGATCTCGCGGTGACTGCCGCCATGGCGGGTAAGTATGACGAAGCCTCTCAACTTCTCGCCGCGACGCCGGTCCTGAAGGACAACGATGAATGGTGCCTCAACCGTCAGTTCATGCGCAGTCTTGCGGAAGCGCTCATCGCCGCAGGACGCGACCGCAATGCGTCTGCCGCCGCCACCCATTTGCGCGCACTCAACAAGGCATACCCGAAATGGCGCGAGCAGTCTTATCTGCAGAAGGTTTTCCCGGCGGTTACGGCGGCGCTGCAGCGTCTTCACCCGAAGGCAAAACTCCAGTCCGTGGTTCCCTTTCGAGCGCCAAAGCCGAAGAGGATCAAAGTGCCGCGCCAGCGACGGGGCATGAGTCCGCAAACTATGCAGGCGCTGTCCTCAATCGGAGGAACGACGCTCACGGTTGCGGTCATCGTGGGCGTGCGGATGCTGCTGTTCAAACCCGCCGCCATCGGAACACAATCCTCCGAAAACCCGTCTGCCCGCCAGGAGGAAATTCACCGGGCCATCCAGAAAGCGCAGGAAGCCCAGCGCGACGCTGCCCGGGAAACCCGGCATGCGCCAACGCCGGAGCCTTTTCGCCCGCGGCGCGAGAAACGGACAAGTCCATAAAGGAGCCCGCGCAGACCGCCTATCCTCCCGGAGAAGATTCGGGGATCACTTTCATGAAGAAGCGCGTCAATCCCGCAGCCGGTGTGTATTCAAAGACAGTGGCATTGCCGCCGGCGGGCAGATCGCTGCGGGCGATGGTCCAGACATCAAGGTTGGGTGAGGTCATCACGCTGTACTTTCCATTGGGCACGGAATGAAACGTTAGGGTAATGGACGAGGACTCCTGGTGATAAAGGACACTGATGACGTCCCCTTCCGGGCCCGGTTGCAGACCGGCGGGATCGCTGCCTCCCGGCGAGCCGCCGGCCGCCGCGCTGGCTCTCCAGTTTGCCTGAGTGCTGAGTGTCTCCGGTGACGCCAAGGCATCGAAGATCACGAGCGTGGCACCGCCTTTGTCGGCTTCCGGAAACCATGTGTCGTCATAGGTGAGGGACTGGATTACGGAATCGTTCGCAGCCAGGAGTGTGAGGGTTTCTCCACCGTTGGAAAGGTTGCCGCTCCATGGGCCGAAGACGCGCGCGGCGGAACCATAGCGCGCGGCAAAAGCAATGGGATCGGAGGCGATAATGATATAGGCGCCAGGCTCGATGAGCGCGGTACCGTCGGACGGAAAGGCATAGGAAATGCCACTGGTAAACCTGACGCCGGTGAGATCCACACGGCGCGGACCGGTATTGCTCAGTTCAAGGAATTCAAAGCTGTTGTTAGTCCATCCGGGGCCTGCCGCCAGTTCTTCAGGCGACGGGTCGAGAGGATTGAAATTGATCTCGGTGATGACGAGATTGCCCGCTGCCGCGGCGTCATCGGTGAAGTAACGCAAGTCGCGCAAACCGCCCCATTTGCTGAGCAGTGGCGGATTCAGAGTGCCCCCTGTGGCGCCGGTGTGGCCGGATTTCCACGAGCGAGCCATGATCCGCGTGAATCCACTGACGGGAATGGGCGTGCCATTCCACAGCACCGCAGAGGCGATGGGTGCACCGCCGCCGGCAGGTCGCGGGTCCTGACCACTTAGAGTATAATACACTGGAACGCCCGCGGGACCGGTTAGGGTGACCGTCGTGTTTGCTGCGACCGCGCCTTCCGCCGGAGAGGCGTTCACAGGGCCGACCCACTGTGTATCGAAGTAATTGGCGCGCTGCTGGAGATAGTCTTTGATGCGCTGAATCTCCGCGGGCTGGCCGCTGTAGGCCGTGCCGGTAAAAGGGCTGGTCCATGCGCGCTTGGCGTTGTTCCAGCGGGCGAGATCGCGCGCAACGGCCTCGGCGCCGATGGCGTCGCTCATGGCATCGATCCGCGCGTTGACAACGGCCGGCGAGAATTGGCTCCTGCGCAACTCCTGCCAGCGATCGATGTATTTTTGATAGAAGTCGATGTCTTTGAAGAAGCGCTCCCACCAGATCGCGGCGAAAAATCCGCCCTCCGGCCAGTTGCCATTGCCCCATGCAACCGGGTTGGCGTCACGTCCGTCGGTGGAGGATAGCGCGCGGTCGAAGTCCCAGATGGGGCCGGGAACGATCTTTCCACCGGCATCTTTATAGAAATAGGTGCTCAGGCGAAGAGCATCCACATTGTAGGACCAGAGGTTCAGCAGGTGGTTGTCGATGGTGGCAGGCACATCGATCCATGCCGCGTAGCCGCTGACTGGATCGGTCCACGCGGCGCTGTTGAGAGCGGCGTTGAATCCGTTCAGATAGGTTGTTAGATACTGCCGCTGCGGAGCCCGCTGGGGTGACTCCAGGTCCACTTCCTTTGGATAGTAATAAGCGAGGAGTTGACCGCCAGCGGTGAAGCCGGTGTCGCCGGGATCGATGCGGTCCACCTTCCAGATGTAGCCGCCGGTTTTTGTTAGCTCGCCGTTGTCGTAAGTGTCCAGTCTGTTGATGTCCACGCGAGCACCACCGCGGCGGACTTTTTCCATGATGTTATAGACGCCGTAATAATCGCTCGTGCTGCTGGCGGTGCCGGTGAAGTTGAGAGTGCTCCCGGTAACGTCGATAAAAACCTCCGCCATGCGGTTGTCCGAGGCGTAGCGGCCAATGGAGCGGCTAATCGCAGACATCAGGGGATTGTGGATCAGCGAGCGGTCGTAGTTATAGGGAGCGCCGAACACCCAATCCGAATGCGCTGTCATGCCGAGCAGGGCGACATCGCGTTCATCATCATCGCGATTTTTGCGGAGTTCGACATTGAGATTGAATTTGGGGTTTCCCAGTGTGCTGGAACCGCGTTTGTCGATGACCGTGCGGCTGGCAACTGCCGGGTGGTCAGTGAAACGGGCGCGCCCGTCCGCACC
This sequence comes from Verrucomicrobiales bacterium, assembly GCA_035550135.1. Classification (GTDB taxonomy): domain Bacteria; phylum Verrucomicrobiota; class Verrucomicrobiia; order Verrucomicrobiales; family V1-33; genus V1-33. The sequence goes on from DASZQB010000016.1 coordinate 20,177, forward strand.
TGGTTCCCAAACCCAAAGGTAAGCCGCCTGGCCACCGTCATCCGGTGGTGGAGTGGTGGTGAAACTTGTCAGGACGCAAATGGGAATGGCGGACGACAAACTCTGGGTGGTGGCATTGAGTTGCAGCCACGCCGCCGTTTCCGTTTCCCCGGGAAGCAGCCCCTGACGAAAAACCCGTGCGCGGATCATCTGCGTGGATGTGATGGAAATGGGGCCGGCGTAAGGGGTGGAGGCAGCAGTGGGAACGGTGCGGTTGGTGGTGTAACGAATGATCGCTCCCGGATCGGGTGTCGCCAGTGAGAGGGTTACAGAGAGCGTGCCCGTGAACGCACCGGGCGGCGGATCAATGATGACGTGGCCGGCGACGCCTGCTTCATCGTAGTTGGCGCGTTCACCGGGCGTGGGATGCGCGTAAACGCCCGTCTGCACCGGATTGGTCGCGGTGTCCCACTCATCACGGCCCCACGATGTGTCCGGCTGGAGTGCGGGATAATCGAATCTGGAAATGGTGCTGCCGGACGAGTTTTGCAGCGTCAAAGTGCCCCCGGATTCGGAGAGCACGAAGTTCGTGTGAAGCGGGGCGGTGACTTCCTTCAAGTCCATACCCGAGGCAAAGATGATCATGCGTTCATCCGCCATGATGTGCACCGCCGGAAACAGCCACGTGGAGGAACCGTGGACGAGACGGTAATTGGCCAGATTCACCGGTCCCGCCTGACTTGGATTCCAGAGTTCGATCCAGGGCCGGGAGACGCCGGATTGGTCTTTGAGGCCGCTGGAATTCGTCGCGAGAATTTCGGTTAGACGAACCTGAGCGCTAAGTTTCGTCAGGGAAACCAGAAGGCATCCTGCGATGAGGAAAAGCGGTGGATGCCACGGGTGCGGTTTCATCTTTCGGCGGTTCAGGGAGTCGTTAGCAGCTTGCGGGCTTTGTCGCGGCGGGCGGCGTCCTCGAGCGAGGTCAGCGTGGCGATGCGTTTTTCGCCGAGGTCAGCGCGCGTGATTTTACCGGCGGCGGCGGCATCGAGGAGCACATCGATCCGCTCCGGGCTGCGGAGAAGGGCGTCGAGAGCGAAGTTTTTGTTACCGGTATTGAGGACGGGGAACGCTTTGATGAGCAGGCCGGCCGCTTCCGGATGATTCAGATCAGCGAGACCACTCACTGCTCCCTGCTGCAGCTCGGCATTCACGCCTTTTTCCAGAGTGGCGGTAAACTGCGCTTTGGACTTTTCCCAACCAAGGAAAGGAATCATGCGCAGGGCATCATAGCGCGTTCCATGGGGAACCTTTTCATCGGCGGACATCGTCAGAGCCAGTTCGACGGAACGCTGCCAGCGGGTGCGCAGCGGCTCGTCATCGGCAAGCATGACATCCATCTGCTCGCCCGGCCACTTTCCCGCGAGAGTGATACCGTTGATGATGCCTCCGCCAATGACCACCGCCTGCCAATCGTGAAGCGGCTTGCCGGGCTGCGGCAAAGAAATGTCGAGGAGGCCACGAATCTCTGTGGCGTCGATGCGTTTACCCGCGGCAATGGCGACATTCCAAATCCACGGGATGCGCTTGTATTCCTCAGGTGTGCCAGGCGTGAGATCGCTGGTCATCTCTTTAAGAAACTCCGCGGACTTCTGCGGATATTGCTTGATGATCGCCATTCGTTTGGCATCGGGAGTGCCGGGATCGATCAGCCGGCGTCCCAGCGGCAGTTTACTCTCCTCCGCTTCAGACGGCAGCATGTCCGGCGACATCGCATAGACTCCGAACCAGCGCACGCTGCCGGAGGCGGAGCCGGTGACCTCAAACTGCACCGGTTTTCCGGGCTGGAGGAGAGTGTTAGAGACTTCGATCGTGAAGATGCCGTTGCTGTCCGCGGGTTGCGTTTCCTTCACTTCATAGTTCATCTTCACCGTGCCCTCTGCATCGCTCCAGGTGTGATCACTGACCTCAACGCCGAACTTGAGAACCTTCTTTCCATTGAGCTTGAGCGTGAATTCCCCCGCAGGCTGCGGCACATTGCCAAGGCCGCCTGGAAACTTGAAAGTCTGCTTACCGTCCGGCGCGAGGTCCGCCGGAACGGCGGCGGTTTGCCACGTCACGCGGGACTTGCCGTCCGACAGGTGGCAGTGCGCAAAGGGCAGCGTGCCGAGCCAACTGGTGTAATTAAAGAGGAGAGAGGCGGCAAAGACTTTTGTTAGACCATTCGCCTGTGCGGGTCCGAATGCGGCGCGCGCGGCCGCCGCCGACTCTGCCGTGGAACTGCCGAATGGCCGGGGCGCACCGCCCTTCAGCCATGCGATCAGGTCAGCCATCTGCTGCGGCTTGATGGTCGCTTCCAGTCCCTCCGGCATCAATGAAACGGGCGACGGTTTGATCTCCTTGATCTCGGAGCGCAGGATTGTTTGCTTCAATCCGGCGGGCTGGGAAAGCGTAAGGCTGTTCGCCGTTTCATTGTTGATGATACCCGCGGCGAAGCGTCCGTCTTTAAGTTCGACAATGTAAGTCAGATATCGCGGCTCGATGACTGCATTCGGATCGAGAATGGCGTCGAGGAACTCCGGGACGGCTTTGTTCCGAAACGGCGAAAGGTCAGGTCCGACGGCGTTGCCGGTGCCGCGCATGAAGTGGCAGATGCTGCAATTGACCGTGAAAACGTCGCCGCCCGCAGTGCTGTTGCCGGTCAGCTTTCCGGTTTCGCGATAGGCGGCGAGAACCTCAGACCGGCGCTTCGGCTGCAGGGCCGCGAAGACCTTTTCCGCGCGGGTTCGGATGGAGGGCTCCGCATTTTTCAAAAGCCTGTCTCTGTTAGGTACGGCAATCTCTGCGCCGGAAACGGTTCCCTTCTCGAGAGCATCAAGCAGGGCGGCAGCCATGGAGTCACGGCTCAGTAGAAGATCGACCATGATCGCGCGCGCGGCAGGCGAACGACTGGCCCAGTTCGCTATGACTAACGGAGCGAGTTCCGGACTGGTGCTGCGACGCAACGATTGCAGTGCGGCATTGCGCAATTCGGCTTGTCCGGAGGATTCGAGAATGGCGAGGAGCCGCTTGAGATCCTCAATGGTCAACACCGGCCGAAAACCGTAGAGGCGCAGGGCTGCGAGGCGCATCTCCGGCGCAGTGCCATTGGCAAAGGCAAGTGCTCCAGCCTGTGCGAAGACGGATTCAAGTTTTGCCGGGAGTTCAGCATCGTTTGCAGCACCGTTCGCTAACAAGTCATCCAGTTTCATTTTCCGGCGGTCGAGGGCGTCGATCAAATTGGCCCATGCGGTAAATCGCCACGTTTCATTCCCGCGAGCGTTGGAGGCGACGAGTGCCGTGAGCACGCGCCCTGCGGCAGGCTTGTTGCCGGACGCGATTGCTGCTGAAATGAGGCCGCCGGTGAGTTCACCCCGTCCTGGCGTGTCACGCGGCGAGGCCAGCACTGCATCCAGAATTTCGCCGGCCTGGCCGGAGGCGGAACTCAGAATCGCCGTCCGCATCCATGCGGCATCGAATTTTTTGTCAGGCAGACTGCACGCCAGGCGGCCCAGGGCTTTGCCTGCGGCGGGATGACTCCACTCGCCAAGACTGAGCGCGAGTTGGAAACGCACACCAGGGTCGGGATCATTGGTTAGTGACGCTGCCGCTTCACCCAGTTCCGCATTGCTGTTAAAGAATGGTTCGCCAATCCGGACGGCATTCGCGCGCACGCCGGAATGGGAATCTGTCAGGGCGCGTTTGAGCCACTGCGGCTGGAGTTCGCCGAGACCTTCAAGCGTCGTCAGGGCTTGCAGCCGGACCGCCGGCCATGTGCTCTTCACCGCGAGATCCGCGAGAGCATCCGCCACGCCGCGTTCACTGCGCTGCACCAACTGCTCCTGGATGAGATCCCGCACCGGACCGTTGGGCGTATCGAGCGCCGCGACGAGGTCGCCGGCGGAGAGTTTTGTCAGGTCGCGCACCGGGCGCAGTTTCTTACCAGAAGGATAGACGCGGTAAATGCGGCCTTTGTCATCGCCTGCGCGCACGTCCAGGAGCGCCAGTTTCTCCGCGGGTATCCAGCGCGGATGCTCAACCACATAACGGTACATATCCACGATCCACAGCGCGCCATCCGGCCCGGTCCTTGCCTGGACAGGCCGGCACCAGTTGTCGGTGGAGGCAAAGAATTCCGACGCTGTCTCATCCGCGGCTCGAATGCCGTTGAAGGTTATTCCGTTGGGCTCAAGGATCAGCCGTGTCGTTAGGTCATGGACCGGCTCGTTGGCGAAATAGTTGCCGTAATAGCTGTCGCCCAGAAGATTGTCCCGGTAAATGTCACCGCCGCACGCACTGGTGGCTGAGTTGGCCGTGTGCGGATCATTGAATCGCTCCAGGGTAACGCTCGCAGGATAAACCCGCGAGCTTCGTTCCAGCCGGATGCGCTGTTCCGGGGGCGTGACCGCGGGGTTCCGGCGCAGGTAGCGCTCCTGCATGGGATAGTGCCACGCGAAGTCGCCGTTATCACTGCCGAACCAGCGGTCCCAGTCATCGCGCACCCTGCCCTGCTGCGTTAGGCCGGTGGTGGACTCGAAGGCTCCGGTGTCCGGGTTAAAGCGGAAGTCGCGCCCGCGGATGTCCACTGTTTTTCCCGTCAGAGTGCTCCGGATGTTCCCGCCCAGCAATCCGTTAGCGCCATAGATCCAGCCGTCAAGACCCCGCGACAGGCCGTTGACGCGCGCCTGGTAGTTTTCTGTTAGGAATCCGGTGAATAGTTTTTCCACCTTGTCGGCGTGGCCATCGCCATCGGTATCCTGCGCATACAGAATATCCGGCGCCGCGGCGATGAGCGCCCCCTTTCGCCATGCCATAATGCCCGTGGGATACGGCAGGCCGTCGGTGAATACGGTCGCCTTTTCATAACGTCCGTCTCCATCCATATCCTGCAGGAACTTCACGCGTCCACCGGGTTTGCCATTCCCGTCCATGCCGAGGGGATAGTCCCGCATCTCGACGACCCACAGTTTTCCGTCAGCTCCGAAATCAATGGCCACGGGATCGACGATTTCCGGTTCCGCGGCGGCGAGTTCCACAGTGAACCCGGGTTTCACTTTGATGCGTTTGAGCGAATCCGCAGCCGATACCGGAGGCTCGACGCCGGCCATTTTCCGGGCCTTGAAGGAGGTGGGCAATATCTTTTGCGCTTCACCGAAGATCAGTTCCTCGGTGTCAGGGCCAAGCCGCGCGGGCCGGTCGTAATATAGCATGGCACCGCCGCCCTCGTAGCCGCCCTCCTTCAAAATACGACTGGATGGAATGTAGCAAGGAACATCATTGGCATAGGCGGTGACCCACAGGTTCATGTACTCCCGTTTGAGCCGGAGCGAATAATCCACCACGACCTCGCCCGGCATGAAGACCATCGCGAGATCGTCACCAAAGATCCACGACTGCAGGGAGTAAGGCAGTTTTGCTGGAAGCGTCTCACCGCGGCCGAGGCGCTCCAGATTCTTCCGGGCATGATAACCGGTGATGCCACTGTTTTTGGAAAGCGCCTCCCATTGTGGGCGTTCGGGGAGAGTATCGAACGGCAGATCGAAACGGCGGAGCGTCCCCGCGGGACCCTGCTTCAACGGCTTCATGGGCGTCCCGAGCAGACGGGTGACTTCCGTTGCGATCTCCTTTCCGTTGGCCACGGCAGCCGGTTCGGAACCCATGTTGGCGGGATTTGCATCCCCGGCGCATCCGACGGAGATGAGTGCGATGCAGCCCGGGTGGTCTTTCTCGATGTATTCCTGGGCGTAACCGGCCCAGTCGCCGCCGACTTGATTTGAAGCAAGTGTAGTGCAGTGACAGGCGTAGTTGGCGAGGACGGCGCGCAGTTCGCCTGCGGCACCGTGCACCACCAGCACCGGCAGAGATTGATCCACCGGCCCGTTGGCGGTGCGCCGGTTGCGGGCGAAGAATGCTCTCCCTTCGCCATGCGCCAAAGTGGCCGGCTTCCGATCCTGGAGAGCATTGAGGGTCACCTGCACCAGTTTGTCCGTCAACTCAGCGGTGTAGCGCGTGATGGTCTCCTGCTGCACGGGCTCGATGTCTTTGCTGAAGAGAAACGGCAGAACGCCGGTCAGCATGGGACCGTTGTGAGTGTGGCTGGAACACACAGTGAAGTTTTCGCGGCGCAGCGGAACCTTCGTCGAAACCTTTTTGAAAACCTCCTCTGTCACGGTTCCCGGCACGCCGGTGTTGTCCACGGTGACAATCACGGCCGTGTCCTCCGGAGTTTTGCCAAAGGCGAGGGCTTTGGCCCAGAGTCGCTGGCTGACGCCGTCGGAAACCGTCGTCCTTCCGCCGTATCCGCTTAACCTGATTGGGTAATCCGGCGTGATATCCACCTTCGCAGCGCCCGCCATAATGGACGGATCATCTTTGTTCTGCAGCGCGGCCAGCACCCCGGCGAGCGCCAGCAACGGAATCAGGATAACGGGCAAACGAATAGAGCGGCGGGCGACAGTGAAGACCGGCGGAGCTGAGTTTTGGTTAGAGGGCATGGTGGGGGAAAGGGTGCATGGACCTCCGGGGTTCGGAAAGCTTCTACTTTTGCAGACGGAAGAAGTCGCGGGAAACGGACGCGGGAAGAGGCACGCGAAAGCGGCCGTCGCTGAGCACGGGCACGACACTAACGATTTGCCAGTTTCCGGCGACGAGGTCGGTGGAGTGGTAGAGCAGAAAACCCGCGGCTGATTCAGGCCATGAAAGATTCACGCCGGCGGCTGTGCGCTCGATAGTGAGGTCCGCCGTGCCGGACACGGTATCGCCAAAGTTGCGATACGAAGCAGTGGTTTGAGTTCCCTGGGCGATGCTGGCGGTGGCCATCCCTAGGCGAACGGTATTTGGATAGGGTGTTACCGGCGAATACTGGTCGCCGATCTGAGCCCATTCCGTGCCGTTAGTGCCATAGAAGGCCGTGAACGTGTTTCCCGCGCGCATGAGCCGGAACCAGACATCCGGATAGGCAAAACCCGCCGCGCGAACGATGTAGGAATCACCCGGCGCCAGACTGGTGTCACCGCCCGTTTGCGGACGGACGGTGCTGACCCAGTGATTGTCCGCGCCCGGGGAGGGATAGGTGCCCACGAAAAAGTTGCGGCTGTTAGGGTCGAGACTCTCCCTAACCATCAGTCCGCCGCGCGTGGAAAAGTTCACAAAATCCAGGCGGGCCATTTGCACGCGCACATCAAAATCACCCGTGCGTTCCTGATGGATGAACTGGAACGCATCCTGGAATCCCCAGATGTCCGCGCCGGCAGCGGTCACATCGAAGGCATCCGGGCCGAGCGCGCTCACACTCGACGGCAGGGGCATCGCGCCGATATCTCCGGAGACCCACGGAAGGAATTGTCCATTCACGGTGGCGTTCATGGGATTGAGGGCGGCGTCCTTCACACCGTCGATCTTCAGTTGGAAGGCCGGGCCGGTGAGTCCTGAAACCACGAGCCGGACGGTCCTTCCGTCAGGCAGAGGCGCGGCTTCACTAACAACTCCCCCGCCGGGCAGCGTATAATGCACGGCCTCCGCCGCGGTTACGGGATCCATCACCTCGCTGAACTTAACGATGACCGTCGTTCCCCCGACACTGAAGGCGGAGAGGGCAACCGGTGGAACGGTATCCGGAATAACAGTTAGGATAGCCTCGGTACTCAACCTGCTGTCGCCGCCCGGAACGTAGGCTCGCGCCCGGAACCGCGCGCCGTCATCTGTCCGGGGTGCCGCGGAGAGAACGTACGTGGCGGAGGTGGCGCCGGGAATGACGTCGCCGTTACGCAGCCATTGCCACGCGAGATTTTCCTGCGCCGTGCCGGTGACTGTGGCTGCGGCACGAAACACGGCCTGCGTGTTCTCCGTCACGGTGGTGCTGGCGGGATGCTCCTGAATGGTAACCACCGTATTGGAAACCTGGAAGTTTCCGAAGTTTTGAAAGGTGACGTCCACCGGCGGTGCGCCCGCGAACTGTTCCTGCACGGAGCAGGCGGCCATGCCCACAAGGACCGTGTCTCCAAAAGGCACCGCCGGTGTGTATGAGTCGCCGACCTGAGTCCACGCCTCGCCATTGATGCTTCCAAAAGTGGTGAAGGTATTGCCGCTGCGCCGGATGCGCATCCATGCGTTAGGGTAATTGTTGCCGGCCGGCCAATCCACTTTCCAATTGCCAGCAAGAACCGAAGAAGGTCCGAAAATTTGGTCGCGCTTGAAGGCGGTCCAGTTTTTCGCTTGAGGAAAAACGGCGACGGAGAAGTGGCGGCTCTCCGCATCCGCCGTTTCCCTAACCATGAGCAGTGCTTTGGCGTTGCCGTTGGCAGCCGCGGGGCTGAAGTTTGATACCTGCACGCGCATGTCGAAGTCTCCGGTCCTCTCCAGGGGCGCAAAGAAACCGGAGTCGCTAGTGGACCAGACATCGTAGCCGCCTGCGTGAATCGTCACGATTCCCGGCCCGGTGGAATAGGCTGAACCCGGTTCCGCGGGCAGTCCCACGTCCGCTGCCGCGAGGTTGATCACGGTGCCTGCGACCGGAGTCGCGTCCGCCGGAGTACCCGAGGAGTCCTTCACGCCGCCTGCGGAAACAGTGAAGCCGGTGTCATTGAGCCCCGTGACGATGAGTACCACGGTTTTCCTATCCGCCTTCAGCGTCGCGGAGATTACCGAGACTCCCGGCACTGTGTAGCTGGCGGGATATTCGGCGGAGGTTTTGTCCAGAGGTTCACTGAAAACGAGACCGATGGTGGCGCCGTTAAGACTGCCCGTGGAAACGATGGCGGGAGGAACTCCATCGGGAATGAGCGACACGGTACTCAGGGTGACGTTATCGAAACCGAAGTAATCGGAGTTGCCGTTATAACTGAGAAGCGACCAACGGATGGACAGATTGCCGGACGGCGGGGTATTGCCGGTATTGAATTCCTGTTCCGCCGAGGCGGAAAACACGCCCGTCCCCATATTGCCGAGCCGCAGGACGGTGCCGGTAACCGGAGAACCGACGCCGGTGAAAACGCCTCCCGTGACTGTGCCCAGTTGAAAGTTGTAGTCCGCCGTGCCGCCGGCATTTCCTGCAACGAAGCCCAAATCGAAATGGAGCGTGTATTTCGTGTTGGCGATAAACGTTAGCGGCTGCGGAGGCGTGTATTGCACCGTGTAGGCGCCGAAAGGGGTGGTGGCGATGACCGTGCCGTTGAAAGTTCCGGCCAGGTCGAACACACGGGCGGCACCGGTGACGACGGACCACCCCGCCTGCGGCAGAGCCACGGTACTGCCGGTCTCAAAGGTGGATGCGGTCGAAGTGCCGTCGAGGCCCGCGATGAAATCCGCGCGGGAACGGGAAGTCAGGACGGTCAAGAGCGCGCAGGCGGTGCAAAGACGCCACCAGCACGCGCACCGGCGCGCAAGAGCGGTCATCGGCTTCATAGTTGGGGAGAAGCAGGTATTATCAGTGATCAACGATACTCACACACCCATCCTCTTCCGGTGCCGGCAGCAACCGAATCCCGCGAACGCAAGGGCGGCGAACAGGGCCGTGGAAGGTTCCGGCACGGGTGTGGCATCGAGTGTCACTTTATTGAATCCGAAAAAGTCGGACGTATTGGGCACCCCGTTGGTTCCCGTCTGGCCCCATTGGACAGCGAGATTGCCCGCAGGCACTGAGGATCCGGTAAGGTAAGTCATGGTCACCGTGACGACCTGGGAGGAAACAGAATGCATATTTCCAGGATAGGGCGCGGTGCCCGTCTGATTTTTCAGGGGCGTATAAACGGCTCCATTCATCGTGCCGATGGAAAAATCGTAGGAGGAGTCACCGCCGGCCAGCCCCGCCACATAGCCCATATTGAAGGTGAGAGAATACTGGGTGTTTGGCTGGAGGGTGATCGGGGTCACCGGATTGTAGCGGACGGTGTAGTTGTCGTAGGGTGTGGTGCCGATCATCGAACCGTCACCCCCCGCTTCGAAGAACCGGGCGCTACCGATCACGTCCGACCATCCGAGCAATCCCGATGGCGCCAGCGGAGTGACCCCCTGCCCGCTGAGCGTGCTCGCATTTCCGACTCCGTCGAGCCCGGCGATAAAAGCAGCCTTCGAAGCGCAGGGAGAGCAAAGAAGCGCCGCTGGAATTAAACCGAAGAGGAATCCCGATGCGCTGCCAGGAAGTGATCGTTTCATAGGTGGAATGGAATAGCGTGCGGATGGACTTATGGCTCCGGGACGTTTCGGAGGACAGTCACGAATTCTCGTACGATTGCAGGGGGCGCGCGCATCGGAGAACCGACTGAAAAGTATCGACCTAAAGGTTTGGCGGGAAAAAAGCGGCTTGATTTACCTTGATTTAGCCCGATTTTCGCGACGGAGTGATACAAATACGGCAACAGCAAAGGCGGCAGGAGCAACAGATCAAAAACCGCCGCGAGAAGGCCTGTAGAGGCCGAGACCGAAGGGAGGGGACAGAAAGAGGACACAGGGAACTTCGGTGATTAAAGGGTCCCGGTGTCAAATGGTTTTCGGTGTATTACCGCCGCAGACGAGAATGGAAAATGGTGGATTATACTGTCAAGGACACGAACGGTGTCACTGCTGCGCGCGCCGCAATTTCCTGCGGATGAAATCGCGCCAGCCTGCGGGATCGGAAAGATAAGATTCCACAAACCCGCATTCCGCGCAGATGTAGTTATCAAGCGGTGCGCCGGTGAGGAAGGAAAGCATGAGGGTGTTGCGGAAGCCGCTGCCCTTCCGGTGCAGGTAAACTTCGCCGGATCCGCGTCCATCTGCGCGTTTGGGGAAGTTGCGCCGTGAAGGTGTTGATCGGGCTTACATCGATTCACACAGGCTCAGACGCAGCCATGTTCTCCCGGCTGGAGAGTTGATCGAGCCTCCGAACCGTTGCGAGCTTGCAGTGCTCCCCTTCTGGTGGCAATTTCTCCCATGACTGCGACCATCACCGTTGATGAAACCGGACAGATCAATCTGCCCGATGCCCTTAAGCGTGTTTTTGGAGCAGAGCCTGGCGATCGTTTACGCACCGATGTAACTCCGGATCGAATCGAGATCGTGAGGGACGCACCGGTCGTAACGGAAGGAGTGGTTGAGAACGGATTGTTGCTGTTGCCCAGGCTTGGTATCAAAATGGACGCAGCGGCGGCCATCCGCGCTGACCGTGACGAGCATCGGAACGGGCGAGGCGGAGATAAGCGCGCTTCTCGACAGTTCAGTCTTGATCGCAGCGCTCGCGCCCGACGAAGACTGCCACGCTGAAAGTTTGGGGTTGCTGATGCAGGGCGGAAACGTCGTCAATGCCCACGCGTTTCTGGAAACTTTCTCCATTCTGACCGGAGGAAAGCTCGGTGTTCGCGTGGAAGCTGGTCTCGCAGCGCAACTTCTTAACGAGACTCTTAACGAGACCGTGCTGCCTTGCGTTCGCGTAGTCGACCTCGGAGTTGATGAGATCCTGGCCGCGCTTCGCCACGGGAAAAAACATGGCGTCAGAGGAGGAGCTGTTTATGACTTTATGCACCTGATCGCGGCCAGGAAAGCCGGAGCCGCCGTGCTTTACACACTGAACATTGCGGACTTCCAATCGCTCCGTCGCGAGGGCGATCCGGAAATTCGGCGTCCGTGACGATTCCGAGTTCCCGCCCAGCGGGGATTCCCCGACAATTCCGGATGCGGGCGAACGGTTTCGGGTGAATGGAGCGCCATTCATGACGGGCGATCATCCTGCGGCTTTCCTCTTTGCGCGGCTCCGCCCTGCATGGCCGCTCGCCGCCTGGTTGTTATTTGTGGGCATGGGGTTGCTGATGCCATGCGTGCGGGCTCAGGAATATCTGGTGCAGGTTTGGCAGACAGAACAGGGGCTTCCGCAGAATACGGTGAATTGTGTGATGCGAACACGCGATGGTTATTGCTGGGTGGGCACGCAGCATGGGCTGGCCCGGTTTGACGGGGTGCGGTTTCTGGTTTTCACCAGCGCCAACACGCCCGCATTCAAATCAGACAGGATTTCGGCCCTGGTGCAGGACAGCCGGGGAGACTTGTGGATTGGCACAGAAGGAGGCGGCGTGGTCCGGCTGAGTGCGGGCGCTTTCACTAACCTATCGGTCGTAAATGGTCTGTCGTCGGACATGGTCACTTGTCTGGCGGCGGGGGAGAAAGGCGAAGTTTGGATAGGGACTGTTTACGGGCTCAATCTTTGGAAAGACGGCCGGATTTCGACATTCGGGGAGCGGGACGGGCTTCAGGGAATGGGGGTGGTGGCTCTCGCGTCTTCATCCGGACACGGGCTGTGGATCGGTGCGAATGTGGGGGTTTCGCATTGGAGCGAAGGCCGCTTCACACGGCTGGAACCGCGCACTCAAGTCGCGGGGCTGGCGGATGCAGGAGATGGAAAAATGTGGGTGAGCGGCAGAACGTCAGGACTTTTCCACGGAGAGCCGCGCGAGCCAAAAACCCTGAAACACCTGGTGCCCAAAGCACGGGTGACTACCCTCACCGCGGTGCCGGACGGAAACGCATGGGCCGCGATGGAGGATGGATCACTGCGGCGTTTCCGGAACGGGGAGGAATCGACGGTGCAAATTCCCCAACTGCGCGGAGGAGTGCGCTGTCTCTATGAAGACAACGAACAAAATCTGTGGGCGGGTCTGAACGGGAGCGGCCTCGCGCGACTGAAAGAACGAACCATGCGGGCTTTTCAACTGAAAGACGCCGCGGCGGATAATGTGGTGTCGGTGGTGCAGGATGCGGCTGGCCGCATCTGGGCCGGCGGAGCATCGGGAAGGTTGGCGCTGTTTCAGAATGATGGATTTTACCCCGTGGATACCGGCCGGAATTTCGCCGGCAATGGCGCGATCCTAACACTGTGTCCGGCGCGGGACGGCTCTTTGTGGATCGGCAAACGCGGCGGAGGGCTTTTCCACTGGAACCAGGGAAACGTGACGCTTCCTGATGCAGGCGGGAAGTCGATCGCGGCCGTGGTTACGGCGCTGTTTGAAGACCGGGATAACAAACTTTGGATCGGCACGGAGGCGGAGGGAATTCTGTCTCTGCGCGACGGACGGTTTGAGCGCTTCACGACGGAGGATGGTTTTTCCGCGGACCAGGCGAATTGCATCGCGCAACAACCGGACGGCGCTCTGTGGTTCGGCACCGCCGCCAGCGGGCTCAACCGGATGCAGGAGGGAAAGGTGACCCCTTTTTGGAAAGCGGACGGTCTCGCCGGGGACAGCGTGCATGCGCTGCTGGTGGACAGCGGCGGCCTGCTGTGGGTTGGGGCGGGAACCGGACTTTCGCTTTTCCGCGACGGACGTTTCTTTTCCTTCACGGCGAAACACGGGCTGATGCAGGAGATCGTGTCCCAGGCGGCGGAGGACGCTGAGGGATTTTTTTGGTTAGGGTCAAATCGCGGTCTGCAGCGGGTGCGGCGCGAAGAACTGCTGGAGGTGGCCGCCGGAAAACAGGAGCGCCTCACCGTGGTGACCTACGGAACGGTGGATGGCATGCCCAGTCCGGAGTGCCCCAGCGGGCGGCAGAATGCCGTGATGCGGGATTCGGATGGACGCCTCTGGTTTACGACGATGCTCGGTCCCGTGAGACTGGAGCGCCCGCAGGCGGGCCTTTCACCGCCGGGACCGCCGCCGATAACGATCGAGCGGGTGAATTTGAATGACGAGCCCGCCCTGCCGGATGCGCTGATCTTCAGCGGTGAGCCGACATTCCCTAACGGATTGTCCGTGCCACCCGGTCCCTCGCGTCTGGAATTTCACTTTACCGCTCCCAGTCTCCGGGCTCCCGAGCGGCTCCGTTTCCGTTACCGGCTGGAGAGCATGGAGGCTAAGTGGATCTATGCAGGCGCGGATCGCAGCGCTGTTTATAACCAGGTGCCGCCTGGCAAGTACCGGTTTCAAGTGCAGGCCTGCAGCGATGAAGGAATCTGGACACCGGAGGGCGCAGCACTCACGGTCACCGTGCAGCCGCACTACTGGCAGACCGTTTGGTTCAAGGCGGCGATGGCGCTCCTGCTTGCGCTCATCGCCGCGGGACTGCTCCGGCTGCGGAATGCGCGGCGCCGGGAATTGGAACGCGTCAGGCTCCGCATCGCCGGAGACCTGCACGACGAACTGGGCGGCAATCTCTCCGGCATCGTCCTTCTGAGCCGTCGTGTGGGCCGTCAGCCCGCCCTGGGGGAACGCGAGCGCAGCGAACTGGATGAAGTCGCCCGCATCGCCGCGCAAACCACCCAATCCGTGCGGGATATCGTGTGGTTTATCAACCCCTCCTGCGACACCCTTGAGGAGTTGATCCTGCACATGCGGGAAACGTCCGCCGCCCTGCTGACGGGGCTGGAGTATGAGTTCCACGATCCCGGTGCACCCACAGCATTCCGAGGTGTCCTGCCGCAGGAGTTTCGCCGTCACGTGCTGCTGATCTTCAAGGAAGTGCTGCATAACGTCGTCCGGCACTCCGGCGCGACCCGCGTGGAAATCGACGTCAAAATCGAAGGACAGCGGTTTTCAGTTTCCGTGCGTGACAATGGAAACGGATTTGATTTTAGTTACTGCCAGCACACCGGAGGTCTGAAAAACGCGCAACTGCGGCTCCAAAGACTGCACGGTGAAATCCACATCCACAGCCGTCCCGGCGAAGGCGCGCACATTCAATTCACCGCCCCCGTAAAACGCACCTTTCGCACGAGAAAAACCACCGCGTGAGCAACTCTGTTTCCATCTGGCTGATTGAAGACAACGCCGCCTTTCGCAGCATCGTGGTGCGACTGCTGAATGATGTGCCGGACTTTGTCTGCGCGCACGCGTTTTCCTCGGCCGAGGCTGCTCTGAAAATGCTGAAACACTCCACGCCGGATGTGATTTTGCTCGACGTGGACCTTCCGGGAATGAGCGGCATCAACGCCATCCGCGAGATCAAGACTCTGGCCCCTAACACCAGCGTAGTGATGCTCACCGTCTTCGATGATCAGCGGAAAATCTATGAAGCGATCGGCGCCGGCGCCTCCGGTTATCTTCTGAAAACCTCCACCGAGGAGGAAATCGCGGAAGCCGTCAGGCTCGCTGTGCAGGGAGGTGCACCAGTGCACCGAAAAGTGGCCGGTTCGGTCTGGCAGATGTTCGCGAAGATGACGGGCCAGCGCAACAACTACGGATTGACCCCCCGGGAAACGGAGATCCTCCAGGATGCCGCGCAGGGGATGGCGAACAAGGAAATCGCCGGCAAACGCTCCATGAGCACTCACACAGTGGATGCTCATCTGCGCCGCATTTATCAGAAACTGGGTGTGCATACCCGCACCGCCGCTGTGGCGCTCGCGCTCCGGCAGCAGCTGGTGTGACCGGCAAGGAAGGGCATCCGAAGCACCTTCTTTGGTCGATTCGTCTCGCCTCTTTCCAGACGAGATGTCATATTTCACGCTGGTGTCCCCACGCCATTCCCCCCTTTCATGAGAATCCTTTCGCTCTTCGCGCTGAGCCTGACGCTGGCTTCCGCGACCGCTCAGTCGGTTGTCATCAACGAACTCTCCGCCACCCAGTCCAACCGCGTCCTGCAATTTCCCGCCGGCGGACCGGCGCGGCTGGGACCGCTGGGTCAACGGTGGTGCGATCCCGGCCCTCTGCCCACCGGTTTTGCAAGCCAGGGAATCGGCCCCTTTGGATTTGGCTACGGAAATGAGGGCACAGTGCTTCAGTCACGGATGGCGGGAAAAGCGCTTTCTCTTTATTTGCGGAAGGAAATCATCTTAACGGCTGCCCAGGCGGCCCTAACTGATCCCGCGGAGCTGGTTCTCAACTACGACGACGGAGCTGTCGTCTGCATTAATGGCGTGGAACTCGCGCGCCGGAACCTTGGCGCGGCCGGCACGTTCGTCTATTGCGATCAACCCGCTTTCAACCGCCACGATGCGGGCACAGCGGAAACGATAACGCTGGGTGCCGTGAATGCTGTGCTGCGGGAGGGCGTGAACACGATTGCCATTCAGGTGCAAAACAATGCGTTCGCAGAAGGGGGCACCGACATTCCCACCACTGCGCCCGGTGGAGGGAGGCTGCGCTGCGAGACGACGCTGCGCATCGGCGGGGCATCGCCGCAGACGCTCATTGCTCCTGCCGATTCATGGAATTACTTCGTGGGTGTCCACGAACCTTCCGGCGGCTTGCTCGACCCCGTCGATATCTCCGCTCCGCTCATAGCCGGACCGGACTGGACTCAACTCAGCTACCCTCCCGCCGCCTCATGGACGGAAGGACCGGGCGCCATCGGCTTTGACAGCGGCACGGATTATTACCGCGCTGCCAATATTCCAGGGAGCCAACTGAGCACAAATCTGATTTCCATGCTCAACACGCGCATGGCGGTTTTCATGCGAAGGTCGTTCGATCTTACGCAGGCGCAGCTCGACGGCATCACCAGTCTGAACCTGACGGCGGACTGGGACGACGGATACGTCCTCTTTCTGAACGGTTACGAAATCTCACGCAACAATCTGCCGGGAAATCCGGGCACGCAGGTGGGATGGGATCAGCCGGCCAGCGGGCACAACGCGAGTACCGATGGGGGATTTTTCGGAAATCCGCAGCCTAACATTGTGGCGGTCCTCTCCATTGATAAAAGCCGTCTCCGCGCGGGCACCAACGTCATCGCGGCGCAACTGCACAACAGCGCCACCAACAGTTCAGACCTGATGCTGGATGTCAGGTTTACCGCCGCGGGCGCCACGCCGCTCACTCTGGCCGGCAAAGATTCGCTGTGGCGCTATTTCATTCCCGCGGCCGAATTCGCCGTGATGCCGCCCGCCACGACCTCGTCCGGGCCGGCGTTTCTCGACTGGGTGGAGCTGCGCAATACCACCGCCGCTCCCGTCTCCCTTGCCGGATGGGCTCTCAGTGACGAGGCGGACACGCCGATGAAATGGGTCTTTCCCGCCACGGCACAGATTCCCGCGAACGGCTTCCTGACGGTCGCATGTTCAGGCCGGGATTTGAAGCCATCCAGCGGTCTGCTGCACACGAACTTCAGCCTCGACCAGGACGGGGAATCGCTAACACTGAGGGATGCGTCCGGCATTCTTGTGCATCAGGTAACGCAGGTGCCGGATCAGGATTTTTTCCACACATGGGGACTCGATCCGGCGAGCGGACAAATGCGTTATTTCGACACCGCCACTCCTGGGGCCGCCAATACGGGAACGGCCTTCACGGCGGTGGCGGCGCGGCCCGTGTCTGACAAAGAGACCGGTTTTTACAATTCTCCCTTCAGCATCAATCTCAGCACCACCACACCTGGTGCCACGATTCGTTATACGCTCGACGGCTCCGACCCCACGGCCGCCAGCGCCGTTTACACCGGCACGCTCGATCCCACTCCGCCTCTAAGCAGCGGCCCCGGTCTGGGCTACATATTGCGGGAAGTCTGGAACAATGCGCCTGGTGTTTTCAGAGCTCCCGCCGCGATCCCAGTCGGAACCACGCCCACGGCCACCAGTGCCATTACTTCCTTCGAGTCCCCCACCAATGCCGGTGACTGGTACGGTCAGCGCGTGCGCGGCATCCTCCAGGTCACGCAGACGGGCACCTATACTTTTTATCTCGCTACGGATGACGATGGTGAATTGCATTTCAGTCAGACCGACTCACCCGCCGGAAAGTTCCGTATCGCCTACATTCAAAGCAACTGGGCCGGGGTGAGGGAATGGAACAAACTCGCCACGCAGCGATCCGTGCCGCTCACCCTAACCGCGGGGCAGCGCTATTACATCGAGGCGCTCGAAAGCGAAGGCAGCGGCGGCGATAATCTGGCGGTCGGCTGGACCGGGCCAGGCTTTCCTTCAATCACGGTGATTCCCGGCAACTTCCTTTCGCCTCCAGACGGGATCACCGCGGGCATCACGCTGCCCACGGGCACTTGTGTCAGGGCGCGCGCCTTTGCGCCGGGCATGATTCCCTCTGAAATCATGACGCGGAACTATGCGCTCAATTATCCCGCGGCGGTACACACTTCTCCCGCCATCTTCCTAACAGGAGAAGGCGGTCGCACCTTCTATAAACCCAACGGCATCTTTTCCATTCAGGCGGGTTCGTGGGGCGGCGGCGACTGGGTGCCGGGCAACACCGGCACGGATTACAATTTCTGTCTCATGCGCGGTGAAGCGTTCGAACGCCCGGCAGTGATGGAGGTGGTGCGGCCTGACAATTCCCTGCACTTCCGCACGACGGTTGGAACGCGCTTTGCCGGGAGTCCATGGTCGCGCCCCAAGTATCTCCTCGCCGATATCGACACGGCTAACTGGAACAGCGGCTGGACGACAAAGCCTCAGTTGAATCTCTATTTCCGCGGCGATCTCGGCATGGCCCGCCTCCAGGAAAACGGTTTCATTCCCGGCTCGAACCTCAAAGAATGGGACACGCTGCGCCTGCGCGCCGGCAAGAACGATGCCTACAATCCCTTCATTATCGACGAATGGATGCGCCGCACCTACCGCGTGATGGGAAATCATCCCTCGCCTCTCGGGTTCTTCTCCACGCTCTTTCTCAACGGGAGGCTGAAGAGTTATTTCAATCCCACCGAACGCCCGCGCGACACTTTCTTTCAGGAGTTCTATGACACCCCTAACGAGTGGGACGTGCATTACATCGGCGAGTGGGAGAGCGGGGATTCGGTGGCCTTCAACCAGATGTATAACTACTTCCGGAATACCGACTTCACTGCTTATGCCAACTATCAGGGCGGCGCGGCCCTGTGGGACCCGGTGAACGCCGCCGACTATTATATTATCAATGCATGGGGGGCCACGAAGGACTGGCCGGGCAACAATTACGCTTTTGCCCGCGAGCGCGCTCCCGGAAAGCTCTGGCGCTTCAGCATGTGGGACGCGGAGGGCGCCATGGGGATGTTTGGACAGCCGAATACGGCGAATACTTTTACCGAGGATCTCATGCTCACCGCTCCCGCATCGGAGACGTTTATCATGCGACTTGTCTTTGTCCGCTTCCAGCAAAATGCGGAGTGGCGAATGCTGTTTGCCGACCGGCTGCAGCGGCACTTTTTCAATGGCGGCGCCATGCAGCAAAGTGTGGGGCAATTGCGATGGAACAGTCTGCGCGACCAAGTGAAGCCAGCCATTCAGGCGCTTCAGGGTTCCGCGTTTTACGAGGGGCACTGGGGCAACTGGGCGAACCGCACGCCCACTTTCCTGACACAATGCCGCAATGTCAGCCTGTGGCCCGTCACTCAGGCGCCGGCGATGGCGCCCTTCGGTGGAACAATCACCCCGGGTAATACGGTTTCCCTGACAAACCCAAATGGCACAGGCACTCTTTATGTGACCACCGACGGCTCCGACCCCCGCCTGGTCGGGGGAGCCGCGAGCCCGCTGGCGCAAACATACAGCGCGCCTATTCCCGTTACCCAGCCCGCCACGATCAAGGCGAGGGTTCTCAACAGCGCGGAATGGAGCCCGCTCACCGAAGCCTCCTTCGCGCCGCCACCACCTCGTGTTCTGATCACTGAAATCCACTACAATCCACCTGGTCCTGATGACCTCACGGAATTCGTCGAACTCACGAACACCGGCGGCGGCACCGTCTCACTGAACGGGGCGCACTTCACGACGGGGATCGAGTTTACATTTGGAAATGTCACCCTCGATGCCGGGCAGCGCTTCGTGATCGTCAAAGACGCCGCCGCGTTCGCTGCAGCCTATCCTTCCGTGCCGGTTGCGGGAGTCTTCACCGGGGGTCTCAAAAACAGCGGCGACACCCTAACGCTCGTGGACATTGCCGGAAATCTCATCACCAGCGTGACCTACAGCGACAGCAGCGAATGGCCCATCCTCGCAGACGGAGACGGCGCAAGCCTCGTTTTGATGCATCCCGGCACGACCACCGATGTGAATGATCCCGCGGCGTGGCGCGCTTCTGCGCTCACCGGCGGAACTCCCGGCGGCACCGATGGCATTGCCTTTCCCGCCGGAGGCGATATCAACGCCGACCTTGATGGCGACGGCTTTCCCGCGCTCATCGAGCATGCGCTCGGCAGCAGCGATACGGATTCCGCCTCCGCGCCAATCATCGCCACCAGCATCGATGGAGGCGTGTTGACAATCAGCGTCGAACGCCGGGTGGGAGCGGACGATGTTTCTCTTGAGGCCGTGACCGGCGGCGACTTCGCCACGTGGTCCTCCGCGACTCTCATCTCGGATGTTCCCAGGCTTGATGGCAAATCCATCAGGACGTGGCAGTGCGGCACACCATCGGCATCACGGGTCCTCGTTAAGATCAGAGCCTCCCTGAGACCCTAACACTTCATTGTCCGGGCACGCAGCCGCCGCCAAAAGCTGTAGTCCGTATCGCTGGGGAAGTCTTTGCAGCGCTCTCTGATTTCGCGCCATGGCTTCAGCGCGGCACCGCCGACGAGGCACTCATTGAGGCTCGCCTCCGTGGTGATCGAACGAACCTCCGCAAAGTGCCCCTTAAAAAACCGGCGGAACTCCGACTGCATCTTCCGGTGTCCTTTCCCGATCACCATATTCGCCGCAAACAGCCCATCCTTCGCCAAACTCCGTTTCAGCGCCGCCAAAAGATCCGGCGTGTAAAGCCCGGGGCGGACCACATCCTCTGAAGTCACTCCATAGACATCATCGAAGACAATATCGAACTTCCTTTTGTTCTTCCTCAGCCAGCCATAGGCATCGCCGGTGACAACATTCGCGCCGATGGCATCGAGCCCCATGTATTCCCGGGCGAGCGCAATCATATCACCGTCGATCTCCACAGTAGTGATCTCAATGTCCGGCAACAGATGCCGCACCGTCCGCAAACTCGTGCCGCCTCCGAGGCCCAGCATGAGCAGCGACTTCGGCGTTCCTGGATGCGACAGCACCCCGGCGGCCATGTTGTCCCACGCCAATCCTGTCAGGAAATGATCCCTTCCCCACCACGCATGAATCGCTCCGGTCACCCGGAACTCGATCTCTTTCCGGTTTCCCCAAACGGCGATGGATTGGAAGGGGGTGTGTCGGGTCGTTAGGTGGCGCATAAGAGTCACTCTCCAAAGGCGCTTTCCAATTGCCCGCCACCGACATCGTAATACGGAACCCAGGCCAGGCCTGCGGCGGTGATGGCGATATTTTTCTTCAGCGGGCGGATGGACTCCGTTTCAAGCGGTTCGGCGGAGATATCGAAACTGTCGCGGAGGGACTGCGCGGCCTGTTCGATCTCGGCATTGATAGCCGCCTCCTCTTCAGCGATGGCGGCGAGGCGGTCCTCGGCCCGGCCCACATCGCCGCTTTGCTGCCACGCCCGCGTGGCGCTGCGCATGGCCGTGGCTCCTTTGCTCACCGCGGTGGACACGGCTTTGCGGCCTGTCAGCACACTGAAGATGCCGCTCAGAATGCTGATGCCGGTGTTGGCCTTGGCGGCACGAGCCTGGTCCTTTTCCCGATCGACCGCGGCCTGAGCACGCGCGCGTTCCTCCGCGAGGTTGCGAAGCTTCACGGCATACTTCTGCTTGAGTCGTTCCATGTCACCATCCCGGCTTTCACGGGCGGTGTGCTGCAGACGGGCGCGGAAATCACCTTCGCTTTCACCCGGTTTCGAACAGACTTCGAGGCGGCGGGAACAGTGGAGATCAAGCGTCTGATTTTGATAAATGCGCTCCACGGCCGCCGCTTTGGCACCCGTGTAGGTCGCCGCTTTGCGCGCGAATACCGGCAGTTCGGTCCACGAAGCACCGGCGACCGGCTCGCCGGTCAGGGATGCCGCATCAAGGACTACCGGTTTGCCGGGATCATCCGGCAGCGCGGCCTGATCAGGCTTCATAGGTGTTAGGAACGTGTAGCGCTGTTTGGCGGAAATGTCCTTTGCGCGATCAGCAAAGAGCACGTCCGCCGAGACCAGGAGCGCCGGCACATAACAAACCGGCAGCGGAGAGGCAGCGGGACTGGTAATTGGCAGATAATACTGCGGCACGGAGGCCGGAAGAGCGGGACGGGCACCGGTCGCGGAGGGAGGGGAGGCAGGAGTTTCCTCCACAGCGGGCGGCGATTCTCTTGAGGTCGGAGGCGCGGCGGATTTCGAAGTGGCGGCTATCCCGGAAAAAGCCGCGCGCTTCGGGTCCATGAGCGTCTTGATCTGCGATCTTGTCAGGGGACCGCGCAGATAGCTGAGGCACCAGCGGACCTGCATCAGGCAGGGGCCATCCTCGTGGACATTATTCATGAGGAAGATGCGGTTGCCCAGCGCGGCCAGCATTTTGTCCATGCTCTGGCGGTCAAACTTGCCGCCCTGCGAAGCTGCAGCGCCTTCCAGGCCATCGAGGACGCGGGCTTTGTCACGCTCGGTTTGCAGGCGGCCCAGCCACCATGTGCCGATATTCGAAAGCGCCTTGTAATCGAGGTCCACGGGATTCTGCGTGGCAAGCAGAATGCCGAGTCCGAAGGCACGGGCCTGCTTGAGCAGGATCATCATCGGCTTCTTGGAAGGCGGGTTCTCCGTGGGCGGCAGGAAACCGTAAATTTCATCCATGTAGAGCAGCGCGCGGAGACTTGTGGTGCCGCTCTGAGAGCGCATCCAGCCCACCATTTGATTCAACACGAGACTAACAAAAAACATGCGCTCGGCATCGTTGAGGTGCGCGATGGACAGAACACTCACGCGGGGCTTTCCGCCGTCCGTATGCAGCATTCGTTTGATGTCCAGTCCTTCGCCCGTGAGCCATGACTGAAAGCCCGGCGAGGCGAGGAGATTGTTGATGAGCATCGCAAATTCCGAGCGCTTCTTTTCCGGAAAGAATTCATCGAGCGCCACGACCCCGATCCTGTCGAAAGGCGGCGCCTGGACATAACCGATGATCTTCGCGAGGTCGAGATTCTCCCCTGCCCTCCACGCATGATCGAGCACGCGCGACAAAAGGATGTGCTCCCGGCTGCTGACAGGATCGGCTTTGATGTTCAGCAGTCCCAGCAGGCTGGAGGAAGTGGTCTCAATGCGCTCAGCGAAGAGTTCCCCGTCGTCCAGCACTTCAAACTCCGGAGCCGCCAGCGAAGCGAGAATGCTAACAGGAATGCCCGCGTTGCTGCCCGGCGTGAAGATATTGATGTCCACCGTTTCCCGCAGCGTCTTGATGCGTTCTCCGCTCTGTCCCCACTCCGCGAGCCCCTTCTTCCAAAGTTCCGCCTGCGCTGCGGCATAGTCATCAGGCGTTTGGCCCTTCTTCTCTGCATCCTCTTCATTGATCCACGGCCGGAAATCAGAGCCGCCGAGATCCGGAAACGTTAGGAGAAGATTGCTGATGTCCCCCTTCGGGTCGATGACGATCGCGGGAATTTTGTCGAGCGCCGCCTCCTCCAGAACGGCGAGACACAACCCGGTCTTGCCGGACCCGGTCATGCCAAGAACCACGCCGTGAGTGACGAGATCCTTTGAATCATACATCACGAGACTGTCCCGCATCGCCTTCGCGGCGAGGTCATACTCCCGGCCCAGATAGAAGGCGCCCAGTTTTTCGAAATCGGCAGGATTGATGGTCATGTGGTCGGAGGTTTGGACCATCATGCCGGGGCGCGGGCGGGACGCAAGCAATCAGCCCGGCACCCGCGACGGCCTCCGCTCACGCTTTGCTTTGGGTGCCGTCGAGGACCAGGCGATAGCCGGATTTCGGCAGCGTGAGAATGTAGCGCGGCGCGGCGGGATTCGGTTCCAGCTTGGTGCGAAGGCGTCCTACATGGTTGTCCACGGTGCGGGTGGTGGGAAAAGCGGCGTGGCCCCAGACGAGGTCGAGAAACTGCTCCCGGCTCACCGCCTGTCCGGCATACTGGATCAGCAGCGCGAGAACGCCGTATTCCTTAACGGTTAGGGCCACTTCCCTTCCCCGACGGGTGACGGTGCGGCGCGTCAGGTCCACCTGCACGTCGCCAAATGCGGCGCGTTCCGGCTGGCCGGCCTCGTCCTGACTGCGCCGGCGCAGGGCGCGGATGCGGGCTTTGAGTTCCGCGAGACTGAAGGGCTTGATCAGGTAATCATCCGCGCCGGCGTCGAGTCCATGCACCCGGTCCTCCACCAGACCGCGCGCGGTGAGCATCAGCACCGGCATGCGATGCCCGAGGCGACGCAGTTCCCGGCACAGTTCATAGCCGTCCATCTTCGGCAGCATGATGTCCAGGACGATGAGGTCCGGCTTTTCGGCAATGGCTTTTTCAAAACCGTCTCTTCCGTCAACTGCGGCGATCACACGATAGCCTTCATCGGTTAGGGCATCCGTCACGGCGACGCGGAGCGGAGTCTCGTCTTCGATGAGCAGGATGCGCATGGAGGCGGGAGAATTCAGGCCTTCTCTTTCTTTTGGCGCGGTATCGGGACCCGCGGAAACTGGATCGTGAACACCGAGTATTTCCCCACTTCTGAATCCACGCTCACGCGGGCGCGGTGCGATGCGGCAATGTGTTTCACAAGGCTAAGGCCGATGCCCGCACCGTTCGTCTCGCGGCGCAGGCCATTGTCCACACGATAAAAGCGCTCGAAGATTTTTTTCTGATCGCTGGACGGAATGCCGATGCCGGTATCGCGCACGCGGAGGCCCACCGCGCCGTTGGCGGACACAAAACCCACGGTGACCTTGCCGCCGGCGGGCGTGAACTTGATGGCATTTTCGAGAAGATTCACGAGTGCCTGGCGAATAGCCACCGCGTCCACCAGCGGCCACTGTTCCTCGGGCACTTCCTGGAACTCCTCTGTTAGAGAAAGGCCCTTTTCCTCCGCAGCGGGACGGAGGAGCGTGGCCGTTTCATGGACGAGGCTCGGCAGGTCCGTATGCTCAAAATCGTACTGCTTGCGCCCCCGTTCGATACGGGAGAAATCGAGCACATTGTTCACGAGAGCCGCCAGCCGCCGGCCTTCGCGGGCGATGAACCGGTGATACTGTTTGGCCTGCTCCGGGTCCGCTTTGCCCTCCTCGAGCCGCTCCGCGAGCACACCGATGCTGGCGACGGGCGTGCGCAGTTCATGGGAAACACTGGCCACAAACTCTGACTGCAATTTGGTTAGTTCCAATTGCTTTTTGAAGGCGCGGTGCGCCATCCAAAGCGCGAAGGCCGTGGCAACGACCGCGCCGCCGAGAATCCATGCGAGCGACTCCACCCGGCGCAGGGATTCCGCCTTGAGCGCGGCGCGGGAGGGCAGCGTGATGGCAACACGCCACGGCCCCGCCTGCTCCACCGCGAGGTCTTCGCCCGCGCCCTCCACGACGGGTTTGCCATGCCATGCAGCGGCAAGCCCCATGATGGCCGGCAACTCCGGTTTCCATACCAGAGGCTCGGCAGCGGGCAGGATGAGCCCTCCGCGCAGCACGTGCCGCACATCCTCAAGGTGAAGCATGCGCACGAGACCGCCGCTCACCGCGTTCACATGCCAGTCATCCAGCCATTCCGGCACGGTTTTGGCCGAGGCCATCGGACCTTGTTTGAGCCGCGCCGAAAGCTCTGCGGCCCGCGCGGCGCGTTGATTCAACCATGGCTGGAGCGGGGCGGGCAAAGCTTCGAGCACGCCCGCGACAATGCGTCCGGTGAGTTCGTTAGGCTGCCGCAGAGCGGCAAGACAAACGGCGGAGGCGCATTCTTTCTCCCCGTAAATCACCTGGGCGGCCAGGGGCATGAGCGGGAGTCCAGCTACCGAGGCCGCGGTAAGGATCGATCCGTTCCTGGCTGCCTCTTTGAGGCTTAGTTTGGCTTTTTCCAGCGTCTCGGGCGAAGCGGGCTGTGCCGCTGTACCCTGCTTTGCGGCGAGCAGCAGCGCGTAATCCTCCGCCAGCGGACCGGGCGGAGGCGCTTCGGCACCGGCGAACTGCCATTCCGGAACGAGCGCCTCCAGTGATTCCAGCCGGGCGCTCATGGCGGATGTATTCAGATCCGTCACCGTGCGCCGCGCCCTCTCCCGCGCTTCCTTGCGCAGTTCCGCCTCCACCCGCGCGCTTTCGCTGAACAGCGCCCACGCAGCAGTCCCGGCCAGCACCACAAGGGGCAGCCAGAGAAGGAAAGCGAGCAGACGGGGGGACGATGAGCGTTTGGTCATAAGGCAGGACCTTTTCCTGCGGTTCCACGGTCACCGTGGACGCTGAAAAACGAAATGCCAAACGTGATCCTTGCTTTTGTGAAGGCGGTTTTCCGAATTTCCGGCCTTTTCCCCCCTCGCGGGCCGCGGTGCCGCTACCATGGAAATTTCAGAGTGGTTCCGGACCTCGTCAGCCAAAGCTGAAGGTTGTCGAGATCGCTGCCCTGTCCGTCCGGCATCAGAAGAAACATGCGGCCTTGTCCGGTAAACCCCGAGCGCGCTTGAGCAATCATGAGATCAAAGACGATGGGAAGCAGAGGAGTGTTCGCTTTGGCGGGATCGATATCACGCCAGATCCACAAGCTGTCCTTTTTTGCTCCCCGGAAAAATCGCGGCTCGTAATGACACGGAATATCTTCGTCACCTTTATTGGTGGCGGTCCAGTCGAAGGCCAGGGCGCTGGTCAGGGCAGTGCGGAGTTTAGCAGGCGGCTCGAAGCTGTCGCGCTCCGCCGGGGGCAGCGTGATCACCATTCCCGGCTGCATGTGCAGGTCCGGCCACGCATCGAGCAATTTCTTTTCATTCCAGACGCTCGCTGGAGGAGGCGCGTCTTTTTCCTTCTCTTTGTCTTTATCTTTTTCCTTCCCCTTCTTTGGAGGCTCCGGTGCTTTTGCGGGCGGAGGTCCAAACCACCGGACGGTGGCCTTGTCCCAATCAAAACAGGCAGATGGCAGCGGATGCGGACCAAGCAATGCCACCATGAGACCCGCGAGAGGAGCGGGCTTGTCCTCGACCGTGCGCGGCAGGGGCAACTTCCAATACGGACCGTCGGCAGTTTGGCACAGCCAGAGATTGGCAAGCTGGGCGTCTTCATCCGGCTTCGGATTAGCCAGGCGCGGACGCAACAAAAGAGAATCCCCATGCGCCGCGTTGCCTTCCGCGCTGGAAAGCACTCCCCGCGGCCCGGTGCGCGTGACGCTGAATCCCCCTTCAAACAACAGATTGGAAATCCCTGCAACCCGAAGGGCATTCCGGCTCAACTCTATATTGGGATATCCCCATTGCATGCCGGCTTGCAGGAGATTCCGGGCTTCCGAAGCCGCGCTTACCACCAGCCGGTCTTTGGCGGGCTGCATCCGCAATTCGACCGGAAATTCACGAAAAACACGCTTCTCCGCATTCACTCTGGCGGGGCTCGCCGAACCTTCACTATCCGGTCTAACTGATTCCAGGGTCACCGGCAATTCCACCACATCGCCCCATTGCAGCGGCACATCATTTTTCGCCGGGTCCTGCACGAAATCCTTCATGTTCACCGCAATGCGCTCCTCCTTTCCCTCGCGGGTTCTGATGATCGTCGCCTCTTCCCAGTTGGTCACAATGGAACCAATGACCTGGTTGATGGGCTGGAGTCGCGTCATCGAGAAAAACTCCCTGAGTGTCGGCGGCCGCGAAACGGCAGCCTCGTCGCACATCACCGCCATGAACTGCGGCTGGCTGCCATGCATTACCAGGGACTCGAACCGGCTCAGCCAAACGGCATGACTCAGCCGGGGATTGTCCCGCCAATGGGCAGCATTCCATACCTTGTGAATCGTTTCCAGCAGGGCGGGCGGAAGGTGAGGTTTTTGCGGATTGCCCCAACTCCATGCCTCACGCTTGAATATGCCGCTGTCATTTGGCCGGGCACCCCGCTCTATGAGCAGATCCACCGCCTGCGTCCATACACTCCCTGAAAACCAGCCTTCGGATGTGGTGTAATCGAGGGGAGTCTTTCCGTCGCGGCTGCTATTAGGATCAGCGCCGGCGTCCAGAAGCATTTTGATAATGCTGAGGGATGCATCGCTGCGTTTCGACGCACAGGCGATGGTGAGCGGCGTGGCAAGCGATGACGCGTCCCCCTGGGAGTCGGCTTTGGCGCCCGCCGCGAGCAAGAGGCGCACGGCATCCGGCGATATCGCGCGCACTGCATGATGCAGCGCGGTGTTGCCGGCTTTATCCCGGGCATTGACGTCAGCACCTGCTTTGATTGCCTGTTCGAGCCATGGCACAAGGTCGAGTCGCGCACAAATGTGCAGCGCCGTCACTCCATTGGAAAGCGCGGCCTTCCAATCCGCGCCGGATTCCAGCAGGATTTTGATGATCTCCTCTGTCTTCTCCTGGCCGGGCCGGTCCTCCGGGTCCGTCGAATGGAGCATCGCCAGTGCAAACAGCAGAGGAGAACTGGCAGCATCTCCGAAGGGCTTGTTGACGTCCGCTTTCGCTGCCAGCAACCGGCGCACGGCGTCCCCGTCTCTTTTGATGATGGCTGCTCCGAGCGGAGTCAGGGACCAGGGCGGCGGCTCCGCTTTGTTTTGTGTTTCGGCTCTTCGGCCAGTGGGGCGCGTTCTTGATAATTCGGCGGCGGCATTGACGTCTGCTCCCGATTTCAGCAAAAGGTCAAGACACTCCGTCATGCCGCCTCTCAGGATAGGCATCATGACAGGGACCGCCTGTTTCACGGAGAACGGTCCGGAAACCAGAGCAGTGCCGGAAAGTTCCTTCGCGGAGTCAGCCGGAAATTCCAATGACATCGAGCCCTTGCTGATATTGCTCACATCGTTGCGAACATTCGCGTCCGCTTTGCGCGAGAGAAGCAATTTGACCACCTCCAGCCGGTTGGCGCGGATGGCGGTCCAGAGAGGAATGTATCCCTCCTCGCCGTTGGGATTCGCACCGGCATCCAACAGGACCTGACACACCTTGAGGTGTCCCGCATTGCAAGCTGCGTTGAGGGCTTGATTGAGGCTCTTTACGGAGAGCGGCTTCGGCAGTTTTTCGAGAATCCATGAAACCACCACCGGACTCCCCTTGTCCGCGGCTTCATCCAACTCACCCGCGTTGAGCAGGTCCGGACTGTTCTCCGCGATGCTCTTAAGCCGCGCGATTTCCTTTGCATCTTCATCCGGTTCCGCCGGTGCAGCCTCAGCGGAAGGCGCCGGCAGTCCGAGCGCAGCAAGGTTTTCCCGGCTCAGTTTCGCCACCCGCTCGCGGTCGCCATAGAGAGACAAGACTTTGTTATAAGCCGCTGCCGCTTCCTCCTTGCGGCCCAGCTTTCGCAGACATTCACCCTGACGAAACAGCGCGGTGGCGGCCATGTCGCGCTGACTCTCGAACTTTTTGCCCACCTCCTGGTAGGCTTTCAGCGCGGCCTCGCTGTCGCCTTTTACTTCTTCAGCGTAGAGCGCATCGCGAAAGGCTTTTTCAATCTCATCCTCAGAGCGTACCGGACCGGACGGACCTGCGCAGAGGAAAAGCAGAAGCAGCCATGGGGCGCGGCGGGAATGAGGAAAAGTCTTCATGGGGACACAGGTAACACATCACCCGGTGGTGAATTTGTCACCAAAATGCAAATTCGTCACTGCGTGCAGCGAAGCGGTCAGAACGGAATTTCGTCCTCTTCATCCAGTCCAGGCGGAAAGGCATCCCCCCCGGGAGGAACCGGCTGCGTGGCGCCGCTGCTCTTTGCCTGATAAGGCCTGCTCTGCGGCGCCTCGTCATATCCGCCACCACCGCCTCCCCCTCCCTGCCCGCCGCTGTCCTTGCCGCCGAGAAACTGAAAATCTTCACACACCACCCGCAACTTGGACCGCTTTTGGCCCGTTTGCTTGTCATCCCACGTGTCCAGTTGCAGCCGGCCCTCGATATAGATCGGTTTTCCCTTCTTCATATACTGCCCCACGACCTCCGCCTGCTTTCCCCAAAAGGTGATGTCCAGAAACGTGACTTCCTCCCGCGTTTCGTTCTCCACCCGGTACTTCCGATTCACCGCCAGGCCGACCTCCGCGACCGCCATGCCCTTGGGTGTGTAGCGGATTTCGGGGTCCCGCGTGAGGTTCCCGATGAGGATGACTTTGTTGACGGAGGCCATGGCTGTTGTGGGCTGAGGATCGCAAGACTAAAGGGCCGGTGCAAAGTGCGGCAACCTGTAATTTCAGCTTCCCGCGGCTTGAAACGCGTCCCGGCCCGCGGCATGGGCTGCCCTCCATATGATTTCCACCGGCATCATCACCGTTTCCGACCGCGCCTCCCGCGGTGAATACGACGACCTCGGCGGACCCGCGCTCCGCGCCGCGGTCACGACGCTGGGCTGGCAGGTGCTCGCAGAGGCGGTGATCCCGGATGAGCGCGAGCGAATTCAGGAAGCTATCCGCTCCTTTTCCGCCCAGGGCTGCTCCCTCATTCTGACCACCGGCGGTACGGGAATTGCCCCGCGGGACGTCACGCCCGAAGCCATCCGCGGTATCATGCGAGTGGAACTCCCCGGCTTCGGCGAGGCCATGCGCATGAAGTCGTTCGAGACCCTTCCTAACGCCATCCTTTCGCGCTCTTTGGCCGCGGTGGTGGACCGATCCCTCGTCATCGCCCTGCCCGGCAAACCCCAGGGCGCCGTGGACTGCCTGTATATCGTCGCCGCCGCCATTCCCCACACCGTGAAGGTCGCGAAGGGCGAACCGACTTCGTGTTAGAGGCGCGGCCCCGTCCCCGAGCTTCGCGGATTAAATTTCCAGTGACAGCCGCACACGGCTCATTAGCATGGCGCTCGCTTTTTCAAAACCAACCACATCCGCTATGATCTTCCGTACTTCTTTTCTGGCCGCCAGTGTCTCGCTCGCCGGGGCAGCTTTTGCTCACGACGGCGCGGAGCCGGTCACGACCGTTCACGTTGCCTCCGCTCCCGAGAAAAAGGCATGGACCGGTGAAGGCGACTATCGCTTCGAAAGCGACCCTGGCTGGGGTTCCATTCCCTTCAATGAACTGCCCATTCCCACCCACGGCGGCGTGGCGAAGGACAAGGCGGGCTTCACCTATGTGAGCACCGATTCCGCCAAAGGCATTCTCGTCTTCGACAAAGAGGGCATCTATAGGAGGAGCATCGCCAGCGAGCATAAGGCCATTCACAGCCTCATGATCCGGGAGGAGAAAGGTGAAGAGATTCTCTACGGAGCGTGGCTCGGCGGCAAACACGGATTGAAAATGAAACTCGACGGCACCGTGCTGCTGAAGATCCCCTGCCCCATGGAGAGCGGCAAATATACCGATGCAAACCAATGGGCGCCCACGGCTATCGACAGTGCTCCGGACGGCTCCATTTTCATCGCGGACGGCTACGGGCTTTCTTACGTCCACAAATTTGACTCCACCGGCAAATACCTCCTGAGCTTTGGAGGAAAAGGCAGCGGCGACGATCAATTCCAAACCTGCCACGGGCTCGCTGTGGATCTGCGCGGCGACAAGCCCCTCCTTCTCATTTGCGACCGTGAAAACAAGCGCCTCCAGCACTTCGATCTCGACGGCAAATACGTCGCCAACGTCGCAAAGGACCTGCGCCGCCCCTGCGCTGTTTCCTTCGAAGGCAAGATGGTTGCCATCGCTGAACTGGCGGGGCGCGTGACGATTCTCGACGAAAACAACAAGGAGGTGGCTCACCTCGGCGAGAATACCAACGATAAGCAGCGCGCCCAGTTCGGAGTCCCGGCTACGGATTGGAAACCGCTGCTCTTCACTTCGCCCCACGGTATCAGTTGGGACGGCAACGGTGGTGTCATCGTCCAGGACTGGAATGCCACGGGCCGCGTGCGCCACTTGCGCCGCTTGAAGTAACTTCACGCCATGAGACTCGCCCTCGCGGCCCTGCTGCTCGTCATCAGCGCCGTGCGGGCGGCGGGCGATGAAGCCTTCGATGCCGCCGTCGATGGTGCGGTGCCTTCCGTTGCCCGGCGGGCCACGGTGATCATTGCCGACAGGCAGCCGGACGGCACTCTGACGTTTCGCGCCACGCACTATAAAGGCGAGGGCGACGCGAACGATTTCTGGCCCGCCTCCACCATCAAGCTCTATGCGGCCCTCGCCGCGCTCGAACTCGTTCACGAACTCGGCCTGCCGCTGGATGTGAGCGTGACCTTCGAACACCGCGACGCCGCGGGTAAATGGGTGCTGGACTGCGCCCGCACCATGAAGGAAATGCTCAGCGAGGTTTTCGTGCGCTCCTCGAACGAAGACTACACGCTGCTCCTGCGCATGACGGGCCGCGACCGCATCAACGGGAAATTCCTAACACCGGAGCGCGGGTTTAAGAAGAGCGCCCTCATGCGCGGCTACGTCACCCGCCGCCCGTATGCCTATCTGCCGGAGGAAGCCCAGCGCATCACCTTCCGCGCTGCCGACGGCGTCACCAAAACAGTGGAGCACACATGGTGCGGCCGGGTGTGGTCCGAAGAGCGCGGCGCCACTGTCTTCGACGCCAAAACCGGCAACTGCACTTCCACCGCCGAAATGGCCGATTGCCTGCGCCGCCTGATGTTTCATGAATCCATCCCCGAAGCCGAACGCTTCCGCATCTCCCAGGAAATGGCCGACTTCGTCCGCTACGGCGCAAATGGTCTCTGTGGCCTTGAAACAAAGGGCAAAGACAGCGGTCCCTACGCATGGACCGCCAGCGGCGAAGCCGTTTATCCCGCCGCCCGTTACTTTCACAAATGCGGCCGCATTTCCAACTACGTCCTCGACCTTGCCTGCCTCGATGACCGCGCTCAATCGGGACGCGCGGTCATCCTCGCCACCTCCGCAAACACCGGCGAAGTTGCTCCCATGCAGGCCATGTGCAAAGCCCTCCTCGAGTGGGCGAAGAAGCAGGAGACAAAATGACGGATGTCACGCCCCGGGCGCGGTCGGATAACCCACCATCCTTGCCAGCTTCCGGGCCAGTTTGTCAGGGTACCGCGTTTCACACTCCCAAATCACACTCACCCGCCACCCCAGCTTGCGCAACGCCGCGCGATGCCGCACATCCCGCGCCGCATTTCCCTCCAGTTTCGGAAGCCAGAAATCCCGGTTCGCTGTGGGCATCGTCGCTTCGCGGCAGCCGGGGTGCCGGTGCCAAAAACACCCGTGCACGAAGATCACCCTCTTTCGCGGACCCAGCACGATATCCGGTTTTCCCGGCAACCCCGCGCGGTGGAGACGAAACCGCACTCCCATGCTGTGCAGCAACCGGCGCACCATGACCTCCGGCTTCGTATGCTTGCTGCGGATGCGCGACATGTTCCACGACCGCTGCTCTTTGGTTAGGCGATCAAGACTCATCGGGGCTGCGGCGCGCACTTTGGAGCGCGCCGGCTGTGCCGTCGCCGGATCGGGCTTACGGGCGTTTCTTTTTTCCCCTGGTTCCGTTCTGCGCATTTTTAGCGGGGGTGGTGTCGGCCTCTTCCCACGGATTCGGTTCAAGAGCCGCCGGCGGAGTTTCAGAATCCCCCGGAATCTCCAACTCTTCGGGCATTGCGAGGTCCACGGTCGATACAAGGGCGGCCGTTTCCTTCATGGTATCCGGCACCTTCGCGGTGCCCTGCCGGGACTGGGTTGAAGCCGCCGCCGGTTCAATGGGCTTTGTCTTTGCGGTGCGCCGGGTCGCAGGAGGAGTCGCTTCCTCTGTTTCGCGGCCTGTTCGCGACGGCAGAAGAAAGGAGATCACCACCGTGGCCCCGAGCACCGCGAGAGACGGACCAATAGGCATCCATTGATGGTCCTGCCGGTAAAGATGCAGACTCACTCCCACCAGGGCCACCGCCACCACGAATGCCCCCGGCAGCAGCCGTGATTTTCTCCAGTGTGTCAGCCACAGGCAAAAGAACAGCGTGGCCGCCACGGGAACCCATTGAAAATCCGGAGCCAGCGGACGCATGTAGCTGTCCGTCTGTATGGCCGCGATCGCTCCCGCCGTGAGTTCCGCGGGCGACACCGGCGTACCGTTAGGCTTTTTCAGTGTGCGCGCCGCCACATTGTCCTCGCCAAACCACAGAATTCGCTCCTTCAGCGCCAGCAGTGCGCCCCGCCGCGGATCATCTGTGGGAAGTTCTTCGAGGGTCTGGTCCCGGGCGAGCACAAAGTCATCTGCATTCACCGCAGGCACCTCCGGGGCCAGCGAAAGGAAATAACGGAAGAACCCTCCGTCATCGATGGGGATATGCAGGTCCTTTCCATCCGTGATCTGGAATCCCGGACGCACGGTCACGTCCTTCGGCGAAACTTTGGCCCACTCGAGCAAAACACGCAGCGCAAGCATCGGCACCACTTTGTCTCCCTGCCGTGCCAGCAGCGGCACGCGGCACCAGTCGCCATCCACGGAAATTTTGCGATCCCGCGAAACGAGATCGATTTCCACCGGTGCCGCCGCTCCCGCAACCGGTGACGGCTTGATGGATTTGAACTCCGGGATGCGCGCCGGCGAGCCATTCACTTTCAGCACCGGCACGGAATCCGGCAGCGCCTGCGGACCATCGCCTGCGGCCGTCGAGGCTTCCACCGCCACCACCAGACCCGGAATGGCTTTTGCCGACGTCTCCAGTCCGGCCCCCGCTTTGGAGAAACGCAGGGGCACGCCCAGCGCCACGGCCCGCGGCGTGTAACCTGGGAGGTTTTGCAAAATGATCTGCCAGTCGCCCTCTCCGAGCGGCCAGGTTTCAAAAACCCGCTTTGACTGGTCTTTGTCATCCACCCTGGCAAAAACCACCGCCGCCGTTTCCATTGAATTGACGGGCCCTCCGGAGGATACGTTCGCCTTTAGAAATTCCCGGTGCTTTTTGTCAAAACCGTCCAGCGTGCCGCGCTGCTGCTCCCGAAGGCAAAAGCCTCCGAGGACGCCGCCAAAAAGCAGGACCAGCAGTGAATTCCGGACGATCATGGAGATGCAGCAAAGCCGGCTTCACAAAGCGCACTCTCACGGAGAGTCAACACTTCGAAAAGCCCTGGCAGAAGTCCGGAAGCATGCAGCACAGTCCGCAGATTTTCCACCGCCGGCGCGATGTGCTGCAGGAACGCCGTTTTCCCATCGCCCACTCCCAGCTTCCCATACGCGCCCAGCGCCTGCATCAGCCGCTGACACGCGCACATGGCATAGACTTCCGCTGTGCATTCCGGCCCGCCGTCGCGCTGCAGGGCAAAGTAATAATCCCGCAGCACCGCCCGCTCCGCTTCACTCAGCGAGACGTACGGATCATACAGCAGCGACGCCAGATCGTATTCCGGCCGGCCCTGACGCAATCCCTGGTAATCGATCAGCCACGTCTTCCCATCCTTCACGATCACATTCTGCGACTGAAAATCCCGGTGTACCGGCGAACGCGGCAGCGAAGCCAGCGCCTCCCGCAATTCAGTAAATTCCTGCTGCGCCCGAATCTCCTCCAGCCTTTCCATCTCCGCCGCGGAGAAGCGCGCGGCAAATTGATCGAAGAAATAATCCTGCTCCCAGCGATACAACTTCTCATCGAAAGGCGGCTGCAAATTCCCCGCAAGGTGTTCCGGAATTTCGTCCCACTTCAACCGGTGCAGCCGCGCGACCTGCCGCAGCGTGCTCTGATACAGGTCCATGCGCTGCTCATTATCTCCGCGATACTCCCACAAGTCCCGTTGCCCCAGATCTTCGATCCATGCCAGCCGTTCCGCGGGATCATGGTGATAAATCTTCGGACACCGCGCTCCCGAAAGCCCCAGCACCTCCGTCGCCGGAAAGAAACTCGCATTATCCGGGCGCCGGTCGGTATAGACCATCACGATCACGCTCTCCGGTCCCTCCTGCCCTGCCCGCGCCGTCACCCGGTAGTAGCACCGGTCCGATCCCCCCTTTTCGATCAACGCAATATCAAGATCCGCAGTCGCCCATTCGGGCACCCATCGGCGTGTCAGTTGAAGAAGAAGGTCGGCGTCCCGGTAATCCATGGAATAAAGTGCGCACGCGGCGAACTTTGCGGAGCCGGGGCGCGGGAGATATAAGGGCAAGCCGCCTCCGCGCAACTGCGCCCGCGCACGAAAGACGGTCCTTTTCCCCTCCGAAATCCCTGAATTGCGCCGACTCTCCATCCGGTTAAACTAAGGCAAATGTTGCAAACAATACTGGGTCCTGTTTCATGGGAACGCATGGACAGGGCGATCGAAAAAGTCAAAGAGCGTCTCCATCGCACCGCAAAAGTGCTGCGGGATGCAGGCGTTCCCTATGCTGTGGTAGGAGGAAACGCCGTGGCCGCGTGGGTTTCGCGCGTGGATGAGGCCGCAGTAAGGAATACCCGGGATGTCGACATTTTATTGAAGCGCGCTGACCTAACACGGGCTCGCGCAGCATTGGAACGCGAGGGATTTGTCCATCGTCAGGTAGCCATGCTCGGGAAAGGCGGCGTCATGGATATCTTTCTCGACGGTCCGGATTCCAAAGTGCGCGATGCCGTTCATATCCTCTGGGCCGGAGAGAAGGTCACCGCGGAGAGCGCAGAGGTTTCTCCGGATGTTTCCGCAGCGGAGGATGCCGGTGAGTTCATGCTGATCAAGCTTCCCGATCTGGTGCGGATGAAACTTACCTCCTTTCGCGACAAGGACCGAATGCACCTGCGGGATTTGATTGAAGTTGGACTGATTGATGAGACCTGGTGCGGGAGCCTGTCGCCTGTTTTGGCAGGCCGGCTGCACGAATTGTTGTCAAATCCTGAATAGCGGCATCAAATTTCAAACTGCATCGCCGGCGCGGGAGTCTCCCGGGCGAGGGCATCCGCCAGCGTCTGTGACGACAGGAAAGCGTGGATCTGATTCTGAAGATCGGTAAACACATGCCCCACGCCGCAACCGCCGGGAGTTCCACAGTCGCAGACCGCTTTTCCAGGTTTTCCCGGCTCCGAGGGCGTGCAGCTCATCGGCTGAATGGGACCGTCGATGGCGGTCAAAATTTCCGCAAGGGTGGTGCGCGATGCAGGACGCTCCAGTTGATATCCCCCGCCCACGCCGCGCCGGCTCTTCAGAATCCCGGCACGTCTGAGCGTCAGAAGGATCTGTTCCAAAAACTTGACCGGAATCCGCTCCGCCGCAGCCAGTTCCTCGATCTGGGAAGTGGCGGAAAGCGGCTTGCGCGCCATGGCGGCAAGGGCGCGCAGTGCATACTCGGCTTTGCGGGAGATGTGCATGGGACGGGTGTAACGCCAGGAAGAAAAAGCGGAAAGGGAAAACGACAAAATCCATCCCGGATTTCTCATTGCCCTCCGCGGACTTTCGGCCACTGAAAGTCTTTGCAGCAACCCATGAACCCTCCCCCCCACGACGACAAGGCCGGCAAGGACTTTACCGCCGGCGGCATTCATGCTCTCAGCGGACGGCGCACTTCGTCCACCGGCGATGCGGCCTTCGATGCCCGGATTGACCAGCTCGTCAAAGACTGGGGCGGCAAAGCGAATGCGGAACTGATCGAGGAATTGATCATCGGCGCGCTGCGGCTGGCGCGCCACGATGTGTCGGTAGCGGAGTTGAAACTGCTGAACCGGACCTGCAAGGAACTGCGCAATGCATGGCGCGTTTTCCGGCCGTATGAGAACCGCCGTAAAATCGCCATTTACGGCTCCGCGCGCACCAATCCTGACTGGGAGGAAGCCAAGGCCGCTGCCACCTTCGCCCGGCGCATGGTGGAGGAGGGCTTCATGGTCATTACCGGTGCCGGCGACGGCATCATGGGCGCTGCGCAAAAGGGCGCGGGCCGCGACAACAGTTTCGGGCTGAATATCAAACTGCCATTCGAACAGAGCGCCAACGAAACCATTGGGGGCGATCCAAAGCTGCTTCAGTTCAATTACTTCTTCACCCGCAAGCTCACCTTCGTGAAGGAAGCGGAAGCCCTCGCTCTGTTTCCGGGGGGCTTCGGAACCATGGACGAGGGATTCGAAATCCTGACACTCGTCCAAACCGGCAAGTCGGCCATCCTGCCCATTGTCATGGTGGATGCGCCAGGCGGCACGTATTGGAAGACCTTCGAGCAATTCCTCCGGGGGCATCTTCTCGAACGGCAGCTCATCAGCGAAGATGACTTTTCGCTGTTCAGAATCACCGACGATGTCGAGGTGGCAGTGCAGGAGGTAAAGCACTTTTACCGGGTGTTTCATTCCTATCGTTTTGTGAAAGACCGCATCGTCTTTCGCCTTCAGCGAAAGCTCAGCGACAACCAGTTGGCGGACCTGAACAAAACGTTTCCTGACATTGTGAAGACGGGCCTTATCGCACAGGAAAAGGCACTGCCCGAAGAGCAGGACGAACTCACCATCAACCATCTGCCGCGTCTGATTTTCGTGCCACATAAACGGAACTACGGACGGCTGCGCGAGTTCATCAACGCCATCAACGACTGCGATCCGGAATGAAGCAGAGACTGGATGCCGCCCTGGCCTCCCGCGGGCTCTGTGACTCGCGGGAACAGGCCAAGCGGCTCATTCTCGCCGGCGAAGTGCTCATCAATGGCCGGCCCGCGGCAAAAGCAGGCGCCACCGTCAGTGACGACGACGTCCTCGAAGTAAAAGACAAGCCGCGCTACGTGAGCCGCGGCGGATTCAAGCTGGAGGGCGCCCTCACCGCATTCGGCATCGATGTCACCGGTCTCACCTGCATGGACGTGGGCGCGAGCACTGGCGGATTCACGGACTGCCTGCTGCAGCACGGCGCGGCAAAGGTCTATGCCTTTGACGTGGGCACGAATCAGTTAGTCTGGAAACTGCGCAGCGATCCCCGCGTGATCAGTCGTGAGCAGTGCAACGTGCGCCATCTCCAGCGCAGCGATGTGCCGGAGATCATTGACCTGGCCGTCTTCGACGTCTCCTTCATCTCCCTGCAACTGGTCATGCCTCCCGTTATGGACATGCTGCATCCGGAGCGCGGCGCGATGGTGTGTCTCATTAAACCGCAGTTTGAACTCACACGCGCTGACGTGGGGCCGGGAGGTATCGTGCGCGATTCTGCCCTTCACGCCCGCGCCGTGGAGCGAATACGGAATTTCGTGAACGCACAGCCAGGATTCCACTGGCGCGGTGTTATTGAGTCGCCGATAAAAGGCACTGACGGCAATACTGAGTTTCTCGCATGGATCACCCGGTCATCGGCCTCACCGCCAACACCACCAAACCTAACGCCGCAGAACTGACGCGGCGGATGGCGGCGCAGTTTCGTCAGGGCGGCGCGCTCGTGCTCTGTGAACGGGAAACCGCCCTCCTCGCCGGAGAGCCGGACGGGATACCCCTCATGCAGGTGGCTGCGGAGTGCAGCGTCCTCGTGGTCCTGGGAGGAGACGGCACCATTCTTCACACCGCCCGTCAACTCGGCAGTGCCGTGAAACCGCTTGCCGCAGTGAATACCGGACGCCTCGGCTTCCTCACCACCACCACCGCGGAGGCGACCGAAAGCCTGGTGCGTGCCGTTCTCACCCGCGGCTTTGGCATCAGCCACCGCCGCACCATCGAAGCCACCTTCACCGCCCACGATGGCAGCGAAGTCACTCACACAGGACTAAACGAAGCAGTCGTCACGCGCGGTGCGATCTCCCGCATGGTCCGTTTGAATGTCGCCATCAACGGAACCTTCGTAAACCGCTACAGCGGCGATGGCCTCATCGTCTCCACGCCCACCGGCAGCACCGCCTACAGCCTCTCCGCCGGCGGCCCTATCGTAAATCCGGAGGCCCGCGTCTTCTGCATTACCCCCATTTGTCCTCACGCGGTATCGAACCGCACGGTCGTCGTGAATGATGACGCCACTGTCGAACTCACCGCCGCCGGTTCCACAGACGATCTCATCCTCAACATCGACGGCGGCGCGCAGTGGACACTGGGCAAAGAAAAGCCCGTCACCCTTCGCCGCGGCGCATGGACCGTGCCTCTTGTCACCATGCCGGACTTTTCCTTCTTCGGTGTCCTTCGCCAGAAGCTCCAGTGGAACGGCAGCAGCGTTTAGGAAGGGGGCGCGTGAACACCGGCGGCGTGTGGAGTGATTCCTGCAGAGGACTATGGGGCCATGAAACTCCTCTGGTTCATCACGGCCCTGCTTGGCGCGCTCAGCATGGCCCCGGCGTTCGCCCACTTTCTGGAAATGCCCGCCAAGTTCAGCTACGATGCCTCTCTCTGGCTGACGATTTCGCACACGCTTTACACGAGGTTCGGCGCCATTGGCGGCTACTGCGAAATCGGCGCGGTCGTTTCATCCATTTTACTGGTGATTGCCCTGAGACGCCATCCGTCCGCCTTCCGGTGGGCATTGGCCGGAGCCATGTGCTTCGCCGCAGCCCATGCGATCTACTGGATTTTTATCGCTCCAGTCAACGTGACCGTCGCAGCATCGACATCGGAAACTCTCCCCTCGAACTGGATGGACCTGCGGAAGCAGTGGGAATATACGCACACAGCCCGCGCCATGCTCCAGATCACCGGCCTCGCACTGTTCCTCATTTCGATTTTGACCGAAGTGCCCTCGACCGAAAACGGACGCCGTATTCCGGCAGTCGCCTGACATATGTCATGAATCTTGTTGGAGATCGCTTTCCGCGCCCATCCGCCTAACGGTTTCTAAAACGTCTGCACCACCAGCCCGCTCCTCAGCTTCGGCTCGAACCACGTGCTCTTCGGCGGCATGATCTGGCCTGCATCCGCGATCGCCATTAACTGCTCCACGGTTGTCGGATACATGCTGAACGCCACCGCGGCGTCTCCGTTATTCACACGGCGCTCCAGTTCCTCCGTGCCGCGAATGCCGCCGATGAACTCGATCCGCTCACTCGTCCGCGGATCATCGATGCCAAGAATCGGCCCCAGAATCCGGTTTTGCAGGACACTCACATCCAGCGATTCCACCGGGTCCGTGATCGCCCCCGCATCCCACGAAAGCGCCAGCCACTTCCCGCCCAGGTAAACATTCACATTTCCCGGAGTTGAAGGCGATTTCTCCTCCGTCGGCGCCACCGTAAACCCGGCCTTCCGCACCGCCTCCAGAAACGCCGCATCGCTCAATCCATTCAAATCGTGAACGATCCGGTTGTAGGGGAGTATCTTGAGCTGGCTGCCCGGGAACAGCACACCCAGGAACCAGTTATAATCTTCACTTCCGTTGTGCGACGGATTTTTCGCCCGTCGCTCGCTGCCCACGCGCCACGCGCTGGCGCTCCGATGGTGCCCGTCGGCCACATAGGCAAAATCCACCCCGTTAAACGCCTTCACAAACGGCTCCGGCTCGCTGATCCGCCATACCCGGTGCGCAATTCCATCCGGCGCCGTGAAATCAAACACCGGCTTCTCCTTCGCCAAAATCGCCGACACTTTGTCATTGATCTCCGCCTCGTCCTTATACGTTAGGAAAATCGGCCCCGTGTGCGCTGACAGTGCGTCCACCAATCGCGTGCGGTCGTCCTCCTTCACCTTGCGGGTCTTCTCATGCTTTTTGATGATGTCGTTCCCGTAGTCGTCGATGTGGCACGCAGCGATGATTCCCGTCTGCACATGATTCCCCATCTGTTGCTGATACAGATAAAGCACCGGTGCACTCTCCCGCACCAGCACTCCGTCATCGATCAGTTGCTTCAGATTCTTCGCCGCCGTCTCATAGACCACATCCGCATACGGGTCCGTCTCCGGCGGCAAATCGATCTCCGCCCGGTCCACATGCAGCAGATCATAAGGCCGGTCCGCCGCCAGCGCCCGAGCCTCCTCCGTATTGACGACATCATACGGGACCGCCGCAACCTCCGCCGCGAGATCCGGGCGGGGTGTCAGACCGCGAAAAGCTTGAATACGCATAGTTGGAAATGAGAATCCCGCTGCCCTGCCGCAGACATTCCCCAAGGTCAAGCGCCCCTCCCCCATTATCCATTCCCAATGATCAATTATCCCAACTCTCTCAAACCCCACCCCACCGCCGCGGGCAGATTCACACCTCCGCTCCCGCCCAATTCCCTGTCGATATCATCCAGCCGCTGAATCAAATCCCTCACCTCTCCGCGCGCATACGGCCCTCCCGCGGCTTTGCAAAAATGCGTGCGGCATCCAAACGGCCGCCCCTCATACACCCGGCACCGCCCTCCCTCCAGCAACGGACACGTCCCATCCTTCGTCGCCTGCACCCGCCTCCGTCCCGATGCCCGCACCGCCACCGCGGCCACCAGCGCTTCTCCCCGCGTCAAAAACGGTGTCCGTCCCGTCAGCTTGAAATGGCAGCACTCCGCCCTCCCCGTGCAGTCCCGTTCCACTGGCCGCTCCGCCAGTTCAGCATAAACCTCCCGCACCCCATCGAGGAGCGCCTGACGCCGTTGCGGTGTTAGGGGACGCGACATTGCTGAATCAAACGCCCACCTTGTTCATCCGCCCTCCCCGCGCAATCCGCAAAAATCCCCCCGGGCCACCTACTGTTGCTACTCCCATTCGCCAATGGTATGTGCCCGCATTCAAAATCTTAAATCTTAAATTCTACATCTTACATTCCGCATGCAGTGGTACTACCTTTCCGACTCCCACGAACGCGTCGCGCTGAGTGAAGCTCAGTTTCCGGTGCTCGCGGCCCGCGGCCTGTTGCGCCCCACCACTCCGGTATGGCGCAAGGGCCTGGCCGACTGGATCGCCTGCGGAGAGGTAAAGCCGGAACTCTTCGTAGGCGGCATCGTGCGCGACAGCGACCAGCGCGGATTCCTCACCGACCACACGGCGATTCAAGGCACCGTTACCGGCGTCGCCCGCGTCCTCTGTGAATACCGCGGATGGTTCTGGATCGCCGGTGGCATGATCATCCTTTGGGCGCTGGCCGGGATCAGTTTTCTCGGCTGGGCGGCATGGCAGATCGGGAGGTTCGGTGTCGAATCGTTGAACCGCGGTTTCGCATTCATGGACCCGTTGAGAAACTTCCTGTGGATCGTCGTCCTGCTTTTGGCATTGAGCGCCGTGATGTCATTGATCGCTGGGTGGACGGGATGGCTTTTGATCCGCAGCGGAATAAAAGCGAAACAGGCGCGGGAGTCCGGCGCGGAACACCTCCTGGTCGGAGCCGTCCGGGACATAGGCCGCTATTTTTGCATCGTTGTCGTGATGATCCTCCTCGAAATTATCGTGTGGGTCAGCCTGGGTCTCTGGCTCGGCTGGGACAAAGCGTTCCCCATGCCCGGTCCGCCACCCGCGACCAAAGTCTCCGTCTAGCACAACGAGGCATGGAATCCGCCGCTTCCCTGACAGAACCTCTCCACCTGCCGCACCTTCCCCCGTGTCCTCTGTTGCCCGTTCCCGCGACACCACTCACCGCACGGTGCATTGCCTCTCTGGCCGCTGATCGCGGCACCGGCTTTTATCACACCGCCCTCCTCTACAGCCAAAGCCTGTGGCTTCAGGGCTACCCCGCCCGCGCCATCCTGCTGCTGAATCGCGCCATGGGCTGCGACCTCGATGGCACCGAAC
This sequence comes from Verrucomicrobiales bacterium, assembly GCA_035550135.1. Lineage (GTDB taxonomy): Bacteria > Verrucomicrobiota > Verrucomicrobiia > Verrucomicrobiales > V1-33 > V1-33. The sequence goes on from DASZQB010000016.1 coordinate 63,477, forward strand.
CCATCCTCGCCGCGTGGCCCCTTCCCTACAAGGCCGCTGCATGGATGCTGCGAAATCACCTGCCGGAACACTTCATCGGCAATCCCCGCCGCCACTGGCAGCACCTCGCCACCCGCATGGTCGAGCCCCGCAAAGAACTCCGCACATGGCGCGCATGGGCCTGCTGGCGCATGGCCTGCCTCATCCTCCCCCACCTCCCCGCCGATGAACTCCAACTCTCCCGCGAAAACATCCGCGAGCCTTCAGAGGGGGAAATCGCCGGCCGTCTTGAATGCCTCGGCATTCCCGGCGAATTGGAAGTCTGGCGCGATGCCTTGCGCTTTTCCTCCTCTCCTCCGAATGACGAATGACGGGGCCCTGGGTTTGATCTAGACATTCGTCATTCCTTCGGATTTCTGATTTCTGACTTCGTCATTCCCCTCCCATGCTCCACGACCTCAAACAGCAAGTCCTCGAAGCCAATCTCCGCCTCCCCTCCACCGGCCTCGTGCGCCTCACATGGGGAAACGTTAGCGGCATCGACCGGGAGCAGGGGCTCATGGTGATCAAACCCAGCGGCGTTCCCTACGCTCACCTGCGCGATGACGATATGGTCATCCTCGAACTCGCCACCGGCAAAAAGGTCGAAGGTTCCCTCAACCCGTCCTCCGATGCTCCCACCCACCTCGCGCTTTACCGCGCATGGTCATCCATCGGCGGCATTTGTCATACCCACAGCGTTCATGCCACCGCATGGTCCCAGGCCGGACGTCCCCTGCCCTGCTACGGCACCACCCACGCCGACCACTTTTACGGCACTGTTCCCCTCTGCCGCGTCCTGACTTCAGAGGAAGTCACCGCGGACTACGAAGGCCTCACCGGTACTGCCATCATTGAGACCTTCCGCGCGCAAAACCTCGATCCCGCCGCTATCCCCGCCGTCCTTCAGCATCACCACGCCCCCTTCACATGGGGCAAGCACGCCCTCGACGCCCTCGACAATTCCGTCGCCCTCGAAATGTGCGCCCAAATGGCCCTCGAAACCCTCCGCCTCAACCCGGACGCCCGCCCTCTCCCCCAACACCTCCTCGACAAACACTACCTCCGAAAACACGGCCCTAACGCCTACTACGGCCAAAAAAAGCCCTGACCCGCCGTCGCGCTCCTGCACCGCATTCACCACCAAAGGCCGGCTTGAATGTATAGTTGAAACCAGCACCCGGATTCCGCGAACCACAGAGTGGTTCCCCGTTAATAGCCAGGGGTGAGCGAAGCATGAGCGAACCCCTGGATAATCAGCAACAATCCTCCACCACAGCGTGGTGGCCCAAGTGCGTTGATTCCGGAGCTTCACATTGCGGTCCGAAGCCCTTGCAGCCCAGGTCGCCAATCGTTACGTTAGGCCCTCTATGAGCGCTGCCCTTGCCATCCAGAATCTTGAACGTGAACATCTTGGATTTGTAATGATGCACTTCGATGCCGAACCGGACGGCGATGGAATCTGCGAAGGAGATTGTATCTTCCAGATTCTTCCGGCGAAGGCAGCGTTGTTCGAATCCCCGGCGGCGGTCACTTTGTTTCCTTACCATTTTAGAGAAAGCGGCGAGCATAGAGTGAAACTCTCGCTGAATGGCGGAACGCGCGTGTATGAGATCACTCCAATTTCAGAGCCGCCCATCAGGATTGAACTGGCAGCGGTCGGTGAGGGACGCTTGCTGCAATCTCCTGATTTCTCCAATCCGATTGCCTGCGTTGTCGAGACTGCTAAGAAGGCCTGAGCAGCCAGCCGGGCAGCGTCGACGAAGTTGAGTCTCTATCTAACAACCGCACCGTGTGGACGCCCGCCAGAGTCGAGTCACGAACTGCGACGCTCAACCTGAGCGCCTCGGGACAGGGAAATTGTACCGTTCGGCAGGTAATGTGTGACGATGTGGTCATCTGCAACGCCGCAGAACGCATCGATTGGTCTGATCATTCGACTCAGTTCGAATTGTGCGAAGCCTGCCTCATTGAAGGATGCAGCCCCGGAGGGCGTGTAGCCATCCGGCGGATCGGAGATCGCGCCTTGGTGATCCCGGACTTTACCGCCATGTGTCAGTCTGATTGCGATGCCATAGAGTTTGCACCGCCCCGATGGATGTTAACGAAAGGGTGCATTTCACTGCCGCCTCCGGGCTGGGCTGAATTTCAATCTGTATGCATAGGAGCACCGTCATTTGATTCGCTGGCCCCGGCGTCCACCGCTGAACTGCTCCGGCTCTACCATTTCCAGGCTCCGCGTGCGTTTCTGCCGGACTATCTCGCGCCTGCACTTGCGAATTGGGATCTGATTTTATGCACCAGCGGCCACGACTCTAAGATGGACCTTGTTCATCTTCGGCGGCTGTTCTCCGATCCATCGACATTCGAGGGTCACGACTTCTGCACGCCTTCGCCAGACAGATACACCGTCTCGGCATTTCTTGATGACCCGTCGCTTTCTGAATGGCCCCTCTTCAGTTCTGAGCCTGATCCCGCAGTGTGCATTTCCCCTGACATCCATTTCCGTCCGAAGCCACGTATCTAACGCCGGAACCGACGGTTCGAACCCATTTGTTAGAACCAGGCATGTCCCCTGCTTCTGTCGCTCGCTGCGAATCCTGACGGGTCCCCGCGAACGGAAACCCTCTCACGGATGCCGGAGCAAAATTCCTTTCTCCAAACTCGGGATTGCCAAAACTCATCGTCACCGATTTGAACGACTCCGGGTTCCCGTCCATCCCGTCCATCCGGCGCAGCCGCGAAACGGAGGCCGGCTGATGCGTGAGGGCGCGCAGGAGCGGCCTTTTCCGGCTCATCTTTGTCTCTTCAGGCAGCGGAGAGTTCAGCATCCAAAACGTCAAAAACGCCGCGGCCGGAAGAAAAAGAATGGCGCTTGTTTGAAGGATTCGCTTTTTCATGCGCTCACGGGCCCGCTGCGGCACAACCCTAATACATAAGCATGAATGCCAGGCAAGCCGGAGGTTGCATCTCGACCCGGGCCGGCAAAGTCCTTCAAACAGGGAAATGCCGGTGAGGGAAACTCAACCGCCCTAACGATCATTTTGCATCGTTACCATCCCGCAGGTAACGATACACCGGGAAATTCGCCCCAGATCCACCCTTCGGCACTGCAAAAGTCCCCTCATAACCCCTCAGCAAGAGCCCTTCGGCGGCCGTGTTTCCGCATGTCCCCCCAGGGCGGCCACGTTTCCGTCCCGTTTTAAACCTTTGATAATCAAAGATTTGGCTCATCAACAAGCTTTGGAGGTTACCATGTGAAATCTTCCTTCCGGAACTCGTTGACTTTTTTCCGTTTAATCACCGTGGTGATCCTAAGCCGGCTGTCATCGCTGTTCCCAACCAGCCTCACGTTCCACCGCCCCTCCCCACAATGTCCCCCTTCACAATCCGCGCCATTCCGCGAAATCCGTGGTCCCTGCCAGATCCTAATAGGCCTCCTGGGTCTATCCAGTCGCCCCCTTCCCCGGCGTCAGAATTGTATCACTCCCTTCCTGGAATCTGGCTAAATCAAACCAAATCAAACCACATTTTTTTCACTCCGGTTTGATAACGATACTTTTCAAAACCCAAGCCCTGCCTCTATGACCCGCTCTCCCCTCTCTATTTTCCTCGCTCTCGGCCTGATTCCATATTCCCTCTCACACGCCGAAACCGTCATCCGTGTCACGCCGGAGCAATCCCTCACCGACGCAGTCAAACAGGCGCAAACCGCCGCAAAGCCTGTCAAAATCGAACTCGCCGCGGGCCGTTACGAACTGAGCGCTCCCCTCGTTCTCACCGGCGCCCACAGCGGCTTGACGTTCTCCGCCGCCGGGGACGCCAGGCCCGTCATCGCCGGCTCCGTCCGCGTCAAAAATTGGAAACTTGCTGACGTCGCCCGCGGATTGTGGCAGGCGGGCGTACCGGATGCAAAGGACGGCAAATGGCAGCCCCGCCAAATGTTCGTGGACGGCAAACGCGCTCAGCGCGCCCGCACCCCCAATGAAGGTTTTCTCCACGCCCGCGGCGGCCTCCCGCAAACGAAGCCCTTCGCTTTCCCCGCCGAACCTGGCTCCCTCAAGCCGGAATGGGCCGCCCGCGGCGATGTCGAACTCGTCTTCTACCAAAAGTGGATCGATGCCCGCCTCGTCATCAAAAGCATCGATCCCGCCGCCAATACCGCCCTCCTCAACGCCCACGCCCGCGATTGGATGAGCGAAGGCAACTGCCGCTACTTCATCGAAAATGCCCCGGATGCACTCGACGCGACCGGCGAATGGCACCTCGACCGGAAGTCCGGCGTCATCAGTTATCTCGCGCCAAAGGGATGGGAGGCCGAAAAATCCCTCGTCACCCTGCCCCGCACCGGCACACTCCTAACGCTCCAAAACGGCAACGGCGTCACCATCCGTGGCGTCACCTTCGCCGAAACCGATTATCCGCTTCCGGACGACGGCCGCATTGATCCCCAGGCCGCTTCCACCGTCCGCGGAACCGTTAGGGCCATCAACAGCACCGACTGCATCTTCGAAGACTGCACCATCGACAATGCCGGCGGCTACGCGCTCGATCTCGGCGAAGGCTGCCGGCGCTGGCGCGTTGCGGGCAATTCCCTGCGCAACTCCGGTGCGGGCGGCATTCGCATCGGCGAATCCGGCAAAACGAATCCCGCGGGTGAAATCTCCTTCATCGATAACATCATCGCCCATTATGGCCGCATCCATCCGGCCGGCGTCGGTGTGCTCATCATGCAAAGCGGCAAGAACCGCATCGCGCACAACCTCATTCACGACGGCTTTTACACCGGCATCAGCGTCGGTTGGACGTGGGGATACACCGAAGGCCCATGCCGCGAAAACATCATCGAGTTCAATCACGTCCACACCATCGGCCAGGGACTGCTCAGCGACATGGGAGGCATCTACACCCTTGGCCCGCAGCCCGGCACCGTCATTCGCAGTAACTATTTCCACGACATCGTCAGCCATGACTACGGCGGCTGGGGCCTCTATACCGACGAAGGCTCCAGCAACATCCTCCTCGAAAACAACCTCGTCGCCCGTTGCAAAAGTGCCGGCTTCCACCAGCACTACGGAAAGGACAACATCGTCCGCAACAACGTCTTCGCATGGAATAAGGAGCATTCCATCATGCGCTCCCGCGAAGAGGAGCACAACTCCTTCACGTTCGAACACAACATCGTCGTCGCCAACTCGGGCTCATTGATGGGCAACTACTGGACCAACGACCACTTCACTATCGACCACAATTGTTATTGGGACACCCGCCACGGCGCCAATGCGGAGGCCTATCAATTCCTCAACACCACCCTCCCAAAGTGGCGGGAAAGGAAGCACGACGTGCACACCATCCTCCAGGACCCCGGCATCCCCGCAGAGGGAATGCCGGTCCCCCAAAACCAAACCGCCGCCGCAGCCATCGGTTTCAAAATCGAAGACTTGCCAAAGGCCGAACAACTCGGCCCGCGCCCGCGAAAAGAGCGAAAATAACCCAATGATTCCGCTGCTACTCCCTCAATCGGAAGAACTTCCTGCTGCCCGTCATCTGCGTGGTGTACGGGCTCGTGGCAGTCAGCAGATCCGCCCACGGAACGGTAAGATTTTCATTCGATTGCAGCACCCCCGGCCCGGTCCATTCGATCGTGATTTGATTATTCGCCGAACTCACTTTCGTGATCGTGCCGACTCCGCCGGTGGTAGGCTCCAATTCGGCAAGGTAAATCGCATTCATGCCATAGCCGTAGGGACCAGCCGAAGGAGATCCAAATGGCGCCGGCCCCAAATACTGGCGCTGTTCAATGGTAAAAGTCCCATCCGCCCCGACGCTTATATTGTCCCAGCCCACCAGCGAGCCTTCGAGGTTGTTCCCCGAATTCAGAGCGACGTCATCCGGCTCGAGGGCGGAGTCAGGAAATGTGGCCACCGTAAAAATGTTGAGGTTCGTGCTTCCGTCCACGTGCGCATTCGTCGCGGCGTCCACACCGACAATCTTGTAAACCGACCACCGGTCCACGTAGGCCGCATTCCCGCGGCAGGTGGTGCCGCGGAATTTATAGCGCTTCGTGGGGTCGAGGTTCGAAAAGCGAAGTATTACGGTGCAGGCGAGGCTGCTCTTCAGCCCGATGATGCCGTCCGCGCCCGCCCCGCCAATGGTGACTTTATTCGCAAAAAGCACGTTGGCCGGGCTGCCCGGATTGGGATCCCCATTGGCGCCAAAGTCGTCAGAGACGCCGCCCGGCTCCTCGACAGAGAACGTAGCGGCCAAATCTGCACCGGTGGCCGTATTCTTCAGCGGCCCGCCAGGGTGCGTAAGCCGCATTTCGTAAGTGGTCGTATTCGCATCAGTCATCACCCCGGCCCGATGATCGTTAAATGCTTCCCAATTGGTTTGGGCTGTGACACTTCCAGAGAAGGCGCTGACCAGAACGGCCAGCCGAATAAGGGAGGATCTCGTTTTCATGGTGACCTCATTTTAGACAGAATTCCCGCGTTGCCGTAAAGATAATTCGTTCACCCTTACACAATTCCCTTCTGCAATCCGATCTACGCCAGTGCCGAAGTTTTGCACAAATTTTGCCCAGGAAAACCCCGGCTATTCGGTTCACTTTGGATCGAAAGGCTTTAGTATCCTCTCATCGTGAAACGGCTTCGTTCTCTTTCTCTCATCGCCGCCGGCCTGGGTTTAGCCTTGCCCGTAAATGCGCCCGCACAGTTTCCTGGCGGCGAGGCCAAACCCGGACCGCCCGCGGACCCGACCAAGGCGATCCAGAAAATAGACGGCACCCGCTACAAACTGGGCACCATGGAGTTCGACCAAAAGACCCGGGAGATCCGCATCCCGGCAAAGGTGAATATGCGCGAAGGGCTGCTGGAATATGTCCTCGTTCATGAAACCGGCAAGGTCCACGAGTCCCTCTTCAGTACGGCCGTCAAACCTTTCGAGTTGAACGTCGTCATGCTGCTGCTCAACTGGAAGAAGAGTGATGCGTTCTTCGATTTCTCCAATCCGGAGCGCGGCGGCGTGCCTGTCAAGAATGCAAAAAATCCGCCGGAATCGCTCGTCGAAGTCTGGGTCGAGTGGAAGGACAAGGATGGAAAGGTGCAGAATTTCCGCGTCGAAAACTGGCTGCATCAGATCGAGAAAAAAGCGAAGATCACCAGCGAGCCGTTTATCTACACCAGTTCCCCCATCATGCAGGACGGTGCCTTCCTCGCGGAGCAGACCGGCAGCATCCTCGGTCTCTATGTGGATCCCGGCTGCCTCATCAACAACCCGCGCGAGGGCAACGATCTCGACGACGTTTGGGTCAACGACCCCGCGGTGCCCGCGAAAGGCACGGAACTGACGCTGATTCTCAAACCATCTGCCGCGTCCGCTGCGGCACCCGGCGAAAAGAAACCGGAGACGGAAACGAAACCGGCAGCCGAAACAAAACCCCCGCCTCCGAAAGCCGCTCCTCGAAAGAAAAGCACCAGCCGCTGAACCTTCTGCCGGGTTTGATCCACTGATAACATTTTCCCTCCTCATTCCATGACACGCAAATCCATCCTCACAGGACTTCTCTGTTCGCTCACCCTCAGTTTTCTCCGCCCGGAAGTTTCTGCGCAAACGACAGACGAATCACTGCGCAATGAAGTGCAGGCCGCCATCACCAAAGGGATTCGTTATTTGAAATCGAAACAGGACGCCGCCACCGGCACTTTCGGTTCCTCCGACAATCCGGCCATCACCGCGCTCGGTGCCATGGCCATCATGGGTGACCCCGAGGTCAAAGGCAAACCCATGCCGGTCGAGGCCAAAAAAGCCTACGATTTTCTCCTCTCCAGCCAGAAGCCGGACGGCGGCATCTACACCAAAAGCCTGGCGAATTATAACACGAGCCTCGCCCTGACGGCCCTGACCGTCGCCGGACGTGAAGCCAAGTACCGCGATGCCATCCTCAAGGCGCAGCGTTACATCGTCGGCAGCCAGACGGATGAGGGCGAAAAAGGAAAGACGGACGGCGAGTTCGACGGTGGCGTTGGCTACGGCAGCAAACCGCCCTCCGACATGAGCAACACGCACTTCGCTCTGGAGGCGCTCCATCATGCCCGCATTTATCTCCAGGACGATCCCGCGCCCGGCGAGCCGAAGTTGAACTATGCCGCCGCCATCGACTTCGTTTCCAAGTGCCAGAATCTCACTGCCACTAACAAGAGTTCGTGGGCCTCCGACGATCCCAAAAACAAAGGCGGCTTCATCTATCGCCCCGGCGAAAGCAAGGCGGCTGAAAAGGATGACCTCGGCAACGGCAAGACCGCCCTGCGCTCCTATGCCAGCATGAGCTACGCCGGTCTGCTCAGTTTCATCTATGCGGAACTCGATCCGAAAGATCAGCGCGTCAAAGCCGTGAAGGAGTGGCTCGCCAAAAACTACTCCGTTACCGAAAACCCCGGCATCGGTCAGGAAGGCCTTTATTATTATTATCACACCATGGCCAAGGCCCTTAGCCTCGCCCAGATGGACTTCGTCGAAAGTCCGGACGGCAAACGCCACAACTGGCGCGCCGATCTCGCCAAACAAATGTTCAACCTCCAAAAAGAGGACGGCTCATGGACCAATGAACAAAACGGACGCTGGATGGAAAAAGACTCCATTCTCGTCACCGCCTACTCCGTCCTCGCCCTCGAACACCTCATCCGCCGCCTCTAGCAACAAATTTCCTAACAAAATAAATTGTTAGGATGCCGCCGCCTGCTGATGCCCCAGCGTGGGAATCAGAAACACATATTTTGTTAGGCCACTGCTGCGCTCCTCCACACGCTGCACCGTGGTCATCAGCACGCGGTTGAACATCTGCTCCTCCATGCGGCGCACGCTAGGGTAGGCGGCGGCGATTTCCTTGAGCGGACTGTGGTACTCCGTGATCCGGAACCCCAGTTGCGGGTCGTATTCGACTTCGGCGCAGTGCCCTTCCAGATTGCGCAGTTTGGCGAAAGCCGCCGCCCGCTCCGCGATGGAGTGCCCTTTAACCTTCTTCAGATAAGCCTCCCCCTTCTTCGTGAAGTGGTTGAACAGCAGCTTGTCAGGAGCGTTGGGGCCATAAATCTCCTGAATGCTCTGCAGCAATTCGAGCGTCATCTCATTCCCCGCCTCCGGATAGAACGCCGCCGCCTTCGCCGTAAGCCGGTAAAGCTTCTCAGGCCGTCCGTTAGGAACAGGCCGCCGCCAGGTGTCGAGCCAGCCTTTCTTTTCGAGTTCGACGCAGTGCTGCTTTACCCCCATGTAGCTCATTCCGAGCGCGCGTCCCAGTTCCGCCACCGGCATCCCGGTGGAGCGTTTCAACAGGTCGATGATCGCGAAATGCTGGGGCTTGGCGATGTCACGGACGGTCTTGAGGAACATGGCTGAGCGGTCGGTTGGGGTTCCCTAAGAGTCCTTGAAAACCAACCGGTGTCAAATTTGAGTTCGGTCCGGCTTCGCCTCATCTCGGAACCGCCGCCGCCATCCGCCCCATCAGTCCTCCAAGATCCCAATGGTCTCCGCCGTTGACGATCTTTCCATCCACCACCCGCAGCCAGGTAATCCCGCTAAACGTATGCGGCTGACCGGTCGGCTGCAGACCGAGACCCTCACCCTTGTGCGTGCCTTTGGCAGCCCAGATCACGCAAGCCTTCTCGCCTTCCTCAATGACATCCCTCAATTCAATACTGACATCGGGGAAGACTGTCACCAGCGTCCGGTAAAATCCGCGGAACTCCTCCGGTCCCACAAATTCCTGTCCGCCCTCCAGCATCCCTTTTGCGTCCGGAGCCATCAGTTCATTGATGGCGGACTCGTCGCGTTTATTCCACAAACGTTCAAACCATTCGTTGGCAACCTGGCGGGGAGAAAGCGTTTGGCTCATGCCTGCGCACGGAAAACAGGAATCGCAGTGAAGCAAGTGCGTGCCAAAACCGCGTTTCCTTTGATTCTTGCTAGGGAGTCAGCGATACACGATAGAAGCGCCGGCGGGGGCTCGCGGAGTCCGTCACTGTTCTGGTGGAACCATTGCCAGCCACCGCGGCACCGAGAGGCTGCCACCCGGACAACTCCGTGCTGTATTCCACCTGGTATTTGAGTCCGGTAAAGGTGGCGAAGGAGATATTGACCTGGCCGCCCGTGAGCGTGCTGGTGGTGAGCACCGGCGGCGGAACGGAACGTCCGGCGGTCGGCGGCAGCGCCGCCCAATTCACAGGGTCGTTCGCAAAGGAACCGGGAAACGGCTTTTGCAGAGAGTAACCCGTGCTTCCAATGGAAGCCGGCCATGGCGCACCGGCCCCGTAAGTGACCGTATCCACAATGATGTGAGGTGTATCCCCATTCACAGGAGTATCCGGCCTCTGCAGTTCCAGACGCGCGCCGCCGTCCGGAAGACTGCCTTGATACGGGCCGAGAATCTGAACATCCTGCGGCGGCGACCATGCCGCACGAAAGGCGGCCAGCGCCGTGGCATTGGTCGCCGGATTGAAGTTCACCAGAAGAAGCACGGCGCCAGGCGCGAGTGTAATGTTAGGCGGAAAATCAAAATCCGAGCCGCCCCGCAGCCGCCAGGTATTGGCAGGAAGTGCCGGATCGAAAAACGAGACAGTCTGATTGGAAATGTTCCGCAGTTCGATGAACTCCAGTTCATCCACAGGCGGCAGCAGCGCCTGATACCCGGGAGGTCCGGAAACATAGCCGGTTTCGGCCCGGGCCGGCAAATAATGGATTTCGCTGAAGACCACCGGACCGGCGCGCGGAGTGCTGTTCGGGGCACCCGGTGTCGCCGCGGTCTGTGCCACAAGGAAATCGCCCGCGCTGTTTTGCATCAGACCAAACGACACGCCGTTCTCCGCAGCTCCAAATTGGAAACCATGCACGTAGCCAGTGAGATTGCCGGGAGCATCCGCGGAAAACAGATAGACCTCATCGCCGTCGGAACTAAGCGCAAAGCCCGCGCCGCCGGCATTGAAGTCCGCCTCCGTGAAGACCCTGTAACCGCCGGAGGAAATGATGGTGTCGTCAGGAATGCGGTATTTCTTCGGCGTCGAAAAGTCGTCCGTCAGGAACCATCCGCCAATGTTCGCACTGGAAGTGAAGAGATTGTGCAGCTCGATGAAATCGGTGGGCGGCGGGACATCGGAGCGGCTCAGGATTTCGTTGACGACTACCGGAGGAATAACGGGAAGGGCCGGTTCGGTGTCGCCCGGCGAACCATTGAGCCCGCTCGAATGCCTCCATTGCGCCGCCGTGTTCCATGCGGCGGGCTCTGCGAATTCATCGCCCGCCACGAGCGAAAATCCGTGTCCGTCAGTGATCGGCTGCCAGTCCGGCTCATAGCGAAAATTTTGCGCCTCTTCGCCCGTCGCATCCAGCAGGCTCAGCCGGTCACCCGCGTTATTCAGACTGCCCGTGAAGATACCGGCGATATTGGAAAGAGCACCATACTGCGCCGCAAAAGCACTCGCATCTTTGATGACCAGCACGCGCGCCCCGGCGGCGAGGGTTGTGATCGCACTGCCGGTAAAATCAAAATCCACCCCGCCGCTGAGGCGCACGCCTGTTAGGCTCAGAGGCGCTGCCCCAATGTTGCGCAGTTCAATATACTCTGCATCACCGCCACCCGCGGGATGATACATGACCTCGGTGATCCGCAGCGACTGCTGCACCGCGCTCACGGTGCCGGAGAAGGTCGTGGAAGCGATGGAGGCACCGGTGCCGTCACGCAGTTCCAGCGTGCCTCCGCGCGTGGAAAGCGAACCGTCGTAGTTCCCCTGCACCAGAACGCCTTCGCCTGCCTTCGGACTAGTGGTCCGCAAACGGAAGGCCCGCACATTCTTCGCCACATGAAGCGTTCCACCTGCGGGAATGACCGTGCCGGGTCTGAAAGTGTGAGTGACGGCTCCCTCGATGCTCCAGCCGGAAATGTCCACGGAGAAGGCGTTAGGATTGACCAGCCGGAAATACTCCTCTTCCTGATTATTCGAAGCCGGACTCACCTCCGCGGTGCCAAATTGAATCGCGGGGCTGCTCCCCTGCCCCGCTGGGATGCCGGCGTTATTCGGGGTTCCCGGTGTGAGCACATTATGCGTGACAAACAAGTGCGTGCGGCGTCCCGGCAGGTACGTGCCGCTGATCAGATCGAGCGCCTGAGCGAGCGTCTGATTGGTTCCCCACGAGGCCCACTTCGCTTTGTCCTGGGCGGCGTCAGCGGCCATAAGCGTCTTGTAGTATTCCATGCGCGGCTCGAAATAAAGCTGCGCAGCGGGCGTTCCCGCCGGCTTCAAATACTGATCCATGAGCGTGCGCAGCCGGCGCACATACATTTCGCGAAACACCGGCGTGGAGGTAATGACATCGATCAGTTTGTTCCACAGCGCGGGATTCCGATAATCCGGCATCGCCTGCGTGGCGTAAAACGGATGACTGGCGCCGCTGGGGTAGTCGCGATTGAAGAGCGCCTCATCCGTGCTGTTGTTTACCTGCCCCAGCGTCAGGTCCATGTCCCAGGGAAGCATGCGCCACTCGCCGTTCCCAAAAGTGTCGCGGTAGGCGTAAAAGTTAGTCACCAGGCGATCCGCATCCTGAAGGATGACGGCGGCGGCCATGTAGTTGACCTGCGCCGGCAGGTCCACGTTGTCGAAAACGAAGTTGGTGCGCGCGGTGCCGCTCAGGCCGAGTCCCTGGGAAAAAGCGGTAATGTCCGACCAGTCGCCGTCTTTTGGTGTCTCCTCTTCAAAGCCCGACTGCACCGGTAAATAACCGCCCTGCGCGGCGACAGTGAACCCGTTGAGGTTCGCTTTATAAAGCGTGCCCGCATCATCGAGCCCGTTACGGCGCAGGTATTCCTTGTCCAGCGCCTCGGTAAAGAGCGCCACGGAGAAGAAAGCATTGTTCCGCCGCACGTGCATGGGATAACAAATGGAGGAGGCGACACCCGCGTCGCGGAAGAGATCATAACAAAGCACCGCCCGCACATACGCCTTGTCACGATAGGTGGTGTTGAGATCGAACTCGTCCACGCGCTGATCATCCGAAGGACCGTAGCGGAACTTATGACCGGTGTTGAAGATGATCTTGTAGGGATTCTTATCCAGCCCCGCCGCAGTGGCGCCGCGAAGACGCACAAAGACGTTGTCGTAAAATTCCCCGTCGAAAAACACCGATGCCCTTGTGCCCGTCCGCGTTTTCGCCGCCCCCTCGGTACCGGGCGCAAGGAACCATTCGAAAATGGGAAGATTGCTTGTCACGCCATGGTTGGCGACGGTGCCGAAATACTGGGGCGAATCCGTGGGCGAAAGGAATGCCGGTGCACGCGTCGATTGGCCGTCCGCATCGGAGGCCGTCACCGCCCAGCGGATCATCTGGCCGGCGGTGAAGGCATTGCCGGGGATGGAAGCGGCATAGATGCCGTCACCTGCTGCGGTGTCAGGGGCCGCGCCGTTATCTAGCATCGGCACGCTGACGGCCGCTCCATACATGACCTGATAGGTGAGTTGCACGCCGGTGACGGCGGAAAGCGCCGGCGAGACGGCGGCGGTGACAACCAAATTCTGTCCCGCGGAGGGCGGAGGAGGATTTCCGGTAACCGCGGTGACGAGAGGACCGGGCTTTTGCGTCACCGTTCCGTTAGGCGCACCGGGAGTCGGGACCAGGAAGTAACCAGTCGTCGTTTGAGCGACGGCGGCCGTCAATTCTGCGCTGATCAAAAACTCCGGATCGGCGGCGGAACTGTTTAGCCCCTGCAGCGCCAGCACGTTGGTCCCGGTGGTGAGCAGGTTCGCAAAAGCGCTGATGTCATACTCGATGAACTGCGCCGCCAGTGCCACCGCCCTGTCTGTTAGAGCGGTCGAATTCCATGCCGGTGATTCCGGCGCATTGGCGCTCGCCACCTTCGTGCCATTCAGCCATGCGGCAAACCCGTCATCATAACGCACGCGCAAAGTAAGGCGGTTGATGCCCGCGGTGCTGGCCATGTTGAACTCGTGCCTCGCATACAGCGAAGTGCGTCCGGTCATCGCGGCTCCCACATTCGTACCGAGCGAGGAACCGAAATTGGACGTGCTGCCAGCCTGATAGTGTCCCGAGGCAATCGAGGCTATTTTACTGGAAACCAATGCGGGCGTCGCAAGCGTGTGCAGATCATAGATTGCGAGTTCGTCCATCTGGCCGTTGAGGACATTCAAACCACTGCCGAACAGCGTGCCGCCCACACCCAGTCCTCCGCCACCGAATGGGAGCGGCGAAGGAAAGTCTCCCGTCTGCGAACTGACCTGCACGCCGTCCACATAGATGTCATTGCGGTTCGCCACACCTTCATTGCCGCCGCTGCCGAAATAACCGAACACCACATGATGCCAGCCCGCCGCCGTGAGCAGCGGCCCGTCCGTGCCGGTGCGACCGCCGGATCCGAAAATTTCAAGGCGCGCGCCGTTGAATCCCTGGATCAATCCGGGCGCATTGAGACTGCCGGAGGTATTGCCGCCCTCCAGAAAATAAGTGGTCTTCGTTGGATTCAGTTGCTGCACCCAAAACTCCGCTGCCCATGCGCCGTTGATGTTAGTGCCGGCGGAAAGATCTGCGGTATAAAAGCGCTGGTTGTCCGCGCCGGTGAAACTCGCGGCGCGTCCCAGGGGCAGCGTTGTGTGCGTCACGCGGCTTGCCGGCCCCTGCGGCGTTAGGGCATCCTGCACGGCTCCCGGATTCATCCGGTTGAGGGCGGGACCGCTGGCTTCGTCGAAGTTCCAGTAGTAGAGCGGGCCATCATCCATGACCACGTCGGCATACGTCCGCACCGATCCAAAACCGATGGGGGTGGCACCCGAGGCCCAGGCTCCGCTTTGAAATGACGCCTGAGTCCATGTGTCGCCCAGGCTGCCATCCGCCGGAACCAGGTAGCGGGCGGTGTTTCCTTCCGACACGAGGGTGTTGGAGGAAAGGACGGTAAATCCCGTGCCGTACGAGATGTCAGGCCCCTGAGCCGGATATACAGGCGCGAAGGCCGTGGCGACGGTAAGATCCGGACGCGTCAGCGCAAGGTATTCTCCGTCACCGGACAGTTTGAAATCCGTGTGCAATTCATGCCCGGGCGCCCGCCGGTCTTTGTTCGAAGCGAAGACTACGAGAAACTGTCCCGCGCCGAGCGGGGTGTCCGGGAATGTCCACCTGTCGGGCTGCGAAGCGTTGTCAGTGAGGTGCCAGCCGTTCAGGTTGACGGGGCCTGCGGTATCATTGCGAATCTCAATCCAATCCGATCCCTCGCCGTCTTCATCCTTGAGCGATTGGTTGATTGCCGAGAACTCGCTGATGACCTGACTCCAGGCGGGTGAGTGCAGCAGGAAACCAATACTCAGAAACGCGGGCAGTGTCACCCGCGCGCGCCTGCGGCGGATTGCAGAAAGAGGGGAGATCATAACATGAAAGAAGAAATATCCAAAAGACGGCGGGAAGGCCGCGTGTCAGGGGCGCAACCCTCCAGGAGCACGAAATGCCCTTTTCGCCGGTTACTGAGATTGACGTGCGATGCGCGGGCCGTCAACGGCGCCGCCGTGCCAGCATTCCAAAAAGGCTCAGGCCGCCGAGCAGTGCGGTCGAGGGCTCGGGTACCGGAGTGAAGAATTGCACTTCGGAAACCATCGTCCATGAAAAGACCTTCGGCCCCACAAGATTCGGATCGGCGTTGAAGCCCGGGTCGCGCGTGAGGGTCACGGTCAAACTCGTGGTGGTGATGTCGAAACCGGAAACGGTCACCGGCACGGTATTTCCGGCGCCGGCGGGATTGGAGATTGGCGTGCTCAAATCGAATCCGCCGGGAGTTGTAATCCTGACGGCAACGGGAATTCCCACGCCGGCCGATCCGTCACTGTCGGCGGCCCACACGGTCATCGACCCGATGTTGACCGGACCGGCAAAACTGAACGTCATCGATGGAAAATCCACATTCTCCCATCCCACCAGCGGATCGCCGTTATTAAATGCGGGATTGGCAGGCGTGGCCCACACCGGAACCGAGTCCACGCCATTGATCAATTCGGTGCCAGTGCTGTCCGGATATCCTGCCGGCGTGCCGAGAGTGTAACTGCTGACAAGAACCTGCGCGGCTCCCGCCGGCAGCGCGAAGAGAATTCCAAGACATCCAAAGGTACTCAGCTTGAAAGAGAAATTCGAAGGGATGGGAGGTTTCATTGTAAATCGGAGAAGTGCGTTCAGCCGCGCGCAGATTGGTATCATGTCAGGCAATTGGATAAAGTACAGAAGCGCGGTCCGCGCGTTTTCGCCGTATTTGTAGGAGTCCCCGCCGGGCCTTGATTACAGCGAAGTGAAATTCATCTCCGGTTAGGCGATGCCGCTGCCGGGAATTTTGCCTGGCACTCTCAACCAACACTCACTCCCGGCTCCCTGGTGTGATCCTGAACGTTTCTTTTTTCCCGTCCCGCATCACTTCCATTTCCGTCTCCTGACCGATCTTGAGCACCCCCATGATAAAGGTGTAGTCGTAGATGTTCTTAATCTCCTTCCCTGCCAGCTTCACGATGACGTCTCCCGCCTTCACACCGGCCTTGGCCGCAGGGCCAATGGCTTTGACGCCGCTGAGTTTCACGCCTTCGATGCCCTCCTGCGCGTAGTCGGGAATCGTCCCCAGATAGACGCGCATCCCGCCGCGTCCCGGTTCGTTGGGCTTTTGCAATTCCTTCCACACCGGTTCCTCCGTGGTGGTCGCCAGCGAGCGCGCCACCAGCATCATGAAGCGTGAAATGCCCGCCGCGCCCTCGTAATTGACCTTGTCCGCCGTGTCGCTGGGCTTGTGATAGTCTTCATGCGAACCCGTGAACGCATTGAGAATGGGGACGCCGCGGAGGTAGAACGTGGAGGCATCCGTGGGCAAATAACAGTCCTGCTGCGTTTGCAGCGCGAGACCTGTTACGGCGTTGCGGCGCTCGATCTCCGGTGCCCACCAGTCGCTGGAACCAAGGCCCTGAAGAATGACGTTCGCCTTGAGACGCCCTATCATATCCATGTTCAGGCTGGCGCAAAGTTTACTGGTGAGCTTTCCATTCACATCACCCGCAGCGGTGGCAAGATCTTTACACCACGCATTGGAACCCAGCAGGCCCACTTCTTCACCGCTCCAGCAGGCAAAAATGATATCGCGCTTCAGTGCCAGTTTACCTTCCTTTACTTGTGCCGCCATGGCCTGCGCGATCTCCAGCACACCCGCGGTGCCGGAGGCATTGTCATCCGCGCCGTGATGAATGGCGCGCTTGGAACCGTCCTCCGCGCGGGAATCGGAGCCGCCATTCGTGCCCAGGTGGTCGATGTGCGCGCAGATCACCAGCGCGGGCTCGGCACTGCCGCCGGGTGCTTTCAGACGGCCCAGCACATTGTGCCCGGTGCGCCGTTCCTGACGAATATCGATTCTCGCTGACAGCTTAACCCCCGGAAGCTCGAAGCCCTGCTCCTGCGCGCCCGTGTCCAGCTTTTCCTGGATCGCCTTGAGGTCCTTGCCCGCCGATTTGAGCAGGTTCGCGGCCACTTCATCGATAACCGAAATCGCAGCAATCCCCGATCCCGCCTGGCTGGCGTCGAACGACATCGGCACCAGTTGCTGGTTCGCCTTGGATGTGGGACCACTGACAATGATGATGCCGCGCGCGCCCTTCTCGCGGGCTGTGAGCGCTTTGAAGCGCAGGCTGCTTTGGGTCGCCATGCGCACGCGATCCTCCTGGCTCTGACCTTCGGGGGAATAGCGCAGCATCATCACCCACTTGTCCTTCACGTCGAGATGGAAGTAGGAGGAGTAAGCCTCGAACGCGTTGCCCTTGCTGTCCCTTCCCGCGGGCATTTCGATACCATAACCGGCAAAGACGATGCCGGCCTCCTTGATGTCGCCGGTGCTGGAAAACGTGAGGGGCGTCCAGTCCCGCGTGGCGCGGAGATCGGTGATTGCCGCGCCGCCGAACGAGAGCGCATTGCCCTCGCCCAGCGCCATGCCGGCGGTGTATTCAAAGGGATGCAGCCACTTTCGGTTAGCGCCCGCGGGTTCCAGTCCGCAGGCTTCAAACAACTGCGCTGCATAGTCAGTGGCCAAAGCCTCCCCGCGCGTGCCCGTGCCGCGGCCCTCCAGCGCATCCGACGCGAGATACTCCACATGCCGGCGCATGTCTGCGGGCGTGATGTCACTGACAAACTCCGAAGGCGCAGGTGCTTTCATTTCCGCCACCGGGGCCGCTGGTGCAGCATCAATAATCCCCAGCGCGGCCATAGCCGCGGCGTGATCCCACGATGCCATGAAGATCTGCGAAGTCTTGTCAGGCGTGCGGTTGGTGGTCCACGCGATCTGTTTTCCGCCGGGATGGAAAACCGGCAGCCCGTCAAATCCCCCGGTATCC
This sequence comes from Verrucomicrobiales bacterium, assembly GCA_035550135.1. Classification (GTDB taxonomy): domain Bacteria; phylum Verrucomicrobiota; class Verrucomicrobiia; order Verrucomicrobiales; family V1-33; genus V1-33. Next base: position 81,887 of record DASZQB010000016.1, read on the forward strand.
GTCACCCGCACAGGCTCGTGTTTGCCGGCGGCATCCACGAGGTACAGCTCGAAGTTATCGAACCCGTGTTTGTTAGTCGTAAAGATGAGATACTTTCCGGATGGATGGAAATAAGGCGCCCACGACATGGCGCCGAGCCTCGTAACCGGACGGGCCTCACTGCCGTCGGTATTCATGGTCCAGATTTCCGCCTGCGTTTCCTCCTCGTTGAAACGCCGCCAGCAAATCTGTTTACCGTCCGGGCTGAAGAACGGCCCGCCATCGTAGCCGCGGGTATCCGTGAGACGCTTCACCTCCGAGCCATCCGCCCGCATGATATAAATGTCCATGAGCCAGGACTTCTGACGATCAAAATGCGCCTGGTCCGCCGGGCCGAGTTTGTCTGTGTAGGCATGGCGGTTTGAGGCAAACGCGATCCACTGGCCATCCGGACTGTAACTGCCCTCGGCATCATAACCGCGGGTTTTCGTTAGGTTCACCGGAGTGCCTCCGTCAAGCTTCGCGGAATAGATTTCGTAGTTTTCGTCATAGTCCCAGGAATAGCGGCGCTGAGTGCCGGAAGCGCGCTCCTTGATTTCGTCCTTCTGCTTTTGCGCCGCTGCAGGATCCTCGTGCGTGGAGGCATATAAATAACGCGCCCCGTCCGGATGCAGCCACGCGCACGTGGTCTTGCCCGTTCCATTGGAAAGCCGCCGCACGTCACCGGTCTCAAACTCCAGCAGGTAAATTTGATAGAACGGATTCCCCTCCTCTCGCTCGCTCTGGAAGATCATGCGTTTTCCATCCGCGCTGAAATACCCCTCGCCTGCGCGTTTGCCGGAAAAGGTAAGCTGCCGTGTGCTGGAAACGAATTGATCCGCCGCGGAGACCGCAGTGAAACCCATGAGAAGGAGGGAGGGCAGAAGGAGACGTGTCATAACAGGAGAGAGAACGCTCCAAGCATGACGCGGCTTCCCGGATTTTTCCAACGGGCAATAACGACCCTGCGCCCCGGGAAAAGACCCGTTCGCGGAGACCAGTGCAGGCTTGTCAGTCCCGCGGCGTTGTGGATGAATCCGCGCCATGAATCTGCGCCTCACCCTCACCCTCTTTCTCTTCGCTCTCACCCTCTCTTCTGCCCCGGCACAGGGCACGGCCGCGGATTATCAGCGCGCCAAAACCATGCAGGGCGATCTGATGCGCCATGTGCTCCGCGGACGGATCGAGGAGCGATGGAAGGACGGAAAACTCTTTTACAAAGTGAAGTCCGGTGAGAATCAGGACGAATACGTTAGGGTCGATCCGGCGGACGGGAAGCGGGAGCTGATCAAGGCCGAAGAAATGCCACCCGCCCAGCCCGGTGAACGGGAGGGACAGGGACGGGGACGGGGATGGGGCGGACGCCGAAGTACCGGCGGACCGGGTTCCGGCTTTGGCCCAGGCAGCGCTTCACCCGACGGCAAATGGCAGGCGGTCATCCGCGACAACAACGTCTGGCTGCGCAACAACGAAGGCAATGAAGAGCGCCAGCTCAGCACTGACGGTAACGCAGGCGACGCTTTCCGGCGTCCGCTCATCTGGTCGCCGGACAGCAAATTCCTCGCCTGTGTGCGCGAGAAACCGGCTCAGGAGCACAAGGTGAGCATGATCGTTTCCTCGCCGAAAGACCAATTGCAGCCGCGGGTCATGGAGCACAACTACCTGAAGCCCGGCGACAAAATAGCCCAGGCGAAGCCCGTGGTCTTCGAAATCGAGGGTCGCCGCCCGCGCACCTTCACGGTGGGCGACGACGTCATTCCCAACCCGTGGAGTATCGAGCGGCTCCGCTGGTCCCCGGACAGCCAGCGCCTCACCTTTCAATACAATCAGCGCGGGCATCAGGTCTTCCGCCTTATGGAGATCAACGCGGCGGATGAGGGCAAGGTGCGCACTGTCGTGGATGAGAGCACGAAGACGTTCATCGATTACACTAACAAGATATGGGTGCATCATCTCGATGCCACACGTGAACTGCTTTGGATGTCGGAGCGCGACGGCTGGAATCACCTCTATCTTTTCGACGAAGCAACGGGCACGGTGAAAAAGCAGATCACGCAGGGCCAGTGGGTGGTGCGCAGTGTGCTGCGCGTGGATGAGGCCGTGAAGCAGATTTGGTTTCTGGCGGGTGGCGTCGTTTCCGGACAGGACTTTTGTTACAAACATCTGTGCCGCGTGAATTTCGACGGCACGGGATTCACCGTCCTGACAAAATCCGACGGCACGCATGAAGTTCGGTTTTCGCCGGATAACCAGTTCTTCGTGGATCGCTGGAGCCGTGTGGATTGCCCGCCGGTGCATGAGCTTCGCCGCAGCAGCGACGGCTCGCTCGTTTGCGAACTCGAACGCGCCAATCTCGAAGCGCTCTTCGCCACCGGCTGGAAGTACCCGGAACGCTTCTCCGCCAAAGGCCGCGACGGTGTCACGGATATCGATGGAGTAATCTACCGGCCATCCAATTTCGACGCGTCGAAGAAGTATCCGGTCATCGAGGAAATCTACGCGGGTCCGCACGATCAATTTGTTCCGAAGGCTTTTGGGACGCAGTCGCGTCAACACAGCATCGCGGAGCTGGGATTCATCGTCGTGCAGATCGACGGCATGGGCACCAACTGGCGCAGCCGCGCCTTCCATGACGTGTGCTGGCAAAACCTCGGCGACTCCGGTTTCCCCGACCGCATCGCATGGATGAAAGCCGCCGCCGGCAAGGAACCCGCCATGGACCTTACGCGCGTCGGCATCTACGGCGGCAGCGCGGGCGGCCAAAGCGCCCTCCGCGCCATGCTCGCCTTTGGCGATTTCTACAAAGCCGCCGCCGCCGACTGCGGGTGCCACGACAACCGCATGGATAAAATCTGGTGGAACGAGCAATGGATGGGCTGGCCCATCGGCAAGCACTACGAGGAACAAAGCAATGTTACGCAGGCTCACCGCCTCACGGGCAAACTCCTGCTCACCGTCGGAGAGAACGATACCAACGTCGATCCCGCCAGCACCATGCAGGTGGTCAATGCGCTCATCAAAGCCGACAAGGACTTCGAACTCATCGTCGTGCCCGGCGCCAATCATGGCATTGGCGAGAGTCCCTACTGTGCGCGCCGCCGCATGGACTTCTTTGTGCGCAACCTCCTCGGCGCAGAACCGCGAAGATAGGACCCCCTGCCCGCTACTGCTCCTCATCGATCCGCTCGTCGCGCTGATAGATCGGAAGCTGGCGCGCAGGAACGGTGAAAGCCAGGATGAGCATCGTGGTGCCATAAACCTTGTCGAAGCGGCTGTCCTTCCACGAGCCATCGTCCTCCTGCTCCTCGAGATAGTGGGGATACATCCAGTTGGCGTAGGTCTTCCAATATTTGCCGCCGAGCTGGAACATCCCCTGTGCATTGTAGTAGTTGCCGTAGGTTTCGAATTCCGTGCGCGGGAGCTCGCGATGGTTTTCCAGAATCCACTCTCCGGCCTTGAGATTCTCAGGCGCGCCGTGACGACCGCAGAGTTCAAGGCAAAGAAGGCCCGCGCCGGTCAGCGACTCCTTGTGCGCAGACTCGTCCATATAGCCGAAGTGGCCGAGCCTCCGTTCAAAATTCCCGTGAATGTATTTCACTGCATCTTCGATCGCCTTCGGTGGCACCGGCGCTCCATTGAGCCGCGCCGAACGCAGAGCCATCAACGCCCATCCGCTGCACGAAAGATCGCTGTCCTGGGAGCTGGGATGATAACGCCACCCGCCCTGATGCCGCGGATCTTTCTTCACCGCCTGCGCCCGCAGGATGATATTGATCGCCTTCGGCAAAACGACATCGATCTTTTTTTGCCGCGCCGCATCGCACATCCCGGAAACCTCTGAAAGGAACAGCGCGCTGATGTTATGCGCATACATCGGTCCGTTGCCATGATCGCCGCAATCGATGAGCCCATCGCCATTGGAATTCTTCAGCGCATAATCAATGCGCCGGTTGATCGCCTCACCATAACGCCCGATGCCCGGCGTGTGCCCCTTGGCGAGAAAACACATCCCCACGAGCGATGAAATGCCGGTGCTGCGCCCATGCCCGCCAGGAAACGAGCCGTCTTTTTGTTCCACGCTCAGCAAGTACTCGAAACCCTTGTCCACCGCCTTGCTGACTTCAGCCTCATACTTGCGGAAGACATCGCCGGAGTCCTGAGCGAACGCCCTAACGGGCGAAAGCACCAAGCACCAAGCACCAAGCACCAGGGAAACATCAAGCACCAAGTGCCAAAAAGCGCAGCGAGCGGAGTACAACGTTGTCATGAGACTTTGATGTTTGGAGCTTGGAGCTTCTTTGGTGCTTGGTGCTTGGTGCTTGGTGCTTTCGAACTCACCTCTTCCCTTCCTCCCCGGTATCATCCTCTCCCTTCGCGAGCCTTCCAAAATAATTCCTCACCAACTCCCGGTACTCCGCCGGCACGCGATCATTGTCGGCACCGCCCGCACCGGTCACATTACTCCGTATCTTCACCCACTCGGCCTCGGTCATGCCGAGTTTGGCGAGTTCGGGAGGAAGGGGTTGCATGGTGCCCTGGGGCTGCGGGCCGCCTTTTGATTTGTCGCCCTGGCCGCCGGGCTTGTTGGCCTGTTCGCCATTGCCTTTGCTTGAATTGGGATTCGGTTTGCTTTGGGCGTTCTGGCGGGCGGACTGGGGAATACCCATGCTCTGATTCGCGGCGGCGGCGGCCTGAGCGAGCTGCTCAGCGGCATCCTGCGCGCTTTGCTGGGCGTTGCCGGCGCTCGGAGCGGCGTTGTTAGGGCCCTGCTGACTTCCCTGCTGCGCGGCTTTGTTAGCAGACTGAGATCCCTCGGCCATCGCTTTGGATTCCGCGCCGAGCGCCTTGCCTTCAGCCTGGAGCGCACCCGCCAATTGTTTCAATGCCTGCGCGGCGTCGTTGAGAGAACTCTCTGCAGCCTCCGCGGACTTTTGTCCGGCTGGGGTCGAAGACTGGTTTTGCCCCTGAGGCTGCGAGGCTTCACTCTGCATTGCGGGTGCTCCGGCTTTGGCAAGTTCCTGACCGGCCTGTTTGGCTTCGTCCGTCGCTTCGGCCAACTGATCGCCTGCCTGTCTGGTAGCTTCCTGCGCCGCTGCGCTTTGGTCGATCTGCCCGGCGGCCCTGTCCGCAAGCTGCTGCGCGGCGAGTTGAAGCGTTAGCGCCTGCTGTGCGACCTGATTTTCCTGGGAAGCCAGTGCGGCGCGATCCTCCGGGGAAGTGGCAGCCTCCACTTTGTCAGCGAGCGCCGCCTGCTGCTGCGCGAGCTTCTCCACCTGCTGAGCAAGCTGCGCCGCTTTTTCTCCAGCCTGCTGCAATCCCTGCTGCTGTTGCTGGTTGTTAAACTGCGCCATTTGCTGCGCCATTTGCTGCGCCTGCTGCGCTACCTGGTTCTGGTCGTTTTGCCACTGCTGCTGCGCCTTCTGCATGGCCTGTTGCGCCTTCTGCTGCTGATCGGGTGTTCGCTGCGCAAGGGGTTGATCGGAATTTTGTCCGGCCTGAGCGGCAAGCTGATCGGCGAGCTGCTCCAGTCCTCTTGCCGCCTGGGCGAGTTCCTGGTTGGAACCTTTGGCCTCCTGCGCGCTGGCAGTGGCTTCATCGCGGCCCTGCGGCTGCGGTTGTGAGGCAGGCTGCGCATTCGCGGCGTCCTCTTTGAGATTGCTGGCCAATTGCTCCAGCGCCTGTGAAGCCTGAGCCAGTTCCTGCTGCGCGGACGCCGCCTCCTGGCTGGCTGCCTTGGCCTCATCCGCGCCGGGATTCTTTGGAGTGTCCGCCTGTTTGTTCTGCTCCGCCTGCTGATTCTGCTGCGCGCCCTGCTGCGCAAGCTGTGAAGCCTGCTGCGCGTCCTGTTGCGCTGCCTGAGCATCCTGCATGGCCTGCTCCGCAAGCTGACGATCCGCCGAGTCTTTCCCCAGCTGCTCGCCGTTCTGATTATGGAACTGCTGCGTCTGCTGCGCGAGTTCCTGCGATTGCTGCGCCAACTGCTGCTCCGCCTGCGCGACCTGCTGCTGTTTTTGCGCGGTGTCCGCCTGCGCAGCCTGCTGCGCCAGTTCACCCTGCTTCTTCGCAAGGTCCTGAGCCTTCTTTGCCAGGTCCTGCGCCTGCTGCGCGGCCTGCTTCGCCTGCTGCTGGTTGGGTGCGGGCGGAGGCTGGGGCGGCTGCTGATTTTGATTTGCCGCCTGCTCGGCTTGCTGCTGCGCCTGCTGCGCATCAGTCTGTCCCTGCTGCACGTCCTGCTTTGCCTGATCCACCAATTGCTGCTGCGCGGCGTCCTTGTTCAACTCCACGGCATTCTGCTGCTGGAATTGCTGCGCCTGTTCCTGAAACTTCTGCGCCTCCTGTGCCAACCGCTGCTCGGCTTTCGCCACCTCCTGCTGCTTCGGCACAGTATCCGCCTGCGCGGCCTGCTGCGCGATCGCCTCCTGCTTCGCGGCCAGCTCTTTGGCTTTCTCCGCAAGCGTGCGCGCCTCGCTTGCCGCTTTTTCCGCGGTGGCCTGCTTTGCCGCCGCGGCATCCTTAGCCAGTTGAGCCTGCTGTTCCGCGAGTGCCTCCAGCTTTGCCACATTCTCGGCCTGCTGCTGTTCGTCTTTTAATTGCTTTTGTTCCCCGTCCAGCAGGTCCTGCGCTTTCTGAAGCTGCTGGGCGGCCTGTTGTGCAAGATCGGAGCGCTGCTTGCGGTCATCCGTTAGGGGAATGTTCTCCGCTTTCTCCGCCGCGGGATCGACCAGGTTCTCCGCGACCTGTTTCAAATCCTCCGCCTGCCGCGCGTAGGCGGTGTTTTCCATCTTCTTTGCGGTTTCCTTCAGCATCTCCGCGGCTGTCTCCGCCTTGCGCCGGCTCTCTTCGATTTGCTTCAAAACATCCGGGCGAATTTGATCCTGACTCGCCAGGGGACCCGGTTTATCCTGGATCTTATGCTTGGCTTCGCGCACCAGTTGCTTCGCTTTCTCAATGTCCTGCTTCAACTCCTCCGCCTGCGCGGCAAAGGTCTGCTGCATGAGCGGCTTCGCATCGCGCCGGATGCGAATGAAAATCTCGCGGCTGCGGCCGGTCTGCGGACCTTTGAGATCGGCCGGCAGCGTGTCGGCCACTTCCAGATTGAAACGCAAATCGTTCACGCCTTCCAGCGGCAGCTTGCCAAGATCAAATGTCGCAAAGCCGTGCCAGAGCGGCCTCTCCCCGGCGTCGCGTGCGGGCAGCGGCGTCACATCCAGTGCCGTCTCCGGCCTGCCTGACGGACGCACTTTGATCTTCAGCGATGAGATGCCAAAGTCCTCATCCACCGTATAAATCAGCGGCAGCCGCTCGGTCGGGCGCAGTTCAAATTCCGGCTCCACCGGCATATCGATCGTGATCACCGGTGGCAGGTCCCTGACCGCTTGAATGGGATGATCAAGGCGCGCGGAGGTGATGGCATGTTCGTCCTCCAATGCAAAGTGCCACTGCGCGTCAAGACCCGCCGTCACCTCCGCCTGCCATTCAATGAATTGCCTGCCGCCATCCGTTAGGGTCTTCACGCCGGTTGCCGGTCTATCGCCGACGACGATGCCAGCTTTCACCACCGGACGGTTGAGGTGGCCGCGCACGAGCACCTTCGTCCCGGCCGGCGCGATGATATCCCCCGGCGCGTCCGTCCTAACCTCCCTCGCCCGGCCCAAATACGGCGGATAATCAAATGTCAGGGTCAGATTTTCCGCCGCGGGACGCGGCAGAACAGTAATGGTAAATGGCTCCGTCACCGCTTTACCCGCGGCGACACTGGCCGTGAACGTTTGCTTCACTGCCGGGGTGCGCAGGGCAAATCCACTCTCTCCCTCCTTGGTTGTGACGCCGCTATCTGCGGTCAGCGTTTCGATGACTTCCCTGCCGTCCGGCCCGCTCATGCGCAATTCGACCCGCTCAGGAGTTCCCGTCACCGCCACTTCCACGGCGAGGGGATCATTTTCCGCCATCACGCGTGATTTGGTTAGAAGACGAATGTCATCCGCATAGGCATTTCCGGTATCACCCAACGGTGAAAACAAACGCGCCAGCAGCCGCGGCATGATCTTCGGCCAAATGACGAGCATCGCGACCATCACCGCCGCCGCCGAAAGCGCTGTGATGACCGGACGCCGCGCGATGCGCCCGCTGAGTTCGCTCTTCGGATTGAGGGAGCCAACGTCATTGATCGCGTCGCTGACCACCTGATTCAGAAGATCGGCGGAGCCTGCGTCGTCCGGATGCCCCAGAAGCTCCACCGCGGTGGAAATACGTTCCTGCATTTCCGGGTGATGCGTCTCCACCCAGCGCGCCACCGCCGTGAGAGAAATGCGGCGCGAAAGCGGACGCAGCAGCCATGCCCACAGCGCCATGAGCGTTACCGCCAGCGCCGCCAGCGAAAGCGCGAGACGAAGTGGCTTGTTCTCGATGGCGAAGGCAGCGTCCGCGCCCATCACCACCAGCGAAGCGATGAGCCCCACCGCCAGCGCGGCAAAGACTCCCTTGAGTAACTGAATGCGCCGCACCCGGGCAATGACGGCGCGCAAGCGTGCCACAATGGGTGGCGGAAGATTCCGAATGCCTTGTTCGGTAAAGGAGTGTTTCATGGCGAAGGGAGGGTGGTCCCGGAAGCGGATGGGCCAGGATTGGAATGTCTTTTGTAAGACTGCGAAACAAAAACAAAGAAGCCGGCGGCGAGGATCGGCATCAGAAAGGTCAGTCGGTGGAATGAGCGCACGGCTCGCCAGCGCCCGGGTTGGTCCAGCGGGTCGCGGGCCATTTTGAAGACGGCAGCCGACGAAAAAAGAGCGACGGGTGTCATCGTCACGACGCCCGCAGCCGCGGCCACCAAAGGCACTCCGGAATTGACTCCAAAGGCCGCGAGCAAACAGACCCACGCCAGCAAAACGACGCCGGAAAGCATGAGAACCGCGGGCTTCATACCAGCCCTCCTCTCCTTCTTAAAATCCACTCCGCCGTGGCCGCGGTGACGGCGATGGCGAGCATAATCCAGTTATCCCAAAGCGTGGTTTCCTTCCGCTCCTCTACGTCCTTGGTCGCCGCGCCGAAGAGCGGCAAAATCTTCGCCGCTTCATCCGGAGCGGCCACCATGCCGCCGCTCAGCGACGCGAGGCGCGCGGCGAGTTCCGGGTCCACGCTGACTTCGCCGAGTTCCACGGGATTGCCGCCGGTCGTGATCGTGAGCTTTTGATCCACCGTCCTCACATTTTCCTTTTGCAGCAGGCGGTCCACCTCCGGACCGGTGAGTTCGATGCGATAGGTTCCCGGTTTTGTCAGGGATTCGAACTCGGTTTCGTACATCCCGTGTGATTGCGCCTGATAGGCCAGGTTCTTCTTCAGCACGATCTCACCTCCATCATAGACCACGATGCCCACCTCAGCATCCGCCACAGGCCGGTAGGATTCATCGATGAGCCGCGCCATGACACGCACCTTTTGGCCCGGTTCATAGCTGAGCTGTTTGGTGCCGAGCCGCACGTAATTAGTGCCTGCCGCGAGATTTTCACCCGCGCCCCAGCGCATGAGCTGGCCCCAGAACTTGTGATGGATCGTGTCACCCACGCCGTAGCGGAAGCGCCACGTCTGGTCGAAATTCAGCATTACCACTTTGCCCAGGCCGGTCTGCGAAGCGACCATGAGCGCGTTCTTCTGCTCCATTTCGCGCTGCTGACGCAGAGCATCGGCGGGGTCTCCGGTGAAGAGCGGTGCGCTTTTATTATCCTCAATGGGATTGCTCAACGCGTCCACCGGCACGGACTTCGCCCACGCGAGCACCTCTGCTCCCGGGCGAATGCTTTTGATCGCGTGACGCCAGCGCATGACGGGAATCTCCTCCCAAATCCGCGCATTTTCCAGCCCGCTGTCTGACTGAACGAAAATAGGACTCATCCGCCCCTGTGCGGTGAGCATCATGCGGAAAGCCGGCTCAGGCCCCTGGATGAACTCTCCCGTGCCCGGCTCGTATTCCACCGGGATCAGGTTGCGGGCGGTCTCGTTGGTGAAAGCATGCGGCATGTGCTGCGGCCCGGCGACGAGCACCAGCATGGCACCGCGCTGATCCACGCAGTCCCGCACGATACGCCAGGTTTCCTCGCCCATGACGCCCGGCGGCAAATCACCAAGGATGATGACATCGAACTTCCGCCACTCTTCCGGTGTGGAGGGCATGCGCGTGGATTCGGAATCGCCGAACTTTCGCGACGCATTCGCCGGAATGTCGGGCAGTGCATCGGCACCCGCCACGGTGTCGGGATGCAGCAGCACATACTGAAGATGTACGGATTTATCCCTGCTGTCGAAGAGGTTGCGCAGATAACGGAATTCCCAGCGCGGACGGTCGTCGATGATGAGCACATTGGTGCGGTCGTCACTGACAGCCACATCGAAATTCCACTCGTTGTTGTTGGCAAACAATTCGCCCTCCACGGGATCGATCTTCACGGTGTAGTTGAAGATGCCCTTTTCGCCGGGCTGATGCGACAGGCGCAGAGTGGCGCGCAGGTCGTTGTCAGGCACGGACACTTTCTCGTGCTGAATCATCGTGCCATCCCGCAGGAGTTTCACGGAAAGTGTTTTGCCGCGCAATCCTTCGGCCTTGATGTCCGCCTTCACTCTCACGCGGTCGCCGAGAAAAATGCTTTGCGGGCTTCCCAGCGAAATGATGGCGGCATCCTTCGTGCCCCGCGAACTGCCGGTAATGACAGGGCACACCGGCGATCCCTGAAGCCCCAGCCCGCGCGCGGAATCGTCCGGCGGAATAAGGCCGTTGTGACGAAAGTCGGAAACGACCACCACACCCGCAAGGCTTTCGCCTTCATAACTCTCGCGAATGCGCTGCAGCGCCGCCGTGATGTCTGTGCGGCTGCGGAAGAGTTCATCTCCCTCCGGGCCGTCCACGCGGTCGGACTCTGCCGCCTTTTTCCCAAAACGCATGTGGCGCAGCGTGTACTTCGCACTGATCTGATCCAGCAACGAGGGCTGATCACCCGCCTTCCGGGTGAGAATCCGGTTGGCGATCTCCGCCCGCGTGCGGGATGCCGCAGCGTCGATGCTGTTTCGCGCTTCCTGCGGCAGCGAAGCATAAAATTTCTGATCCACGGCCTCGGCAAAAGGGCCGGCAAGTTCTAGACCGCGCAGCAGTTCCAGCGAGGCATCGCGCGTGGAGGATCGCGCCCACCGGGCGTCTTTGCGCTCTATAGCTTCCCAAAAACTCTGAAGACGCGCGCGGTAGTCCTGGAGAAACCGTTTCTGCAATTCGCTTCGAATGCGCGTGATGTCTTTGGGAAGATCCCGCTGCTCCGGTCGGTTCTCGTCCATTGCAGTGCCCACGGCGCCGGCCCAGTCCGAGCCGGTCCGGTACAGTTCGAAGAACGCGGCTTTGTTCGCTTCGATGAAGCCCTTCACATCGTCCCGCGTGGAATTGTCAGGCAGCCGGAACATCTCCGAAGTTTTGTCGAACTTGCCCGCGAGCTCTTTCGCCTGCGCGAAGAGTTTCGGAAGTTCCGGACGCTGCTTCATCACATCGATGCCCTCGAACGCCGCCAGCGCGAGCCTTTCCGCCACCGGCATCTCTTTGTCCGCGATCTGCATGGAGGCGGAATCATCCACCAGAACCACCACATTCCGGTCCACCCGGCGCGTCACGTCTCTCGCGAACACCGGCTGCACGAGAATCACCAGCACCGCGGCCGCCATCGCCAGCCGCAGCGCCAGCAGCCACCGTCCGAGCCGGGGCTTCACAATTCTCTTCTCCAATTGATACAGCGCGATGATGACCTCGATGGAAAACGCCCCGATGAATCCACTAACTGAGAGGGGCCACGAGGTCTCCAGCACGAAATGCCGCGCCACCGCCTGCCACAGAGCCCAGATCGCAGCCGTGCCAAGGACCGTGCGCACAGCAAAACCGGCCAGCTTCAGCGGTCGCGTTTTCAGCAACCGGCGCGAAATGAAATGAGCCGCGACCCACGCGGCAATGAGCACACCGCAGAGAATCCACACGCTCGTCGTGTGGACTTCACTCCCCAGGAGATCGGTGCGGCTTGGTTTTCCGGTGATCATGCAGTTTTCGGCGGGAACAAAATTAACGCGCGGCGGTGCCCTCCTGCACCTGTTTCAGGGCTTGTTTGAACTGCGCAGACGGCTCGAACTTGCTCTCGAAATCCACCGCCACCTCCTCGCCGCTGCGGCGGGAAACGGCAATCCACCTTGTCAGTGCGATCTCGGCCAGAAGGATGAAGAGCGCGCCAGCGGCAAGATATTTCCACAGTTCCTCGCCAAACTCACGACCGGCCAGGATGTTGATGACGTCCTTCGCGCTCGCAGGCTCCAGAAGATCCAAACGCTCGTGCATGAAGTTGACCTCCGTTGCCGCCAGCGGCGTGAGACGGCTCTCGGAGGGATCATCCGCCACAGAGAACGGAATGGAGCCGTCCGCGGCGGCCAGCGCGCCGAATTCCTTCTGCTTATCCTTCGGCAGCATCATCCGGTAAAGGCCGGGCACGATGTCTTCGCTTAGACGCGCCACCAGACCGCCGCGTGTGAAAACCAGGCCGGCCTTGCGCGGACGGCCATCGGGACCCGTCACATCAAGTTGACCCACGTTCGTTTCCACGGCCGTTGCGTTAGGCGGGAAGGGAGTGAGGCACTCGGTGGGAACAAGTTCACGGGCCTGGTTCGGACTGCGCCAGTGGACCTGCAGCGCCGCGCCGCCGCTGTCGTCCGCAAAATCAACCTTGATAGGATAATAGCGCCCCGCCTCCATTTTGAGCGTGCCTTCGCCGCCTTTTTCCGTGATGACTTTTCCCCCGATTTCCAGCGACAGTGTGTCGTCGCCCCAGGCTTCGAAGAGGTATTCCTCCGAATAGCGCGGCACGATGGCGCCCGTCCAGCGCGCGCGGAAATCCCGCGGCACCGAGGGCGCGGGCCGGTCGCCGCCCCATTGGAAGTCGAGCTTCGGATCGATGCGCACGAGCACCGGTGCATTGTCGCCGCGGCCTTTAAAATACTCGCCCTTGAGACCACCCTCCGCCGAGGCCTGCGCCAGCGGCAAATTCAACTGCGCGGCGGGCTGGCGGTTCAGTGGCTGGCCGTCCGGATTCGCAAGGAAATAAACAAGCTGATGCACCAGCGCCACGAACGCCTGGCGCGACGGAAGATTTCCGGAAGACGTATCGAAGTTGCTGCACGCCATCACGACGCTGCCGAAACCGGCTTTGATCGATGTTAGGAATGGATCGCCGTTGCCAAGGCGCCCGCCTGTCGATCCGCCGCCCGCGGCATCCGGTTCCAGGCGCCAGTAGCGCTGCATCAGCGTGCCGCCAAGGTCGCTCTGTTTTGCGTCCGCGACCATCCTCAGCGCAGGATGGCTCAGCGTGGCAAGCGATACACCGACAGGATCTTTCGGAATGTTCTCCGCAATCAGCCGCGCCGGAAGCAACTGGCCTCCGTCTGCATTCCGCCAGTTGTTATAAAAATCCGCCTGCGCCTGCACACCCGGCAGCACGAACAGCCCTCCCCCTCCCTGCACCCAGCCGGCGAGCCGCCGCGCCGTCGAGTCCGGAAGCTTTGGCACATCGGCCAGAATAATCACATCATAGTTCTGAAACGACGGAATCGAACCCGCGCGGCTGAGCGGTATCACCTCCGGATCGAGCGCCACCGCGGTTTTCTTTTGGTCCCCCGGCTGCGGACCGGTCAGCAACGCACCCGGCGCAAGAGCCAAAGCGGTGAACGAGCCCGCGCGGTCCATGAAACGCTCCACCGGATTTCCATCCAAAATGAGCACTCCGAGACGCGCTGCGACATTGCAAACACTAACCGATTCGTCGTCGAGCGCGAGTTCGTCACTTACCTTGACCGCAGCAGAGACGACAAAACTCCCCGGGTCCTTGAATTGATGAAGGAAACGCACCGTGCCCCGGGCTCCGGGCTGAAGCTGACCGGTGCCTGGATCCTTCAGCAGCTTGTCGCCGATCTTCACCTCCACTCCAAGCGGTGTCACGGCCTCCGTGCCGGTGTTCTCCACACTGACTTCAATGGTCACCGGACGATCCGTGCCGATGACTTCCCGCGAGTAATTGATCCCGGCGAGCGCCACGTTCCGGAAGGTCTTCGGCAAAGCAAACTTCCGCAACAGCACCTGAGGCTTCGTCTTGAAAGTATCGAATCCTGAAAGCAAAGCGTCCCATCGCGCGCGGTTGTCCACATCCCAGCCGATGTTCTGCCCATCCGTTAGGATGATGATTTCCTTGTTGGGACTGGAACCCCGGGAAAGCGACACCGCTGCGGTGGCCAGCGCATCGAACGCCGCCATGCGGCCCCGCACGGGCTTCAGCTTCGCGAGCGTTTCCTGCACATCCGAGCGGTTCACCACCGGCTCGGCAATACGCGCCATGGGCGTGGGTCCGCCGAGGATAATGCTGAAAGCCGTACCGCTCCCCGCCTTCTCCACGATCTCCTTCGCCTCCAGCACCGCGGCATCGAAGTTAGTACCCGCCGCTCCGGAGCGCAATTGCATCGACGTGGAACCGTCAATGATAATGGCAATGTCCTTGTTCCCCGCCGTCCCCAGCCGCTTCAGATTCCATATCCGTTCATAATACACCGACAGCACACTGAACGCCGCGAGCACAATCGCCGCACTCATCAAAATCCAGAACCACTTCCGGTTCCCCCGCAGCACGATCGCCGTCGTGAACGCCACAAGGCTCAACAAAAACGCCGGCAGCAGTATCACCCACGGAATCTGCGACCCTGGCGGCGCAAAAGGCCGCGCCACGGCCAGCGCCAGCAGCCCCATCAGCAAACACCGCGCCGCCATCAGCAGCGCCTCCTCCAACTGTATCCGCCTCTTCCTCGACTCAATCGAATCCAGCAAAAACTGCATCGCCCCCCATTCAATCACCTTCGCCGCCTTCCGGCTCAGCAGGTGAATGATGATGGGAATGGCCACCGCGGCAAGGCCGGCAAGAAGGATGGCGTTGATGAAGGACATGGGGAAACTTTTGAACTTCGGATATCAGTCCTGAACTTCGTAAACGAACTGGAAATCGAAGAAGCACCAAGCTCCAGGCACCAAGCTCCAAAGAGCCGGAGCGCAGCGGAGACAGCCGAAGGCAATCTCCAAACACAAAACCCCGGATTCACGACTGAGAGGTTTTCTGTAAATTGAGATGGCGCGGAGATCAGGTGGCATTTCGGACTGCTTTTCGATGTTTGGAGCTTGATGTTTCTTTGGTGCTTGGAGCCTGGTGCTTGCTGCTTTCTTTCACTTTCTGCTCCTCCTCGAAATAAAATCCGCCAGCGCTCTCGCGTACGGCGTCTTCGTCGTCAGCGGCACATAATCCGCCTGCATCTGTCCGCAGGCCTTTTCCAGCAGGCTCACATGCTCCTTCACCCGCTGAAGATACGCGGCACGGATGGTGCGCGGGTCAACCTTGATGCGCGTGCCGGAAAGTTCGAGGTCCTTGAACTCCTGGCTTTGGCCAAACGGAAAGTTCAACTCCTCCTCGGCCATGATGTGAAAGAGCACGAGCTCGTGGTTCCGGTATTTGAAATGGTGAAACGCCTCCACGATTCCCGCCGCAGACTCGAAGCAGTCGCTGAGGATAATCACAAGACCGCGGGAAGGAATCCGCTCCGCGACTTCATGCAGCGTCTGCGCCAGCCGCGTGTCTTTGCCCGGCTCCGCCCTGTCGATTTCGCCCAGCACCAAACGCACCTGACTGGGACGGCTGGCCGCTTTGATGTAGGAACGAATTTTGTCATCGAACGTCACCAGCCCCACCGCATCCTGCTGCTTGATCATCAGATAAGCCAGCGCCGCCGACAAATATTGCGCATACTCGAACTTGGAAATTTTCCTCCCTCCCACCAGCGCCGATTGGTCACCTTTGTACTTCATCGAACCCGAACAGTCGAGCACGATGCTCGCCCGCAGATTCGTTTCCTCGATGTACTGCTTGATATAATAACGCTCCGTCTTGGCAAACACCCGCCAGTCAAGGTCGCGAATGTCATCGCCCGGCAGATACTGACGGTGTTCAGCAAAAACCACACTGAACCCTTTGTTAGGACTCGTGTGCCGCCCCGACATCGCCCCCTGCTTCTTCGCCCGCGCCAAAAACTCCAGCCGCGTCAGCGTCGCCGTGATCTCATCCGGCAGCAGCCGCATGTAGTGGGTCTCGGGAAGGGAGGACATGAATGTTAGGTAACTTACTGTTTGGCCCCGTCGATGCGGCGGCAGAGGTAATCATGCATCGCATCATCCGCGCGGACCATGACCAGGTCGATGGGAACAACGTCTCCACAGGACACTCTGATATAGTTTCCCGTGTGCGCATCGAACGCCGCCGTTCGTGTTCGGCGGTCGTAAAAGCTAAAGCAATCCTCAGAGTTCGCCGGCAATCCAGGTATGCGCTCGAATCCGAGCACGTCCATTACTTCGAGGATTTCTCCCGGCGTTGAGGGATTTCCCTGAATGAACCGTTGGCTCGTTAGGATTACGAGTCCGTCGGCTTCGATCCAGACACCTTCCAGCACAATGTCGTCAGAGAAGACTTTGTTTTGTTGAAGCAGACGATCCAGATATTGAAGCGGCGTCGCATTGCCCATCCCGACGTAAGGTTCATCCTCCTGTGTACGTTTGTTGAAACGATAGTCGAGCGCAGCGTACCATCCGTACCGGCCCGCGTGAGTCGCTTTGTAATAGCGTCCCTCTTCGTTTGAGTACCACACCCGGTGCTCCTGACCGCCTTCCTCGCTCTCCTCAAAACGGGCGAGCCATGCCTCCGGCTTCAGGCAGCGGGCCGCTTCTTTCGCCCATTTCCAGAGGGCGCGACCTTCGCGGGTGGAACGCTCGGCGTGTGACTCTCCCGGACTCTCAGGTACTGCTGCTTCGCTTCCTCCGAGGAAACGATAGGCTGCTCGGAGCGAATCTGTTTCAGCCGGACGCGGTACTCGTCGGGAGTCATCTTTTTCATAAGACATAGATTGGACCAGTTTGCGCGGCTGGCAAGCTTTCGTTCGACGGCAAACTCGCAGTTCTGGAAGAATTACTGTCATGGAAGTTTGCGAATGCAGTCATCCCGCGGATTCAAAACCAATACTTGAATCCAGCCCAAATCATTACCGGCAAACCGAACACCACCGCCCAGGACCAGCTGAATTCCCGCTCGAACTCCGACGTCCCAATGACGGAGTTTTCCTCCAAATCGCGTTCCTTTCTCCGGAGCAGGAGCCAGATCTCGACAAAAAAACCAGCGATGATCTGAAAGATGGCGCTCATGGGCAGTCCTCATTTCTTCGCCCTGAAATTCACACCTCCAGTTCCGCCCTCGGCTTGAAGTGCTCCAGCAGCATCCGGATAATCTGATCACTCTTCACCCCGGCCGCTTCGGCGTTGAATGTCGTCACAATCCGGTGCCGCAGCACAGGAAAGGCACAGTGCTGCACATCGCCGGTCGTCGCGTGGTAACGCCCCTGAAGAATCGCGCGCGCCTTCGCCGCGGTAATAAGGTAAATCCCCGCGCGCGGCCCCGCTCCCCAGCCTACCATTTCCCGCACAAAATCCGGCGATTCCTTTTCCTTTGGCCGCGTCGCGCGGACGAGGCTCGCCGCGTATTCCACCACGTGGTCACCCACCGGCACCCGCCGCACGATTTCCTGCAACTCCTGCACCGTTTTGCCATCCAGGAGCTTTTGCACGGTAGGCTTCGCAATACCCGTCACCTGTTTGATGATCTGCTGCTCCTCCGCCTCGCTGGGATAACCCACCATGATGTTGAACATGAAGCGGTCCAATTGCGCCTCCGGCAGCGGAAACGTCCCCTCCTGTTCGATCGGATTCTGCGTGGCCAGCACGAAAAACGGCTCCGGCAGTTCATAGCTCGTCTCCCCCACCGTCACCTGGCGCTCCTGCATCGCCTCCAGCAGCGCCGCCTGAGTCTTTGGCGGCGTCCGGTTGATTTCGTCCGCCAGCACCATGTTTGCGAAAATCGGCCCGTGCACGAACCGGAAATTCCTCCTCCCGCTCACCTGGTCGATCTCCAGAATATCCGTCCCCGTGATGTCCGCCGGCATCAGGTCCGGCGTGAACTGGATCCGCTTAAAACTCAAATCCAGCACCTTGCTCAGCGTCGAAACCAGCAGCGTCTTTGCCAATCCCGGCACGCCTTCCAGCAGCGCGTGCCCCCGGCAAAAGATCGCGATCAGCATCTGCTCCACCACCTCCACCTGCCCCACGATCACCTGCCCCACCTGCTCCTTCATGCGGTGATACACGGCATTCAACTGCTGTACAATTTCCCGGTCATCCCGGTGAGCCGCTGGCTCAAGGTTCACAACTCGTTCACTCATCTTTGGGGGTCGGGTATTTTTTGGGCAGGGAGGGTAAGGTAAAACAGTTACGCGCACCGAAGAGCAGACTGTCGCCCTGTCGCTCGCGGAAATCCACGAATTCCCCCCGCGCATTCCCCCCTGAGCGCGGCTCAGGCATTTCCCTAATGCACTTCCATAAGCGGTGCCCATCCGGTGGTGTCGGCCCTCTTTACAAACTTTTGACGGGAGAATGGCTTGCCGTCTGCGTGTTAAAAGTGAAAACTACCGGTCCCCTCCCCATCGATGACCTCTCCCGATCCAGTTCCCGCGCCTGCCGCGGGCGACGACTCCCTTGCTCCCACGGAGGAGGAACTCGTGCCATTGCGCCGCTCGTTTCCAAAGCCGAAGCGCCGGGAAATCGTGGAGGAGCCGCCGGAGGTGAATGAACCGGAGGAAATCGAAACACGCCCAGGGATGAAGTGGGCGATTCTTGCCGGAGTGGTGGCGATTACGGCGGTGGGGGTTTGGCTGGCCATTCGTCCGTCCGGGGAACGCACGGGTGCAGGGCCTTCCGCGGACACCCCGGCTTCGGCACAGCTTTTACCATCACAGGAGCTTACCGGCCCGCCCGATCCGGCGAGGGATACCTACTTTTCAACCACTCCCATCGGAAACCCTCCCGCCCCGCCCACTCTCGAATCCGCCCTCGCCGCGATCGCGCTGACCACCGCACCCACGCCAGCACCAGCACCGGCACCAAAAGTCGTCGCGCCCGCGCCTGCTCCCCAACCCGCGCCCCCGGTCGCCGATACACCTTCCTCAAAATCCCAGGACCCCGCACCGGCAGCCAGCCCGGAGCCTGTGGTTATGGGCGAACTGGAAACCAAATACCTCGCCGCCCTCGAACGTGCGTCCGCCGAGACCCAGGGCAAGGAAGCGACAGCATGGCTGGCCGAAATCGCCCGCGTTAAGGCCGGGAAGCCCCTGCCGCCTCCCGATGAATCCCAGCCGCCGGAACTCCAGCGTCTCCAGTCCATCTACCGCCGCGAGTCGGAAAAAGCAGTCGGCGTCGCCACTGCCCCGCCCGCCGACGCCAGACGCATTGAACTCTTCTTCATGGCCGACGATACCGTCGCGCTGCTCTTAAATGGAGCGCCCGCCGCCACCGAGTATCTCGCCGGCGCAGCCAACGAAGCCGGTGCCGTGCAAAAGGCCACCCTCACGCTGAAACCCGGCGATGTGCTCGGCTTCCGCTGCGCCAGTGTCGGCGGCCAGCGAAACTTCTGCCTCTTCGCCCGCTCCGGCGTGCTGCGGCTCTTCGCCACTAACGAACGCTGGGAAGCCGCCGTGGAACCTCCCGACACATGGTGGAAAGGCGAAGGCAAAACCGACATCCGCCCCCAGATCCTCCGCGGCAGAGTGGACTACAACGCCGCCAATGCCGCCCGTTTCGAAAAGCTCGCAAACACCCACTCCTCCGAATACGACGTCCTCTGGGCCGGCAACGCCGACACCGCCGCCTTCCGTTATAAAATACGCTCCGTCGATCTCCCTGACAAACCCGCCACCCAACCCTAATCGTTAGGCCGTGCCCCGTTAAGACAAACCCAGGTTTTGCGGCCCTACTCTTACTCTTACTCCCACTCTTACTCCTACTCTTACTCTCACTCCTACTCTTACTCCCAACCGGCGAAGCCAAAACCAAAGCAAGACGCGCTTATGCAATCCCGCGGAAAACCTCGAAAGCTCAGGGCGCGAACGTAGAGCGACTCTGGCGCAGCCGAGTCGCTTTGGCATCACGCGGAAGAAGACAAAAGCGACTGGCCTTCGCCACCGTCACTCTACTTTTGTCCAGCGCTTCGATGTGACCGCTGACCAGGATCGTCGCAAACAGGTTCATTTCTCAGTACGAAGGTGCTACTCTTACTCCCGGCAAGCCGACCCCTAACATGAATGACAGCGACCCGGCGAAGACCGAACCGCAGCTCGGTTCCCCGTGAAATAGCCCAGGTGAGCGCAGCGAACCTGGGGTGCTCCATCCAAACCACCCTCAACCACAGCGTGGTTGCCCAATGCACAAACGCCGCCAGCGTCCGCATCATCGTTCGAATGTGTATAATTGCCGCCTTGGGTTCCACCCCTCTCGTTAGGCCCCCTTCTCCTCCTCCACCAGCCTCAACAGCGCATTCGCATACTTCCTTATCTGTTTCGGCGACGGCCCGTCACTGAGATTGTGCAGCATATCCGCAATCTTCACCGCCCGCGCCAGCGGATTCCCTAATACGCCCGCCAAATAATCCTCATACGAAACCTCCGGCCGCCGCGTCAAACACACCACCGCCTCCACCACCTCCGCCGGCATCCCCGCCGCCGCCAGCGATTCCGGCGTCTCCTTCGTGTCCTCCAGCACATCATGCAGCCACGCCACCGCCCGGCGTGTCTCGCAATCCCCCACCCTCGCCACCACTCCCGCCGGATGCATGATGTAAGGCGTCATCCCATCCCGCCGAAACTGCCCCTTATGCGCGCGGCGCGCGATCTCTTCAGCCTGTTCACTGAGACTCATAAAGCTAACTGTCAGGCCGGCGCCCCTCCCCCCGACACTTCCGTGTGAATGATCTGCGAAACCGTTAGGAACTTCAGCCCCCGCCGCGTCAGCGCTGGCAGCGTGGACGGCATCGCGCTCACCGTCGTCGCATGAATGTCATGCGCCAGGATGATCGAACCCGCCCTCGCCCCCCGCAAAATACGGCTCGAAACCACCGACGAATTCCGGTCCTTCCAATCGTTAGGGTCCACACTCCACAGAATCGTCGGATACCCGAACTCCCGCGCGATCCACTCCTGCTGCACCGGCGTGATCGACCCGTACGGCGGCCGGAACGTCAGCGGCGCCACCCCGCAAGCCCTGACAATCGCATCGTGCGTCCGCCGCAACTGATCCCGCACCGCTCCCTCCGGCATCGGCCCCAGCGCCGGGTGACTCCAACTGTGATTCCCCACCTCATGCCCCTCCGCCACAATCCGCTGCACCAGCCCCGGATGCGACGCCGCATTCTGCCCGATCAAATAAAACGTCGCCTTGATTCCCCAACTCCGCAGCATGTTCAGCAACCGCGGCGTCTGCACCGGATGCGGCCCGTCATCAAACGTCATCGCCGCAAACGGCCCCCTCACCTGCGCCGCATTCCACCGGTGCCGAATCCCCCCCGGCAACCCCCTCGGCACCGGCCCCGGATTATAAGGAATCGCCCCCGCCGCTGACGGCGGCACCACAGCCGGAAGCCCCGGCGTCTCCGCCACCGCCGGCTTCTTCGTGGATTTACAAGACGGCAGCAGCGAAACAGCAGCAGGAGCAGCAACGAGGAAAAAGTGACGGCGGTTCATGTGAGCACCAGTATGCGGGAGAATAACACAACTGCCACCGGCCGTTTGACCAAAAAACGTAATTCCTTTCGTCTCAATCCAAAAGGGTTCAGTCGACGAAATAGACAGCCGCCTCGATCGTCGCGAAACCGCTCGCGGCCACTCGCTCCGGGTGAGCATCGAACTATTGCCGTAGAGGGCATCGCGTCCTTGAGCATAAACCATCTTGTTGAATACGAATTCGCTGACAACGCAGGTAAGCGCATCATACCCTGCGGGTCCTGCCAATCGCACAAACATGAGTTTTTAGTTAGGGCGGATGCTCGGTTTTACGCGACCCACTGCATTTGGCTTGCTCCGAAAGGCTTGGCCACGGCCGGATTTTCCTTAAGCTGGGACCGCTTAAAGGCGACCGAAAAAGAAACTCGCTCATGAAGACAAGCCTGCTCCTGCTGCTGCTATCCGGAAAACTGTTTGCCGGAGTTCTCTTTGACCCTCCAGACGGCTGGACACAGTCTAAATCATCTCAGGTTGGAGCGGCCTCAATCGCTGTCGCAGAGCGATACCAATCAAAAGACGACTCCGTGCAGGTAACGGTGGTTCGGGGAGTTTCGCGGGACGCGCCGCCGGATTTCACCGTTGCAGTGGCGGGCACCATTTCCGGAATGAAAAAAAACGGCTATCAGCACAGCACTACCATCGAACTCACTCATCGCGGATTTCCCGTTCGTCACCTTCAGGGAGAGTTTCGATCTCCGGAGTATAACGGAGCCTACCTCGCCGATACCTATATCGTATTCTCAAACGCCGGCCTCACAACGCTCTCAGTGATGATCCATGACGCCGCCGGATCGCGTGAACT
Source organism: Verrucomicrobiales bacterium (assembly GCA_035550135.1). Lineage (GTDB taxonomy): Bacteria > Verrucomicrobiota > Verrucomicrobiia > Verrucomicrobiales > V1-33 > V1-33. Next base: position 104,451 of record DASZQB010000016.1, read on the forward strand.
CGGAGCTGGATTGCTGGAACGGGTGATCCTGATCGGCGAACCCCCGCAATCAAACGGCGCATCAGGTCCTGCTGATCAGCACTCCCGGATTTACCGCGAGAGCGTGCAAGCCGGAAAATACATTGCCTACGGCGCAGCCGCCCTGCTGGTCATCCTGCTAATTGTGAGGAGCCTGAAGGGAAACAATGCTTGAGCGAGCTCGAAGACCTCATCAATGACAATGTTCAAAATCAAATGCCGCTCTGCATAGTGCCGGGCCTCGAGAGACTCTCACCGCCCGCGTGCGCGCACCGCCTCCCAATCCCTCCTGATCCGCGCTATCCGCTATCCGCGGTCCTGTCTGGCTGACCTTTGAGGCGGTGGCCAGTCCTATTTCGTTTCCGTCTCCAGCGCTTTCACGGTGAACGTGAGACCTTTGTTCGCTAGGTGCACCAAAGCGGTGACGAGTTCCAAATCGGTCTTTTCGAGGCGAACGACGAGTTTCTTCTCACTGACGTACAACCGGGCGTAACCATCGGAGGGGACGCCTATTCCGTTTGATTCGAGGATCTTTGCGACATCGGCGATGGAGTTTGCTTTTTCCTGTTTCAGAACATCATTCAGTTTCAGGGCTTTGAGCGAGGCCTCGCCGAGGGAGAATGATCTCGTAAGGAATCCGCGGGCGGTCCACCGGTCGCAGAATTTGAGCAAGCCGGCGTCTTCAATCAGGCCCGCATTGCCCGCAGAGGCGAGCCCATGGACTGCGGACCAGGCGTCCACATTTGTCATTTCAATGGTGACTGGGTTGTCCGCGGTGTCTTCGGTACAGGAGAAGGAGAAAGATAGTTTGGGATCAACTTTGAGGATTTGTTTTCGGAGGGCCACGATGGCATCTTTCAATCGGACTTCGTCGAAGACGACGGATTTGAGGTGGATACCGGCCAGCCTTTGCATGGGGGGCCCTTCGTTGGCGGGGAAAGGCGGTTTGATTTGGGATGATTTTGGAGTGGGCGGATCCTCATTGGCGGAGGCGGGAGAAGCAAGGATCGTCAGTGCACACAGAATGCCGAAAACTCTAAACCTTACGCGAGGGCACGGAGTGATCCGCGGGATAAGTTGGTTCAGGAATTTCATGGGAAGTGCATAAAGTGGAGGTTCGGCGGACGAGATGATCTACTCGATAAAGGAGATGCAAAAAGCGAGAGACACCCGCTTAAACCATGCAACTCCATTGCACGCCATGCGGCTGGTTAGCCGCCATCCTAACCGGAAAATCCTATCGTTACCCAACGGAACGTAACGATACACCGGGAAAATGCGATAATTTCTCGCGGAAAAAACCGCCGTTTATGCCCCTCTCAAGAGGCCCCGCCGCGCCACACTCGACATAAATCGCGCTTTGCCGGCGCTCATTCTCCTCCTTTTCCCGGTTCAAACCTTCGGTCTCTCAGCGGTCAAAATTTCCCGCCGGAATCATTTGACTTCATTCGCGTTTATACACCTCCCTAATTGCAGCCGCGGGCTCTGTAAAAAGACTTACCCTCAACGGCCACGCCACCAACCCGGCCCCTAAAAAGCTTACCGGGACCTGGTAGCGTTCATCCAACATACGCGCCCAATCGATTGGCCTGCCAGCCTCCGACGGCGCTCCACCATGCTCACCCCTCATCATCACACCGAGCCAAATCTCGCATCTTATCCCTTACATACGCATCGTCCGACCTTCACGCCCTGCCGGGAAGCGATGGCGCGCACCTCATTACGTCCTCCAAACAGGGGCGGGACTTCGAACCTGTTCCTGAACGGCTCACGGCTCCTGACTGCGCCCCTCCATGCCAGCGTCCTGGAGCTTGGAGTTTGAAGCTTCTCTGAAGTTTGATGTTTGAAGTTTGAAGTTTTCCCCCGGAAACCGCCAGCCGCCGTCCCCGGCGATACACCGCCCTATCCAAACCAGCCACCCCCTCCCCACCATGAACCGCACCGGCAAAATCGCTCGCCTTCCCCACAATCTCCGCACCTCCATCAACCACCGCCTCGACCGCAACGATCCCGGCCGCAAAATCATCACCTGGCTCAACTCCCTTCCCGCCGTCAAAAAGATCCTCCGCGAACTCTTCCACAACAAACCCATCACCGAACAAAACCTCTCCGAATGGCGCAACGGTGGCTACCTCGAATGGCAAATCCGCCGCGACTTCTTCGCAGACACCCGCGAATCCCTGCACGACGCCGCAGAGCTGGAACAACTCTCCCCCTTCATGGCCGACCACGCCGCCCGCCTGCTCTCCGCCCGCATCCTCAACGCCGTCCGCAAATGGAACGGCGACCTTGACGATCCCTCCCTCGCCAACCTCAAACACCTCTCCGGTCTCCTGCGCGCCATCTCCACCCTGCGCCGCGGCGACCACTCCGCCGCCCGCCTGAAAATCCAACAGTCCACCCACGACCGCGCCAACGCCCCCGACTCCGACGACGACTTCGAATCCCCCGGCGAGCGCCGCCTCCTCGAAGGCCTCCGCCGCCTCACCTACGGCATCCCCCGCGACACCGACGCCGACGACAAGCCCCCTCCCCAGTCCATGCCGTCCATCCAGTCTGTCCCCTCCGTCCTGTCAGTCCCCTCTCCGGGTAAATCCGACCTTATCGCACCAAATCAAACCACTTCTTCCGCGCCAAACCCCACCCCCTCCGAACCCGCCCCACCCTCCGAATCAGCCTCATCTCTCTCCTCCTCCCAACCCGCCGATTCCACCATTCACGATTCAACGATTCACGATTCACCCTCCTCCGCCCATTCTCCATTATCCACTCATCCATTATCTGCGCCTCCGGCGCCCCCCCCCATGTCCGCCGAAGAATTCAACCGCCTCCGCCACTACAACCCCGATCCCATGCCCGAATGGCGCGAGAAAATCCTCCACCCCATCCCATCCTGGCTCACCATCCCGTACGACCCTCCCACTCCCCGCCCCCTCAAATCCATCATGCCCTACCGCTACTGACCCTAACCGGCATTGATGCTTGATGTTTCTTTGATGTTTGAAGTTTCCGGCTCCGCCAGACCGCCGATTTCACGATTCACGATTCACGATTCACGATTCAACGCTTCACGCTTCTCCCCTTCCCCATTTTCCCAGGCAAACCAGCCCGTCGCCGCCGCTCCATTTCACCGAATGGCCCCGGGAAAACCGGTTGTCATCCCCGGAGCGCCTCCCATAGTGCTCCTTCCCCAAAAACTGACCCTCATCTGACCGTTTTCCCATGCTGCATTGGATTCTCCGCAAAATCGTTGGCTCGAAAAACCAGCGCGAGCTCAAGAAGCTCTGGCCCCTCGTGCAGCAAATTAACCGGCTGGAGCAGGAATTGCAATCGAAGCCCGAAGAGGTCCTGAAGCAAAAAACCGCCGCATGGAAGGCCGACCTCGCAAAGATCAATGACTTCCAGGAAGTCCAGGCTTACCTCACCAAAATCCTCCCTGAGGCCTTTGCCGTGGTGAAAAACGGCGCCCGCCGCCTCGCCGGCAGCAAGATCCTCGTCTGCGATCAGCCGATCACATGGGAGATGGTCCACTTCGATGTTCAGCTCCTCGGCGGCATGGCGCTTCACAATGGAAAGATCGCCGAAATGGCCACCGGCGAAGGCAAGACCCTCGTTGCCACCCTTCCGCTCTATCTCAACGGCCTCACCGGGAAAGGGGTCCACCTCATCACGGTGAATGATTACCTCGCCCGCCGCGACGCGGAATGGATGGGCTTCCTGCTTCAATATCTTGGCGTCACCGTCGGCTGCATCCAGCATGACCAGCCCCCGCACATCCGCCGCGAGCAATACGCCGCCGACGTAACCTACGGCACCAATTCGGAGTTCGGCTTCGACTACCTGCGCGACAACGGCCTCGCCTCCTCCGTCGAAGAGCAGGTGCAGCGCGGCCACTGGTTTGCCATCGTGGACGAGGTGGACAGCGTGCTCATCGATGAAGCCCGCACGCCCCTCATCATCAGCGGCCCCGTCGCGCACGACACCCACCAGTACGACAAGTTCAAGCCCATGGTGGAGAAAGTGGTCAAAGAGCAGGGCCTCCTTCTCAACCAGGTCGCCGCAGAGGCCAAGACTCTCGGCGAGGCTAACAAATACGATGAAGCCGGGCACCTCCTCTTCAAGATCAAGCTCGGCCAGCCCCGCCACCGCGCCCTCCTCCGCATGATGGAGGAGCCGGAATACCGCCGCGCCATGGAAAAGGCGGAGCTCAGTTATTATTCCGATCCGCAAAAGAAAGCCCTCTTCGCTCTCAAAGAGGAACTCTTCTACTCCATCGACGAAAAGTCCCATGAATCCGACCTCATGGAAAAAGGCCGCAAATTCCTGAGCCCGGACGATCCGGATGCCTTCGTTCTCCCGGACCTTGCCACATCTTTTGCCGACATCGAGCAAAACAAATCCCTCTCTCCTGAAGAGCGCCTCGCCGCCAAGGAGGCTGTGCAGCAAAAGATGGACGTGCAGGCCCAGCGCATGCACAACATTTCCCAGCTCCTCCGCGCCTACTGTCTCTACGAAAAAGACGTGAACTACATGGTGGGCAGCATCCACAAGGAAGGCGAAGAACCCGGCGAGCCGAAGGTTATCATTCTCGACGAGCACACGGGCCGCCCCATGCCGGGCCGCCGCTGGAGCGATGGCCTCCACCAGGCCGTCGAAGCCAAGGAGGGTGTCCGCATCGACAAGGAAACGCAGACCCTCGCCACCATCACCATTCAAAACTACTTCCGTCTCTACAAGAAACTCGCCGGCATGACCGGCACGGCGGAGACCGAAGCCAGCGAGTTCCACGACATTTACAAGCTGGATATGCTTATCGTCCCCACCAACCGCCCCATCCAGCGGAAGGATAACAACGACAAAATTTACAAGACGCGCCGCGAGAAATACAACGCCGTCATTGAACTCATCAAAGAGCGCCACGCCACCGGCCAGCCCATGCTCATCGGCACCGCCAGCGTGGATGCCTCGGAGACCCTCTCCCGCATGATGCGCGGCGCAAAGATTCCCCATCAGGTGCTCAACGCCAAGAACCACCTCGCAGAAGCGGGCATCGTCGCCCAGGCCGGACAGCGCGGAGCGATCACCGTTTCCACTAACATGGCGGGCCGCGGCACCGACATCAAGCTCGGGCCGGGCATCCCTGAACTCGGCGGCCTCCTCGTCATCGCCACCGAGCGCCACGAAGCCCGCCGCATCGACCGCCAGCTCCGCGGACGCTGCGCCCGTCAGGGCGACCCGGGCGAAAGCATTTTCTACATCAGCTTCGAGGACCAGCTCATGATGAACTTCGGAGCCGCCGGACGCATGACCGGTCTCATGGAAAAGATGGGCCTTCAGGACGGTCAGGAACTCGAACACCCGTGGCTCAACCGTTCGGTCGAGAGCGCTCAAAAGCGCGTCGAGCAGCGCAACTACACTTATCGCAAGCGCACCCTCGAATTCGACGACGTGCTCAACAAACAGCGCACCGTCATCTACGAATACCGCAACGACGCCCTCACCGTGGAGGACCCTCACGCCATGGTGCTGGAAGTCATCGACGAGGCCATCCCCGCGAAAGTCCAGGGTTTCCTGGACCCTGATACTAACAAACTCGACCACGCCGCCTTGCTTCAGTGGGTCAATATGACGTTCCCCCTCCGTCTCACGCACGAGGAGGCGAACCTGGATTCCCGCGACATCGAAGGCAACGGTGCATGGCTTGTGGAAAAGGTGAAAGCCGCCTACGAATTGAAGACCGGCACCGAATTCCCGGAAGCCGTCAAAGGTCTCGAGCGCTACGTTTTGCTCAACGCCATCGACCGTCTCTGGCAGGAGCACCTGTATAACATGGACAGCCTGCGTGACGGCGTCCACCTCCGTTCCTTCGCGCAAAAGGACCCGCTCCAGGAATACAAGTCGGAAGCTTACGACCTCTTCGAGGCCCTCATGGGCAACATCAAAAACGAAGTGCTCAACAACCTCTTCCGCAGCACCACAAATCTCCGCGCCTTCGAGGAACTCCTCGCCGGCCTCCCCCGCCGCCTCAGCGGCGGCGGCGCCGAAGATGAAACTCCGCCCCCGCAATCAAGGCGGCCGCAGCAGCGCCCCGCCATCAACATGGGCGGCAGCGGCACCATCACCCTCAGCGGCGGCATGGTCCCCAAAAAGAAACAGGGCGGTACCCAGACCCGCATGGGCGGATAGCCTTCTTTTCGGAGGATTCCCTGTCAGAAATGAGCGCTGATCGTCAATTATCATGCGCTCATGAAAAGCGACTCCGCGCGACGCGAACAATTCCTGGCTCTCCTCCTGGAATGCGAGGCCGCGTTGCGCGCGTTTGTCGCCGGTGCCATGGCCTCCTCCGAAGACCGCGCCGATCTCTTCCAGGAGATCGTCATGACCCTCTGGCGCTGCTTTGACCGCTACGATCCCTCCCGCCCCTTCCGCCCGTGGGCCATGGGCGTGGCCCTGCGCCGCACCCATGAAGAACGCCGCCGCCGTCAGCGCCTCCCGGGCTGCCTAACACCTGAAAATCTCGAGCGCCTCGCTTCCGCCCTTCAGCGGCCTCTCGTCACGTCTGATAGGAAGGACGAAGAAGCCCTAATCGAATGCCTGAGCCTCCTGCCGCCGCAAGCCGCGCGCCTGGTGCAGCGCCGCTATTACGAGGACGCCGGCATCGATGCCCTCTCCGCGGAATCCGGCCAAAGCTCCGCTGCCATTTACCAGATGCTCACCCGCATTCGCCGGCGCCTTGCCGACTGCATCCGTCAGCGCCTCCGCCAGCCTAACCTTTATCCGGCTCCCGCCCATGAAAGCTGATCCCGACTTCCACCCGCTCGCCTCCGCATGGCTGCACAGTGATGCTTCAGTGCCGCAGACACGGCTCCTCAACGAAATCCTCGCTCACGGCGACCCTGAAATGGACGAATTCGCCGCGCTCTGTCACACCGACTGCCTCCTCCGCCTCCACGGAAGCAGCCGCACCGATCGACTCCGCGCGCTCCGCGCTCTCGTCTCCTCCAAACCCTCAGCACGGTGGATCACTCCTGTTCTCCGCCGCATCCTGTGGGCCGCAGCAGCACTGCTGCTTCTCGCATTCGGTGTTAGGACCTTTATCACTCCTCACCAAAGCGAAGGCGATGCCGTCACCCGCCGCAAGCCCGCCATCATGCTGCCGCCGGCGAACAACAGCCACCGTACCACCTCGCCGCCATCACCATCCGCTTACGCTTCCAGACTGGAAAACAATCTCCGCCATCTCTACATCGCTTCGTTCAAAGCTCAATCCTCCCTGCCTGAAGCCGTCGCGCTGCTTGCCCAATCGGCGCAATCCCAAAACCGCAGCCTCGCCTTGAAGCCGGAATTCAAAAGCAACGGCGATGCCCCGGTCCATCTCGCTCTCGAATATCCCTTCTCCGCATGGGCTCTTCTGCAAATGATGGCCATCCAGACGGGCACCCGCGTGCAATTGTCAGGGGAGAGCGTGATCTTCCGGCCCGCTGAGGACGCGGCACCGCTCGAAGGGGTGAAATCCAGCGGCGGATCCACCGTCAACCTGAGGCGCCTTGTCCAGCCCTCCGGCGATCACCGGCGCATGGGAGAATACGAAATGCTGGAGGGACTCGTCGCAAAGCAGTTCGGCAGTCCCTTAAACATTACCAGAGTTATGAAATACGCCATGCAGTTTGAGGGCGCTCCCAGACTGGTGCAGATCCTGGATTACGCCATAAAACTGGTCGCAAATCCTCCGATCGAGGTCGAACTCACCTTTCACGCAATGCGTGCAGTTCCGGGCCTGGACACGGAAATTCAACTGCCCAAATCCGGTCGCTCCTCATTAGTCGCCGGCGTTTACACTCCCCAACAGTTCGACGTCCTCCTCAATGGATTGTCCGCAAAAGGGGGCGCGGGGGTTCATCCGCTTCCCGCTCTCAAAGCTGTCCCCTGCATGCCGGTGAGCAGCAACCTTTTCGCCTCCGGCTTCGATGCCGGTTGGCCTAAGATCAAAGGCACTTTCCAGTGCTTCCCCAGCGCACCCACCCTCGATCTTAACTGCCGGTTGGAATACACCAATCCGGATTCCCCTGACGTTTCCCATTTCCCGATGGAAACCCAGCTGTTGGTCTGGGATGGCCAGACGGTCAGCCTCGGCGGCATCGAAGGCCCCGATGGCAGTCAAATCACCGTCTTCGTTACCGCTAAAATCCTTGAGAATGAAAAAACGGAACCGGCAACTCCGGGAAAATAATAAGTCTGGTCATTTTCCTGCCGCCTCCACCTTCAGCGGCACTTCGATAACCGCGGCTTTCTTTCCATGCGCCTGCCAGGCTTTCGTGCCGGTGATCACTCCGCGCAGCTTTGTCTGATCCTTCGGCGGAAATTCGGATACTTCCAGTTCCGCCTGAAATCCGGTCGCGGTCTTCGTCCACTTTTGTGGCGGGTGAGAGCAGATGAGATTGTCTGTGGAAAAGAAGATGGCGTCCTCCGGCATTACAGCGTTCTTTTGCTCCGCATCAGCCGTTAGGGTGATCTTCTTTCCACTGCGCGCTGCGCTCAGCTTCCACCCTGTCAGGGGTACCGGGAAGGTCGCCCGTTCTCTCTCGAACACCTTGCGCCATTCGGCATTCCACGCCGGTTCCGTTCCCGCCTCCACCGGCAGAGTAATTTGGAAATCGTGATTTCCGAATTCGCACGTCGTTCCGCAGCACATCCACACCGCCTTTGTTTTCAGAGTCACCGTCTTTTCATCCACCTTCGCCGGAGGCGTGATCTTCACCATCAGCAGCACATCCCGCTCGAACCCATGCGTGTTGATGCTCGCCATCTTCACTTTGTCCGGCGCGGGCCATTCGATTTCCCCCGCCGTCCATCCTTTTGGCAGCGTCCACTCGAGATGCGTTGCCACTCCCGCCAGGCCCGGAGACTGCCAATACGTGTGGGTGCCGCCCTGATGATGAAGGAAGAGTCCGGCATAAAACGGCTGCCCCGGCCGAATGGCCGTCACCTCGCTCACCGGTTGCACTGTCAGTCCCACTCCCTGCCACGGCGGCGGCTGGTCCGCGGCGCGCAGCACCGCAGAGAGGATAAACATTGCGAGGAAGGGGATCAGTTTCATGGGGACTAAATTGAACGCACTGCATGCCCGCGTCTATCGCATTGAGCCGTCACTTCGTGAAAGTGCCCACTGGAAACCGCTAAACCCGGGGATAATAGTTAACTTCCATGTCTATTTTCGGATTTCTCTGCCGCGTGCTCGTCTGCGGGCTCCTCTTCAACTCTATGGCCGCTGCCGCGATCGATGAATCCCTCATGCCTCCGATCCGCAAGGCGATCAATGAGGCCGTCACCGCACATCAGATTCCCGGCGCAGTTTTGTGGATGGAGCGCGGAACGGCAAAGTGTGAGGCCTTCGGAAACCGCATGGTGGACCCGCGCACCGAGGCGATGACGAAGGACACGATCTTTGACGCCGCCTCGCTGACCAAGGTCATGGCCACCGCGCCAAGCATCATGCTGCTGATCCAGGACGGAAAACTGAAACTGGACGCGCCGGTATGCAGTATCATTCCGGAATTCACCGGAGGCGGCAAGGAAACCGTCACCATTAAACACCTCCTCACCCACACCAGCGGCACGCGGTCCGGCATTCCCCGCGAAAATCTCGGCTCCAATTACAAAGAATGCATTGCTGCCGCAGTCGCTGAACCGCTGCGGAATCCGGTCGGCGCGCGGTTTCTCTACAGTGACATCAACTACATCCTCCTGGGCGAGGTGGTCCGCAAAGTAAGCGGAAGCCGCATCGATGAATTTGCCGCTGCCCGCATCTTCCGCCCGCTTGGCATGGTGGACACCGGTTTTCTGCCATCACGGAGAAAACTGAGCCGCATCGCGCCCACCACGCGCGAGGCCGACGGGCTGGTGCATGGCGTGGTGCATGATCCCACCAGCCGCCGCATGGGCGGTGTGGCCGGGCACGCAGGCGTTTTCACCACCGCGCGGGATCTCGCCGTCTATTGCCGCATGCTGCTGAGCGGCGGGAAATCGCCGTCCGGGAAAACCATCATGACCCCGGCCACCGTGAAACTCATGACCCAGCCCAACCGGCTGCCGGGCGGCGTGATCCGCGGGCTCGGATGGGACATGCAAAGTTACTACTCGGACATCAAAGGCGATATCTTCGGCCCACGGTCCTACGGCCACACCGGCTGGACCGGCACCGCTTTTTGGATCGATCCCCAGGCGGAGGCCTTTGTGATCCTCCTGACAAACCGGAACCATCCCACCGAGGAAGGCTCCACACGGGATCTGCGCATCAAAGTGAGCACGCTGGCGGCCGTGGCGATGGGCATCGTCAGAAAGCCGCTGGCCGGGATCTCAACGCTCAACGATCCCGCGCCGGCTGCCGCTCCGCCGCGAACCATGAACGGTATCGATGTTCTGGAGGCTCGCGGCTTCGCCGATCTGCAGGGATTGCGCGTCGGATTGATTACCAACCATACCGGTCAGAATCTGGCGGGTAAATCCACTATCGATGTGCTCGCCAAAGCGCCTGGCGTGAAACTGGTTTCTCTTTTCAGCCCGGAGCATGGTATTCGCGGCACTGAGGATCGCGAGGGCATCAATGACAGCATCGACGAAGCCACCGGATTGCCGGTGCACAGTCTTTACGGCAAAACGAAACGTCCTTTGCCGGAGCAACTGAATGACATCGACGCGCTCGTCTTTGACATCCAGGACATCGGGTGCCGGTTTTATACTTACGTTTCCACGATGCTCGAATGCATGAAGGCTGCGGATGAAAGCGGACGCAGCTTTTTCGTTCTTGATCGAATCAATCCTATCAATGGTGTCACGGTGGACGGTCCCCTCTCGGAGGGAAAGCCGACGTTCGTGGCCTGTCATCCCATCCCGCTGCGGCATGGCATGACGGTTGGCGAACTGGCGAAACTCTTCGCCGCGGATCTTAAAATGAAGCTGCACCTCACGGTGGTGCCCGTAACGGGTTGGGACCGCCGCAAAGACTTCGCCGCCGCCGGTATGAAATGGGTCAACCCTTCGCCTAACATGCGCAGTGTCGATGCGGCAATGCTCTATCCCGGCGTGGCACTGATGGAGTTTTGCAATGTCTCGGTGGGGCGCGGCACCGATGCACCATTCCTCCTTTTTGGCGCGCCGTGGATCGACGGAGAAAAACTGGCCGCCGCTCTTGATACGGAAAAACTGCCCGGGTTGAAAATTTCCGCCGCCGAGTTCACGCCCAATGCGAGCAAGTTTAAAGGCGAGCTCTGCAAAGGGGTGCGCTTCTCCGTGCAGGACAGAGCGTCCATCCAGACAGTGCGCACCGGCATCGCTCTCGCAACGGCCACGCAAAAACTGCACACAGACAAGCTGGAACTCGATCCCATGCAAAAGCTGCTGCTGCATCCCGCCGCGCTGACGTCCATCCGGGAAGGTCAGCCGGTGGAAAAAACCATGGCTCTGTGGACCGGTGAGCTGGCGGAGTTCAAAAAACGACGTGCTGCAGTTCTCCTCTATCCGGAATCCTGAGTTTTCCCTAACAGGCTCCGTCCCCATGTTCTCCCGGCTGCTGTTGACCTTGGCTTTCTGGTGCGCCGTGGCATCGCCATTGCGAGCCCAGGCGCCCGGTACCGCTGAACGCCGGGACATCGATGGCGACTACCGCAGACCGGATCTCAAAGCCCCGCTGTTCGACGCCCGGGCGCTTTCCCTGCCTCCGGAACAGGTGGACGCAGCGGTGCATGAACTGCAACTGATCGCACGGAATTTCCAGGACAGCCCTGTCATCAATCATCGCCTGCGCGCTCACGCGCTGGCGGTGGCGCTGCGGCTTGAGCCGGATGACCGCTCCAGCGTCGTGGCCAACGGTCAGCTCGCACGCGGAGTGACGCCATCGCCTTTGTCCACGGACGCCGGCGTCACTGAGGAAGTGGTGGCCCAACGATTGTTTGCCATCGCCTTTCCGCTGCTGAATGCGCCGGAAAAACCAGCGCGGGACCTTTCCCTGCTGCTGCTCGATATCACCTGTCAGCTCGATCGCCGGCTGCAGCCCCGGGTTTTTGCGTTCACCTATGGCGCCTCGCCTAACTGGTATGACTCCCGCTCCGGGCAGCCCGCGCTGGACGCGCCTCCAACCTTCCAGTTTACGGAGGCGGAAGTGCAGTTGCTGCTGCCAGGTCTCGATCAGGGCCGTCTTCGCACGGTCACCGTTAAAGCCGTGGCCCGCCCCTCGACCAAACCGAGTGGTCTTAAACTCGGTATCCCGGAACCTCTGCGCCGCGAAATGGCGGACCCCAAGAATGAGGCGCTGAAGCTCGATGCGGAGAAGCGCATGGAGGCTCTACGCGCCACGCTGCGTCTGCGCCACGAAGTGTGGCCGGAAAAATGGTCTGTGGACGTTTTCATTCCCGATCCTCACGCCAAAGCCCTGCCTCAATTGTTTGCCGGCATGGCGGTGACAATAGACTCTCTACTCGGTGGTGAAACGCTGGATCCTAACTGCCTGATCGCGGCCGGTGCCGATCCTGCAGGAAAACTTCAGACCGTGATGCCTGTGGAGGAATTGCTCCCTGCCGCTGCGCTCATGGCCAAGCCTCCCGTGATCATTCTTCCTCCGGATGCGGGTGATCAGATTGACGATTGGCTGCTGCTCCATCCGGATCAATGGCCGCTTCTGTTTCGCCTGACGATGCACCGCGCCACAACCGTAGGAGATGCGATGGCGCTTCTGAAAACCGAGCGCGCGCCCATGCTGGAAAAATCTCTCACACTCTTTGCGGAAGTTGCTGCCCGGCTGCGCGCCGCGGGTGATCCTCTGGAGGAACTGCGCCGGCCGGAAACGGTCGCGCAACTGAAGTCCATCACGTCGTGGCACCCGCAGCACCTGAGTGCCGCCGCGCTGCTCAGCGTCGTGGGGGGCGGCGCTCCCTCCCTTTCACCGAAAGGTTCCCTGACGCAAATCGACAAACTGGCGCTTTGTGTTTTGAGCACGGACCGGAACCAGTATCCGCTGCATACCCCGCGACCGAGGTTTGAAAAATCCGACTTCGGCAAGTCCGCCGATGCTTTGCGCGGGGCGATGAAGATGCTGCATCCCTCCGTGCGGCCATATGCCGAGCAGGTCATTTCCCTTGCGACGGAACTGGATCGTTCGGTTGGCCAATGGAGCGCCTATCTGAAAAAGGGCGGTGCACCCGATCCCCCGCAGGTCAGCAAACAAAGGGGGCGCACCGCAGCCCTGCGGGCAGAACTCAAGGCGCTCAATCCTTAGATTCCCCGTCGCGGGACTTCCTCAACGCGTTCAGCTTCGCATCCAGCTTGCGCAGCGTGTGCAGCACAAAAAGGCACAGGAGGACAATTCCGGTCGCCACGAAATAAAGATCAATGGCAATGGCCACTCCGATGGCAGCCGTTGCGAGCAGAGACGCCGCGGTTGTCAGGCCCTGCGCCCGTTCATGCGAGGGATCGCGGAAAATGGCTCCCGCTCCTATGAATGAAATGCCTGTCGCGAGGGCTGCAATGAGATGCGCGGGGTCCGCCCGGATCTGTTCGGGATGGTAATAATCCGTCGCATGCACGATCAGCAAAATGCCGAGCTTCACAAACAACAGGGAAGCGAGGCACACCAGCATGTGGGTCCTCAGCCCGGCGTACTTTCCCGCCGCCTGCCGCTCCCATCCGAGCGCCCCGCCCAGCACGACCGCCACCACAGCCTGCGCGAGAACCACCAGCTCTTCATGCCAGTAAGTAAACAGCGACGCGGTCATCATAGCCAAAGGAAAGGAATGAAAGAGTGGACGGCACGCATTTTTTTCGGCTTTTTTCCAGGAAACGCGGACCTGCGCCGTGGTGCCTGTTGAACTGCATCGCTCTGCGCGCGGTCCAAGCGATTCCCATACGGTCCCCTTATTCACTTGAACCTTCCCGCCCAGTCTTTGCTCGACCGCTACGAGCGCCCGCTTCTTGCCTTCGCCCGGCATCACGCGGGAGACCAGGAAACCGCGCGTGACGCGGTGCAGGACACTTTTCTCCGTTACTTCCGCGACCGGCCCGCCGGCGATCTGGAAAGCCTCGCCCCGTGGCTCTTCACCGTCTGCCGCCGCATCCTCATCGACCATCAGCGAAAACTGCAACGCATCGTGCCCATGAACCCGACGCTTACGTTCGATCAAACCATAGACGACTCCGCCGCCAGCCCCGCCGCGGCTCTTGAGGAAAAGGACGACGCTCACCGACTTAAAGGATTGGTGAAGTCACTTCCGGAACGTCAGCGCGAATTGGTCCGGCTGAAATTCGAAGCCGGCCTCAGCTATCGCGATATCGCCGCCGCCACCGGCCTCACCGTCAGCAATGTCGGTACCCTTCTTCACCACGCCGTGCAAAACCTGCGCGAGCAATTCCACGCTCAGGCCCTCGCCTAACCTCTGTCCCCATCATTGCCATGAACGCTGAAATTTCACCCGAAACCTCCGATCCCCGCGCCATCGCCACCGCATGGGCGCTGGACGAACTCACCCCGGAGGAACGCGCCGCATTTGAACAGCAGATCGAAAATGATTCTGAACTCGCCGCGCTCGCCGAAGAAACCAAAGCATTTTGCGGAGTGCTCTCCGGCTCTCTTGGACATCCCACTCTCGAACTTCAGGAGGCCGCCCGCAGCCGTCTTCTGTTTGAAGCCGACCGTCCGCGGCGTGAGGCGAAAGTGGTGCGCGCAACGTGGATTCGACGGCTTACGACCATGGCCGCATGCTTTGCGGCGGGGAGCGCAGGCACGTGGTGGTTTCTGGATGGCAATACCGTTCGCAATCAGTATGCACGAGAGCCTGCAAGCACGCTTCGGGCCAGCGCAAAGGATGCAGCTGTGACGTCGAGCGGAGTCCGCAGCAGCTCGTACGTGACTCCTGTTAACATGCCCGCTTCCGGAACCAGTGGAACATTGCTTACCGACGAACAGTCTGCGGAATTAAAAAGGCGGTGGGCACTTGCGCTGGGATACCAGGATCTCGGAAAGTACAAGGAGGCGGAAGGAGAATTCAATCACATCCTTTCCGCGGACCCGACCGATTCCCGGGCTCGCAGAGGTCTGGAGAGAGTCCAAAAGCGGATCGCTGATTACGATAAAGCGGCCCGTGATGAAACACGGCTCAGGATGTTAGAGGGTGGAGTGGATACAACCCCGACAGCCGGACCGGTAACGGGAGTCACTCCGTTGCCTGAAGCTGCCCACCCGGTTACGGCACCAGCCACGCCTCCCAATGTCTCCGCTGCGCCTCCTGCCGACTTTGCGGCGGCGAATGTCCAGCAGGGTGATTTTTTGACACCTCGACCGGCGAGTGGACCTTCGCCGGCGAACGCTCCTGAAAATCATGCCTCGGGTTATTCTGGTTATACTTACCCGGTGGATACCGCCCAAACATCCGGCGCCAATGGCTTGGCTCATTCTGCCGAGCAGTCGAAGCCGGTAACGCGCACCCCACTTCGAACTGAAAGGGGTATCTTTGTTCCGGCCAAGCCCGCTTCAACCACACCGTCCGCAGCTGCGGGAGCCGCCACTTTGGCCACCACAGTTCCCAGCCGGACATCGGCAGATGCATTGACGACCGGCGACTTTGACCATCGTGAGGGCGCCTTTGCCTACGTTGCCGGCGAATCCCGCGAGCTTACGGCTGGAGAATCCTATGCCCAGGTGGTGGAAAATCCCTTCCGCACCGTATTGAAGGAGCCGCTCTCGACCTTTAGCACGGATGTGGATACGGCGAGTTATGCCAATGTGCGCCGTTTTCTGAACATGGGGCAGTGCCCGCCGCCGGCAGCCGTGCGCCTGGAGGAACTGGTGAATTACTTCCCCTACGACTACGCTCCGCCCACGGACGGAAAGCCATTCGCGGTGCATGTGGAGATGACTTCCGCTCCCTGGGACAGCACACACCGGATTGCGCGTATCGCGCTGAAAGGCAAGGAGATCGCGCAGGGTGAACGTCCCGCGGCAAACCTTGTGTTCCTCGTGGATGTGAGCGGCTCCATGGACACGGAGAATAAGCTGCCGCTCGTGAAGAAGAGCCTGAAGTTCGTCGTGGAGCGCCTGACAGAAAAGGACACCGTTTCCCTTGTGACATATGCCGGTGAAAGCGGCGTGGCACTTCCCGCCACCAATGGAGGCGACAAGCAGCGCATCAGTGCGGCCATCGATGCCCTCCGCGCAGGCGGCAGCACTAATGGCGCAGGCGGTATCACCACGGCCTATGCCCAGGCATCCCAGCACTTCAACAAGGAGGGAATCAACCGGGTGATTCTCGCCACGGACGGCGATTTCAATGTGGGCGTCACCAGCAACGAAGACCTGCTGCAATTGATCACCGACAAGGCAAAGAGCGGCACGTTCCTCAGCGTGCTGGGCTACGGCATGGGCAACACAAAGGACGACCGCATGGAACTCCTGGCCGACAAAGGAAACGGCAACTACGCTTACATCGACAGCCTCAGCGAGGCGCGGAAGACGCTGGCGGATCAGTTCAACGGTACGCTGGTCACCATCGCCAAGGACGTAAAGGTCCAGATCGAATTCAATCCCGCGGTCATTCGCAGCTATCGCCTGCTCGGCTATGAAAACCGGATGCTGGCCAAAGAGGACTTCGCCGACGACAGGAAAGACGCCGGTGAAATTGGAGCGGGCCACACGGTTACTGCTCTGTATGAACTCGTTCCTGTGGGCGTGCCGGATCAGCCCGTGAACACCACTGAGAAACTCAAGTATCAGTCGAAGCCCGAGCCGGTGACCGCCGCTCCAGCCGTGGTTGCCGACGCGTCCGGTGAAACCATGACCGTGAATCTTCGCTGGAAAGCTCCGGACGGCGAGCAAAGCCAGCTTATGGAAGTGCCCGTAAAAGACACCGGCGCAAAGATTTCCCAGTCCTCACCGGAAACCCGCTGGGCCGTCGCCGTCGCCGGCTTTGCCTCGCTCCTCAACAACAGCCGCCACGCCGGTCTCTCATGGGAGGACGTGCGGGTCCTCGCCAGGAGCGCCAAGGGAACGGACGCTAACGGTTATCGCGGCGAATTCCTCCAACTGCTGGACAAAGCCGCCTCTGTTAGACCAACGGAGCGTCAATGACGAAGCCCCCGGGCGCAACTCACTTCTTTTCCGTAGTGCTGACGGGTGGAGTGGCTGCCGGCTTGACGGTCTTCTTCGCAGGCGGATGCATGATATCGTCCATCGTCAATCCGGTTAGGACTTTCACGCCTTTGAAGAGCCGGATCATCGCGAAAAGCATGATGCCGATGCTCGGCACGCCGACGACGACCCAGCCCCAGCCATGCTGTTTGCCGATGGCTTCGGTGTAAGCGGAGGTGCCAGGCACGGTGTCTTTGAGGAAATAGATTGCGAGGAAATAGTTCAGCACCGCGCTGAGCAGCATGGACGCCGTGAGCAGCCAGGTGCTCGTTTTCAACAGGCGGTCGAAGGCTTCACGGGACTGATGGGCATCTAGAGCCTTGTCCAGTTTCCTGATATTGACGATGTCGGGATTGAGCAAGATCTGCCTAACGAGGGACTTTTTTCCGCATCCGGTGAAGAAGATAACACCGGCGAGGATGAGCGGCACCGAGGCCTCCTTCCACGCAAAGACCGTGGCGCTCAGGTTGAGCAATCCCAGTCCGCCGGTGAGCAGCACGCTAACAATACCGATGATGGAGAGCGCATTGATCTTGCGGCGCTGCACGAAGTCATAAATGAAGTAACCGAGCGGCAGCGTCACGGCCACGATGAGCGCCCATTTAGGGCCGAGGCCGTACCATGTGTCCTGCTTGCTGCACATGCTCAGCACGGTCACGGGCAGGAGCACGTTGAGCAGCAGATTCAGCAGCGCATTCTCCTGCTTGGGCGCAGTCGTTTCGGGCGTCGCTTCGGAAGCGTCGGCTGGAGAAGTGTCAGGGGAAGGACCTGGGGATTCTGAATTCATGAACAGCGGATCAGGCGTTGGGTTTTACGACGACATTCACCAGCTTGCCTGGAACAATGATGACTTTAGCCACGGTGCCGGCGCCGATGGCTTCGATAATCTTCGGCGCGGCGAGCGCAGCGGCTTCGATGTCGGCGTTGGAGGCGCCGGACGGAACGGTGATCTTGTCCCGCAGCTTGCCGTTCACCTGAACGACGATGCTGATTTCATCCACGACCAGCGCAGAGGCGTCACACACCGGCCACGGTTGCTGACAAAGCTGGCGCGCATTCATGGAGGGAAACGATTCGCGCAGCCGTGCATGGATTTCCTCCGTGAGGTGCGGCGCGAAGGGATTGAGGCACAGCAGCAGCATCACAAACTCCTCCAGCGGTACCACGTGGGCGGACGTGAAGGCATTCGTGCAGATCATCATCTGGGAAATGGCCGTGTTGAAACTGAGCCGGTCGATATCCTCGGTGACCTTTTTGATAGTCTCGTGCACCACGCGGCGCAGCGCTTTGTCCGTGCAGGGCGCATGCAGGATTTTGGTATTCACCGTCCAGCCGGTTTCCGTCTCCGTAAACGCGAGACGCCACACGCGGGCGAGAAAGCGCGAGACGCCCTCCACACCCTTCATGCTCCACGGCTTCACCTGCTCCAGCGGCCCCATGAACATCTCATAGAGGCGCAGGGAGTCGGCTCCATAGTTGTGAATGACGTCATCGGGATTCACCACGTTGCCGAGGGATTTGGACATCTTCTGTCCGTCCTCGCCCAGGATCAGGCCCT
The DNA here is from genome assembly GCA_035550135.1 of Verrucomicrobiales bacterium. Classification (GTDB taxonomy): domain Bacteria; phylum Verrucomicrobiota; class Verrucomicrobiia; order Verrucomicrobiales; family V1-33; genus V1-33. The sequence continues at coordinate 123,197 of DASZQB010000016.1, forward strand.
GATTCACCAGGCGTTGAAACGGCTCAGGTGTGCTGAGATGGCCGAGATCGAACAGCACTTTGTGCCAAAAGCGCGCGTAGAGCAGGTGCAGAACCGCATGTTCCGTGCCGCCCACATAAAGGTCCACCGCTCCCGGCCTTCCACTGCCGCCGAGCCAGTAGGCTTCAGCTTCTTTGGAAATGAAACGCTCTGTGTTTTTCGGATCGCAATAGCGCAGGTAATACCAGCACGATCCCGCCCACTGCGGCATGGTGTTCGTTTCCCGCTGCGCGGTTTCGGAATAACGAATCCAGTCTGTGGCTTTGATGAGCGGCCCGCGCGGATCACCCGTGGGCTTGAAGTCCTCCAGGTCCGGTTGCAACAAGGGCAGTTCGCTCTCCGGAATGGCTCTGTGATTGCCGTTTTCCCAGACGATGGGAAATGGCTCACCCCAGTAGCGCTGCCGTGAAAACAGCCAGTCGCGCAGCTTGAACTGAATGCGGCGCTTGCCGAGTCCCTTCTCCTCCAGCCAGTCGATGATCTTCGCCTTCGCCTCCGCCGTGGGCAGGCCGTTGAGAAAGCCGGAGTTCACTGACATTCCCGGATCGGTGTAGCCGCGCCAATCGTCGTCGCCTGCCGGTTGCACCACCTGCACGATCGGCAGTTCGAACTTCCTGGCGAACTCAAGGTCCCGTTCATCATGAGCCGGCACGGCCATGATGGCGCCGGTGCCGTAGCCCATCATGACGTAATCGGCGATCCAGACGGGAATGCGTTCGCTGTTCACCGGATTGATCGCATACGCGCCGGTGAAGACGCCTGTCTTGTCCTTGTTGAGATCGCCGCGCTCCATGTCGGACTTCGTGGCGCAGGCTTGTTGATAAGCTTCGACGGCGGCTTTTTGCTCCGCTTTGGTGATCTGCGGAACCAGGGGATGCTCGGGTGCGAGAACCATGTAAGTGGCGCCGAAGAGCGTGTCCGGACGGGTGGTGAAAACCGTGATGGTGTGTACGTCCAGTTCAAAATTCACCTCCGCGCCCTCGCTGCGTCCTATCCAGTTCTTTTGCAGCAGCTTGATGCCCTCCGGCCAGTCGAGACCGTCCAGTTCATCGCTGAGGCGCTGGCCGTATTTGGTAATGCGCAGCATCCACTGGCGCAGCGGACGGCGCTCCACGGTTTCGCCTTTGTTTCGCCATTCCTCCACTTCCTCATTGGCGAGCACGGTGCCCATGGATGGTGACCAGTTCACGGGGGCTTCCTGCACAAATGCAAGGCGCACGGCATCGATCTGTTCGCGCGTCCAGCCTTTGGCTTCCAGTTCACTAACAGGCCGGGCCTTTTGCGTTTCCTCACAAAAATACGAATGATAAAGCTGAAGGAAAATCCACTGTGTCCAGCGCACGTAGGCGGGATCGGTGGTGTTTACTTCACGGTCCCAGTCATAACCGAACCCGATCGCCTTCAACTGCCGGCGGAAGTTCTCTACATTGGCCGACGTCGTGACGCGCGGATGCTGCCCGGTCTTGATGGCATACTGCTCCGCCGGCAGGCCAAACGCATCCCAGCCCATGGGATGCAGTACATTGTATCCCTGCATCCGCCTCGCGCGGCCCAGGATGTCCGTAGCCGTATATCCCTCAGGGTGCCCCACATGCAGACCGGCCCCGCTGGGGTAGGGGAACATGTCGAGCACATAGAATTTAGGCTTCGACGCATCGAAGTCCGCATCTCCCGGTCCCGGGGTGCGGAATGTCTTCTCCAAATCCCAAAGCACCTGCCACCGGGGCTCGAATTCGTCGAAGGGAAAAGGTTTGCGTCTGTCGCTGCTCATGAGGAATATCTGAAAAAGGAGCGCGGAGTCTGACGCAGATTCCGGGAAAGGAAACCCTGATTCCCGACTTTTCCCAACGGCCCGTTCCAGTTCAGACCGACGGGGGTTCGTCACGGTGGCTGTGCCAAAACCTTAACACATGCACACATCCCAAAGGCTCGTCGATCCGATAGAGAATTCGATAGGTGTTTTTGAAGACGGGAAGTTCCCTGACGTCCGGCCAGCGTGTATGCCGGAGGAAACGACAGCGCCGGGCGTCGTTGGGATCGCTCAGGCGGGAGATTGCCGTTGCCGGAAGATCCACGGCGTACTGTTCACCGCGTTCCTGTTCATGCCGACCTGTCCAATAAGCGACGATTTCCTCCAGGTCGCGCCACGCACTGTCGGCGAAGACTACACGGAAGACTTCCGGGGCCATCGCTGGTGAACCTTTGCCATAAATTCCTCTGCATCAAAGACGCGACCGCTTTCGATGTCTTCCATCGCTTCCGCGATCGCCGCATTGAGGCGGGCGACGTCCTCTGAGGAAGCTGCTTCAGGTTCTACTAAAGCGGGTGTTGGCTCGTTTAATTTCACAGAGTAAAATTACCCGTCTATGTGGGTCCGTAAAGGGCGTTTCCACTCGGTCCTTCTGGTGGATGAGTGGAGGCATCACCCTTTGATTGCTTTGCGGCCCTGTGTTATTCACCCTGGCCATGAAAAAGAAAGACTTCGGCAAATTGAAATCCGCCGTACGGGACATGGTAGCGATTATCAACAAAGGGAAAACGCCGGCGGCAGTACGAGAGCGCGCGACGGCAGCGCACGCTCAATTCTGCCCAAAGACCACCCGCCCCGCGTAGCTGCCATTTGTGAAAGACCAGGCCACGCAGTAGGCACCGGCACCGTCGCTGTTCTCCATGACGACGACGGTGGTCTCCGCAGGTTTTGGCGCGGTCAGGAGCTTCAGCGTTTCCATGTTAGGCTCGTAGAGGTCGCGGGTGGCTTCGGCGGGAATGGTGAGCGCTTTGCCGTCGATGGTCACCGTGAGGGAGAGCGTTTTGCGCGGGGCTTCGCCGTCGGTGCCGTGGACCGCATGGCCGTCCACCGTCATGCCGCCTTCTTTGTCTTTCTTCAACTTGTGGTCCGCAGCGACGAACGGAGCCGACTGCACCTGAGCGTGAAAGCTACCGTTCTTCGCTACCGCGGGTTTGCCTTCCACAGGAGCGGGCGCGGCAGTCTGTTTCCATTTGCCGAGTTTGCGGAGGCGGCTGGTATGAATGAAACGCGTCTTGTCCGGACCGTATTCCAGTTCCGCCCAATCACCCTTTATTTCCACGACAGCCACCACAGTGCCCGACGCGACTTTGCCCACGACGTCGTCTTTAAGTGAAGGACCGGAGCGCAAGTTTGTGTGGCCGTCCGGATCCTCCACCACGCGCAAAGTGCCCAGCGGCGACGGTTCCACTTCAACGGGAGCGCTACTGGCAATCCCTCCGATGCTAACGGCACAGACAATAGCGGCAACGGTAAGCAGCGATTTCATTCCGCAGCGTAGAGCCGCAGTGCATCGCATCAACCGGATTACTTCCGGTGGAACGATCAGCCTTTCCGCCTCCGCCGCATCATAGCAATGGCGGCAACCACTGTCAGCGCCGCGGATCCTGGCTCCGGCACACGGTCGCTGAGAATGAATCCATTCAATTGCCCTGCGCCTGCCGTGAATGTTGAACCGATGTTCACCATTCCGGCTGCATCGGCCACGATGGGACCAGTGGTGGAAAACTGATCGTTCGACGTTGGAATGGTATTTGTCAGGTTGGTGATGGAACCGATCGCGAACGGCACCGCCGGCGTCATGTCATACCAGGTGCTTACCGAATTGTTATTGTTAGGGTAATCCAGCGAAAACACCTGAAACGTGTAAAGCCCGTTGGGCTGGAGTCCGCTGATCGTAAAACTGGTCCGCGGCGGCTGGCCATTCCCGCCGCTGTCGAAACGCGTCACCAGATCCCGCATAAGGTCGCCGTAGGTGAACGAGGCCGAATCGAGCGGGTTGGCGCGGTCCCGTCCCGCGGTGCCATCCGGGTTGTGCGCCTGCGTGCCCGCAAGAAGCGTCACTGTATTTGCTCCAAACGTGGAGGAGACCGTTCCGTTGATCGCGTTGGCGACAAAGAAACCCTGAAAGCCCGGTTCCACCAAGCCTCCTGGCAGAGTGAAATCCACCGCCAGAATCACCGCGCTCCGGGCGGGAGCCGCCAAGGCAACGAATGCGGGGACCAAAAAGGCTGCGAACATTTTTGGGTGCATTCACGAGGATTAGCAAATCGTGAAGACGCGGGTCACGCTGGAATTGCATCAAAAATTACTCGTTTTTAATAAAAACTTGCCCTTTGCGACGCATTTTGGTTAAAATTTGACGAAATTGCCCCATAACCGCTTCATGCTCATTATGAAAACGTCTCTTGCCACGGCTCTCATCGCGCTCGCCGGCATCTTTCCGGCGCGCGCCGTGCTCGTCAATTTTACCTACACGCAGAGCGCCGCAGCGACCGGCAGCGGCACCATCTCGGCGTTCTCCTACGATAACGGGGGCGGCCCTATCAATTTCACCGCGACTTCGATGACTGCCGCCACTGTGGTAAACCCGGTGCCAGGCGCCACGCCTGCGGGCTTCGTGGGAGCCATGAACGCTCAAAGCGGTTCCGCCAATGAGGCCAATCAATCAGTCGGTCTCACGTGGACCGGCTTTGTGCTGGCTACCGGCACCCGCGGGGCACAAACTTACACGATGCGCATCCCGTATGTCTTTGTTCCCAAGCAAACCCAGGCACCGGACACTAACGACTATAACTGGAGCGTTGCCTTCGGCGATAGCGCCACGGCTGATGCGTCCAGCGCATCCATGCGATTCGCGATGTGGTATAGCCGGGACACGGTGATCGACGCCGTGGAAACTGCGAATACCTTTCAGCGCTACACGCAGCAAAACCATACGTTCGGGGCGGGAGTGGTGGACAGTTTCACCAATACGGACCTCACGACCACAGCTCTCAAAGACGCCACCGACGGCGGGGACCCGCAGGGCGTGGATGCCGCGGGCCGGGACCTCGCCTTTTACTGGGGCTGGCGCGATCAGGGCTCACTGACGGCAGGAAACATTCTCGTGGATAACTTCGCCGTGGGCGGCCTGCTCAATGCCGACGAATCCACGCTGACCCTCGTGCCGGAGCCTTCCGGCGCGGTGCTCCTGCTCGCAGGCACCGGCCTCATGCTGCGGCGGCGGCGCTGATTGTTTGCATAGCTCCGCGGCATTGCGGGACTCTCCGCACAGAGACATGGATGCGACCGTCAATCCAGGTATGCCTTGGAAGGCACCGGCGCGACACTAACAAGGTCGTCCCTGCCTTGAGGGGCCTTCGCTTGGGTGTGACCGCGCGGATTACACGTCGCAGAGCTTCACCGCGGCGTTGAGCGAGGCGAGTTTGTCAGGGTGTTTGGGGATGAACTCCTGACCGACGAAGCCTTTATAGCCGCTGGCGGCGATGGCGCGCATGATGCCGGGGTAGTGGATTTCCTGGTCGTCATCGAGTTCCTCGCGCCCGGGATTGCCGGCCGTGTGGATGTGGCCGACGTATTCGGCGCACTGGCGGTAGCGGCGGATGACATCGCCGTCCATGATCTGGACGTGATAGATGTCGAAGAGCATCTTCATGTATTCGGAGCCGATGGCTTTGCAGATATCGAGGGCGTAGTCGATGTGGTCGCACCAGTAGTCCGGGTGGCCTTTCATGTTTTCGGCGACCTTGCTGTTGAGCATTTCCAGGCAGAGGGCGACTTTCTTTTCCTCAGCGTAGGGGAGGATTTTCTTGAGGCCGTCGATCATGTTTTTGCGGGCGGTCTCGAAGGGAATGCCGCGGGTAAAGCCGGAGAAGGTGATGATGCTTTTGACGCCGTGTTCGGCGCAGGCGGCGATGTTTTTGCGAAGGTTGTCGATGCACTCCGCGTGCTCCTCCGTGTGGGCGAAGCCTTTGGCAAAGCCATGGCTGCTGGCGATCGCGCAGGTGAGGCCGAGCTTTTTGAGCATGGGCCAGTATTTGGGATCGACGAGTTCGACGGAGGGCATGCCCATTTTAGCGGCGCCGGCGGCGAGTTCCTCGACGGGCATCGGGTTGAAGCACCAGTGCACGACAGACTGGCGGATTCGTCCGGTTTTGATAACGTAATAAGGCTCGGCAGCGTTGGCGTTCACGGGAAGGGCGGCGGCACTGAGACCGGCGGCGGAGGATGAGAGGAAGTGGCGGCGGTTGATCATGGCGGGCGGAGTGGTCAGAGGTTGGGAGCCGGACTGGCGGGTGGAACCGGCTCTGTTTTTCCGGAGCCGGCCTGTGATTGGAGAAGGACGCTGAGAAGGCCGTAAGCGATGGACATGACGACCGGCCCGAGAAGAATGCCCAGCAATCCAAAATACTTCAAGCCCCCGAGCACGGAGAAAAAGATGACCAGTTCGTGCAGCTTGGCCCGCTGGCCGACGAGGATGGGCCGCAGAACGCCATCGATGGTGCTGATCACAAACTGTCCCACGATGGCAAGAATGATGGCTTTGGTGTAATCGCCGGACATGGCGAGACCGATGGCCGCCGGAAGCCAGACAAGCCACGCGCCGACAATGGGGAGTGTGCACAGCAGCGTCATGACCACACCCCATGTGACGGGCGAAGGCAGGCCGAGCAGCCAGAAAGTAATGCCGCCAAGAGTGCCTTGGACGGCGGCCACCATGATGACGCCATAAACGCAAGCGGCCAGCACTTCCTCCGTGCGCCGGACAAGAACGAGGGCCTGATCCCTCGTCATGGGCAGGAAATCGATGAATCGCTGGCCAAGCTTTTGCCCGTCCCGAAAGAGGAAGAAGATGACGAAGAGGAGCAGGACGAAGCCGAGCAGCAATTGCAAAACCCCGCCGGCGAGGGCGACGACTTTGGGAAAGAGGAAGTTCCGGATATTGACGATGTATTCCTTGATTTCGTCCTCGGAGAATGCTTCGTCGAGCTTCCAGCGCTCGCGCAGATCGGCGAGCCAGCTTCCGCTGCCGGCGGCGGCCTTCCATTTTTCCTCCAGAGTGGCGGCGCCCTCCTGAATGGTCTGGGAAACCTTTGGCAGTTCGTGGGCGACGGTGATGGAAACGAAAGTCACCGGCACCAGAATCACCATGAGGGTGACGACAGTGGAAAGCGTGGCGGCGCGACGGTGGCCACCGGTCCAGCGCACGAAACGCTGGTGCAGCGGCTGGAAGATAACGGTTAGGGCAATGCCGAGAATGAGCACTTCCACGAAAGGCTCAAGGACCTTCCACGAGAGATAAACGGTAAGCGCTGTGACTCCCAGGAGGGCCACCCACCGGTTCATGCGGGCTTGAGAATTGGGCGCGGACATAGCGTGCGCACAGGACGCCGCGGAAGGGAGCGGTCAAACGGGGAGAAACGTGGGGCTGCCCGTTAGGAAATCAATCCGGTTCGCGCTGGATGGTGTTGAAGACGCGGGAGAAAGCGTCGGGGAAGCGGCGGCGCAGTTCGGCTTCGTACTCTGCGGGGTTTTCGCAATCGACGGGGCCGTGGGGGCCCGTGAGGCGTTCGAGCCACATCCGGTCCGGCGGGCGAAGTTCCCATGTCTTGGACCATGAGAAGGCGGCTTCCCAGCCATCGCGGCGCCAGAGCATCGTTTCACCGTTTTGGCCGGCGTAGCACGTGTTGAGGAGGGAAGTGGATTCCTTTTCCCGGTAAAGCGAGCGCCCCGGCATCCCTTGCCATGCGGACTCGGGGAAGCCAACCGCATCGAGAATGGTGGGGACGATGTCGAGATGGCTGGCGTCTTTCAGAGCCGGGCCGCGGCCCATGTCCTTTGGCCATTTGATCAGAAGGGGCACGCGGGTCTGCGGGTCATTGAGCGCTGAGCAGTGGAACCAGCTTCCGTGTTCCTTGAATTCCTCGCCGTGGTCGCCTGTCAGGATGATCATGGAATTATCGTAGCGCCGCGTCTCTTTCAGGAAGGCGATGAAGTCCCCGATGAGATGATCCGCCCAGCCGATGGAGTTCCAGTAGCGATGCCGAATGCGCTCCACTTCTTCAGGCGAAGGACGGACGGGAAAGAGCGGGTCTTTTTCGTAATCCGCGTAGGGAGGCGTCCACTTTTCGTCCCATTTGTAGGGATAGTGCGGGCAGTCCACCGTAGCGATGCGGAGGGTGCCGCCGATTTTCGACTTGTCCACGCTGTCGCGAAGCCGCTGCCACATGAGGGCTTCGCGCTCGCCCATACTGAGGTGGTAATCGGGGTGAGTTTGCGGGACGTGCTCGAGGACCTGCATGAGTTTTCCATCGCCGAAATTAGCCTGGAGCATGCTGCAGTAGTCGAAGTTGCCGGCGCTGCGCATTTCGAGACGGAAGCCGGCCTTGTGCAGCGTGGTGAAGAGCGGGGCGGCGCGGGAAACCGGCCGCATGCGCTCCTCATAGTACGGGAGGCGGCCATGAAGAATGGAGAACCACGAAAGGTGCGTGGCATTGGCGGCGGAGCGCGTCTCGGCGATTTGCTGACATTCCTCCGCCTTCCAGCGTGAGAGGAAGGGCGCGTGCTGCGGCGCAATGGCATCGGCGCGCATGCTTTCCACGATAAAGAGATAAATATCCGGCCGGCGGGAATAATCCCCCGTGCCCGGCAGAACCGGATCGGCAGGCGCGACTTTGAAAGTGGCGAGACCAGGTGGTGGAGAGAAAGGCGTGAGTTGCAGAGCGCAGGTGCGGCTTTCCCAGAGCCGCCACGGGGTGGATTTGCATCCGGCTTCCACGGCTTGCAGAGCCATGAGCGAAAACCATGCGGTCAAAGCCATGCCGCCGAAGCGCAGAGTGCTTGATCCGATGCCTCCGATGCGGGACCAGTAACGCGATAGCAGGTACCATGCAGGGGCAATGGAAATGCAGGCTGCGACCGCGGCGATGTGGCCGGGCGTGAGGCTGATGCCGCCGCCTTCCACGATTTTCAGCACGTCCACCCTGCCGCCGTTTTCGATTTCAGAGCAAAGCAGGTAGATGCCCTTGGTCCACATGAGGCGGAGGGCAATATCCACGACGACGACAAGCGGTGTGAACATCACGGCGGTCCAGCCAACCCATTCCGAGCCGCGCGGCAGCCAGCGGGAACAGACGTAGAGGAGCATCCAGAGGGCGGAGGCGAGAACGAAATGCGTGAGAAGGCGGGCAATGACAAAGCTGGTCATGGCCAGCCAGCCGGGCGGCGCGGACGCGGTCAGGATGACATCCCCTGCGGTGTTGAGGAGAACAAAGCTAACAAAAAACACGGCGTTCCACGGCCGTCGCTGTTTGAGGAACGTGCCCATGCGTGTTTCGCGTCCCTTGCGGAAAAGGCACAGCGAGGCGAGCGCCCAAAGCAAATACACGCCGGCGGCAATTTCGAGAACGGGACGCGGCAGCAACCCGGAGACGGCAAGCAGGCCCAGAACGAGCCAGCCCAGAGCGCCTGCAACGCCCGCTTTTCCGCGCTGCCATCCGGCGGTCCACCACCACCAGCCGCCAGCGACAAGGCCGAAGAGGACGAAGGTGACGGCTTCAAGGGAATCGATGAGCAAATGCCCGGGCCAAATACGGGCCGGCAGTTTATTTCCCCAAACCTCGAACATCCACCCCTGAAGCAGTGGCGTGAGGGCGCACAGAGCCGCGCCCCACGCAGCAGCGTGATGCAGCAGACGGGCTCTCCAGGGAATCGGCGCAGTCTCCCCGGGCGGTGAAACAGGGTTGTTCATTAGTCGCGGACGGAGCCGCTACGCTAAAGAAGGCCCGGCGGCAATACCGGAAATGTTTTCCCCGCCGGAGTGGAGGCGGGCTTTTGCGGCGGCCAAAATCCGGCAAAGTTCCTCGATGTAAACGGCGTCGTCCGGGTTCGTGCGGAACGCTGCGGCGGCTCGTTCATAATTGAACCACGTGGGCCTGCGTCCGAATTCGCCTGCGGCGCGGATGCCGGTGAATAGAAAGAGCCATGCCTGCACCTCCTCTTCGGGCTCACTTTGCAGGAACTTGCGCGCCGGGACGCTTTTGCGATAAGTGCCCAGAGGCAATGGGTCGATGGTGCCAACAACGCCGGCTTCCTCGAGGGCCTCGCGTTCAGCAGCGGCGGCAGGGCTGGCATCCGTGACCTCGATGGTGCCTTTGGGAAACGTCCAGCGATTGCCGCCCCGGCTGCGAACGAGGAGAAACATCACGTCACCATTGGCGATCGGACGGCAGCAAACGGCGGCGACTTTTTGCAGAGGCTGGGGCATGGAGAGCGATGCCACGGCGCCGGCGGATTTGCAAAGGTGCGCCGTGCAACACTTTCGTTTTGCAGGGCCGGGAATTCCGTCGCACGGATGAGGAATGAAATTCCATGAGTGGCACGACAAGGACGAAGAGACGGGGGAGCGCCGTTATTACCGAGCAGGCAAGTTCGGGAAGAAGTGGCATGTGAAGACCACTCTGAAGTCGGATGAAGACTGGCAGGATCTCGCGCCGGTGCCGCTTGCTGTTTTGGAGGAACTGCGCGGATTGCTGGCTAACAAATACCAGCGGCGGCGCGTGCCGTATGAGGATGTGGTGGCGGTTGACGCGATGGTGGTGGAGGCCGGAGGGGAGTCACAAATGCAGGAGATTGAAAGATGACCGGCGACGCCCACTGGATGCGCCTTGCGCTAACCGAAGCGCGGCGGGGCAGGGGACTGACGAGTCCCAATCCCTGCGTGGGCGCGGTCATCGTGAAGGAGGGGAGGTTGCTGGCAAGCGGATGGCATCGCAAAGCGGGCGGACCGCACGCGGAGGTGGAGGCGCTGCGCGCGGCGGAGGCGGCGCATGGACTGAATGCACTCTGCGGGGCGGCGGCGTACGTGACGCTGGAGCCGTGCTCGACGCAGGGACGCACGCCGCCTTGTGTGGAGGCGCTTATCGCAGCAGGAATCGCGCGTGTCGTCTGGGGTGCGGAGGATCCGAATCCGCAACATGCCGGGCGGGCGCGGGAAATCCTGACAAGTGAGGGGATTGAAGTGACGGCAGGAGTTTTGGAGGAGGAGTGTCGGGAGGTGATCGCGCCGTTTGCGAAACTGATCACGACCGGCCTGCCGTGGGTGATTGCGAAGGCGGGGATGAGTCTGGACGGGCGTATCACGCGGCCTGCGGGCGAGGGACAGTGGATTACCAGCGAAGCGGCGCGGCATGATGCGATGAGGCTGCGCGTGCAGTGCGATGCCATCATCGCGGGCGCGGAGACCGTCCGTCAGGATGATCCTTCCCTGACGCTGCGCGGCCCTGACATCCCCGAAGGAAAGGAACAGCCGTGGCGGGTGATCCTGACTCATTCTGGAAACCTGCCGCCGGAAGCGAAGATTTTCACAGATGAACACAGCCATCGCACGCTGGCGTTTCGCAACCGGCCTCTGGAGGAGATCCTGCGAGAGCTTGCAGCGCGGGGTGTGATGAATGTGCTGATCGAGGGAGGGGGGAAAGTGCTGGCGGCGGCGTTCAACGGAAGGCTGGTGGACGAAGTGGTGTTTTATACTGCGCCGCTGATTTCCGGGAGCGGACGGCCTGTGGTGGAAGCGGCGTGTTTTGAGGGAGGCTCGGTGGCGCTGAAATATGTTTCGGCGGAGATGACAGGACCGGATGTGAAGTTGAGGGCGCGAGTGATTTAGAAACTATTTGTGCATCGGGGGTTCCACGCGCAATCCGACTGTCATTGCGAGAGCCGCCTGGCGTTTGTCGAAAGTCAGAAGGGTATCAGCACGAAGAATCATCGCCGCCGCGACATGAAGGATGTCGAGTGTGCCATAGGCGGCTTTGGATGAAAAATGTGTAACGAGACGATGCGCCTCGGGATAAAGACGGTGAGCGGGCGTCTCACGGCGCACCAGAAGGCCTTCCATGCGGGCTTGCGTGAAGCCGGTTTCGGCCTGCCTGAATTCCGCAGCGCTGAGTTTATGATCCAGCCGCAAGGCATGGAACGTATTCTCTGTCTCCAGGATCGTCAGCCGTGATATGAGGATTTGACACAGGCCTGTCGTATTCCACCAATTCTAGGCCACTCTCTTGTGGTTCTGCTCCTGCGTAAACAGCGCTACGACGAAACTGCTATCAGCATAGGCGATCATGCCTTGCCGCGCCGCAGTCGAATAAGCGTCGCCACGGCATCCACCGGGCGTGCTGCAGGTTTTGGTCCGTACAAGCGTTCAAACTCCCTCAGTCTCTCCGCAGAGACAGAGCGGAGTCCGGGCGCGGGCAACGGCTTGGAGGCAGAAGCGGCTTTTCCGCGCACGCCCCGTTCCTTTTTTGCCGTGGGGCGAGTGGATTTCATTTCTAAACATCACATATCGCCCGCGGGTGGCAAGTGAGGACGAAGTGGAGTTCTCACTCTTTGGAACTGATGGTGATGGCGCCGGGGTGGAGGAGCCAGACATGAAGTTGGCCGTCGGCGATGAGCCATCTGGCGGCGCCGGGGATGTATTGGCGGGTGGTGATTTTCTTTTTTTCCAAATCCACGATGGCGCAGGATTCGCCGTAACGGCTGGACGAAGTGACGGCAAGCTGTTGGCTACTGATCCAACTAAGCTGGGCGGGGGTGAGTGCCCAGAGGTCCGAATCGGAGGCTGGCAGGATTTCAGAGACCACGCCGGTTTCGACATTGAGGAGGCCTACAAAGTCTGTTGCGCCGTTTTGAGACGGCGCGGTGATTCTGGAATAGACAATGGGCAGTTGGTTTTCCTGTGCTTCCGGTGCGCAACTGCCAAGCTTGAAGCCGGTCCACGTTTTGTTTGGATGAATGATGATTTTCCCCCGCTTCTCCGTTTTGAGGATGATATAGAGACTGTGGCCCCACTGGCAGAGGGGTGCTGTGGTTCGGTGCGTTGGGTCGCTTGTGATGAACAGGGACTGGCTCCAGGGATCTTTAGGGCCGAGGGCGGCGTCCAGATATTTTTGAGGGACATCGATTTCCTCCTTTTCCCATGCGTCGATGCGGCCCCGAGTGATGCCGGCGGTTTTGATTCCGCGGACGGCTTTGGAGGCATCGTGGCCTTCGCAGAAGAAACCGGCATACCCCGTGAGATCGGGGGTCACGACTTTGACTTTTACGAGGGCTGGTTCGGTGCCTGCCTTTTCGGAAACGGTGTAAATTTCCTTTTCCTCCCATCTTACCTCAGTTGACCGGACGGTGAGAATGGAGGTGAGAACCAGCAGGGCTGCACAGAGAATCTTCATGACCGGAGTATAGCATGGATGCCAGCGGGGTGAGACGTTGTTGTGATTCGATTGCTGCGGCCTGACCTGTGGAAATCTGCTTGCGAGGAGCAAAAACGAAATTGCGCGGTAGAACGGTGGAGTGAGATTGGCGGATGCGGTCTCCCTTTTTTCCTCTGCTCCTCCTGAGTGTGATCACTGGCCTGGTGGTCTGTAGTCCAATCACAATCATGGCGGCACCGCCTGCGAAGAAGGCGGCGGCCGAGGGGATGGTGGTGGTCGCGATTCGATACCTGCAGGTAGAAGGCGTCAGCTACGCGCATCTGTATCTCTACGGGCGGGACGGCAAGCTGGTGCGGCAATTAACGGCGGATAAGAGCGGCCAGGACCATGATCCAGTGTTCGCGCCCGATGGAGATGAAGTGGTTTATCAGCGAACGGACGGCGAAGAGCGGTGGAGAGCTGTCAAGGTTTCGGGAGAAGGGGACCGCTCGCTCGAAGGCCTGCCGGACTGGTATCAGAAGCAATCGACACCGCCGACTCAGTTCACCCTGTCCCAGTCCGTGCCGACGAAAGACGGAGGAAAGCGCCTGTCGATTGCGGCGAAAGCCGGCGACCTTTCGTGGAAATCCGCGGATGCCGGAATCGAACTCGTGCTCAAAGACGACGAGGAGCGCAGGGATCCGGACGACGAGGATTGGTTTCCGAAAAAAGCGTGGCTCCGCAAGAATGGCAAGGATACCTGCATTGAGACGTTTCCCGTCTTCAGTCCGAAGCGTGCAAACAAAAAGGCGGAGTTTTGGGAGGGGCCGCTTCCGCCTGGCCTTGTGCCGAATGAGGAGCGAAAGGATGACGAGGTGCGCCCGGAGGGTATCGTGGCGCAGACGCTGCTTTTTTGTAAGGGCTCCCCGTTTCCGGAGACACCGGAATTGCGGGCGGCCTTCTTTACTCAGCACCGCGGCAGCACGGACGGAGTGGGCCTTTTCGCGGTCGATTTGAAGGGCCGCCGCATTTTTGAGATGTCGCCCAATGGCGGGTCCCTGTATGTGCTGCCGGAATTGGCATCCTTCGCATGCGTGTGCGAACAGCGCTATCTTCCTCTGGGGGATGGACAGCGGACGGTGAACTGCAGCTATTTTGATCTGTGGGATGCAAGGATGCAGCGCATCCGGTTTGCCAATGCAAAACCTGCGGTATGCTACGGCGCGGCCATTTTCATTCCGGGTGAAAAACCGGTGTCTGTCCGGATTCCACGGGAGGATTCAAAGTTCCCCTGAAGCGCACGTGCGGAGCGGTTTTTGCTTTCCGGACAGCGCGGGAAGGCTCCATAGAATCCCCGCCGGTTGCGGCAATTGCTTTATGAAACACACTACTGTTGCGCTCCTAGCGCTTTCGCTTTCTGCCGCTGCCGTCCGGGCGGCGGATGATTATAAGCTGGGTCCCGATTCGTCGCCGCAGGCAGGCGTGCCGCAGGGGAAAGAGGAGAAACTGCTCCTGCCGACGAGCAAGATCTTTCCGGGCTCGGAGCATGAGTGCTGGGTGTATGTGCCGGCGCAGTATGATGCGGCGAAGCCGGCGAGCGTGATGGTGTTTCAGGACGGGGGCGGATATGTGAAGCGCGATGGAGGCTGGCGGGTGCCGGTGGTGTTCGACAACCTGATCGCGCGCGGGGACATGCCGGTGACGATTGGGATTTTTATCAATCCGGGAGTGCTGCCTGCGGCGGGCAAGGAGGCGCTGCCGAGGTATAACCGCAGCTTTGAGTATGACGGGCTGGGGGACACTTACGCGAAGTTTTTGATCGAAGAAGTGCTTCCGGAGGTGAAGAAGAAGTGGAACATCACGGATGATCCGAGTCAGCGGGCGATCGCGGGCGCAAGCAGCGGAGCGATAGCGGCGTTCACGGCGGCATGGGAAAGGCCTGATGCTTTTCGCCGGGTGTTCAGCACCATTGGGACCTACACGGCGCTGCGCGGCGGGGATCAATATCATGTTTACATCCGGAAGTGCGAGCCGAAGCCGCTGCGGGTGTTTCTCCAGGATGGAAGCAATGACCTGAATATCTACGGCGGCGATTGGTGGATTGCGAATCAGCAGATGCTGAGTGCGCTGACGTTCTCCGGTTATGCCGTGCAGCACGAGTGGGGCGACGGGGGGCACAACGGGAAGCAGGGCGGCTCCATTCTGCCGCAGGCGATGAAATGGCTCTGGCAGGAGAAGGAAGTGAAGGCGCAGCCTAACGACAAGCAGCCGGTAATGAAGATCACCGTGCCTGGTGCGGACTGGGAACTGGCGGGGGAAGGCTACAAGTTCACGGAAGGCCCGACGACGGCGCCTAACGGTGAAGTTTTCTTTGCGGATGGCGGCAATCAACGCATTCACAAAATAGGGCTCGATGGAAAGGTGACGGTGTTTGCGGAGAATACCGGCGGAGCGGACGGAATGTGTTTTGGTCCGGACGGAAGGCTGTATGCGTGCTGCAACCGGAGCCGGACGATTTCCGCGTGGGACATCACGACGGGCAAGTCCACGGTCATCACGGGTGATGTGGATGTGAACGACTGCGTGGTGAATCACAAAGGCGATATCTGGTTCACGGATCACAAGAACCGTCAGATTTATCACGTGAGCCCCACCGGGGAGAAGCAGGTGGTGGCGAAGAATCATCAGGAATTCCCTAACGGAATAGAACTGAGCCCGGACCAGACGCTGCTCTATGTCGCGGATACACGGGGGCGCTTTGTGTGGTCCTATCAAGTGCAGCCGGACGGCAGGCTGGCCAACGGACAGCGTTATTATCACCTGCATCAAAAGGACGAGGGGCAGGGGAGTGGCATGGATGGGCTGGCACTGGATACCGGAGGCTGGCTCTATGTATGCTCACCTGCGGGCATTCAAGTGTGTGATCAGGCGGGCCGCGTGAACAGCATCCTCAATCTGCCGCCTAACAAGCGTGCGGCAAATCTGTGCTTTGGAGGTCCGAAGATGGATACGCTGTACGTTTGCGCCGGAGACAAAGTTTATCGCCGCGTGACGCAGGCGAAAGGCGTGCGCAGTTGCGATCCGCCCCAAAAACCAGCGCCGCCGAGATTGTAGATGGACGACCGGCCATTTGTCATGTTCGGGCCGGCGCACGGCGCCGCCGTCCTGGCCACTGTGCTGGGAGTGCTCTTCATGGTGCGTGTGAACCGGCCTGAAAGTGCACCTCACATAAGGCGTGCAGCCAATGCGGCACTTGCCATTATTCTGGTTCTTTCCGTGGGCATGGACCCGCTGCTTACCTGGCTGCGTTACAGGGCCGATCCAAATGAAGCGCTGGATTTCCTGCGCAAGAACTCCCTGCCGCTGCATTTGTGTGACATCGTTTCGGTGGTGCTGGCGGTGGCGCTCGTGACGGGCCGCCAGCGCTGGGTGGAACTGGGGTACCTGTGGGGTTTGGCCGGCACGCTGCAGGGTGTCATTACACCGGGGTTGAAGTTCGACTGGCATTCGCCGGAGTATTACGCCTTCTTCGCTCAGCACAGCGGAGTGCAGGCGGCGGCTCTGGGACTGGTGGTGGGTGCAGGCATCAAACCGGAGCCGGGAGCATTCCGGCGCGTGATGCTGTGGAGCTGGGCGTACATGGCCGTGGCGTTTGGGCTGAATTGCCTGCTCAATACGAACTACGGCTACATCAACGGAAAGCCGGAGAATCCGAGCCTCATCGATCACATCGGACCGTGGCCGTGGTATCTGCTAAGCCTGCAGGGAGTGGCGTTTTTGTTTTACGGCCTGCTGCTGTTGCCCTTCTGGCTGAGGCGGCGAAAGAGTCGCTGAATTCGCCGGCTCATGGACTCGACTCTCACCGTTCGGCCTATCGGTTATATCCGTTCAGAGAAGACGGTGAAGTTTCATGCGCCGCACCAGCCGGCGGAGGAAGCGGAGGAGCGCAGCGTGCTGGAACTGCTGCCCGGCAACTCTTACGAGCAGGCGCTTCAGGATTTGTCAGGATTCACACGCATCTGGCTGGTGTGGTGGTTTCACCGGAACACGACATGGCGTCCGCTGGTGCAGCCGCCGCGCGGGCCGATTAAGAAGCGCGGAGTGTTTGCAACGCGGTCGCCGCACCGCCCGAACCCGCTGGGGCTTACGTGCGTGCAGTTGATTGCCATCGAGGGCCGCCGCCTTATTCTCGGTCCCTGCGATCTCGTGGATGGCACGCCGGTCTTCGATATCAAGCCATACATTCCTGAATACGATTCGTTTCCTGAAGCGGGCCGCGGGTGGACCGGTGAGGTGGATGAAGTGCACCTGACGCCACCGGCTTTCGAGGTGCGATTCTCCGCGCTGGCGCTCATGCAGGCGCAGTGGCTGAGTGAAGTGTGGGAGATTGATTTTCGACCGAGGATGGTGGAATTGCTAGGGCGTGATCCATCACCCCACCGCACGCGGCGCATCAAGCGCCGGAGCGGGGACGAGTGGATGATCGGCTGCGGCGCGTGGCGCGGGGTGTTCACGGTAGAGGATAGCGTGGTGCATATTACCGCGCTGGAACCGGGCTATCCGCGGCGCTTTCTGGAAGATCCGGAACGTGGACAAATGCCTGACAAGGAAGCCCAACTGGCTTTCCTCGAACACTGGCCGGAGAGGGAATAAGGCGCTTACTTGGATTCCTGGGTCCGCGTGGCAAAAGAAACGTGATACATCCCGGCGGCATGAGTGACGTTCAAAACACGCACGATCTTATCGTAGGACGTTGCCCGGTCGCCGCGAATGATAATGGCGCGTTTGCGGTCGAAACGTGAAACCTCTTTGAGCTGTGCCGTCAGTTGGTCTTCGGTCAGCTCCTTGCTGTTCCAAACGAGCGTGCCGTCGTGGCGAACGTTGATAACCAGTTCATCCTTTGCTGCGTTCGGAGATTCGGTGCTTGCGGCCGGCACGCTGATATTGAGTTCCCTTTCGAATTGGTTGGCGGCCGTTTTCTTTTCCAGCTTCTTCACGCGGATATTACGGTAGCGCACAAACTGCTTCGTGAAATCCCCGCCGCCGTGGACCTGGAGCGCGATGCCCCCCTTTTCCTGGTGCCGCACTTTTTCCTCCTGCCACTCCATGAATTTCACGCCGTTGATCCATGTGGTGATGTGCGGGGGATTTCCTTCGATGCGGGCGCGCAGTTCGTTCCATGTGCCGGCGCGCCAGAAGTAGGCCCAGCTCGCGGGCTTCACCGGGAGAGCTGTGGGAGGCTCGCCGGTCTTCTTGTCCTCGATCTCCGTCACTTTGCTGGTGAAGTTGTAATTCCTGACATGGGGAACGCCGCCGAGTCCCTCGCCATAGATGCCCATCAGATTGCCGCCCGCATGGTAGTCGATCATCGCCTGCCATGCCTTCCCGTCCTCCGTGCTGCGCAGAAAGAGCCCGCTGTCAGGGCCGAAGTCGTTGTTCATTTCGATGGCCACTTCAAAGTCCGCGTAGGCCTCATCCGTAATGACGAGGCCGCCGTTGCCCGGCACGTCCTGGCTTCCGACAATGGCCCCGTTTTCCACCACCCAGCGTCCGCCGCTGGTGTGTTTGCTGGTGCCGGAATGCCCGCTTTTCGCACTCACATGCCAGCCCTCGAGAGATTTTCCGTCGAAGATGGAAACGAAGCCGGGCTCCGGAGAAGCAGGGACCGGGGCATTGGCTGCCGCCCTGCTGTCAGACTGGGCGGACGCCATGGCAGCCGGAAAAGCCATGGCAAGGACGGGAAGGAGGAGGCCAAATTGTTTCATAGCCTCCACACTACGTCAGCCCTTGGAAAGAGCTTCCGGAAAAATAGCCGATTCGCCGGACGTTCGTCTTCACACACCGCCTGCTTCCATGCTTTTGTCTAACAGCTTCCGCTTCGGCGGATGCATTTCACAAGTGAGTGCATTTGCAGCGCACCAGGAGGTGGGCACCTGCGGCCGGCGTGCCGGTTAGACGCCACACCTCGGTGATAGTGCCGCCCGCCACGGGGGATGAGGAAACCGGGGCCCAGCCACTGCTGCTCCATGCGGTGCCGTTTGCGGAGGATTCCACTGCGAAGACTGCGTCGTCGGCATTGAGGCGGCGGGAGATGGTGATCTCAAGGAACGGCACGCCGGCATCCGTGCCGCGGGCCGGATGGAGATCCACGGAGCCAGCGTTCGTATCGCTGGTGCCGAGGGCGTATTCCACGAGAGCGGTCAGCCCATCCTTGTCGATGTCATCGGCGGCATTGCCAGTAAAGTGAAGTTCATCCGTGCTGCCGGGATTGCCTCCGGCGGCCGTGCTGGAGCGCCAGTTTTGGTAAAGGGAGGGATCGGGATTGGTCTGGGGCCGTATAAGAACGAGGCTGGCCCCATTGGCACCGGCGGGCGGCCACGGCAGGTCGTCGTCGAAGGTGAAGTTTTTGATCGTATTGTTAGAGGCATCTTCGAGTTTGATCTCCTCGCCGCCATTGTTGAGCGCCGAGCCGTTGGCAAACACGCCCGCAATGGAATGCCCGTTACCGTAAGCCGCGGTGAAGGCTGCCATGTCACGCACCACGAGCACTTTTGCGCCGGGCGCGAGACTGGTCACTGCGCTGCCGGTGAAACTGAATTCAATGCCGGTGTTAAAGTGAACACCGGTCAGGTCCAGCGTGACAGAGGAACTGATGTTAGTGAGTTCGATGAATTCCGCGAGGCCGTTGCCGCCGGGGTTGTACATGATCTCGCTGATGACGAGATACTGCTGCGGGGGTGTGGCCGAACCGGTATAGGTGGTGGTGGCGCGCTGCGTGCCGGCGTCGTCGAGCAGATTCAGTGTTTCGCCGATGTTGGAGAGGTGCCCTTGATAGCCCCCCGCCACGTTGAGGCTTTGTCCGCCCTTCGGTGCCACGGTGCGGGTCTTGAAACCATTGCGGCTGGCAACGACGTAAATTTTGTTGGAACCGGCCGGCAATGCGACTCCCGTCCCCACCGTTCCGTTTACGATGGTGCCCGGTTCGAAGGTGAAGGTAATTCCGCCGGTGATTCGCCATCCCGACAGATCGATGGCGACTGAATTCGGATTCGTGATTTCAATAAACTCCTGATCCTGATCCCCGCCTGCCGGAGAGTGATCAAGAGCGCTGAACGTTAGAGGGGCCTGCGCGCTCAAGTTGTAGGCTGGCGGAACCTGGGTGTCCACGTTGATCGTATTGATGCGCTGCACCACGTAGGAGGACATTACACGCTGTATTTCCTGGGACATGGTGTACGCCGCGAATGGCGAAGCCGTAGCGACTCCGGCGTTCTTCCATGCGGCGGCGGGATACTTTGCGTAGTCCAGCGCAGCATCCGTGCCGGGCGTGTCGTTTTGTCCGACCGTCAAGGTGGCACCGAACTGAGCAGCCAGTTCTGAAACGCGTCTGTCATACCAGCGGGTGAGATCGGGCGCCGCAGCGCTGGTCTTCCAGAACTTGTCCTGCAGACTCCGGATGCGCCGCCTGGCCATGTTGGAGAACTCGGGAACGCCATACATTCTCGAGACGAGGCTTTGGCCCTGACCGCTCAAGGTGCCGCCGGAATTGAGGTACATTCCGTCGTCGAAATAATTGTTAACGGAAGTCCAGAGTCTTCCCTGGCTGAGATCCTGGTCCCACGGGAGAAGGGTCCACAGGTTGGTTTTGCCGGTGTCGCAGTAAATATAGTAGTTCTTCGCGTGCAGGTCCACGTTGCCGGTGACCGTGTTGGCCGCCATGAAATTGATCATCTTCGGCACGTCCACGTTGTCGAAGAGGAAAGCCTTGCGGGCATTGGCGTCGGTGAGGTGCATCCCCTGGAGGAAGTTGTAAAGGTCCAGGTTGTTCTCGTTCTTGCGGGACTTTTTCTCCACGCCGCCGGTATTGCCTGCGGCCGGATTTGCGCCCGTGGCCGGATCGGCCATATTCGTGTAAGCTTTATAAAGCACGCCATTCTTGTTGAGGCCCGCGCGCTCCAAATACACATCGTCGCCATCCTCGATAAAATCGTAGATGCCGTCAAAGACCCCGTTGAGCCGGCAGTGCACGGCAAAACAATAATGGGCGGCCACGCCGGCCTCCCGGTTCATCTCGTAGGCGAGGCCATGGCGGATTTTTGTTTTGTCCGCGTAAATGGTTAGGAGATTGATGTCTTTCGCACGTGGCTGTGAGGGGTCCGTGGTCCACTTGAAACGGTAGCCGCGAGTGCCGTCGATATCATAACTCTTCTTGAGGAAGGCCCCGCCGCTGGTGCTTTGGCCATGCAGGTTGATACCGGCGTTGTCGTAAAACTCACCGTTCATGAAAATGGAACAGCGTGTGCCCGTGGCGTTGTTCGCATTGCCTGGAACCTGAATGAACCGGTGCACCACCATAAATGGAGTGGCGATCGACGGATCGGCAGGCACCGTGCCGAAATACTGGGGAGAATCGAGCGTGTCTCGATAGGGCGGCATCAAGGTGGTATAGATGGATGCGTCGGAGGCGAGCACCTTCCACCGGATCATTTGACCGGCGGTCATCGCGGACCCGGGAATGAGACCGGTGTAGATACCGTCGCCGGAGGTCACGTCCCCATTGGTTCCGTTATCCACCATGGGAACGGTTGCCTCGGTCTCGTAGCCGCGACGGTAGATAAGTGACAGCGTCGTAAGCGCACCGCCCTGCAGCGGCTGAATCCGTGCGGTGACGGGAAAGGCATTCCCGGCGGCGGGTTGGGCCGGATTTTCGGTCACTTCGCGAACCAGCGGGCCGGCCGGCGTGGTGCTTCCATTGACTGTTCCGGGTGATGGAGTCATGAAGCCGGTTACGAATGCCGGCGGATTGGCCACGACGGTGCGAATGGTCAGTTTCGGGCCTGGACGGTTCTGATCCCACGCGACCCATGACGGATGCGCGCCCGGAACGACGAGGAACTTTCCGTAGTTGCCCGCGCCCGGATTGGCCAGCCAGTCCTTGACCAGCTGGGTTACGTTCCACGTAAAATTCTTCGTCTCACCCTGCTGAATGGTGATGGTGCTGTACCGGGAGTTGCCCGCATAGAAGTCCACGAGGTCGTTGCCGTCGGCACCGGTGGCAATGGCGGTAATGCCCCGATTGTTATCGTTAGGCTGGATGAAGATGCCGACCGGTGTGGTGATGGTGGAAAGCCCGGAAACGCCCGCGAAGAGCTTCGATTCGCCGGTCCACTCCAGCGTGGCATCCGCGATCTGCTGTCCCGCGGGGATGGCTCCCAACCGGCTGCTGTAGTCATACCACAGGTACTGCTGGTGCTGCGGCTGCGCCAGGGTGTCGTCGAAAATATTGAGCGAGTTGCTGTCCTGCACCGCGGCTCCGACGCCATTGAGCTTCACCCGGCTGTAGTTGGTGCCGCCGGTGAACAGTGTGGGTGTTCCGTCCGTGACAGTGACGGTGCCGCCAAAGCCGCTGCCGTAGCTGACATTTTTTGATTGGTACGGATACACCGGGGAAAACTCCGTGCTCACCGTTCCCGCGGGAGAAAGCAGCGCCAGGTATTCACCATCCTGATCGAGCTGGAAATTCGTATGCAAATTTCCACTCGCCGGTGTGCGGTCTTTTTCCGAAGCCCACACGATCAAACGCGCACCGGGGGCGAGAACACGTGAGGGAAACACCCACTTCGACGGCTTCAGTGGATCGTCGGTCAGGCGCCAGCCGGCGAGATCGACAGGGTTCACGTCCGGATTGTGAATCTCAATCCAGTCCTGGTCCTCACCGTCTTCGTCCTTAAACCCGCCATCATTGTCAGCGAGAAATTCGGAGATCACAGGCGCGGCCGTCAGCGGTGCGGCGAATGCGAGAGCAAGGGCGAAGGAAAAAAAGGAAGTCTTCATGTCTGCGAAAAAGTTGGGATAGCGGGCATGAAGGGCTTATTCCTGAAGGACACGATAGGTCGGTCTCGGATCGGTAAAGGGCGTGACCCTGTCCTCATAAAACAAACTGGTGGAGGGCGCTCCGCCGGTGGGAAAACCTGAAGCCATGTTCTGCCAGGAAGCGCCGGCATCCGTGCTCTTTTGCACCCGGTAGGTTTTCGCAACCTGCGCCGTCCACGCGACGGTGTGGGTGCCGAGAATCGCATCGTCCGTCACGCCGGTGATGGTTGGCAGGGTGCCCGGCAGATATTCCAGCATCACATAGTCAAAGACCACAAATCCCGCCAGAGTGCCGCCGGTGCGGCGCAGCGTGAGCGAGTTCGGACCGGTCTTCATGCCATCCGTGATGCCGTTCACTTCAAACTGAATGAGGCGCGGACCGGTGATGGCATTTTCCTGGCGGAGAAGCTGACCGTTGAGGCTGATTTCGATGTTGTGGGTCTGAGCGCCTCCGCCGCCGGAGCCAACGCTCAGCACATCCACCGATATCCGGTGCCGGGCAGTGACATCCGCCTGCGCCGCAGCCGGGATAAACCAGATGTTCGTCTGCGGATCGAATTCCGTCACCGCGCGCTCGAAGCCTATCGCGGGATTCCCCGTGCGGCCGGCCGCTGTGTTCGTGTCCGTGTCATCGTTGAGAAGTTCGTTCGCCGCCTGATTCGGTCCGCCGATGCTGGTGTAGTTCCCTGCGAAGTAATAATCGTCGTCCGCGGCCACTTCATGGCTGAACTCCGTGTTCACATTGTTATCGACACCCAGTTCGAAAATGCCTTCCCATGCGGAAGTGTTCACGGTTACCGTGCGGGTCTGGATGATGCTATTGTGAGTGGCTGTGAGCGTGTAGGTGGTATTCGCCGCTGGAGTGACGTTAATGCTGCCGTTCCCGTTGATGGTGAGCGGAGTGACATCGCCGATCCCGGGGCTGATGGACACTGTGGCCGCCGGCTCGAATAGGGTCCATGAGAGGGTGGCCGTTTCACCGGGACGCAGCAGGGCGTCGTTGGTGGTAAAAGTATTGATATACTGGGCGGAGGTGTCCGACTCCATGCGGATGTAGTCGAATTGAATCCATGCACTGCCGGCATCGATGGCACCGCCGGTCCGCCGGACACGGAGCACGTTAGGACCGGCGACCGCTCCCGCGGCTCCGGCAGTGGTATTGATGACCCAGGTCGTGTCGCCGGCGATGGCGGCGCGCGAAGCGAACGGGGCCGCCTGGTTGAGGCGCACATCCAAATCATGGGTGGTGTTCGCCTTGAGTCCGATGATGTCCAGGGTCAGTCGCAGCGGCTGGTTGGGGCCCGCTTCGGCGGCATCGAGGTGAAAAAAGATGTTGGTCTGAGTGTTGGAGGTACCGGGGTGCAGCAAAGCACGGGGAAATCCAACGGTGTCTCCGGCGATGGCGTTATTCCATGGCTCCATGCCGCTGGACCAGTTCAGGCCGCCGACGGTCGCGTAATTGTCGTTCTCCCAGTAATAATCGATCAGGCTGGCGGTCTCCTGCTCGAATTCCGTTTGTGTCGCGTTGTCCTGCCCAATCATGAACACGCTCTGGAACTGGGCCCGGGCGCTGGAGACGAGGAGGGAAAGGCCGAAGAGGGCCGCGAGAAGAAAGAATTTCATGTGCCGGTGGAGGGAGGTTTTTGTCATTAAACCAAATTTTCATTGTGACAGTCAAGACACACGGCTCGGTACACTGAACTCCATTATCCCGGAAATCCTTTCCACTCAGGGGCTTACAGGTAAGGCTGCGGGAAGTTCGCTCTTCTGACCCGCCAGCAGGTCAAGAGTTTCGCGAATGGCACGGGCATTGACCGCGACGGCAAAATGGGAACCGGGCTGGCGGCTGTTGACGACGCGTTTCAGAATCATGCCTGCGAGGCGCGGCTGGCCTCTGGCCTGAGAGAAGAAAACAGGCGCGCCGCTGTCACCGGCATGGACACCGCCATCGATGCAGAACATGTCATTCACTTCCGGCGTTCCGGCCGGATAGGTGGCAATGATGCCGCTGCGAAGAATGGGAAACACCCCCTGCATGTACGGCATCACGTCCGGATAGCCTGCGAAGAGCACCTGATCACCCGCGTGCAGACTCGGGGTTTTGATTGCCGTGTGGCGCAGGCACGTCGGGAAAGAGAGGATGCCTTTTGCGGCGGGAGGGATTTGCACCGCAAAAGCCGCGATGTCGTGGGTGGGATGGCGGACAAAGTACCGTCCGCCGGCGGCGGGCGGACGGTATTGGACGAGAATGGTTTGCGGATGGCCATTGTCGTCCGGCGTTCGGAGCGCGATGAAGACGGGACCTTTGCGGGCCGTCTCCAGCACATGGGCTGAAGTGACGAGTGCCGTCTTCGCACCACTCTGATCCATGGAAACCGCAAGGCCGGTGCCGGCGACCTTTGAAGTGCCCAGCGGATAGGTGGACCACATCATCCTTTCCGCCGGGCTGAGACCGCCGCCTCCAAGGGCCGGTCCGCGGCAGCCGGCCAGCATCGCGATGCCGATCAATGCCGCAGTCAAAGACCGCAGGGCCGCACTCACACGAAAGGATGGAGGGAAAAATTTCATCGTGCAGGTTCGGCGCAACCTGTTAGAGGGCGCCGGACCTTCAATTCTCCGTCTTCAGCACGATGTCTTTGAACTGCACGGTCATCGGCGGTCCGGCGTGGAGCTGGAGGGCGAGGATGCCGGATTTTGCACCGGCGGCGGTTTCATCGGTCACATCGACGGTTTGCTTTCCGTTGATGAAATGCTCCAGATGTCCGCCCTTTGCTTTGATTACATATTCATTCCAGTCGGCGGGCTTGATGGCGGCTTGAATCTCCTCCGACTTGCCGACAGTGCCTGTCACTTCGATTTTCGGTTTGTCCGGCTTCGACCCTTCTTTGATGACGACTTTTTGGCCGCGCTGGGCGAGAATGCCGCGGCCCTTTTCTTCGTAGAGAATGCCGCTATAGGTCTTGCCCACTTCAAAATCAGCCTGATAGCCGGCGACGACGGAATACTCTGGCTTCACGACTTTGCTGCGGTACTGAACTCCGGAATTGCCGCCGCCTTCGGCCTTGCCGTTCGCGTCGGTGATCTTGAATTTGAAGTGCAGTTCAAAGTCCTTCACTTCGCCCTCCCAGATGAGGAAGGTGTTTTCCTTCACGGCATTTTCTTTGGTGGTCTGGCCGGTGATGGCTCCGTCCTTCACGCTCCAAAAGCCCGGCTGACCTTTCCAGCCGGTGAGGTCCTTGCCGTTAAAGAGCGGCTGGTCGCCGGCGAAAGTCAGGGTGGCGGAGGCGATGACGAAGAGAGTGGAGAGCAGTTTCATAAGGTGTGACGGTACGGGGTGAGGCAGACTCCGGAGGAATGTTTCCGCTGTCAAAGAGCCATTGCGGCACATTGACGGAGTTCGTTTTGTCAGGGTATGCGGCGAAGAATGTAGAGCCAGTCGTGCTCGCCTTCCGGCGTGGTAAGGGAAACATTGCCCGCGTCATCGGGTCTTATGGTTAGAGACAAACTGCGCTGGCCGGTGACTGGATTGAACCATGCTTCGTCAAAGACACCCGTGGTTGGCAGGGCCTTGAGTTTGGCGCTTCCGGGTGCAGGAAAATAGACGAGGCGCAGCAGTTCCGCCGAGCCGGCGCAAAGAGGACCGGACGCGCTTTTTGTTGATTGCACTTTTCCCCACGGCGCCACGCCCCATGCTCCCAGCGGCTTTGCGGCGACCCACGCAGGGTCATCGGAAGTCAGCGCGCGCCACGAGTCATGCGGCTGCACTGCGCTGCGCCATTTTGCGTCAGAAAAAATATCCATGCGTGATCCGTCATCGAGAATCACCTCGAGGCGCGCAATCAATCCCGCCGGATTCGGATGCGCGGAGGGATCGCGGTTTTCAGCGACGATGGAAATGACATTCCCGGCGGTGCGCAATTTCCGTTGGAGTCCGCCCACCTCGAGCGGCCGCATCCAGTCGGCGCGCTCGCCCAGGCGCTGTCCGTTCAACCATACCTGGCAGTAGTCATCGGCGCTGATGGCAAGACGCGCGGTGGCGGGGAATTTGTCCTTTGGCAGAGAGAAGCTGGTTTGAAAATAACGCTTCGCGACCGGCGCATCCTTCGAGGGCTCGCCTTCGGGATACCAGATCCATTGAGCGCCGGCGAAGGTCAGCGGCGTTTCCATGGCGTCGGTGCTGCTGATCCACTCCGGATGCGGCTCAAGGTTTCGCCAATGCGGGAAGGACGTGATCAGTTTCTTCGCTGCGCCGAGCTGCGCTGATCCTGGCAATTTCATCGCGACGTCCCATGGCGTGGTGCCCCAATTGTTTCCCGCCGGCGAATTGCCGTAGGGCTTCGTTTTGCCATTCACCTGCCAGACACCGTTGACGCCATAGGTGTGCCCGGCACAGCCGCTGTTGATGAGATGCGACCAGAAGGCCATGCGCGCGTCTGCGTCGGTCAGAGTGGGCCGGATTTCGAGTGCTTCGTATCGTGCTTCGCCGCTGATCACCGGCATTACCGGCTTGGTCTTCCACCCTGACAAGGCAAGCGCGGCATGCTGGGCCGCGGGCGAGCCGTGACCGCTTTGGTGCATGTCAAAGTCGAGTACCGAAGGATCGGTCACCGAAGCCCGTGCGGTTTGCGCGGGATGCGTAGTGATCATGCGATGGAAGGGATCGGTTTCGCGCATGCTGCGAATCACTTCCGTCCACTCGCGCTGCTGCCGCGGGGTATCCTCCTTCGGCGTTTTGGAAAGATAAAACGGCATGGTGGTTTCGCCCGCGGCGCACCACACCACGGGCAACGCTCCCCAGCGCGCGATGATATTCCGCCAGTGCTGTTTCATTTTTTCCTTCCCGAGCCACGGCAAATGATACCCCCACGCCCCCACCACACACGGCACCATGCCCTGCTCGGCGATGTAGATGATGCGACGGTCTGCGGCGTCGAAATACTCCGGCCTGATCCGCGAGTAGTCCCTCTCCCACGGAAACCCCGCCTCGTTCTCGCCGCGTTCATCGAAGGCAGGCATGTCCGGATACAGCCCGGCCACGATCTGCACCACCGTGAATCCTTTGGCGACACGGTCCGCGGCAAGGGCGTGGAAATCGTCCGGCCATGCCAAGCGTTTCGTGAGGCCCATCCACCATGTATCGCCGAGCCAGAAAAACGGTGTCCCGTCGCCAAACGCAAAGTGCCTTTTGTCGTCCGCCACCCTGGGCGCGCCGCGGAGGTAGAGGGGATTTTTCCCGTCGTAAGCGCTGATCTCCACGCGTCCGGTGAGTTCCCGCAGGCCGGCGTCTCCGGCATCCGGATACGCACTCTTGAACCGGTGGGTACCCGGAACTTCGGAGGAATAACGCACCTTCCACGCGTTCCCGCCCGCCCAAAACGCCGGCACTTTGTGTTCCGTGCCCGCGGGATCGGTGAAGAGCACATCCAGCGTCACTTCGTTGAACGGGTCCGCATAGGCGCGGCTTGCCTTCACCTCCACTTCCACCATCCGGTTCGTCTGCGTTTCCAAAACACGCTCCTCCGCCATGGCGGGTGAGAACAGGCAGGCAGCGGCGCAAAGTTGGAGCAGTCGGCAGAGGGAATTCAAATGGAGCGATTTCATGACAGGTTGCGGGGGCGTGCGAAGAGGCGGAATCTTTTTAAAGTTCTATCAGGGTTCGCAGAAAAAAGTGGTTTGATTTGGTTTGATATAGCCTGATTCGCCAGGATGAGGGGATGGAATTTTTGGAATTTTGCGGCTGAAGCCCGGCGGCTGAGGGGGATTTTTAGAATGGGAATATTGGGTTCCATGGTGCCGTTTACCCATTCGTTCCGGTGGTGAAGCCGTGGCTGAATGAGGGCTTTTTGGAAACCAAGGTGATTAAGCCGAAAAAAGTCAAAGAGTTCCGGCAGGAAAATTCCGGAGGTCGGCTGCCAAACTTCAGATACGTCATAATTCCTTAATTATCAATCATCTGCGGAATATACCCGGGCAGGAGCAGCAAGGGGTGAACGGCGAATACACCTCCAGGGAACTGCTTTTGAATGCTTCACTTCTTCGTAGTCCGGTCTGCCTCACCCCTTAAAGTTCCGGGGTATCGTTACCATCCGCAACGTAACGATGGAGCCGCAGGCCGGTTTATGCTACAAGGCCGCCTTTTTGGAGCGAGGGCACCCAACCGAAAACTATTTCGCGCGTCAGGAGATCCCGGGCATTCGCCCGAGGAGCTTGTTGGGGGTGACTGGTAGATGGCGTTCGCCACGGCGGCGGCGACGCCGCAGGATCCGGGTTCCGCCACGTCCTTGGACTTCATTGGCGAGGACATCGGGTCCACCTGATCGAGAAAGATCACTTCCTGTTACGGAATGCCGGCGTGGACGGGGACTTTAGGCGCGCCCTTGCTGCGGATGCCGTGTTATTGTTAACGCGGCAGGGACCCGCGACTCCATAGCCAACCAACCAACGACCGACCCGGAATGGCATGGGGTCGTTTTTTGGTGCATGCATTAGATTCGAACCTGATTTTTCCGGATGGAAAATCCCGGTTTATTTTACATATAATACTTTGAAAGTCAAGTATTTATGAAACAGTTATTAATGTATCCCCCTGCTCGTTTTCTGACCGGCGCGAAACGTCCCGGCGGATATCTGAAGTTAATTTGTCACAACTCTCCCCGAATCCGGTATCTACACAATGGACGGCCTCACAAAGGACGGCTGGTTGAACTGATGCGGCCAGGCGACAGATTCGACCCCGGAGTTGAAAATCACTCCAGCGACACGGACATGAATAGTGACATGAATATGACCTGGGCGCAGGGATTGCACGAACTCATGGACGGCTGGCCGTTCGATCCGGAGAACAATGTACGAGTGGTATTTGGCGCAAACGGAAGGGAAATGATCATGGTGCGCCAGCCGATGGGGCTGGAAACTTACGAAGCCGATGGACGGCCCGACGGCCGGCATCCGCACGGGCTCGAATCAGCGCTGGATTTTCAACTCACACGGCTGGCCGCCGCAGAGACCGCCTTCAAGTTAACTGCGGCAGACTGCGCGGAGTTGTTCGACGAAGGCACACTCTATTGCCATCGGTTCGTCCACTTCTTTCGCCTCAGGGACTGGACGCGCGCCGAACGCGATACCGCGCGGAATCTGCGTCTGATTGATTTCCTGAAGCATCATGCCGAGCGCGAGGAAGACCGCGTTCAACTCGAACGGTGGCGTCCTGCGACTTCCCGGATGAACGCGGTGGCACGCTCAGCGATGTTCATGGAAAAAGGGCGGTGCGATGAGGCGCTCAAGACCGTGTGCGATGGCCTCCGGGGCCTCAATGGCCATGACGCGCACGCCGACAGTCCGCGGGGACTCATCGCCCCCCTGCTTCAGTCCCTGGAGAAATCCCTCGCGAATTGCCCGGTCCTGCGCCCGCACGAAGAGCCGGTCTTCAGACGGGAAGGCGATTACTGGACGATTCGATATCAAGGGCAGGCTGCGAACCTCAAAGCTACGCGGGGTCTGTGCTGCCTCCGCAATCTGCTCCGCCATCCGGGGCGGGAGATCCATGTCAGCGAATTGCTCGTCCCACTGACCGAAGTCCCGATGCCGGTGTGTTCCAGCGGCTTGCGGGAAGCCGGCTTTGATACCGCAACCGTCGGGCTCAAGGACGCCGGGCCAATCCTCGATTCGCGAGCCAAGGCCGCGTACAAGCGCCGGATTGACGAACTGCTGAGCGATCTGGATGAAGCGGAGCGATTCAACGACTCCCACCGTGCGGCCAGAGATCGCATCGAGATGGACGCCATCGTCCATCAACTGGCCGCCGCCGTCGGCCTCGGCGGCCGCGACCGCCGCGCCTCATCCGAGACCGAGCGTGCGCGCTCTGCCGTCACCAAGCGGATCAAGGAGGCGATCAACAGAATCTCTGAAGCCATCCCACCACTCGGCCGCCACCTGGCCGCAAGAATCAAAACCGGCTATTTCTGCTCCTACAATCCGCACCCGGATCGCCCGGTGGCGTGGAGATTTTGAATTTTTCGCATTCGCGGCTGTTGTGACAGCAAAATTCACAATGTGACGCCGAATGTCACGCTTTGAGATCATGGCCGCTCGATCACTGACAATCTTTTCCGGCAACGGCACAGGGGACTGATGCCTCGCCGGCGCCAGCTGGATTTGGAAGGACAGGGCCAATTCAAACAACAAAATGGAGATTAACCTATATGCCTGCAGAAAAGATTAGTTTGGACCAGGTCCGCAGCGCGCTGAGCGCCGCAGGAGACCCATGGGAAGCTGGAGTGACGAGTGTCTCGTCTCTTCCGGCGGAGGAGCAAAAGAAGATGCTTGGTGTCAATCCGCCTCCCGGCGAACCGGGCATCGAGGAAATTGCCCAACGCGGGAAAGAGGTCGAGGCTTCAATCCGCGCTCAAGCGATGGAAGCAGTCGGAGCGCCGGCTGCTTACGACCTGCGGAACGTTGGCGGGAAGAACTTTGTTACGGGAATCAAGAATCAACTTTCCTGTGGTTCTTGCGTGGCCTTCGGTTCGGTTGCCACGGTCGAGAGCACCCTCCGCGTGCAACGTGGCGACCCCGACCTCGCAGTGGATTTGAGTGAGGCGCACCTGTTTTTCTGCCACGCGCGGGCGCGAGGAAATGACTGTAGCACCGGGTGGTGGCCGGAACAGGCGTTGGAAGACTTCCAGACCAAGGGAGTAGCGGATGACGCCTGTTACCCCTACAACCTCGCGAACACGAATTGCAGCGGGCTGTGTGCGAATTGGGCCGATCGCGTCGTCAAAATCAGCGGCTTTGAAAATCTAACAAACAAGCCCGCTCAAATCAAAGAGTGGGTCGCGACGAAAGGACCAGTGTGCGCCTGTTTTGTGGTATTCGACGATTTTTTTAGTTACCGCAGCGGGGTTTACCGCCATGTTACCGGTGCCCAGGCGGGCGGACACTGTGTCACCATCGTCGGCTACAATGACAGTCTTGGATGCTGGATTTGTAAGAACAGTTGGGGGACCGGTTGGGGTGAAAGCGGTTTCTTCAATATCGCCTACGGGCAATGCTCGATTGAAATCTGGCGCAATCACGGTGTGACGGGGATCGAAAACACCGGGTGGCAGTCAAACAAGCGCGTGACCGGATTGTGGGCGATCAACGAAGACCGCAACGCATGGGCGCATTTCGACGGCCTCGGCTGGAGGAGAATATCACCGGATACTGACAACATCGTGTTCGACATGCTGGCTCAGCTCGCTGCAGCAAAAGCTGCCGCGCGTCCCGTCAACTTCTATGAAGAGCGCGGTGTGATTAAGCAAATCTACGTATTTTGAATCAAGAAAGGAACTACAACTTATGAAACAATCGACCCCGCAAAAGGGACCTGGCGGCTATGAATCCAGCGAGAGCAGCAGCGCCTCCGCACCGAGCGCTGTGCCACCGGCGGATGGAGCCGCTGCCGGAAGCAAAGGCGACTGTGGATGCAGTGGAGGAGCCGCGAGCGTGAGCGCTCCCCCTCCGCCGACAAGTGCCATTGGTGACGCCGGACCTTCAATCCGCCCGGCTGAAGGCGGAGGCGCAGCCGCAGGAATAACCGCATGGCTCAACAATAAGCGAATCACCGCTCTTTGGTCCATCAACCAAAACCGCAACTCCTGGGCCCATGTGGAAGGCATCGGCTGGAAGCGGCTCGCGAATAACTCTGACAGCGCGATCGTGGCGTTGACGATGCTCGCAGCGCATGCGCGCGAAAAAGCCTCGGTCGTCAATTACCGCGAAGAAAGCGACGGCATGATCCGCGAAATGTACGTCTGGTAGCGACGAGCGTCGATCGACAATTGGCGGCGGTGGGGCAGACGACGAACCCGGACCCACCGCCGCCCGGTGGTCAGAGATGGCACCAAAGCCCAACCCGGCGCAGCCTGAACGAGGACTCTTTTGGGCAATGCTCCGCTTCTCCCGCTGTCAATCGCTTGCCCGGCGCGATGCAGGGAAACTCGTGCGTCCGGGTTGGTGTCAGTGTACGAAGCGGATTGGCTTCGATCCTGTATTTTCAAGGAATTGAGTGGCGCGGGATCATGATCCTGGAAAACCGAAAGCATCAGAAAATCCTGCGCAAAATAGCGGGAATTTCGCCAATAAGAGACTAAAGAGAGCCATGACATTGAGCGATCAGGATTCCGGACGAAGTGTTTCCGTGCGCGCGGGTGAGATTGTGACCGTGCGTCTGCCGGAGAACCCGACAACGGGTTTTAAATGGACGGTTGAATCGGCAGGCAGTCTTCAACAAACCGGGAACCAGTATGAACCGGGCGGCGGCTCTGGCGCCCCCGGGGCAGCAGGGATCCGAGTGATGGAATTCCACGCTGCGAGCGAAGGAGAGTCCGAGCTTCGGATGAAGCACTGGTGCGAATGGGAAGGGGAAGGCTCCGTAACGAACCGCTTCGCCGCGAGGATCACCGTCACCCAGTGAAGTTAGAAACCCGGTAGTTCCAGCGCTCCAGGACCGGGCTCCGCCGCTCGAAGCGGAACCAGCAAGCTCAAAATTGCCGGGGCATACGGAATACGACATTCGGAACCCTCGCGCCCCTATCACCGAGATGTTGCGGAGGTGGTCGACCACTGCGTTTCGGTTTACGAATCGCCAGAGGAGGAATCACGGGTGCAAGCCCGCGTAGAGGCATGGGAGAAGGCTGATTAAGCCCGCGCGTCCCGGTGGAGATGCGGACAATTTCCCGGCGTATCGTTACCTTGGGAACGTAACGACGGGGTCGGGGACTGGCGCGCCGCATTCCGTGCGGCGGAAGCGGAGCATTGTGAAGGAAGTAGAGCGTGAAACCACCAAAAAAACCCTGGCCGGAGGGTGTCCGGACAGGGCGCAAGGCCGTGGTGGCGGGGCGATTATTTATCCTCTTTGTCAGACTCTCCGCTGGCCGGGGGCGGAGGGGCAGTGCGCGGAGTTTCGGCGCGACGGGGGACTTCTGGGGAATTCTTTCCAGGCTGGGATTCGTCCCGTGAGGGAATTCCAGGCGATGCGTCAGAACCGGGGGTGACGGGCGAGCCGGGCTGGAGAGTGTCTATCTTCTGCGCGTGCGATTTGATGACCGGGAGCGTCTTGTCGATGAAAGCGGTCACTTCGGATGACTTCGCCACCTTTTTTCCCGCCTCAAAAAGAGCGATGTCCTTCGCGTGGCACTGGTCCATTTCCTGAAGAAAGGCCTTATCGAAGTCGGCACCAGTTTTTTCCTTTAACTGTTCGCATTTGGGATCCTCTTTCGTCGCGGCCTCTGCGGGCAGCGAAATCTTGAGGCCGTCCGCCACGGTTTTGAGTTCCTGATTGGCGGCGGTGTGGTCCTTGACGAGCTGTTGCGCGAATTCTTTCACTTTGCCGTCGCTGGCTTTCTCCGTTGCGAGCTGCGCGATCTTCACTTCGGCCATGCCGCCTTTGGCGGCTTTCCGGACAAATTCGTTTTCGTCAGCCGGCGCTTCGTGTTTTGCGGCCTTCTCTTTATCCGTGTCGTTGTCCGTTCCGGTGGCGCGCGGGCGCTCGGAATTCCTGTCCTCCTGTGCCCTGACGGGACCAAAAGTGCATGCAGCAACGGCGATAAACGAGGCCAGCAGTTTCGTCTTCATAGATTTGGGGTATTGTTAGTTTAAGTTTGCCCGGCATGGCACGCCGGGCTTCCGGCGAAAGCCGGGCACTGGAAAGTGCAGGCCCGGGGCCTTCCATTCGTGCCCTGATGCGGCGGACTAACAAAAGACTGCGTGCATCGGGCACGCCCAGGTTGTGCCGGGTGCACGCTCCCGCCCTGCGGGTCGCCGCTCAGCAGTCCCAAGTACGAGCGCCCCCCCGTTTGGACATCCCGAAGATTAGCCTGCATTTTCTCACGGGATTTCGTTCGTCACGGGAATATCAGTAGAGTGAGCGTGCCGAAGGCCACCCGCTTTCGCTGCATCCATGCGAGACGAAAGCGACTGGGCCCGCCACAGGCCGCTCTGCTTACGGCTGTTGTGCGATGACGACGTTAGGACAGTCCGTATGCGTTTTTCCCGGACGGTGAGAATACAGGTTAGCGCAGGAGGGCCGGGCAAACAGGCTCGCAGCCGGGACTGATCGTCACGTGTGCCGTGCCACTTATTCGCGGCACGAAGAACGCTATTCGTCATTCAGGGCAATGCGAACCATATTCCCACGGCGATTCCAAACACTGCGCCTGTTCCGGCCAATAGAGGCAAATGGGATTCGAGCCACGGGTCGGAATCCTGCGAGGCGGAGCGGCTGTAATCGGCGAGCCGCTTTCGCCAGTCGCGCGCAATGGCTGCGAACTGCCCGCGGTCGATCTTATGGCGGGGAAACAGTCTAAGACGGACACGGGCGGGGAGGCTGTTCTTTGGCGAGGTCTGAGCGCCGCCAATCGTTTGTACGTTCATTGTGGCAGATTGTATGAGGTTCCGCGCGCGGGAACTGCCTGCATCCGCTGTGCCGCTCTTTTCCTTTGCGGCACGCGTCGAACTTTGATTTCCTGAATTCGCGGCGGGCTCTTTAACGGTTCCCCCCAGGAGCCTGTTGAAAAACGCCGACGGGTCGCGACGCGAGTGAAAAACAGAGAATATGAAGTGCGGCTTCGCCGGGATTGGAAGATGCGTCCCGCCGGGCGCCGGCCCTTTTTCCATCAGGCTTCGTTGCTCCTCGGTCAAAGGTCTCGACCTTTTCCTTTGTCGCGCGTTGCTCGCGCCCGCCTTTGGCTGCCTTCGGCGGGCTGTGTCGCTCCGCTCCATTACCTGAAAAAAAATGACCTGCCGCGCAACCCGGCATGGTTTTTCAACAGGCTCCCTGGATCGACGCAAAGGCGTCCGGGGCAGCCTGCCGGAGGATCATTTTGTTGCGTGCCGCAATTGTTCTGATTGCTGCTGTACGGCGTGCTGTGCATGCGCTTTGTTCCGAACGACTTTCCGGTGGCTTCTAATCGCGGCCACAATCATTACGACAATCGTCAGGAGAACGAATACGCCGACAATGGTGTATTGCATTGGCCATGTCTGATCGCTGTCGGGCTGAGGGTGTGGAGTGGAGGTGGTAGTTTCTTCGGGCATGATCGCAGGGGTGGATCACGCACCGGCCTACACAATGCGTGCCGTTACTTTGCGGCTATTCCGGGAAACCGTGAATCCCGCAACTTTCGCCCTTCGGTCACGTGCCCGGGGAGCCTCAGGAAAATCTTGCCGCCGGGACTAACCATCGCTTAATCATTTGCGCATGGTTCAAAACATCGCAGTCCTCGGCGGCGGCACGGCCGGTCTCACCGCAGCCCTGACATTGAAGCGGAGGCTGCCGCAACTGAATGTGAGAGTGGTGCGCAGCCCGGACATCGGCGTCATCGGAGTGGGCGAGAGCACGAACATGACGTTTCCAAAGCACTTCCTGGAAACGCTCGCTATTCCGTTGCCCCGTCTGATGAAGATCGTTGATCCCACCCTGAAACTGGGCATCCGGTTTCTGTGGGGACCGCGCCCGGAGTTCCACTACGCCTTCGCCCTCGAACTCGCGGTGCGCCACCCGCAACTCAAACGTTCCAACGCCGCCTATCGCGAAGACAATCCCGTCTGGACCGGCCCCATCTCCGCGCTCATGGCGCATGAACTCGCCTTCCACCGCGGCCCTGACGGCAAGCCAAAGCTCCACCGGAATTTCGCCTTCCACATCGAAAACCCCAAGATGGTCGCCGGCCTGGAAATCTTCTGCAAAGAGGACGGTGTCACCGTCACCGACGGTCTGGGGCGCGAGGTCGAACGCGGTGACCAGGGCGTGGCCGCACTCGTCCTGCAAAGCGGCGAGCGCGTTACCGCCGACCTCTTCGTGGATGCCAGCGGCTTCCGCGCCGAACTCATCGGCAAGACCCTCGACGAGCCATGGATTCCCTACACCCGCTCCCTCTACAACGACCGCGCCGTCGTCGGCTCATGGGTGCGCGGGGATGAAGTCGTCTCGCCCTACACCCTCGTCGAATCCATGACCGCCGGCTGGTGCTGGCGCATCGAACACAGCCAGCATATCAACCGCGGCTACGTTTACAGTTCCTTCTTCATCTCCGACGACGACGCCCGCGCCGAATTCCTCAAAAAGAACCCGAAGATCGCAGAGGACGGCACGCACATCGTCAAATTCAAATCCGGCCGCCGCGCCCGCCTGTGGGTGGACAACGTGGTCGCCATCGGCAACGCCAGCGGATTCGTCGAACCGCTGGAAGCCACCGCCATCGGCGCCCTGTGCCTCCAGTCGAACACCCTCGCCTCCGCGCTGGAGGAGTCACGCCTTGAAATGTCCCCGCAAATCCGCGGCCTCTTCAACAAGTACAACACCGAACAGTGGGACGACATCCGCGACTTCCTCGCCATCCACTATCGCTTCAACAAACGCCTCGACACCGAATACTGGCGCACCGCCTGCAACGAAGCCGACCTCGCCGGCGCCGCCGCACTCGTGGACTTCTGGCAGCAGCACGGCCCCAGCGGTCTCCCCAACGGCATCCTCCTCAACCCCCTCAGCACCTTCGGCCTCGAAGGCTACTACGCCCTCCTCAGCGGCATGAACGTCCCCATTGCCCGCCCCTACCAACCCACCCCCGCCGAACAACAAACCTGGCGCGACCACCTCAAAGCCCTCGGCAACGAAGTCCGCAACGGCGTCGCCATTCCGGAGGCCATCAAGGTGCTGCGGGGTGAAGGGTAAAACTTCTTCACCTTATGGACTCGATGTCTTTTCCGGTACAGGAGTCCTATCGTTCTGCCGAATAGACGGCGGTTCGCTTTTTATGTACGACGCTATTACCGAGCCCGCAATGCTTCCAATGACTGTCAGGAAAAGAATAACCCACCATCGCCGATCCTTCTGAAACTCCAGGGCTCTCGTATGAAGATTGATTGCCGCATCGACGAGCAACTTAATGTCATTGGGTTGCAATGGCACTCTGGAGATACGTTCTGAGCGCTCCTCCTTGCTGAGAGCGTCAAGCTCCTCTGTTCTTAGCGTTCGCTCCAAATCTACATGGTAGCGACGCGGGTACTGCCGACGCCAAACAAGAGACGCCTTTTCCCTTTTTCCATCCATCCTGAAAAACTCAGGGTGATCCTCAAAAACTCCCCTCCAATATACCCCGTTAGCCTCCGCCCCGGTTATGCGCTCCGCCCAACCATTAAATGTTAATTTGTAAAACTTATAAGTGCTCATCACTTGAATCGCTGCGATTACGTCGGCCAACCGATCGCTGCGTTTGGTATACGGAGAATTATCGAGTAATGAAAACATATCTTGGTTGTATTTACAGTGCTAAAATCCCTGGAAGGCAGAATAATATTACCACTAATCGATTGGATTATGAAAATATCCCTCCGCCGATGTAATAATCGATGTTAATTTCGACTTCGCATTTTCGAACACCTTGGGCGAAACATAAACACGCACAGGTGAAACAAAGAAAGCGGGGCTTTCGAATATGGTGGAGTTTAGGTGTGAGATATCTGTAATTTCGCATTCAGAACCATCATTCCTCAAGACTGTCACTGCACGGTGCGAAGATTTTCCGAGCGGCACGTCCACAATTACTTCGCTCTTTTCCGCTACGATTCCCTTGTCCTTCAGCGCTTGACGGTACGCTTTCCGGAGTTTGTTCACATTCTCCCAGTCTACCGGCGGTATTGAAGCTGATGAAAAAGAAGAGGGGTGCGTGCAAATGCTGCCAAAAATCGGTTTAGCCTCCCTATCCTTCCGGCTCTGCCAAAATGAGTATGTCCGCACCGGACGGAAAATATTTTTATACTGGGGATGAACGTGAAGATCGACAAGCTTTCTTAGATCTTCAAATATGGATTTTCTTTCGCCATCGTCCTTGCTACCCTTTGCGGAAGTCGCGTTCCGCAGCGCGGGTAGGATGACGTCCTTAACAGCCTCAAGGTTACTCCTGCTTTTCTTGAGATCCGCGACGAGATTCCTGAGGACGATTGGTGATTTGACCGTAATGTGAGCCAATGCAACGTGCATCATGCAAATAATACCACGCACTAGGGGATTCCAATAAACTGAAGATAGCATTTGATGCTGGAGAACCATAAGGGCTTCTACCGACGAAACGCCGCTCTCTTCAACTACTATTTTTGCTCCGTCGCCAGAGGGTCGCAGGTTATCCAGCAAATAGTCAACGTCCAGCCCCTTGGCGCAGCTTAGTCCGCAGTGGAGCGCATCCCTTCTGAGGTAATCCATTTTGTCGCAATCAATTGCGCCGTCAATCAATGCAGACAAAACGCCGTGCTTTCCCTCAAGGATCTCAGAACAGCTGAGAGTCGCTTCTTCGCCCCAATGTCTTTCCAGTGTCTCTCGCAGTTCTAAATCATGTTCAATCATCCACTTTGAGTGGGACGAATGGGAAATATCTTTCAGAATGGTTCTATCTTCATTTAGTCGACCTCCAGCCGCAAACTGTTCAACCACGTGGGCCAAGGGATAGTGCCCGACGTCGTGCAAGAGAGCCGCAAGAAGGCACCCTTTCAATTTGTCAAAGGAATAACTTTCTCGGAATCTGGAATGAAGGCTCAATTTAGATAAAGCCTTCCTTACCAAGTCAAATACTCCCAAACTGTGCTCAAATCTCGTATGGCAGGCACCCGGGTATATCCAATCACAAAAGGAAAGTTGAGCCAGTTGCCTCAGGTTCTGAAAAGCTTGAGTGTTAATAATCGCATTCGGAATTGCGCCTGAAAAGATTGCACCCGATACCGGCAATTGAATCGACGTGCGACGGCCGCGCTCGTCGAGGAAAATGCGGTCCAACATGGTTAGCTTCCTTAATGGATCGTAGATTTCCAGAAGACGTTCCTTAGCATTTTTCCACGTTATAATGTTTCGTCCGTCGAGATCACAATGAAAATCTTCGTAAGCGGCCTTTTGAGCAATTGATCCATCTGCAAAGAATACGTTTGCCATCGTGGCTAAAAGTTGGCCTAGTCCTCGAAAATCTGAATAGGCTCCCAATGAAATTGCATCAGATCTGTCGATCAGTTTATGCTGTTGAGCTTTATCTTGTGCAATTTTATTAAAAACCAGTCCCCTGTTTTCCGTTTGCGTTCGCGTGTCGGACTCGCGGTGTCCAGACCCAAAGTCGATGAGCAGGATGCCATTCCTCATCACGTCGCCATCAAGCATCACGTTCTTCGGGTGAATATCGCAGTGGGTTCTTCCTTTAGAGTGGAGATATTCAAGAACGCTTACAAGTGACGAGACCACAAATAATGAATCCTCTGTGTTGAGTCGTTCCTCTGATTTTTGAAACAGGTCAAAAGTCTTGCCCGGGTGAAAGCAGCAAACGTAGAATGGTGGGTCGGACTCTGCGTCGAAAATTGCGATCTTTGGAATACACCTGTGAGAGAGTGGCAAAAGAATCTCTATCTCTTTTCTCAAATTGGCGGCGGCGGAAAATGCTGTTTCCTGCTCAAGGTCCGGACGCGTAGTTTTCAGACAGTACACAATACCCGTAGCGCAGTGTGCAATTTTGTACACGATCCCATTTTTCCCCTTACCGACAATTCCCAGCAACTCGTAATCGTCACGTAAATGCCTTTTCCAAAGCCGCCGCAGATGTTCGGGCAGATCTCCTTCTAAAGGCAACTCAGGGCCAGGACTGGCAGGCTTTGTTTTTTTCTTTGCTGCCGAGACGTTTTTAAGCTTCATTGGTTTATTTGCTCTGTGCGGCGTTCGGTGGAGGCTTTTGCTTTTGGCATCTTAGCATTTGAATAGGTTTTGGCGATGTTGTGTTTTACCCTAAGGCCCATTAGGGTTTCGCTTAGGGTAATTCTCCTACTTTAGGCGCGGCCAACCGTGTCGAGGTGATCAGCGGCCGCGAATTTGTCTATGCATTGTTCGAGCGCGACCGGTCCTAATTTCAGAGTTGTAGTCGACAAACCGCGAAACTGGACGTTTGGGAGAGAGCACGATCAAGCTTCTGGCATCGCCGCCCCATCCCTCACCCCGGCCACAACCAAAGAATACCCCCTCCGACGGCGAGAGCACCACCCGTGGCAGGGATCATTCGAATCGTTAGCCTTCGATTGCCGATGGCCGCGACGGTGGCGAATTTGAAAACGAAATTGGCCATGGCGGCGATGAGGATGGCGCGCCAGGCGGTGGAGGGGTCGATCGCTTCCGCCTGGGCGAGTTGCGCGGAGGAAAGGGTGATGGCGTCCATGTCGGTGAGGCCGGACAAGCCGGCGACCGTGTAGAGGCCGGCGGAGCCGAAACGCTCCCGGGCGGCCGCCACGGCCACAAGGACGACGGCGTAAAGCGCGCCGAACAGGATGGCCGCTTTCAATTCGGCTGGATTCTTCTGCTCCGGCATTTCGGATTTTTCGCGGCGGCAGCTAAAATAGAAAACCGCGGCGATCACCATGCATGCCGCCAGCATCGCGGCGACCGGAGGGATGATGGCGACGAATTTCCCAGGAGCGGCGACCGCAATTTCCACCAGCACCCTGCCAACGGAGACGCACGAGGCAGTCATGATGACGAAGGCGGCCATGGGAGCGAGGGCAGCATCGGCCGCCGAGCGCCGCGCAAAACTCACGGTGGTCGCCGTGCTGGAGATAAGCCCGCCGATCACACCACCCAACAGCATGCCGGCCCTGGCGCCGAACAGTTTATAGACAGTGTAGCCGCCCAGACTGATGGAAACGATGAGTACCACCATGAGCCAGACGGAAAAGGGATTCCATACGCCGTAAGGTCCGTAGGAGGCGTTAGGGACCACCGGCAGTATAATCAGGCTGATGAGGGCGAATTGAACGATGGCCCGCATGTCGTGATCTCCGACTTTAGCTGCGAAGGTGTGCAGCGAGACTTTGGCATGCAGCAGGAGAAGCATCACGCCGCCCAGCACCACGGCGGCGACCATCGCACCGGTGGAGATCAGAACACCGATCAGGTAAAGCAGCAGCGCCGCCATTTCCGTGGTAGTGCCCGGATCATTTTGCCCCGCTTTCATTTTCAGAAAGTTCGCAAACACCAGCACCGCCGCGAGCGAGAGCAGACCGGCACCGATAATCCATCCGCCATAATCCGCCGCAATTCTCCCGGAAACCGTCCCCATCAGCGCGATGAATGGAAACGTGCGGATGCCGCCGATCGACGACTCCGTGCGCTGGCGTTGCAGACCCAAAAGCAGTCCCAAAGCGATCGAAACGGTGATTTGCAGAAGCAGCGGGTCCATAAATGATCGGCGGAGAGCCACCGGAAAATCGTGAGGCAGTTTACCCTTCCGCACAGAAAGTAAATCACCCTGCATGTTTGGCTGCATGCGGCCGCGGACTCCGTAAAAGGTTTACCCAGGAGTTACCCTCAACGGCTGCGCCGCCAATCCGGCTCCTAAAGAGCCTGCCGGAACCTAGCAGCGCTCATCACATATTATCCCCGCCATTGACCGGCCCATCACTGGACTACCGGATTGATGACGTTCCTCCGAAATCTACAAACGCGCTTGTCAACCTTCGATTCAGATGAACCCTGCCCCCTCCTAATCCTATATGCCCTCTAAAGGAAACAATCGTCCTCAGCGCCGTCCCGCTTCGGGAGGCAATCGTCCTCGCCCGGCCGGTACCGGCGGCCCCCGTCCGGTCCGCCCCATTCAAGTCAGTGACGATCCCGAGGGAGCCGTGGAGGTGGAAGGCATGATCGTTCAGGTCCTCGCGGGCACGATGTTCAAAGTGGAATTGTCCAACAAGCACGTCGTCCTCGCCCACATCTCCGGCAAAATGCGAAAACGCTTTATTAAACTCGTCATCGGCGACCGCGTCCGCATGGAGATGTCCCCGTACGATACGACGAAGGCACGGATTACATTCCGTCTGTAGAGCGCCGCGCGTTTTGCGGGACCTCAGAGGTTCCCCTAGCCGCCAATCATGGAAAGAGGTTGACGAATCTGCTGGATCACCCAGCCGGTTTTCCGCTAGACGAATGATATCGCCTGTACCTGGGGGCGATTTATTGCACAATGAAGTCTCCTGTCTTTGTTTCGTGCCTCCTGGGACTATCCGGACTGGCCCGCGCCTATGATGCCGCCTTTAGCGAGGCTCTTGATCAACCTGGACGTGTTTTCACCGGCTCCGGCTGGGAAGTCGTCATGGGTGTGTATTCTCACGATGGTATCGATTCCGTCGCCAATCAGACGACCGACCCCCACACGCTGAAGACCTTTTCGACGGAAGTGACTGGCCCTTCCGGGATCCGGTTCTTCGCTTCCGTTTTTAACCCTCCCCAGCCGTCGACGGATGCTCCCTTGCCGATGACGATTGAGGGACCGGGAGGCGTGAGCCGTTCGATAGGACCCGGCGGGGGGGGAATAATCTCTTTCGTGGCGCCTTCGGCGGGCGCGGTCACGTGGAGTTCCTTCGGTTTCTACACCATGGTGAACTCCCGTGTGGACCAACTGGAGATCTTCGATCCCGTGATGCCGGCGGCGGTGGGACAGGCGCTGGATCAACCCGGCCAGGTGTTCATGAGCGCGGATTCGGACCCGTGGGTGCTGACGAATGCCGACACGCACGATGGAGTCGATGCCCTGACCACAAGCGCTGCCTATACAGAATTTCAGGTGACGGCGCCGGCCGGGAAGAATGCCGTGAGCTTTTGGGCAAAAGTGGAGGGAAACCCCGCCAGCAGGCTGAATCTGATTTTCAGTGGCAACGACATCGAGCCTGCATGGACTTCAGAGGGAACCGCTGGCTGGCAAAAGGTAACGCGGATGATTCCCGCTGCCGGTGCAACGATCCGATGGGTTTACGGCCAGGGCGGAACGGACGGTTCAGGTTCCGTGCGCATCGACGGCCTGGAATTCAGCACTGTGAC
Organism: Verrucomicrobiales bacterium; assembly: GCA_035550135.1. GTDB lineage: Bacteria > Verrucomicrobiota > Verrucomicrobiia > Verrucomicrobiales > V1-33 > V1-33. The sequence continues at coordinate 166,971 of DASZQB010000016.1, forward strand.
GCCGCTGCAGGATGCGATCGATTTGGTGGAACCGGTGTTCATGGTGTCCGAGGACGGGATGGCGTTTAACCGCATCACGACGGATTCGCGCGATGGGGTTGATTCGGCGGAGAGTTCGCCGGGGGCGGCTGCCAGCATCATCGAAACGACGGTGAGCGGGCCGGCAGTGCTGAGTTGGGATTCGCGCATCAGTGTTGCGGGGGCTGTGCTCAGTGTGCAGGTGGATCTGAATGGGCCGTGGCAGTGCCGCGATACCACGTCATGGGCGCACCATACCGTGTTCATTCCTGCGGGTGAGCACGCGGTGAGTTTTATCGCTTCGGATACTACTGGCGGGAATGCCAGAGCGCGGATTGATAGAGTGAAACTTGCGCCCTGGTACGGCGAGGTGTTTGGCTCGGGTCTGACCTTCACGCAGAGCGGCACGGCGGGCTGGGAGCGTGTGCTGCCGGTGGCTGGGAGTTGGACCGCGGCGGCGGGGTTTGTGACGGGTGAGCGCACGGGGATTCCGAATTCGCCGGACACACTCAGTCCTGTGCTTTCCGCCACCGCGAATGGCCCGGGCTGGTTGAGTTACCGCTCGTCTGTCACCGCGGCCGCCGCTAACGCGGCTACGCTGGAAACGCCGCTGACGGCACAAAATCATTCCTCCGGCGCCAGGGTGGTGAGCATGGCCTTTCCGGGCAACGGTCCGCATCAGTTGAAGTGGGCGCTGCGGGGCGCGTCGTCCGGGGCGTCGCTGCAGCAGGCCTCTGTAACGGACGTGAGGTGGACGCCCGGCGGTCACCCCATGGGGCATCCCGGACCGTGGGTGATTTCGGATGAGAAAATCTGGGGGCATGACGGGAAGGCCAGAGTTGACTGGGGATTCTTTTCCTCCGGTTCCCGCTATTCGACCATTTCCACGAAATTCACCGGGCCGGGAGCGCTGAATTTCACCTGGGCCTGCCGCGGAGAGCCTTACTTCTTCGGATTTAGCGGCGACCTGACAGTGCGGGTGACGGGCAGTGCCAATACGGTGACCCTTCCGATGGATACGAACTCCTTTCCCGTGGGGCCGGCGGCTGCCTCGATCCCCGTTCCGGCGGGGGAGCAAACGGTGACCTGGGAGCTGCGAAGTTCGATCTCGCAGCCGCCAATGTTTTTGTTCAATCCGCCCGTTTTCACCGCCAGCATTGGGAATTTCAGCATGGTCAACCCTTTCACGAGCGCGATGGAGGCGCTGGATACGACGCTGCCGCTGAGCACGTTGAATGGCACCTGGGTGGCGGAAAGCGGCCCAGGCTGGCGCGGCGGTGATTGTTTGGCAGTCAATACCGATGGCGGGTCGCTTTCGCTGCAAGTCACCGGTCCAAAGGTGGTATCGTTCCGCGCGGCGGTCACGGGACCCTACAATCCCTCTGAGTTTGGTCCCAAGTTCACCGCGACGGGCTCACCGGGCGGGGGGAGCGTGTATTTCGAACCGTTCATCGGGATGTCGAGTCCTTACCACGGGTATCGGGCGCTGGTCTTCCCGGCGGGAACACACACGGTAACCGTTAGTGCCAACGCCGCGCCACCGCCGGCCAGCGGATATCCCCCGGTCACATGGAAGATGGATTTGCTGGAGGCGTTTGAGCCCGCGGACTATGCGGAGGCCCTGGATAACAACCATGCATGGACCGTGAGCGGCAATCATGGGTTCGCACCGATTCCTCAAACCGATGAAACACATGACGGCAGCCTGGCAGTGGGGTTCTTTTATCAGGGCGCAATGTATTCGGGGTCCGAGCTTTCCAGCGTGAGCACGGCAAGCATCAGCGGCCCCGGCCTTGTTTCGTGGTGGCAAAAAGGAAGTCTGAAACTCACTGCCGACGGGACTGAAGTCTCTGCTGCCAACGACGCCGGGTGGACCCGGCGCGTCGTGAGGCTGAGTGCCGGGGCGCATACGCTCAAGTGGTCCGGCACGGGCCAGAATGCCGCGTGGCTGGATGAGGTGAAAACCGGCAGTGCATTCGATAATTGGTTGGCCGGTTACCTGACCGATGCGCAGTTAGGTGATGCCGCTTTGTTCTCCGCCTCCTCGGATATCGATGGCGACGGGCTCACCTCTCTCGTGGAATTTGCCATGCAAACCTCGCCGGTAGTTCCATCGCCTGACCGTCTGCCAGTCCTCACGCGGGACAGCGCAGATGCCACTCCGATGCACCTTACATGGCGTCAGCCGCTAACCATTTCCGGTGCGAGCACCACCCCGCAGATTTCTTCCGACCTCATCTCATGGACCAACCTTGAAGCCGAGCAAACCGGCACCGCCGGCAGTGACGCTCTCATGCGCGCCTCCTTCCGCAACAACACCGGCAGACCGGCGCGTTTTGCGAGGCTGGAGGTGAAACTGGTAGAGTGAATCCCGGAAGCTCCATGCCTTGCCAAGACCGCCAAAAGGTCTATCGTTCCCTCTCCATGGCCACGCTTGTCCTCGAATCGTTTCCCGAATCTCTCCACGTCCGGCTCAAAAAGGCGGCAGCTTCTCACCACCGGTCGGTCGAGCAGGAAACCGTTCATCTCCTGGAGGCAGCCCTCGGCCAATCTGAAGCACCGCCTCCGGTGCGCCATTCTTACTGGAACAACCGTCCCCTTCTGCCGGAGTACGAAGCGGCCATCCGGTCGGGTGCCTTTTCAGGCGGCACTGATTCGACCCAAATGATCTCTGAAGAACGCGACGCTCGATGATCGCCGCGTGCTATGACACCAACTATTTGATCAAACTCCAATGTGGAGAGGCCGGCAGTGCGCAGGTTAGGGCTCACGCCGCCACAGTGGATGTTATTTGCTGTGCCCTTCATGGGCGGGCGGAATTCGTCTCCGCCTGTCATCGTAAAGTGCGTGAAGGACAAGCCACTTCCGCCCAGTTGCAGGCGATGCTGGCTCAACTCCATGCCGACCATGCTGCCGGCGCTCTTCAATGGCTGCCTGTCACCGAGCCTGTTCTCCTTCGAGTGGAGGGTGCATACGCCGCTGCTCCTGCCGCGCTCTACCTCCGGGCCGGGGATGCTTTGCATCTTGCGGCTGCGGCGGAGCACGGTTTCACAGAAATCTACTCCAACGACAGACACCTTCTCGCGGCCGCGTCCCACTTCGGCTTGACCGGGCTCAACCTCATTCCCTAAGCCGGGGCGAATCCTGCCTCAATTTGTGGACTCGTTTTAAGGCATCGTCACCAGCACGCGACCGAAACGTCGCTGGCTGCTTCCGAATGCGGGAGTGTCCCTCGCATCGACCATCTCCCATTCGGCGGAGAGAGGGGTGACTGTCATTTCCGTGGCGGGATTCCAATCAGTTAGGCTGGAACCGAACTGAGGAACGGTGGTCGCGGTGCCGAGATTGGCACCGCGCCGTCTGAGAAAACGGAGGCGCAGTTCGCCATTCGAAAGATACTGGAGCGGTGCCGCGCCCTGGAAGAGATACACCCGGTCAGGCACGGAGCGGCTGATGGTCTTGAGGTCAACGCGTTTCGGATCAGTATGGAAGGCAAACTCCGCGAGATTCGTCTGTCCATCGCGATCCGGGTCCGCCGCCGGCAACGCGTCGGTGCCGGCGAGGCCGCGGCCGATGGCCCAGGCGGAAAAGGGTGTTTTATGAACGGTTAGAGTTGCCGGTGACGCCGCCGAAACGGTATTGCCGAGACCGTCTGTCAGTTCGCAGCGCAGGTTCCATACGCCTGCAGGGGCATCCTGCGGCACGAAGAGCTGGACGGTGTATTGCCCGTTCAACGCTGATCCGCTGGTCCTGTTAGCGGCGGTGACGGTCCCCGTCGCGAGAACGTCGGTTTGAGTTGCGGTAACCACCTGCTCCAGAGACACCGAAGCGACGGTAAAACCGCTGAGATCGTCGGTGATCTGAAGGTTTACCGGCACGATCACCCCTGCGTTGGTGACATTGACGGACGGCTGCGGAATGGCAGCGCCTGCCAGCGCAGGAGCAGTAGTGTCTGCGAGGCCGGAATTTGTGACCGCGAGATGAGGTGTGACAGTCGAAGGCAACGAGGTCCACACCCAGCCGCCGGCCTGCAAATCGGGCTCGCCAGGCAGGGCGTTCACGGACGAGGCGATGATCCACAGCGGGTAATTGCCAGCCGGCGCATAACGGGGGATGGAAACATTCACGTTATATGTTCCCGTGGAGCCGGTGCCCGAGATCCGATTGGCAGCCGAAAAAGCCACCTCACTCAGCAGCGTGCCATCAGGCCGTGCCAGAAACACCGTGCCGGAAGCAAGGTCGTCGTTTTGCTCAAGACCAAAGGTGATACTGACAGGCTGCTCCGCACTGCCCGCCTCGAATGGCGCAGATGGATTGCAGGTAAGCGACCCAACCCGGTTTGTCGGCTGGGACACAGCTTCTACCGACAGTGCCACCGTGCCGGTGGTCTGATTAAAACTTCCCACTTGGATCGCATAGGCAACGCCCGCGGCAGCATGAAACTGGAGGCGGCTGGTTGTCACGCCGGGCTCCATCGCATCGTCATCCGCTGCCGCCAGACGCACCAGATTTTCCAGCGCGGCTCCCTGATAAACCGTAAGCACGGTATCGAGTTCGCTTCCCTCCGTACTAATTTCGTACCAACCGGATGAGACGGGAGTAAAGGCCCACCACACGGTGCCGGCCGGCGCGATATCCCTCCGGGGAGCCGGCTCCCCGGCTTCCACCGAGGCCTCCTGATTGGTCCCCGTCGTTCCCGCCGTAGTGACGACGGCCCGGGAAGCGAAGGAGTCGTTGGCAGGAGGCGTGGCGAGAGCAACGCCGACACCAAAACCATAAGAGATCACAGAAACGAAGGTGAGGATACGCATAAGAAGTTGGCCGATAACGATTTACAGCTCGAGCGATGAAGGTTGGGCCTCACTCTCAATTTATAGTCGTTATAGTTATTTTCGCCCAGATGACACAAATGTCAAAATTGAATTACTAAAATCAGAAATTTTGAGAATTTTCATATAGTTCTCACCTGTCGCTCCACGCGGCAGGGTTTAGCGGGTCGGCTCAGCCGTTGACACCGGAAGCATCGTGGAGAAACAGGCCCGCGCTGCGGTCCCGGGATCGTGGCGCTCTTGTTTGTTATGGAATCATCGTCATCCCCTGCGGTCGAGCCGCGTCCCTCCTTCACGGTTTCACGGCCGGTGCTTTACGCGATCTTCTTTCTGAGCGGTGTTTCGGCGCTCATTTATCAGCTCTGCTGGCAGCGTTCACTGCTCACGATTTTCGGAAGCAACGTGGAGAGCGCCGCTATCGTGGTGAGTTCGTTCATGGTGGGGCTCGGAATCGGGAGTCTGGCGGGAGGTTGGGTTTCGGAAAACTCGCGCATTCCCCTGCTGCTGGCATTCAGCGTGGCGGAGTTTGCCATTGGGATTTGCGGAGTCTTTTCGCTCCATGTGTTCAAGGTGGCGGGGGCGGCCGTTAGCGGAGGCAGCCTGATGCAGACGGCGGCGGTGTGTTTCGGGCTGCTGCTGGTGCCGACGCTGTTTATGGGCAGCACCCTGCCCCTGCTGGTCACGCACCATGTACGCTCGCTGAAGAATGTGGGACGCAGCGTTAGCTGGCTCTATTTTGTCAACACGCTCGGTGCATCGGCCGGCTGCCTGGTGGCGTCGCTGGTCTGTCTGTCGTTTTTCGGAATGAAGACCACTGTAGTCATCGCAGCCTGCCTGAATGGTCTGGCGGCGCTGCTTATGCTTCTGAACTGGATGAAGGAGAGGAGGGCGGCATGACATTTCGTGCGGCTTCGGTGCTTGTTGCCCTCACGGGATTCATCGCTCTCAGTCTGGAATTGGTGTGGGTGCGGCAGTATTATTTTCTTTCCGCCACGCGGGCATTCGCCTTTTCGTTTCTGCTGTGCAGTTACCTCCTCGGCCTGGCCCTGGGATCGCTGTGGAGCATTCGGGTGCAGAAGCGGTTTGAAAACGGCACGCCTGCGGAACAGTCCGGCAGCGTGGCAAGGCTGGTGCTGTGGGCGAATGTCGCGGGATTTCTGCTGACGCCACTCGTTTCATGGATTGCGACGCTGCGCATGGCTCCCTCCTATACTGCAGACACGCCGAAAGCCGTCGTCTGGTTTATTGAGGCCGTGTGGGGACATTTGCCGCAATTTCCTGAATGGCTGCCGCCGTGGGTCTATACCTATCCGCTGGTCGCCGTGGCTGCCGGCTGGCTGGGGACGCTGTTGCCGCTGATTTGCCATTTTTCTGTGCCGCCGGATGCCCGGGTTGGCTCGCGGCTTTCGAAACTCTATCTGGCGAACATCGTCGGGTCCGGGGCGGGAAGTCTGCTCACGGGATTCGTGCTCATGGAATTCATTCCACTGCGCTGGATCTGCTTTTTGCTGCTTGCGATGGGCGTCATTATCTACGTAGTCCTCAGCGGACGCAGCCAGGCATCGATCGTGCGCGGCGGCGTAATCCTTGTGGTTTCGGCTGCTCTCGTGCCGGTGCTTTTTTGGCAGTTTTGGGAACGCATGCAACATGACCAGCCGTGGGGGTCGGGTGAAGCCTTCACGCAGATCGTCGAAAGCCGCAGCGGCGTCATTACGGTCGATAAGAAAGACAAGATTTACGGCGGCGGCTCCTATGACGGCGTAATTTCCACCTCGCCCATCGGGTCGTCCTGGCTGGTGCGCGCGTATGCACTTTCTGCGATGCATCCCAACCCCGAAGAGGTGCTGGTCATTGGCCTGAGTGGCGGTGCGTGGGCCCAGATCACCGCCGCGAATCCCTACGTGAAACGCATCACGTGCGTCGAGATCAATCACAGCTACCGGGAAGTGATCGCCAGCCATCCCGCCGTGGCCAGTCTGCTGAAAAATCCGAAAGTGGAGATCATTATCGACGATGGCCGGCGCTGGCTGGAGCGGAATCCGGACCGCAAGTTCGACGCCATCCTGATGAACACGACGCAGCATTATCGCGAGTATGCCAGCAATCTTCTGAGCCGCGAATATCTGCAACTCGCTGGCCGCCATTTGAAACCCGGCGGCGTTTTCCAATACAACGCCACCGGTTCCAAACGCGTGCATCAGACCGCGCTCGAAGTTTTCGATCACGTAATGCTGCTGCTCAACAACCTTATCATCTGGAATGGTGAGCCTCACTGGGACATTGCCCGCTGGAAGGAAGTGCTGGAGCACTATCAAATCGACGGCAAACCGGTTTTCGACCTTAGCCAAAAAGACCACCAGGGCCTCTTCAATCGCATGCTCGCACTGTGGTCCACGGCCGGGAAGGAACCTGACGAGTTGAAGCAAATTCCGGCCTATCCGCCCGGGGATACCGATGACGAAAAGGATGTCCGGGAGAGCTATCGGATGCAGAATCGCGCTCAAATCGAACGGGCCTGCCGCAAAGCAAACGCCGACGCTATCACCGACGACAACCTGGGTCACGAATACCGGTGGTGGCAGTGAGGCGCTGATCGCCATGCTGTCCCTGTGTATTGCAGGGATTCTGTTGTGTGCCACCATTTGGCGCCATGAGCGACAACGCCGGAAACGTAAACCGCTATCTCATCAGCCCGCTGCGGCGTTCGGTGCTGTGGCTGATCCTGGGACCGTTTTTGATCATGGGCGTGGTGATGTGTTTTTTCCCGGACACGCGGCTCGCGGGCATCGTGGTTGGCGGAATCATGGCGGTATTTCTTGCGTCGTGGCACTGGCTGGTCTGCTACACGCGACTGGAAATTTCTCCGCAGGGCGTGGTGTTGCGGCAGTTGGGATGGAGCCTTGAAGCGGCGTGGGACCAAGTCGATCACCTGCGAATGGATCGTGGCCGGGAAGGATTTGTGGTGAATGAGCCAATGGGAGGAAAGGGAGTGCGGAGGCTGGCTTCTGTCGCAGGATTTGGTTATTACGGCACGCCAATGTACAGCGATGTGCAGCGGTACTGGATTCAGAATGGCCAATGGATTCCCGTGGAGCCTTTCATGTATGCCTTCCGGAAGGGACCGATGAGGGACGACATCGAACGATGGGCTCCGGGCCTGCTCGCCCGCGAACCATCCGGGATGGCTGAACGCATCAGTAACAACACCAATATCGTGGAGGACGGATTCGGAGACGCCGCGGGTCCACCACGAAAACCGGCCAACCCCCGACTCGCGGTGTGGATCGGCATCGTTGTCAGTGCAGCCGTGATCGTGCCGCTGGCCGTTTACGACAGCAGGAGCGGCGGTTCCGGCAGGGGGATCGCGTTCGTGATGGCTTTTGTGATTGGCCCGTTGCTCACCCTGAAAGCGGCGGCGAGCTGCTGGAATTCGTTTCGCAGTGGTTCAAAGCTGCTGGGTGTTTTGTTCGCCCTCGCCACCATGGTGGCGGCGCTGTTCGAGGTGGAGTTTTTCCGCCAATGGCTGCATCCGCGTTGAGGTGCCGTGCTTTCTCACGCAACTCCGGGAGAGAACCGAGCGTTGCGCATGGAAAAGGTCCCGGTTAGCATAGGCGAAATTCTCATGTCCATCGCTCCTGCCTCCTCCACTCCCATCGCGAAGGCCGCGCTCCCGCCGCCTATTCCGCTGACTGTGCGCCGGTTTCGACAGCCGAAAAAGAACATTCCGCAGACGAAGTGGGAGCGGGACCGCATTCTCAACTACATCCGCGAGTACGTGGAGCGGGAGAAACCCGTACCGCCGCTGCCGCAGGAGGATCTTTTGGCGCATGCGATGAAGATTGTGGAGGCGCTGGGGCTCGATCCCATCCACCGGGATTACACCGGAGTGCTGTTCAGCAATGAACTCTGGCGCGAGACGCTGGCGACGATTCCCTACGAGCGCCGCCTTCTTCTGATGCCGAAGTGTTTGCGGGTGGAAAGCAAGTGCCCCGCGCCGTTCGATGAATTCGGCCTGCTCTGCAAACAGTGCGGGCTTTGTACCATTCAGGACTTTCAAAACGAAGCGGAGCGGCTCGGTTACGCGGTGCTGGTGGCGGAAGGCAGCGCCATCGTGATGAGCCTCATTCAGACAGGGAAGATCGAAGCGATTGTGGGCATCTCCTGTCTGCCGGTGCTGGAGCGGACGTTCCCTTATGTGGAAGCGGCGGCAATTCCCGCCGTGGCCGTGCCGCTGCTGCAGGATGACTGCATCGATACCACGGTCGATATCGACTGGGTGTGGGATTACATCCATCTGACGAGCGAAGACAAGACGCGTCGCCTGAATCTCAATGCGCTGCATGATGAAGTGCGCACGTGGTTCACCCGTGAAGGACTGGACGCGCTCATGGGCAGTGCGGAGGGGCCGGCGGAGGAAATGGCGCGCGAGTGGCTGGCGCGCGCGGGGAAGCGCTGGCGGCCATTTCTTGCGGTGGCCGTGAGTCAGGCGCTGCGGAGCAATGCGGATGCGCCGCTCAGCGAGAGTGTCAAAAAGATCGCCGTGGCGGTGGAGTGTTTTCACAAGGCATCACTCATTCATGATGACATCGAGGACGGAGACGACAAACGTTACGATGAGCCTGCGCTTCATGCGGAGCACGGCATTCCCTGTGCGCTGAATGCGGGAGACCTGCTCATCGGTGAGGGTTATCGTTTGCTGGCGGATGCGGGCGTGCCTGCCGCCGCGCTGGGCGCGATGATTCGCATTGCGAGCGAAGGCCAGCGGGAACTGTGCCGCGGCCAGGGGATGGAACTGGCCTGGCAGCGCAATCCGCGGCCGCTGAGCCCGGCGCAGGTGCTGGAGATTTTCCGGCGCAAGACGTCTCCGGCATTTTCCGTGGCGCTGCTTCTGGGTGCCGCTCATGCGGGACGATTGGATGAAGTGGAGGAGACCTTCACTGCATTCAGCGAAGCGCTTGGCATTGCCTATCAAATCCGCGATGACCTCGATGACCGGGATGAAGACACAACCGCCGGGCTCGCGGTGGTGCATCCGAACATCATCGAAGCGACCGCGCGCGAACGCTTCAAAGGAAACCTTCCGGAGGCGGTGGAAAGTGTGCTGATGCTGCTGGAACGCTACAAGGAGCAGGCCATCCGCGCGCTGCAGGATCTGGATAATGCCAATCTCAAAGGGCTGCTGCGGCGCATTGTCGGGAAGATGTTCAACGAACTCCAGATCAAGGGCTGGTGCCGGGAATTTGAGGTGAAGAACGGAAAGCCCGCGACGGAGGCCGCCAGCCAATAGTTTCCTAACAAGTATCCGCGGAGATTTGTTAGGGGCGGCGGACGGCTACCGCATGCCCAGGAGCTTGTCGAGGTTGGTGTCGCGGGCGGCACCTGCTTTGATGGCGAGCTTGTAGTGCTTGCGGGCAGTGTCGAATTGCGCCGGGTCGCCGCTGGAGGCGAAGATGACGGCGAGATTGTAGTGAGCCTCGGAACAATTGGCGTCGAGGGCGACGGCTTTGAGGAAATGGGCCTTGGCCTGTTCGCGCTGGCCGCGTTTGATGGAGATGAGTCCCAGCGTGTGCCATGCGGAGGCGTTCTTACCGTTGAGCTTGAGGCCGAGTTCGATTTCCTCGACGGCATCATCGAGACGGGCCGTGCGGAGGAGCGCGACGCCGCGGACGTAGTGAGCAAAGTCGTCGTCGTAGTTGTAGGCGAGCGCTTTCAAAAGGGTTTCCGCGGCTTCCTCGTTGTTGTTGAGACGAATCTGGGTGACGCCGAGATTGCAAAGGGCGTAAACGTTTTGCGGTTCGACGAGCAGGATCTTGCGGAAGTCGTTTTCCGCGGAGGTGTAGTCACCGGAGGAGAAGTGCTCCTCCGCGGCGTTGGCGTAGGCCTTGAGTTCTGTGGAAAGGCCGGCTTTGTCCGCCGCGCCGGTGGAATCCGGCGGGGCGTCGCCCGGGGGCTTGTCATCCGCACTGTCGTCCACAATGGAAAGTTCCTTCAGTCCCTTCCCGTCAGGACCGGTGAGAAGTTTGTCCACCTGCGTGGAGGCGATGATGTCCCGCTGATCCTTGCTGAGCATGATCGGAGCGGCCATTTCATTCACTGAGCGCAGGATGTTTTCCGACTCCACGCCCAGTTCCTTCATCTTGTCGAACACACCCTCGCGGGTGAGTTCGTCCATGATGTTTTGGCGCGCGCGTTCGCGGCGGGCCTGTTGCTTGAGCTGCTGGAGAATGATTTCGCGAAGGACGTTGTTTTCGGCGATGGCCTCGCTTTCGGTGACAGCGCCGGCGCCGCCGGTTTCAGCCAACTGCTTCCGCGTGGCATCGAGCTTGCCCGTGAGCGTGGCGATCTGGCGGCGATAGTCCTCATTTTCCTGCTTCATGCCATCCAGGGAATCCTGAACCGAGCGCACCTGCTCTTTGAGGGCAACGATTTCAGACCGGTCTGTATCCTTTTCTTTGGAAAGCTGGGAGATTTTCTGCTGAGCCGCGGCGAGTTCTTTCGTGAGGCGCTGGTTTTCCTCAAACATCTTGAGTTTGTCCGGCCCCTTGCTGTCGGCGCCGGTGAGGAGATTCACCATCTGATCGCGTTCCTTGCGGAGACCTGTCACCTCCGTGTTGAGCCGTTTGATTTCGCCGATGGCGTTGGCCAGGTCAGTAGCCATCTTATCGCGTTCGGCATTGGCGGCGTTGAGCTTCTCGTTAGCCAAATTCAGGGCCGACTGAAGTTCATCGACCTTTTTGATCAATGCCTGATGTTTGCGTTTTTCAGCGGCGTCCGAGGTTTCGAGCTTGGTTTCGGCTTCGACGAGCCGCGCGCGCATGGCGTCCTCGCTGGCTTTGGATTCGAGCCGCGCCTTGCTGGCATTGCGCAATTCCTCCTCTTTGGCTCCGAGCGTTTTGAGGATAGCCTCATTTTTCCTTTCCAGCCGGGTGATCTGCTCGTAGAGCCCCTTCATGCGCTCCTCCATCAAGGTGGAGGGCGCTTTCGGCGGACGGGATTCGTCCGTGGGGGGAATGTCCATCGGCGTACCTATCTGGTTCTTCGGATCAGGCCCGAGGGCGGAACCGAGAATGCCGGAGGAGGAAATTTCTCCGCCGGCGGCGCGGCGTTCCATTTCAAGCTTTCGCACCTCCTCCATCGCTTCGCGGATTTTCCGGCGGCGATAGTCGATGATCTCCGCATTCCATGCCGGCTCGGCGGCGTGCACGGCATCAAAGGTATCCCGGGCGTCGCGATACTTGAAATAGGCACCTGCGAAGTCGCCGTTTTTGCGCTGCTTATCCCCTTCGACCATGGTTAGGTAACCCTGGAGATAGGTGTCGCTGGTGGAGGGCTGAACCGTTGTTGCCGGCGCGCTGGCAGCGGCGGGCGGCGCTCCTGCGGCAAACGGCGACCATGCAACGGCGGACAAGCCATACACCAGGGCAGTAGCGAAGAGCGGACGATTCATGGCAGGGCGAGGCGGATCGGGGGCGGGATATTAGGGATTTCCCCTGGGGATGGCAACTTATGATTTTTCGGTGAAAATGCGGTGAAATACGCTTCTGAACTTAGACCGGTTGCCGGGGCGAAGGTTCAAGCGGGAGTGACGCCGAACCGCTTCATGACATCCTTGATGAACTCCCGGCAGCGGTCAGGGGCGGCCTTGCACCATTTGTTGAGGTAGGCTGAGAAGGTCTCGCCCTGGGGCGAAGGGGAACTGTTGAGCCACGTCACAGCCTCCCATTGCTGGGGATTGGCCTCGAGCATACGCAGCAGACTGAGCGAAAAGGTGCCGTTCAACTCGCGATCCACCGGGTTTTTCACGAGCTCGGACTGATGACGCTGATAAAACGAGGCGAGTTTGGAATCAGGAATCGAAACCCGGCGGTCCATGACGTCTTCGGCATATTCGCTGAACCGGGGGGCATAGGCACGCCATGAGTCGTAGGGGGCATTTTTGGCCCATGTTTGCGCGAGCTTGCGCAGCACAAAGAGGGAGGCGGTTTCGCAGAGGCTTTCCTCGAACCAAAGGTTGCCCTTCCAGTCATCGTCGTAGTTGCAGAGGATGTGACAGAATTCGTGGGCAATTTGGTAGGTGTACTGACACCAGTAGAGGTCCTGGGTGTCGAGCAGGACGACGATTTCCTTCCTCGAATTGCGCCGGTATTGCACAATGGGGCCCTGACGTCCGCGCAGGACGAGAAACGGCTCCAGTTTTCGACCCGGAAAATAACGCCAGAGTTCGGTGACGGCGGATTCGATGACGGCCTTGATATCGGTGGCTGAGGCTTTGCCCCATCCTTCCGGGGCGAGTCGCCACGCGGGCGCTGCCACGTCCGCACGGGTAAGCTGGCGCGGGAGCGCCAGGGCTGCGGTGCCCACAAGAAACCGTCGTCTCGAAAAGATCATTTCTTCAAATGTTTGTCAGCGAAATCGAGATACGCGGTCCAGTCCGCGAGGGTTACATCGTGAGCGCCCGAACGCAGAAGATAACCGATGGCGCCGGCGGAAAGTTTGTCAGGCGGCGGTTGTTCTTTGGCTTCCATGCCCGAGGTGCCGAAGAGTTTATAAACCGGGTCCGCGCCGAGGCCGCCAAGGAACTCGCCTTTGGGATCGGCCCACAAATCCTGAGTGGCGCTGGTGATGAGAACGGGGCGCGGGGCGCTCAGGGCGATGATCTGGTGAGAATCGAAAGGCAGGTCTGCCTCTTTGTCGGAGTATTTGGTAAAGTTTCCGCAGAACCAGTGCGGGAAGGCCGTGTTCAGTTTCGCGACCGTTTCGCCGAAGACGCGTTTGTTCAGCGCGGCGCCGCCTGCACCGCTGTCATTGGAAATGACGATGGCAAAGCGCTCGTCCGTGGCACCGGCCCACAGGGCGGTCTTGCCAAGACGGGAGTGACCCTGACAAATGACGCGTTTTGCGTCCACGGCGGGTTCCTTTTCGAGATAATTCAGACCGAGTCTCATGCCCCATGCCCATGCAGCGATGGTGCCCCACGTGGCGCCGGTGCGGGAGGCTTCGATTTCCGGATAGAGGGCATGGACGCCGTTTTTCCATTTGTCGTCGAAGTCCGGATCGATGTCGCAATAACAAATGGTGGCCACGGCGTAGCCGCGACCGGCGGCGTATTCGATTTGCCAGCGTCCCTCCTCGCAGCCGCGGGAGGCTTCGGTGGCGTGGTTGTCGACGATGCCGGCCTCTTTGCTGTTGCGCAGCCATGAGCGGCAGAGGCGAATGCCCGGGTCTTTGCTGGCGCCCTGGTTGCCGTTGAAGTTGAGGCCAAAGACGACGGGCACCGGGCCCTTGGCCTCAGCGGGAACGTAGAGGAGCATGTCCATGGCGGGGCCATCCGGCTTTCCATTGAGGGAAATGGACACCTGCTTGCGCAGGACTTTGCCGCCCAGCGCGGGCGTGGGGGCTTCATCCACCTTGAAAGCGAGCGCGGGAAGCGGAGGGGCTTTCCCGAACATCTCCCGTTCGATGAGCGCAAGGGTCTCCGGGCGGCCTTTGGTTTTCCAGTCCGCGGCGGTTTTCACCACGGAGCCGTCGGCGCAGACCAGCGGATCGGGCAGCTTATAGGGGGGCACTTTGGATTCGTCCTGGTTGACGCCGGCCGGAGCAGCGGCGGCACTGGAAACGGCAGCGGCGAGGATAAGCATGGGAAAGCGCATGGGATATCGGCGGTTCGAGACTGGGGGACCGGCGGAGCCGGAAGCTCCATGCACCAAGCAGCCAAGCACCAAAGAAACATCAAGCTTCAAAACGCCAAAAATGGGCGGCGGAAGGGGGAGAGGGTCAAAGGTTGGGTTATGATTAAACCGGGGTTTTTGGCTTAAATTGGTTGGATTTGGTCGGATTGAGGGGGAAGGGGAGAATATGCAGGAGGGGGGAGGTGAGCGTGGCGGGTGGTTTGATTGGCCGGGAAAGGAGAGAATGACGAAACCAGAAATGGCTCCGGTATTTAGTTTCTGAGTTCGCCTGTTCACTGCGTGAATTCCGAAGCCCGAAGAAGCGGATCTTTCCGGTGCCGGCAGCTAAACTCTGTGAAAGCGTTTGTGCGGACGGGGGTGGAGTAAGAGTAAGAGTATGAGGATGCAGGGAGGGGGGGCCGATCCCCGGGGCTAAAGTGACGGGAGGTGCGCGGAGGCTTTGCCGGTGCGCTCAAGCATGCGGGTGAGGTAGAGTTGTTCCGGTCCGACTCTGGCGAGTTGGAGGGCGCGGCGAAAGCTTTGGGCGGCGGCGCGGTGGTCTTTGAGCCGCCACTGGAGTTCACCGGTGACGGCGTGGAGGAGATAGTGGGATTCGAGGCGGTCGCGCTGGGGGGTGGCGGCGAGGGCATCGAGGGCGGCCTGCGGGCCGTGCAGGTGGGCTACGGCGACGGCGCGGTTGAGGGCGATGATGGGGGAGGGCTTCAGGCGATAAAGTTCATCGTAGTGTCCGAGGATGCGCGCCCAGTCGGTGGAGGCATAATCCGCGGCGGTGCAATGAATGGCGGCAATGCCGGCCTGGAGGTGGTATTCACTGAGCTCTGCGCCCTGGGCGGCTTCGACAAGGTGCATCAATCCGCGCCCGATCAGGGATTGATCCCATTTTGAGCGGTCCTGATCGTCGAGCCGCAGCAGGTCGCCGTGTTCATCCACGCGGGAGGGAAAACGAGCGGCCGTTAACAGCATGAGAGCGAGCAGCGCATGCGTGCGCGGGGACTGCCCGGCCGGATGCGCCGCGAGCAGAGAGGCCAGCCGCACGGCTTCACGGCAAAGCTCTTCGCGCAGCAGGTGCTCGCCTTCCGAAGCCTTGTAGCCTTCGTTGAAGAGCAGATACAGGGCGGCGAGCACGCCATCGAGCCGCGGGGCGAGGTCTTCGCCCTCAGGGATTTCAAAGCCGATGTTCGCTTCGCGAATGCGTTGTTTGGTGCGGGTGAGCTGCTTTTCGATGGCGGCATCACTTGTCAGGAAGGCGCGGGCGATTTCACCGGTGCTGAATCCGCAGAGCACCTTCAACGCGAGCACGACCTGGGCATCGGGCGCGACGGACGGGTGGCAGCAGACGAAGAGAAGACGCAGGGCGTCATCGCGGATTTCATGGGCGAGGCCCACGGCGACGGCGGGAGTGGGAACCGTCTGTTCGATGTGGGTGATGATGGCCGGCTCTTTTTCGGTCGCCATGCGCTGATGGCGGAGGGTGTCCTTTGCCAGATTCATGGCAACGCGCGTGATCCATGCCGCGGGGTTTGCGGGCACGCCGCCCATGGACCACGTGTGGAGCGCCTTCAGCAGAGCTTCCTGGGCGATGTCCTCGGCGAGCGACAGATTGTTCACGCCCAGCAGGCGAATCAGGGCACCGTGCAGCCGCCCCGTCTCATGACGGAAAAAATGCTCCACCAGGGTGGCGGGCGGCCCGGACAACGGAGGCTCTGCGGTTTCCACGAGACGGGGCGGAAGGAATCAAACGGAGGCGAGCGCTTCCGCCGCGCGACGTCCTGCAGTGACGCCGAGATGACAGGTGCCAAGCATGGAGCGCACTTCGATGATGAGACCATACTCCAAGCCGGGATGCTGCTGTGCGATGGCAGTGGCTTCTTCGAGATCACTGACCAGCAGTTTTACATATCCGCCGATGGCTTCCTTGGCTTCCGCGAACGGGCCATCGACAACACGCGATCCGCCGGTGCCGGAAACGGTACGCAGTTTCATTTCGAGCGGCTGGCCTTCGACGGCTTTGCCCTGTGCCGCGAGGCCTTCGTACCATGCGTTCCAGCGGGTCAGAAGCTGCTGGCGCTGCTCCGGCGAGAGGTGCTGATGGGTTTCGGGGCCGGTGTTGCGAAAGAGGAGAAGATAGGGTGAAGGTTGCGTGTTCATGATGGATGGATGGATGGATGGATGGATGGATGGATGGATGGATGGATGGATTTTGAGAATGGAGAGAGTCTCCACCGGTATCGACGAATGATGTCTCCTCCAAAGGACATTTTGCGGCAAAAAGGTTCCGAAAACCGTTTCCCT
The DNA here is from genome assembly GCA_035550135.1 of Verrucomicrobiales bacterium. Lineage (GTDB taxonomy): Bacteria > Verrucomicrobiota > Verrucomicrobiia > Verrucomicrobiales > V1-33 > V1-33. Next base: position 183,799 of record DASZQB010000016.1, read on the forward strand.
CTCCGCGCCGTGGAAATTCCGGAACCGTGTCCGGACGGACGAAGGTCATTCGTCGATTCAATGACAGGCCGTTCTGTCAAACCCCCGCCCATCCCCAACGAACCCGAATCATGAAAGTCACGGAACCCAATCCTTCGCCGCTCGAACTCGTCCTCACGCGCATCATCGCTGCGCCGCGGGAGCGCCTTTTTAAAGCCTGGACCACTCAACTGAAGGAGTGGTGGGGTCCTCACGGAATGACGACTCCATTCTGCACAATGGACCTGCGTCCTGGCGGTATTTTTCGCACAGTGATGCGCGCTCCCGACGGCACCGAGTATCCGACCAAAGGCGTTTTTCTGGAAGTGGTGGAACCGGAGCGCATTGTGTTCACCGATGCCTATGATGATGGCTGGGCGCCTTCGCCGGAACCGTTTTTTACGGCCATCACGACGTTCGAAGCGCTCCCGGACGGCAAAACGAAGTACACGGCGCGCGCGCTTCACTGGAACGCAAAAAACCGTGAAAAGCACGAAAAAATGGGCTTCCATCAGGGGTGGGGCGAATCGCTCGACCGCCTCGCGGCCCTGGTAACGAAATCCTGAACCGTTTGCGAATATGAACCACACAACTGAAAAGAAATCCTTCGTCCGCTGGATCCCTGCGATTGCGCGCATCCTCCTCGGTCTTCCGCTCGTGGTCTTTGGGTTGAACATGTTCCTGAACTTCATTCCGCAGCCTGACAAACCGATGCCGGCGAAAGTGGTGGCATTTATGACGGCGCTCATGGATTCCGGCTATATGATGCAATTGATCGGAGCAACGCTGCTCGTGAGCGGAGTGCTGCTGGTGACGAATTTGTTCGTACCGCTGGCGCTGGCGCTGTTTGCTCCGTTCATTCTGAACAGCATTGCTTTCCACGTGTTTCTCGAACCGTCGGGGCTGCCGATGGCGGGCGTCTTTCTGGCACTGGAGCTCTATCTCGCGTGGGCTTACCGCAACGCGTTCCGGCCGATGCTCGCCGCGAAAACGAATCCGGCGTGACCGGTCATGGGTAGGACGCAACTGCCGTTCCTGATTCGCGGTGACGGTGTCCGCATAGAGGTAATGGCGCGCCTGCGCGGGAGTGCTACGCTGGCGGGCCATGAGTGCCGAAGCCACTATTCAATGTACCGTCAATGGCCGGAACCGGTCGGCGACGACAGACCCTGAACGACCGCTGCTGGAGGTGCTGCGGGAGGACTGGGAATTGACCGGATCGAAGTATGGATGCGGCGAGGCGCAGTGCGGCGCGTGCTCGGTGCTCATCGACGGACGGCGAGCCTTTTCGTGCCGCACGGCGGTTTCCACCGTGCAGGGGAAGAACATCCGCACCATCGAAGGACTGGCGGCGGGCGATAAACTGCACGCGGTACAGCAGGCGTTTCTCGATGACGGCGCGCTGCAGTGCGGATTCTGCGTACCGGGCATGATCATGACAGCCGTAGCGCTGCTGGAGGAAAAGCCGCATCCCACCGACGAGGAGATCGTCGAGGCGATGAACCGGAATATTTGCCGCTGCTGCAATTATGCGAACATCTTCAACGCTGTGCGCCGCGCGGCCAACTCCGGAGGAAAATAAGATCATGAGCATTCGCGGTGAAGAGGACCTGGCCGAAAGCCTGCGCTGTCTCGGTTTCGATGCCGACGGTGAAGAGTTAGTGGAGCGCGTGCCGTTCCGCTTTAAGCTGGATGTGGACCGCCGGGATTTTGTGAAGCTCCTGGGCGCGGGACTTTTGATTGGCGTTGCCACGCAATCGAATGCTCAGGAGCAGGGCAGAGGAAGAGGGCGTGGCGGGCGCGGGGGTGGCCGCGGGCCTGCGACGCTGTCCGCCCGCCTGCACATTGGAAAGGATGGCATCATAACCGTGATGACGGGCAAGGTGGAATGCGGCCAGGGAGCACGCGCTGAATTGACTCAGGCCGCCGCGGAGGAACTGCGGGTCGCGCCGGAATCGGTCAGGCTCGTCATGGCAGACACGTCGCTGGTACCGGACGACGGCGGCACTTCCGGGAGCCGCACCACGCCGGGAACGGTGCCTTCGATTTGTCAGGGGTGCGCCGCGGCGCGTGATCTCCTTGTGGCCCTCGCGGCCAAACGGTGGTCGGTGGAGGCAAAGACGGTGCAGGTTAAGGAAGGCAAGGCCGGCGACGGAAAACCGGAGCATTCCCTAACGTATGCCGATCTCGCGGCGGACGAAGAATCCGGCAAAGCGATGAACGGAGAAATGCCGCGCGGTGTGACCCTAACACCGGTGGCGGAGTGGAAGACGCTGGGTGCATCGCTTCCCCGTCCTAACGCACGCGATGTGGTGACCGGCGGGCATCTTTATCCATCGGATATGAAGCGGCCGGGAATGCTGCATGGCAAGATTTTGCGGCGTCCGTCCTACGGTGCGAAACTGGTTTCGCTCGATACCGCGGCGGCCAAAGCGATGAACGGGGTGGTCGTGGTGCATGACGGGGATTTCGCCGGTGTCGCTGCGCCGACGTCGTGGCTTGCGCAAAAGGCGATCGATGCGCTTGCCGCCGGAGCGAAGTGGGAATCGCCGCCGCATCCGTCGAGCGCCACGCTTTCAGAACACTTGCGCAAGAATGCCCAGGGGGGGATGCCGGCGAATCCTAACGCCGCGGAAATGGCCGCCGGCAAGGTGCTGAAACGCACCTATGATGTTGCCTACGTGCAGCACAGCCCGATGGAACCGCGCGTGGCGCTGGCGGAATGGGACGGGCCGCAATTGACCGTGTGGACGGCCACCCAGGCGCCATTCGGAGTGCGCGGGGAGGTTGCGAGGGCCTTCAATGTTCCGGAGGACAAGGTGCGCGTCATCATTCCCGACTTTGGCGGCGGCTTCGGCGGCAGGCATACCGGCGAAAGCGCCGTGGAGGCCGCGCGCCTTGCCAAAGCAGCCGGCAAACCGGTGCATCTCCGCTGGACGCGGGAGGAGGAATTTACGTGGGCGTCATTCCGTCCGGCGGCTCTGATTGAAACCGAAGCCAGTCTTGATGCGGAGGGGAAGATCAGTTCGTGGCATTTCATCAATGTGAACTCCGGCGGCTCCTCCCTGCGGACGCCCTACCGCGCGGGGAAAAACAACGAACGCTTTATCAATTCCGCAGCGCCGCTCCGGCATGGATCTTATCGGGCTCTCGCCGCCACTGCCAACACTTTTGCGCGGGAGTCGCTCATGGATGAACTGGCGGCCGAAGCCGGGCGCGATCCGCTGGAGTTCCGCCTCGCCCATCTCGAACCCGGACGTCTGCGCAGCGTGCTGGAAAGCGCGGCGAAGAAGTTCGACTGGGCGAAACGCGTGAAGGAAAAGAAGCCCGGCACGGGCGTTGGGTTGGCCTGTAGTACGGACAAGGGATCGTTCGTGGCTGCCTGCGCGGAGGTCGCTGTCAAAGACAATGCAATTATCGTTAAGCACGTTTGTCAGGCTTACGACTGCGGCAAGGTGATGAACCCTGACAATCTCCAGCGACAGGTGAAAGGCGCGATCGTGATGGGCCTTGGGCCTGCGCTGCGCGAGGAGATGAAATTTGAGAACGGCAAAATTCTCAACGCGTCCTACAAGCAATACAAAGTGCCGCGCTTTGAGGACGTGCCGACGCTCGACATCGTTATCCTCGACGATCCGAAAGTCGAATCCGCCGGCGCGGGCGAAACGCCGATCATCGCCGTCGCTCCGGCGATCGCCAACGCTGTCTTTCACGCGACCGGCAAGCGCATCCGGCAGATGCCCCTGCGCATGGAGGCTGCAAAGTGAGGGCATGAAGAGCCGGCCTGATTTGCATCATGTTCTCGCCAGCGTCGCGGCACCGGATGCGCCGGAGTCATTGCTGGTGGCCACGGTGTTGCGCGCGGAAGGTTCGACCCCCGTGGATGCGGGGGCGAAAGCGGTCATCGGTGCCCGCGGCCTTGTGGCCGGAACCATTGGCGGTGGCGCGGTGGAGGCGGAGGCGCTGCGCCGGGCGGAAGTGATGTTGCACAGTGGGACGTCCGCGGTGTTTGACTTCGCTTTGCAGGGTCCCGGCGGCACAGATCCCAACCCGATTTGCGGAGGCCTCATGCGCGTACTGCTGCAGCCGCTTACTGCGGAGGACCGCTGCGCTTATGTTGCTGCTGACCACGCATTGACGCATCGCAGGCGGGGCGTTCTGGAAACATGCATTTCGCGCAACGGAAGCAGTATCGCCCAAAGCTGCTGGGTGGAGGACATCCATGAGCCGCCGTGGCGCGAGGCGGTGGTGAGCCCGCGCGTCACACACATCCCGCATTCCGAAGAGACCGGCGAACGTCTCCTGGAGCCGGTCCTGCCACGACCGGTGCTGCTCATTGTCGGCGCGGGCCACGTGGGTCAGGCGCTGGCTGCTCAGGCGGTGCTTGCCGGCTTCGATCTTGCCGTGATTGATGATCGTGCGGACCTGATGGAACCGGAGGGCTTTCCCGCCGGCACGCGTCTTCTCACGGGCGAGATCCCAGGCACGGTGCGGGACTTTCCGCTGGATGCGGATACTTACGTCGTTCTCGCCACCCGCGGGCATCTGGCCGACGGACAGGCCCTAACACAATGTCTGCGGCGGCCCGCGGCTTATCTCGGCATGATCGGAAGCCGCCGGAAGATTGTCCTCATGCGGCAGCATTTCCTAACAAACGGTCTTGCAACGGCAGAGGAGTTTGACCGCGTCCATGCGCCAATCGGCCTTGATATTGGCGCTGAGACTGCGCCGGAAATCGCCACGAGCATTCTTGCGCAAATGATTGCCGTCCGGCGCGGGGCGGGCAAAGCCGGACAGACCCGAACCTGGGCCCACTTGAAATGATCGCCACGGTCGTCCTTGCCGCCGGAAAGTCGCGCCGCATGGGCAGGCAAAAACTGCTGCTGCCATTTGCCGGGAAACCACTGATTGTGCATGTGATCAATGAAGTTCTCCGGGCGGAAGCGGGGCCGGTTTTCGCGGTCATCTCCCCGGCATCCACTGCTGTTGCGGAGATACTCAACGGATTGCCCGTCACTGTGGTCACCAATCTCCTCCCGGATGGCGACATGCTCTCATCCGTTCGTTGCGGACTGATGGCGCTGCCGGGGGATTGCACAGGGTTTCTTCTCGTCCTTGGAGATCAGCCCGGCATTACCGCCGCCATGGTCAATCGTCTCATTGACGCCGGTCGATCGAGCCAAAAGTCGATGGTTCTGCCTGTTTGTCAGGGCCGCCGCGGCCATCCGCTGCTCGTTAGCCTGGTGCATCGCGATGAAATTCTCACCCGCCATGACGGCACCGGATTGCGGGGTCTGTTGCAAAGCCACCCCGGGGATATCGAGGAGGTGCCGGTGGATGATCCGGGATGTCTTGAGGATATGGATTTTCCGGAGGACTACGCCCGGCTGTCCGGGAAGCGCGCCGCAGATTGAGGAAAGCCCGCCCGCCCGCAAGACGTAACTTTCCTCCATGTTAAGGCGGAACCTCATCGTTGCCTGCATTCTTTCCTGCGCTTCCCTCTCTACAGCGGGCGGGGCGCAACTGCGCATTCATCCTGACAAACTGGACCTCACGGGCCGCGATCCTCTTCACGGCCTCCTCGTCACGCTGGTCGCAGATGATGGAAAAGTGACTGACGTTGCGCGCCGTGCCTCCTTCAAAACGGAAGGCGCCCAAACAGCAACTGTCGATGATAAAGGCGTGGTCACGGCCCTTGCTGACGGGCAAACGGCGCTAACGATTCAGGTGGATAACCTCACCGCAAAAATCCCGGTCTCCGTCACGGCGCTCGCCGAGCGCTCCGCTCCGTCGTTCAAACAGGACATCCTGCCCATTCTGACGAAGACAGGGTGCAACATGGGCGGCTGCCATGGGAAGCTGGCGGGTCAAAACGGCTTTCGCCTTTCCTTGCGCGGCTTTGCTCCTGAATGGGATTACGACTGGCTCACGCGCGAGGTGAATGCCCGGCGTGTGGACTTTGCTTTTCCTGAGGAAAGCCTCCTCCTCCGCAAGCCATCGGGCGGTCTGCCGCACGAAGGCGGCACCCGCTTTCGTGCCGACTCCCGTGCGTGGAAGACCCTGCGTGACTGGGTCGCGGCGCGCGCTCCCGCGCCCATCTCCGATGAGAAAGACGCGGCCAGTCTGGAAGTGCTTCCGGGTGATCGCCTGATTGCGCCCGGAGAGACGCAGCAACTGCTCGTCCGGGCCCGTTACGCTGATGGCCGCGTGCGCGACGTCACGTGGCTGGCCCAGTTCTTTTCCAATGACGAAACGACGATTGCCGTGAAGCCTGCGGGGCTTGTCAAACCATTGCGCTGCGGGGAAGGCGGGGTGCGTGTTCACTTCCAGGGTCTGGTGCAGGTGGTGCGCTTCACGATGCCGTTTCCTCACACCGTTCCGTCGGAGGTCTATGCGGCGCGGCAAAATGCTCTCGATGAACCGGTTTTCAAAAAGCTGCAGCAGCTTCACCTCCCGCCTGCCGGCCCGTGCAGCGATGCGCAGTTTCTGCGGCGAGCTTTCCTCGATGCCACCGGCACTTTGCCCGCGCCGGAGGAAGTCCTCGCCTTCCGCGACGACAAGCGTCCTGACAAACGCGCGCAACTGGTGGAATCGCTCCTCAACCGTCCGGAGTTCACGGATTACTGGACGTTGCAACTCGCCGACCTTTTGCAAAACCGGAAGGAGCGCGATCATGATGTGCGCGGTCAGAAAGGCGTGCGCGCGTTCCATGCCTGGCTGCGCAGCCAGGTGGCCGCCAACCGTCCATGGAACGATATCGCGCGCGATGTTCTGCTCGCCAAAGGCGATGTCATCAAACAGCCGCAGGCAGGCTATTTCGTGACCGTCGTTGGCGAGAGGAATAACGTCGAGGACAGCGAACTTCCGGACAGTGTCGCGCAGTCTTTCCTTGGTACGCGCATTGGTTGTGCCCGCTGCCACAACCATCCGCTGGAGCGCTACACGCAGGATGACTTTTATCACTTCGCGGCCTGCTTCTCCAAAGTGTTCCTCGACCGCCGCGCTCCGGAAACCGGTGCCACCGTCCTGACAAATACCTCGCGCGACGAACGCGAGCAGCAGAAGCGGATTGCGGACGCTGCGCAAAAGCTCGCTGAAGCTTGCAAAGCAGACCTTCCGGATGATGAGAAATCGAAAAAAATCGCCGAGCGGCAGCGTGAGCTGGACGAGCAGAACAAGCGGCTGAAGGAAATCCGCGAGCGGGCTCCTGGCGTGAATCAGCCGCGCACCGGAAAATTCATGGCGCCGCAGCCGCTCGATCGGCAGGAATTCAAAGTCGATCCCGGCGGGGACCCGCGTCAGCCGTTTGTGAACTGGATGCTCACCAGCGAATCTTTTTCCGGGGCGATGGTGAACCGCCTTTGGAAACACTTTTTCGCCACAGGGCTGGTTGAACCCGTGGACGATCTGCGCGCCAGCAACCCGCCCTCCAACGCGGCTCTCTGGAAGATCTTGAACGATGAGTTCCGCGCTCACAAATTCGACCTGAAATACATCATCCGGCTCATCCTCAATTCGCGGGCTTACCAACTCGACTCCGCGACCGTGCCGGAGAATGAAACGGATAACCGGTTCTATTCGCACTACATCGTTCGCCGCCTGCCGGCCGAGGTCATGCTGGACGCCATTGCCGGTGCCACCGGCGTGCCCAACCCATTTCCTGGCTATCCAGTCGGCCTCCGCGCCACCCAACTCGCCGATGCGGGAGCGGATTCCTACTTCCTGACTCTCTTTGGCCGGAGTGATCGCGTCACCGCCTGCGCGTGCGAACGCAAAGGGGAAGTTACGCTCCCTCAGTTGCTGCATCTCAAGAACAGCGAAGATCTTCAGCGCCAGATCAATGACGGGACGGGCAGGCTGTCCGCGCTGCTTAAAAACCCTGACAACTCAGCCGTGATGGATTCTCTTTTTCTTTCGACGCTGAACCGCGTGCCCACCGAAGCTGAACGCGCGGCGGTGAATCAATCGCTCACCACGGACAAACGTGAGGGTGTCTTTGCCGACCTGTTTTGGGCGCTGCTGAACGCGGAGGAGTTTGCGTTCAATCATTGAGGGCCGGGAAACGTGTTAGGGACAACGTCCGTCCGGTGTCGCGGTTTTAGACGGAGGCAAAGCGAACCGGATCCTTTCGCCGCTACGCGGCTCTGCCATGGGGGACCCTAACACCGTGGGCTGAAGCCGAATGGCGCGAAGATAAGCCATATTTTGTTAGCGGGATTGGGCGGTTTTTTTCCGGCGCGGTTCCGGCATGGGGACGGCGTGCCGCGGACAGGTCAGCAGGGGATAGGCTTTGGGCCGC
>DASZQB010000017.1:0-11073 GCA_035550135.1 Verrucomicrobiales bacterium
CCCAAGCCACCGGGAACGGGCAATCCACGATTCCAAATAGAAACCCGCCCCGGGCAGGGGCGGCGGAACCCGATCCAATGCGGTGTTGGCAAATGGAATGCCATCGGCCAATGATGCGTTCGGATTCGTTCCGCAAATTGAAATGCGCGAGAAACCGTCTGCACAACGTTCCGTCGCCCCTGCCGGGGCGCACATCGCAGGGGGTGGGGGCCGTGTTCCGGTCCGGTGGCTGGCGCACACCGGCTAATTTCCACCAGCCCTCCGGGCCGCGGGAACGGGCGGGTTCGGCGCGTGCGGTGCAGGGGTGTACGGTCGATGCGGGCGGTTCCCCGGTGACACCGGCCCGGAGGGCAGACGGAATACACGCACCAAATGACAATCTGCGATGTGCGCCCCGGAGGGGCGGTGACCGGGCAGTGGAAACGGCGGACAAAGTTCCTTCCTTCCCGATTCCATAGGCGCCGGGCGGGAAAGAACATTCTCCCGGCTTCCCAGCACTATCGCCATTTAGACCCATCCGCCGTAATTTGGGGAAAAATGCAATTTCAGGGTGTTTTTTGCAGAAAAACTGCAAAAATTGCTTTTCTTTTGACGGTTTGGGGGCGTTTAGTTGATGTGCTCATTGAATTCAAGATCGCCAACTTCCGGTCCATCCGGGAGGATCAGGCCCTCAGTTTTGTGGCGGACAGCCCCACCAAAGAGTTGCCGCAAAACGTGATGGATACGCCGATCCCCGGCCTCCGAGGGAGGCGTCTGCTCAAGGCGGCGGCTATTTACGGCGCGAATGCCTCAGGCAAAAGCAACGTCCTCGCGGCCCTGCGTTATGTGATTTGGTTCGTCAGGAATTCAGCCACTGGCATCCGTCCCGATGGCGGCACCGGGACCGAACCGTTCAAGCTGGACCCTCAGTGCGCTGAGTTGCCTTCGAAGTTTGAACTGCACGCCATGGTGAACGGCGTGCGCATGCTCTACGGCTTGGAACTCACGCGGCACAGGGTAGTCAGTGAGTACCTTGTCGCTTATCCCAAGGGGCACGCCCGCGTGTGGTTCGAACGCGACTGGGATGACAAAGCGGCAGGGTATAAATGGTCAAAATCCTCGGAGCATTTTCATCACGACAAGGATCTGCGAAGTAAAGTCCGGGAGAACGCGTCGTTTCTTTCGGTTGCCGCGCAGTTCAATCACGGTCCCTCGCTCACGATGTGGGAGTGGTTCGGAAGTGCGTTCCACCTGATTGATACCAGCCGTGGTGACGAGATCGAAAGCATGGCTGAATTGCTTGGCAATGCTCAATGGCGGACGACCGCTGTTGAAATCCTGAATAGAGCCGATCTCGGGATTCTGGACGCAAGGGTGGCAAAACGGGAGAGGCCCCCAAGAGGGCCTGCTCTTTGGCCAGAACGATTTGTTATGCCTGATCCCGACGAGGACTCCGGGGACGTTATTGTCCGGCCCGGAGAAAGAAACGTACGGGTAATGTTTCCGATTATCTTCGATTACAAAGACGATTCGACCGCGGAATGGGCTGCGTTAAGAAAATGGCTGACTTCCACTTCGTCCGTCCCCCAACTCCTCCATCAAGGCCGGAATGGCGCCTCAGTTCCCATGGATTTCACCAAGGAAGAATCCGAAGGCACGCGTCGCCTGCTGGCTATCCTTGCGCGGTACCTTCGGGGTTTCGGGCGGGCACGGTTAATGATGATCGATGAGATAGAGACGAGTCTGCACCCGCTGCTGGTGCGGGAGATCATAGGTCTGTTCGCTTCACTTCACCTGCCGGAAGCAAGCGGGTATCCGCAACTGCTTTTCACCACTCACAACCCGCTGTTGCTGGACCAGACGTTGCTGCGCCGCGATCAAATATGGTTCACAGAAAAGGACCGCGAAGGAGCCACCCGCCTTTATCCCCTGACCGATTATAAACCGCGCAACGACGAGGCACTCGTAAAAGGATATCTGGCGGGGCGCTATGGCGGCATACCGTTCATTCCGGAGGGATTGCTGGCACCATGAAACGTCAGCGGCGGGACTACCGGCGGGAGGTTCGCCGTTCTCTGCCGGCAGCGGAGCAGGGTAGCGGCAAACTGTATCTGATCGTGGTGGAAGGGGAAAAGACAGAGCACGATTATTTTACCGGCCTGCGCGCAAAACTGGAACTCAAGTCTGCCGACGTAGTAGTCCTTCAGGTTGGCAAAACCGATCCTAACGGGATGGTGGCGGAGGCAATTCGCCTGCGGGACAAACGGGAGGACGAAGCGAAAAAATCTCTCGTCCGCGCGCGATACGACGAGGTCTGGGTGGTCTTTGACACGGAAGCCAAAGATCATCCGCGCGCCAAACAGTTGCCCGCAGCATTCAATAGAGCACGGGCTCAAGGCGTGCTGATCGCCCCGTCAAACCCCTCATTTGAGTTCTGGCTGCTCCTGCACCACGAAGCCACGACGAAATACCTTCTGGACGCCGCAGCCGCCATAAAAGCTCTAAAGAAACACCTGCCCAAATATCAGAAGCGGGCTCTGCCGCTTGAGGATCTGCTTGAGCGTCTCAAGACAGCCTGTAAAAACGCCGCCGCCTGCCGCAAACATCACGAAGACTGCCAGGGTGATGGCAATCCCTCGACGGACGTTCATCTGCTGGTGCGTTCTCTCAACGATTCCACAGCACCGGTTTTCCGTCTGCTCTAACAGGGCGGCCAAAGCCAGGGAGGAAAGTTCTTTCCTTCCCGTTTCCACAGGAATCGGGAGGGAAGAAACAAGTGCCTTACGGCAGAAGACTGAGCTGCACGCCGGACCGTTTGCCTTCACGCTGGTATGGCGATTCCTTCACATCGCCGTCCGCCACCGCCTGAGCGATGATCTCCCGCGCAGTGGTTTTGCCCACGCCGGTGGATTGGAGTTTGACGATGGCTTCGTTTTTATCCATGCCATCCTCAGTCTCCCCCAGAAGACGGATGAGCAGCTCCGTGCCCGGCCGTTCCCTTTCTCCTGACAGTGAGTCCCGCCATGCGTCGAAGTCGAAATCCTCCACCGGTTCATAGAGCATGGTGTCCGGGTTCAGTCTGGCGCTGAAGGGGGGGAACTCCTGGAAGTTGTTGCATTTGCCGGAGGCGAGGATGATTTGGCTGTTATCATCCGGGGTGGCGGGGGCGACGTTGATTTGGGCGCGGACGAGGCCTTTGAGGGATTTGGAGTTGCGGCCGAAGGTGCCGCGGTCGTAGCCGATGGCTTTGGCGACGCCGGCTTTGCCTTCGCCGGCGTGGTGGATGATGAGGCAGGTGCGGCGGGGGTCGCCGGTGCGGGTGATGGCGCGGATGTTGCGCACGGTTTCGCTCATGACCATGTCTTTGTTGAGGTCGTCGCCGGTGAAGTCGCGCAGGGGGTCCCAGATGACGATGTCGGCGCCGCTTTGCTGCACGGCGTCGATGGCGCGCTGGCGGTTGTCAGGGTCGGTGAGGAGGAGGCAGCCGTCGTCCTCGCCTTCGATGGTGTGGAGGCGGATGCCGCTCTTGATGGCAATCTGCTGGGCGGGGGTGAAGCCGGTGAGCATGGCGGTGAGGTCGGTCTTGAGGCGGCGGCTGCCGTTCTCTGTTTGGAGGAAGAGCCAGCGGAGGTCCGGCGAGCGTGTTTCCCACCCGAGAAAAGGGAGGCCGGCGCGGTGCATCATGGCGAGCTGCATGGTGAGTCTGCTTTTGCCGATGCCGCCCATGCCGCAAATGGCGGTGGGCTCGCCGCGTTCCATGTAGCCGTTGGCGAGGAGGAGATCGGCGGGGGAGTCGGGCGTGGCGAGGATTTCATCGATGCTGCGCACGGTGAGCGGGGCGCGGCGTTTCGGGGTCTGCGCGGAGGCGGGCGCGGGAAGCGTGTCCTCCGGGGGATCGTCGGAGAGCATGGCTTCAGCTTCGGCGACCGCGCGTTGATAGACTTCAGGATGGGTTAGGGAGGGATCGTAGAATTCAAGCTGCATGGTGTAGTTTGTTTGGTTGGTTTTGGTTAGAAAGAGATCAATGTTATCCAGAATGGATCCCGCGGCGGGAGAGTGCGCAGCGCATCGCCGAGATCCTTGCAGCCAGCGGGAAGGCGGATGCAATCCACGGTGCAGTGGACGGACCGAAGGCTGGCGAGCCACGCCGCGGCGGCGGATTGACCAGCCGGATCGGCGTCCGGGATGATGCGCACGCGGCGTCCGGCGAGGGTGTCGAGGCGGGCGCGGGTGAAGCGGCTGCCGGCGGAGACGGCGGCGCAGAGGGCTACGGAGTGGTCGGTGCCCGTTTTGCGGTCCGCGCGCAGCACGGCTTCCGCGGATTCCAGAAGTCCCGCGGGGCCCTCTGTCAGGAGGACGGGCACGTCCGGATTGCCAGGGCCGCCGGGATTGAGAAACCGGCCCTCGCTGCCCGGAAGATTCAGTGCCTTCACGGATTCACCGCCGGCTTTTTGGAAGGGTTTTCCATCCATGCGCCGCACCTGCGCGAACGTGCCGGATTGGAACGCAAAGCATTCCTCGCCCTGCCAGCAGCAGCGCCAGAGATGCTGATGGCAAACCATGAGATAGACGGCCTCCGCGGAAACATGCCGCCGCGCGGCAATGCGCTCGATGTCGGCGGGCGAGGGCTTTGTGAAGGACGGCCACTGACGGCGTTTGGCGGCCTTTTGCGCGGCTTCGTCGAGCACGACCTGTTTGTCAGGGCCGAGGAGCCATCCGGCGGGGCGCGTGCTCTTCGCGGCGCTGGCGAGCTTGCTGCGCAGGCCGCTCTCCGGCCACGGGGGCACGCACTGCGCATTCCATTCGCGGAGCAGCGGCAGGGCGCGTTCCGTGCCGAGATCGAAGCCCTTCACCAGCGCCACGGCGATGCGATAGGTGGCTCCGTCTCCGCCGCTGCCGGAGATGGCGGGAGGGGTTTTCGCAAGGTAGCGCCGGGCGCGCTCGACAATGTTCTGCTCCATGGCGGGGACCGCGGAAGAATCGTTAGTTCCCTTCCCGTTTCGTGACGGTGTGGGCGGCGAGGAAGGCTTCCACATCCGCGCGGCGGAAGCGCACATACTTCCCGCGCTTGATGCACGGCAATGCCCGCGAGGCGCGCCAGTCGTCGATGGTGCGGCGCTTTATTTTCAGAAGCGCGCAGGCTTCCACGATGGTGAGGAGTTCGCCGGCGGACTCCGTTAGGGGGGTGTCGTTGTGTGTCATATTCATGGTGCCGGTGGGCGAGCGAATATAACACTTCACGCTTTGGAGAATCCGGGGGCGGGAACAGTCCTGCATCGAAATGCAGCGCGTGAAATTTTGTCGTAAAAAATCCGCGAATTCCGGGTCAAAACGCCGGAATTTTCCTCAATCGTGTCAAGTGGCGGAACGCGGAATTTTTACTTTTTCCGCGGCACCAGCCAGCGCCCGGTTAAGAAGCGCGGGCCTTCAGCCGGTTGTAAACCCGCAGCGTTCTTCCGCAGAGAGTGCCTGCGGTCAGGGCGGTGGTCCATGCCATGCCCCAGAGCATGATTTCCCACGCGCTTTTCAATTCGAGTCCCTGACAAATGGCAGCGGCGAGGCAGGTGACGGTGACCCAGAACATGCGGCGCGGTTTTGAGCCCCAGCCGGAGAAGTCCTGCGTCAGTCCCGCGGAGCCGCCGAAGACCCTGACATAAGCGGTGTTGGCCGCGAGCAGGGCCACGAGCCAGCCCAGCCACCCGTGCCCGGTAGCGTATCCGGCGCCGATCAGGATCAGCGCGTCCTCCAGCCGGTCCGGGGCTTCATTGAAGAGACAGCCGGTGGCGCTGCCGGCCTGATACTCCACGGCCATGAGGCCATCGAGCATATTACAAAGGAGGCGAAGTTGGATACACACGGCGGCGAGAAGCAGAGCCCATGGTTTGCCGCCGTATTCCCACAGCAGTCCGCCCGCGGACGCCGCGAAGAGGATGCCGATGACCGACACGCCGTTCGGGGTCAGTCCGGTCTTCACCAGTGCGCCTGCCAGCCGGCGGGCCCAGGTGTGCTGGCGGGTTTGAAGCGGTCTGCGGTCCATGGTCCTGACAGCTATGCCCGGCTCTTCATGCAAACAATTCCAAAATCTCCGCCGGGTGGTCGATGATCCTTTCCGCGCCGTGCGCCTTCAATTCCTCCACCGGCCGGAATCCCCACGATACGCCAATGGCCCGCATGCCCGCGGCAACGGCCGTATCCATATCGATTTTCGAATCACCGATGAACACCACATCGTGCGGCTGCACCTGGAAGTCATGGGCGATCTCGAGGGCGCCCGCGGGATCGGGCTTGCGCGGCACGTTTTCGCGCTGCCCGTAAATCAGGTGAAAGGGATTCCCCGGAATGAGTTTTTCGATGCACAGTTCGGTAAACCGTTGCGGTTTGTTGGAAAGCACCGCCAGTTTTACCGGCCTGAAGGAAAGTTCATGCAGCGTCTCCGGCACGCCCGCGTAAGGCCGCGATTTGTTATCCCAGCGGCGTCCGTAGGCCGCCCGGTAAAGCGCCAGCACATGCGCCACGGTTTCATCGTCGCGGCGTTCGGCGGGGATGATGCGCTGCACCAGCATGTGAATGCCGTCGCCCACAAACGTGCGGTAGGCATCCACCGGGTGCACCGGCAGCTCCGCCGTCGCCAGCGCTTCGTTCGCCGAATCCGCAAGGTCGTCGAGCGTGTCCAGCAGGGTTCCATCGAGGTCGAAGATTGCAGCGCCGGGAGGTTTCATGGGAGGTGAATATCGCCTGCGGTGAAAACTTCAAACGACATCGCCTGCGGCGAAAGCACCAAGCACCAAGCTCCAAGCACCAAAGAAGCTCCAAACATCGAAGCTCCAAAGCGAATTCGGAGGAAGCTCCCGGACGCGCCAATTGGAGCTTGATGTTTTGGTGTTTGCCTTCGGCTGTCTCCGCTCCGCTCCGGCTCTTTGGTGCTTGGTTCTTGGAGCTTGGAGCTTGGAGCTTGGTGCTTGGTGCTTGGTGCTTGGTGCTTTTCGTTAACCCTGCCGTTTGACAATTGCACTTTCCCCCGCTCCCTCCATCTTCTTCTTCCCATGGTTCGTGAAATCGTTCTCTACGGCGATCCGGTGCTGCGTGAAAAATGCAAGCCGGTCACCGAAATAACTCCGGACCTCCATGCGCTCGCGGCTGACATGCTGGAGACGATGGAGGCTGCGGATGGTGTTGGGCTTGCGGCGCCGCAGATCGGCATCGGCATTCAGTTTGCGGTGATCGATGTGAGCGATGCGAAGGAGCCCTGCACGTTCATTCGGGTGAACGGTGAGGAGTCCACGCTGGAGGCTAACATGCCGCTCGTCTTCATGAATCCGGTGCTTTCCTTTCCCGCGAAAGAGAAGGCGGTGATGAACGAAGGCTGCCTCAGCTTCCCGGAAATCCGCGTCGATATCAAAAGGCCTGATGTTGTCAGGGCGAAGCTCAAACTGCTCGATGGCCGCACCATCGAACTGGAAACCGATGGCCTCCTCTCCCGCGCCATTCAGCATGAAACTGATCACCTCATGGGCGTCCTGTTTATTGACAGGGTCAGCCCGGCCGTGAAGCTCACGCTGAAGCGGAGGATTCAAAAGATGTGGGAGAAATACGCCAGCGAGGAAGCGTGACACGTCCCTCCGCTCCGTCACGGAATGCCTGACATTACGCTCACGCTCCTGCTCAAGGCCGCCGTGCCGGTGTTTCTGCTCATGGGCATCGGCGCGCTGTTGCGGCGCCTGCGCATCCTGACGCGTGAAGGAGATCCCGCCATTCTCGCGCTGGCGGTGAACGTCACCTATCCGTGTCTGATCATCGGCAACATCGTGGGCAACGAGTCGCTGCGCGATCCGGCGAACGTTTGGCTTCCCCTGCTGCTGGGCGCGGGCTTGATGCTGGCGGGAGGTGCGCTGTCGTGGCTCGTGGCGCCACTGTTCAAGCTCAAGGACGGCGCGGTGCGGCGCACGTTTGCGCTTACGTGCTCCATCCAAAACTACGGATACCTTCCCATTCCCATTCTGCGCGCGCTGTTCCCTGACAATCACTGGATGGGCATCCTGTTCATTTACACGCTCGGCATCGAGCTTGTGCTCTGGACGGTGGGCGTATGGCTGATGAATCCGCGCACTCACGGCGCGGCGAAGAATATCTTCAATCCCGTCGTCCTATCCATCGTCCTGGGGCTGACACTCAATCTGCTGCCATGGCCCGCATGGGCGGCCGACGGTCAGCCCGCGAGTTGGCTGCTCGTCAGCATCAAACAGGCCACCCACATGCTGGGCGAATGCGCCATACCGCTGGGCCTCATCGTCGTGGGGGCTACGCTTCTCGATCTTGTTAGTCAACCCGGCTGGCACGCGGATGCCGGTGCGGCCATTGGCGGCGTGGTCATGCGTCTGGTGCTCCTGCCTGCCCTGATGCTCGCGGCGCTGCTGATTCTTCCCGCCGCCAGCACGGACTTCCGCCACGTCATCGCCGTGCAGGCCGCCATGCCCGCTGCGGTGTTTCCCATGATCATCGCGCGCCGGTACGGCGGCCATGAAGCCACCGCCATGCGAGTCATTGTGATGACCACGCTGGTAAGTCTCTTCACCATTCCTTTTGCGGTGAAGCTTGCGCTCCACTGGGTGGGCGGGTGAGAATCATTCCGTGAACATCCGCGCCGCCATTCCTGCCGATGCTCCAGCCATCGCTGCCATTCAAGTCGCGGCATGGCGCGCCGCTTATCGCGGTCATATGCCGGATGCTGCCCTGGACGAACTGGACGTTTCCGCGGGTTCGCTGATGTGGGGGAAATTGCTCCAGTCCGATCACGCGATCACCGTCGCTGAAGATGCCGGGCAGACGGTTGCCTTTTGCTGTGTGGTTCCCTCCCGCGACCCCGACCACAACCCGGACAGCGATGCTGAAATCTCCGCCATCCATGTCGATCCAAAGCATTGGCGCCGCGGGGCGGGCCGCGCCCTCTGCACGGCTGCTTTTGCCGCTGCCGCTGATTCAGCATTTGCCAAAATCGTGTTGTGGGTCCTCTCAACCAACGCGGCGGCGATACGTTTTTATGAAGCCATGGGGTTTCAGCCCGACTTCGCCACCAAGTCCGAAACGGTCGCTGAGGGCGTCCTGGTGCAACTGGTGCGCCTGCGCCGCAATCTCCCCTAACCGGATTACCGGCAGAAGAACAACTCGATCACAAGGATGGCGACGATGTTCACCACTTTGATCATCGGATTCACCGCCGGGCCTGCCGTGTCTTTATAAGGATCGCCCACCGTATCGCCGGTGACCGCTGCTTTATGCGCGTCACTGCCTTTGCCGCCGTGGTGCCCTTCCTCGATATACTTCTTCGCATTGTCCCACGCACCACCGGCTGAGGTCATACTGATGCCCACAAAAAGTCCCGTGACGATGGTGCCGACCAGCATGCCTCCGAGCGCCTCCTTGCCCAGCGCCGGCATGCCGGCCACGATCAGCACCGCGAGCACCGGCAGCAGCGCCGGGATGATCATCTCCTTGAGAGCCGCTTTCGTCACGATGTCCACGCAGGCTGCATACTCCGGCTTCTCCTTGCCTGTGAGGATGCCAGGAAACTTCGCAATTTGCCGGCGCACCTCGATCACCACCGCGCCCGCCGCGCGACCCACTGCGCTGATCCCCATCGCGCTGAATAAAAACGGCAGCAGCCCGCCGAGGAACATCCCAATCAGCACCCGCGGGTCCTTCAACGAAAACTCCGTCACTGCATCCGCGGCCAGTTTGCCGGCATCGCGCATTTTCGTATCGAGGTCGAGATAATAAGAGCCAAACAAGACGAGCGCCGCCAGTCCCGCCGAGGCAATCGCATACCCCTTTGTCACCGCCTTCATGGTGTTGCCCACCGCATCGAGCGCATCCGTGCGATCCCGCACTTCGGGGGGCAATCCGCTCATCACCGCTATGCCGCCCGCATTGTCCGTGATCGGCCCGAACGCATCCAGCGAGATAACGATTCCCGCCATGCTCAACATGCTCATCACCGCCGTGGCCACTCCGAAGAGATCGCCCCACTGGTAACTGAAATAAATCGCCAGCACGATCACACCCACCGGAATCGCTGTCGCCATGTTCCCCACTGCGAGGCCCGCGATGACATTCGTGCCGTGCCCCGTTTCCGAGGCCTCCGCGATGCACCGCACCGGACGGTACTTCGTCGAAGTGTAGTAATTCGTGATGAACACCGATGCAAAAGTCATCAGCAGCCCCACGATTGCCGTCATGTAAATGCTTCCCGGCGTGAACGTCTTTCCACCGATCAACATGGTCTCCGGCAGCAGGCCCATCGTCACCGGATAATAAAGTGCTGCCGAGACGATTCCCGAAACCACCACACCCTCAATCAGCGCCCGGTCCGCCTTCACCGCATTGCTGCGGAAATTCACAAAACACACGCCCAGCACCGCGCCGATGACGGAAATGCCGCCAATCGCAAAGGGATACACCAGCGCACCTGCGACGCCGCTCAATTGCAGCGCGCCGATCAACAGCGCACCGATCAGCGCCACCGCGTAGGTTTCAAACACGTCCGCCGCCATTCCCGCGCAGTCTCCCACGTTGTCACCCACATTGTCCGCGATGGTCGCCGGATTGCGGGGATCGTCCTCGGCCAAATTCGATTCCACCTTCCCCACAAGGTCCGCTCCCACGTCCGCGGCTTTGGTGTAAATGCCGCCACCCAGACGCGCGAAGACCGAGATGAGACTCGCGCCCAGCGCCAGCCCCACCAGGCTGTCCACCGCATGCTGCGTGGCCTTCACCGAACCGTCACCCCGCACCATCAAAAAGAACGCGCCCACACTCAAGAGCGCCAGACCCACCACCAGCAGGCCCGTCACCGCACCGCCATTGAATGCCACGCGCAGGGCCTTCGGCTCGCTTTCGGTCGCGGCTTGCGTCGTCCGCACATTCGCCAGCACCGCGATGCTCATGCCAATATAACCCGCCGCCAGCGAACACGCCGCGCCGATCAGAAATCCCCCCGGTACGGCGAAATCCCGTTTCCACACATAAAGCAGTGCGAAAATAACTGCGGCGATGATTCCCACCGCCGTCACCTGCCGGTGTAAATAGGCCTTCGCCCCA
>DASZQB010000018.1:0-2638 GCA_035550135.1 Verrucomicrobiales bacterium
GCCGGTGCAAATGGCCCGCTCCCAGGAGGAGGGCGGAGCCAGTGAAGCGGCCAGCTACGGCCTCATTTATGGCGGCGGCAAGACGGTCGCCCGCCTTGGTTACGGGATCTATGAACTGGTCACCTTCCCGTTCCCGACCTACAAGGGCGGCTACCGTCCGCCATATCACCCCGCCATCCGCGAGGCGACCCACCCGAGCACCGGCTTCCTTGAGTTCCCGCCTGAAGTGGGCTTCATTTCCGGCGTGCAGCACAATCGCGTGCAGGTCCAGTAACCCCCTCCCGGTTCCCAGACACTCTCTGAAAAGGCTTCCCGGTAACGGGAAGCCTTTTCTCTTTCCCGCTTCCGCCTCATGATCCCCGATAACATGAACGCCGGCGTTCAGCCGCTCGACACTCTCATGGAATCCCGCGGCCTGAAAAATCATGACCTCGTTGCCGCCGGCGCTGATGCCAATCTCACCCACAAAGAAGTCGCCAAAGCCCGCAAAGGCCGCCAACTCACCGCTCGCACCCAGCGGCGCGTGCTCGCCGCTCTCAACGCCTGCCTCAAGTCCCGCGAAGAACCCCCCGTCCCCATCGCCGAGGCCTTTAATTACCGAGGGAGATAGCGACCGAACGTTCGTCACCCTTTCGGCGCCTCCGCCGGCGATCCCCATCCTGCGGAACAACGCCCGGACTGCCCGCTTTTGTTTGAACTCGTTGCACGGCCTCTCACGGAAGCCCGGGATGCCATCTGGTAGCGGGACAGGAGATAAATTCGATTGCGGCGTGATCTAAATCGAAGCTGCGGTAATATCCGGAACGTGCGGATGGAGCCGTGAAGCGAGCCAAAAGAAGGCAAGTCCCCAGAGCACGAAAAATCCGGGGTCGCCGCCAAAGGCCCGTGAGACCATGAAAAGCCAGCCTGCGCACCAGGCGGCTGCGGCGCTGCAGGCAACACAGGCGAATTGCATCACAGTGAGTCCGGCGCGGACGAGAATGGAAGCGCTTCGTCCAGGAAGAATAGAGACCCCGCTGCAACTCCGCGCGAGAATGAGCGCGCGCCATGCGATAAGCAAAAGCAGCCATCCGTTGCTGGCGATGTAGTTCCTTCCGATCGACATTAGTCCTGCGCTCTCCATGCACACGAGGGGCATCATGAGAAAGACACCTGCCGCAATGCAAATCCAGCCCGGGACGGAGAAGTGACGGCTTCGAAATGGATAGAGAAACCATGCCGCGATGAGCGGCAGCGCGCCCGCGAGTTTCACTTCGCGGCTTTGACCGGCCAACACCCGTTCCGCGGCACCGGCGACGCAGGCCCCGAAATCCCATATGCCCCACAACAGGAGCGCCAAACACAGCATGGCCCGCAATCCGCGCCCTGCGCTGCGCGGCAGGAGTGCGGCTTCCGCGGCGATTGGAACACTGGTGGACACGATGTCAATTGATCGTGTACAACAGCCGCTGACACAAGTGCGCCGCTTGCAGAGCTGTGCTTTTGAAACGCCGGATGGCCCTCTCCTTTGCACCCAACTGTGGAGTCGTTTATCACCTGCCGGATGAATCCAAAGCTTGCTTCAGAGCGTGGTGGCGAATGGTTGCCTCACGAATACGGCAAAGTGTTCGCCTGGCAGAATGCCGTTGAATCGCTGCGCCTTTGTGCGGCCGTCTCCAGTGGTGAAATGGAGGTGTTGCGGGCGCTGGCGGGAGTTCTCGCGGAGCCGGAGGGACGGACTGAGTTGCGCGAGGATGACGATCTGTGATGCCCCGGATCTGTCAGGGTGCTTTGCAGATGCGAACGATGGCGCGGCCTGCGAAGAAAAGCACGATTGGTCCCAGCACCAGCATGCCGATCGAGCCCTGCCAGATGCGGTCGCTGGCCTGGTGCAATTTTTCGAGATAGGTTTTGCGGTCCATGCCGGTGATGGATTCGGCGTTGAGGCCATCATTAGTGCGGGTGCCGAGAACCATGACGGTGCCGCCGGGGATGAGGCCGGAAATGCGGACACTGCCGGCGGTGAAGGCGGGAGCGGATTCTTCGCGGGTTTCATGTTCCCATGGAAGCACGGCGTTATCGAGGGCAAAGCCGGCATTGAGGATGCGGACAGGACCGGAGGCGGTGTCGATGGTCATGGGCTGCGTCTCGCCGCCGATAACGTTCCAGCCTTTGCTGGAGCCTGCATTGCGTCCGTAACCTTCGCGCAGCCATGCGACGAATCCGCCCTGCAGTAGAGGAGTGCCGGCGGCGATGCGGCCTTCGAGGATCGTTTTTCCACCGTCGGGCGCGGAGGAATAATCCGGCAGGCTGGAAATGAGCGCGTGGCGGGAGCGGCCTTCGCGGGCGTCGTTGAAAAGCGGAACGCCGACGATGGTTGCGCCGAGGCCAAAGATCGCGGCGAGCGAGGCGATGGCGACGCGGAGGGTGCCGGGACGGGAGTTTGGAACCGGCGATTTTCGGGAGAGCATGGAAGAAGAATGTCGAAACCAGAAATCCGAATGACGAAGGAATGAATGGCGCAGTCAGGACATCGTTTACACTTCAGGTTCAGGACATCGTTTACACATGCCGTGAGGTTGGTTAGTGGTTAATGGGTTCGTTCATGGGTTCAAGGCAACGTTCGATGCACAGTTCGCGGGTTGGGTGGGAGCTTTCC
>DASZQB010000019.1:0-30992 GCA_035550135.1 Verrucomicrobiales bacterium
TTTCCAGAGACTCAAAGTTTACCGCAGAGTGGCCTCACGCTTCGAAAAGACCCGCAGGATGTTCCTGGCTTTGGTCCTTTGTTCGGTGGCCGCCACTTACGAGCAGTTCAAGCTTTGGCGGCCATTGTAAACAAGCCCTAAGGTTTGAGGCGATCGTTAATGCTATGCTGTCTATTACACATAGACGTTGTTCAACTTCAGCCACGATGCGAATTTGTTCCGCGACCGGTGGGACAGCTAAAGGCAGGGAGCGAATTTGCTCAAGACTCAATCCAGGTTTCCCGGCACCATACGCCCACTGTTCCAACTGTTTTCTGCCGTGTGCTGGTGAGACAATCCACATAAAGTGGAACGCTGAGGTCTCCCGGAACACAGGTTTAAGGAGAGCGACGTGCTGACTCACAAAGGCCACCTCTTCAAGCCCGTGGACGACTGCTGTTTTAGTTACGTTGGCACCCGTGATGGTGATCAACAAATCGCCGTTTTCCACAGCGCTCCGCATTCCTTCAGCTTTCTCAGGAAGCGCAACGCGTGCGATTCCTAAAAAGTTGAGTGAGTCGGTCTTAATGTCCTGAGCACGAACAAAAAGGGGGCCAGCGTCTGAATAAAATTCGCCCCACCCTCGGGAACCGCTGGTTACGAGCGAAGTAAGTTGTTCGACGGTTGCCCAAGCCCATCCTTTTGGCAGATGAGGGAGATTTGCTGCATCCGGGCCAACAGGTTCTTTATATTGGCCGCGGCGAGTCCAATTCCTACGCCTCTCGGCGAGGAGGCGCTGTAGAAGTTGTTCCCCTGTTTCATAATCCGGAACGAGATTCAAACTCCCGACTTGATCTTCTCGTTGCGAGGTGAAGGAAGCTTCGGTGGGGACGAGTTTGCCATCGCAGGCGGCTTTGAGGACGGCGGCGCGGTAGCGGTTGAGATTGGCCTGCACCCGCCGCAACGCCGTCACTCCCGCATCCAGCCGGGTGAATTGTTTTTCGATCCCGGCGACGATGCGGCATTGTTCGTTGTAGTCCGGAACCGGAATTTTTAATGCCTTGAGCTTACTTGCATTCACATTTGCCTGCCCGACCTGTTGGCTTACGACCGACGATATCCATTGGCGTCCGAATGGAGAGTTGAGGTAGTTGGCAACGTATTCGGGCACATAATCAGGCTTCAACCGCACCCGAATAAGATAGGACGCACACGAGCACTTTTCAGGATTGCTGCGATACACTGCTGATTTGCCAACCAATTCCGCACTGTTCGTTCGGTTGAAGAGCAGATCGCCATCACGAAGCAAAAGGTCCGGAAATTCTTGGTGTTCGTGAGGAAGAAATTTTAGCGAGTCCAAAACAAGGCTCCCCTCTTTGATATTGCCCATTCGTAGCACCGGAACGCCAGTTGCGTCTTCCGAGGTTTTAGCTGACGAGCCATACTGGATTGCTGATGTCATTTCACCAATCGTGACCCATTGCCACCCCTTAGTTAGCGGCCGTTCTGTTGATTCGAGCGGATTCTGAAGTTCGAGGGTCATTGAAACGCGCGGTGACCGGCTCTAACTCTTCAAAGTATGAAGTTCGAAATATTCAACCGCTAGGTTTTTGTGACGACGCATCGCTTCAACGTCGTATTGAGATGAGACGGGATTCTTTTCAAGCCACGCGAAATGTTCATTCAAAGCGAGTTGCATCGCTCGAGTCAGAGCTTCGTCGTCGTCGAACCAGCGCCACAAAGTCGCCCTATAGGGAAAACTGCCTTTCGTAAGAGGCGCAAATGCCCGAGCAGATTCGTGGATGTAAACTCCAAAGGGGGGCGCAGATCCTTCGGCCTCGTAAGCATGGGAAATACCCATGCCAATTGCTGTACCCCCTAAATACTCCAAGTTATTTTGAAGGATAGGGGATCCGGCGGATAGTGCGCTTCCAGGTATAATTGGACCAAAGGCGACTCCTGCTCTAATCATGAAGCGGTTTGACGGCGAATGTTCTTGTATGAAGACATTTGCCAAACTGCTCAGAATTTCAGTCAGGCATTTTTCAAGCAGCTCTCGATCTTTTACAAAGCCATACACCCCATCCATCACCGGATTGATTTCTAATTTTGGATTCTGCTCTCGGACTGACAGGGCGGCCGCGTGAATTTTCATGATTGAACGGGCAGCTCGTGGGAGCGAGAGTTTCATCAAGTTTCTCGCCCCCATCAGATCGAGCCAAAAGACATAACGATAGTCGCGCATGTCCGCAGATGCTTCCACGGCTTTGAACAAGTAAGACGGTTTCGCGTCTCCTCTTTCACGAAGAAGCACCCTTAGCTTGGGCAGGGACAGTTCGTCTATGGGCTTCTCCGAAGAGGGAGGGGGCTTTTTCATGGATTAGGCGGCTAGTGCTGAGTTAAGTTCCTCAATCAGTTCGGGCAAGTGCGCGCCAAACAATTGATGCGCCTTCCCCGTGCCTCCGCGCTGGCTGAACGGCGCATAATCGAAATCCGCCGCTTCGATGCTGGCGCTGGTGGCGATATGATCCCGGATGAGTGCCAGCCATGCCAGTTGCTCCGCGGAGAAAGCCGTGCCGGACTCCTCTTTCGCGGTTAGCCATTCGGTGAAGCGCTGGTGGACGGACTCCGCAAACGGCTCCAGGACGGGCTGCTGTTCCAGGGCGAAGCGTACGAGGGCTACCAGGTCCGCAAAGCGTCCGGCCTGAGAGCGACCTTTCACTTTGCCGGGACGGGCAGCAGCGAAGGCATTCCAGAGATTGTCCTCGGTCCATGCGGCGTGGTTTTCACGCAGTTTCTTTTCCAGTTCCTTCAGCATCGGCTCGGTGAGACGCTGGGCATAGGGCCGGCTGTAGAGGATTTGCAGAGCGGTGATCTCTTCGCGGTGCTGTTCGATGTAGGCGCGGAAGGAAGTGGCGGTCTCGGCGCTGGATTGGGCGGTTTGTGGGGCGGCACCGGCGTAGAGGAGGACGTCTTCTGAAATGACGTCGAGGGTTTGGTCGGCGGCCTTGTGAATCTTCTTGAGCAGATTGCGAAGGTCCGGATTGGCGGCGAGCGGGGCGAGGGCGGATTTGATGCGGGATTCCCTAACGGCAGCGATTTCCTTTTCGGTCGGTTCTTCGTAGAGCGGCTTGTTCTGTTTGGCCGCGGCGAGGATTTCGTCAGGGTCGAGAGAGGCGAGGAGGCCCTGGGCGATGCACGAGAGCGTTTGCCCGTGCGCGGTCTTTACCACGTCCGCCTGCACCTGGGGATCGAAACGGCGCTCGAGGCGGATGAGGCGGTTGGCGAGGGATTCGATGGCTTCGGTCTCCGTGGTGCCGAAGGCGGCGGCATCGAGGAGTTTATCGAACGAGACGGTGGGCTTGCTCTCCAGCGGGCGGGTTTCGGTTTTGCAGCGTTCGCAGACACCGACGGCATCCACGATGACGAAGCGTGTCTTCCGCTTTACGCCGGGATTCACATTTTCCATTTCCGTCTCCGAGACCACACGCACGCCGCGGCCCTTCATTTGGTCGAAGAAGTTTTTGGAAGCGACGGTGCGCATGAAGAAGACGATCTCCAGCGGCTTCACGTCCGTGCCGGTGGCGATCATGTCTACGGTGACGGCGATGCGCGGGAAATAGCTGTTCCGGAAGGCGCTAAGAATTTGATCGGGAGTCAGGGAGGAAGCGCGTTTCCACACGACCTGCTCCGCCTCGCTGCCGTCCTTTTGTTTCACCATTTCCACGGTGCGGATGTAGCCGGTGCGGTAGGTGATCTTTTGGCAGAAGTCGTTTCCCTTGTCGAAGACCTCGCGGCAAATCCTGACAATGTCGTCCGCGTGGGTGTCGTCCTTGGCGAAGATGAGGGTCTTTGGCAGGTCGGTGCGGCCGGGGAAGATTTCGGTGAAGACGCGGTCGCGAAAGGTGGAGAGAACGGTGCGGATTTGGTCGGTGGCGACGACGTCGCGGTCGAGGTCCGTGGCGGCGTAGGTGAGGTCGCCGTCGAGCTGCTCCCAGCGAACGGCGCGGGTCTGGCGGTCGCGTTTGTCCACCCACAGGCCGGCGTCCACCCTTGAGCCGCCCTCGGTGATCTGCGTGCGAATGCGGTAGATGTCGCAGCCGACATTCACGCCGTCGGCGACGGCCTTCTCGTGATTGTATTCCATCACGAGGTTCTTGTTGAAGAAGCCGAACGTCTGTTTGGCGGGCGTGGCGGTGAGGCCGATGAGGGAGGCATCGAAATACTCCAGCACCTGCCGCCAGAGGTTGTAGATGGAGCGGTGGCATTCATCGACGACGATGAAGTCGAACTCCTCGATGGGAAACGCCGGATTGTAAGCGACCGGCACGGGCTCTTTGAAGAGCGACTCCGCGGAGTCGATGGCGAGATCGTCGAGGTCCGGGGGCGGTTCCTTTTCGCCCTTCAGCATGGAATACACGCGCTGGATGGTGCCGATGACGACGCGGGCGGAAGTATCCAGCGCATTGCTGCTGAGGCGCTGGACGATGTATTCCTCGGTGAACTTGTAGTTGTTCGCGGGTGAGACAAACTGCTGGAACTCCGTTAGGGTTTGGCCGCCGAGATTTCCGCGGTCCACGAGGAAGAGAACGCGTTTCGCGCCGGCATATTTTACCAGCCGGTAGATGAAGTTGACGGCGGTGAAGGTCTTGCCGGAGCCGGTGGCCATCTGGATGAGGGCGCGCGGTCTTCCGGCGGCGAGGGATTTTTCCAGATTGTGCACCGCCCTGATCTGCGCGGGCCAGAGGGCGGCTTCCGGCAGCGGCGGGAATTCCTGGAGGCGCTGGGCGGTTTGCTTTTCGCGCTGCACCCAATCGAGCAGGGTTTCCGGGCGGTGGAAGGCGAAGACGCGGCGGCTGCGGGGGGTGGGATCGAGGCGGTTCGTGAAGAAGGTCTCGATGCCGGTGGATTCGTAGCAGAAGGGCAGCGGGGATTTCCAGTGGGGGATGTGGAAGGGGACGCCGGCGATGTAGGTTTCCGATTGCTGCTCGACGCCGGTGAGGGTGTGGCCCTGGGGTTTGGCTTCGATGATGCCGAGGGCCTTGCCGTTGACGAAGAGGGTGTAATCCGGCTCGCCGGTTTTGAAGGAGAGTTCCTCGACGGCGACGCCGGGAGAGGCGGAGAGGTTGAGCTGCGCTTTGGACTGGACGGTCCAGCCGCAGGCCGTGAGCTGACGGTCGATGTCCGCACGTGCCTGTTCCTCCGGGGTCATTCGAAGGAGGGGAGAGGTTGGAGCGCGAGACGACCGAACATGATGCGTGCATAAAATATGAGACATAAGAATGGCGGGGCAATTCTTAAATTTTTGCCGGGGACATGAGAACGGGACGGAGGGGACTGATGGGACGGACGGCGGGAGTGTCCGTCGGGTGAGTCCGGTTTGTCGTTGGGCGGCCTGTCTGTTCTGTCGCCCCTGCCGGGGCTCTGATCTTTTTCTTTTGCTTTCCGGGGGTTCCGCTCGGTTCCCTCGCTCCACCCCCGGCTAATGTCTGGCTGGTCCTCCGGCCCGCGTTATAGTCCCGGCTGGGCCGGCTTGGGCGATTGCGATTTCCAGTAAAAGATCGGCATTGGCCATTGTGAAATCAAGGTGCCGTCCCCTTCCCTGCCGGGCCGATGTATTTTTTGGCGATTACGAGGTTATCAAAGAATACCACATTCACGGGGTTCCTGGTCCACGAGTCAGTGACATAGCTTTCCAGTGTTAGGGCATTGGCTTTCAGTTTCTCGGACTTCCGCCAGTTGATGCCTTTCCAGTGGCCCTGGGGGGTGCCATCGATCCAAAAGGCGTGTTCGCCGTCGGGCTGGCCGGGGGTGTTGTGTTTGAGCATGAACTCGACGCAGACCCAGCGGTCGCGCGGGACGGGCGGGGCGGCGGGGACGGGGAAGGAGTTGCCCCAGTATTTGCCGTCGCGGGAGACGGTCATCTGGTGCCAGTAGCTGTAGAAGTTCCAGCGGCCGGGGGGCGGGTTGCGGCCCCAGTTGCCCCATGGCTCGATGGCGGTGGAGAAGCGCTCGGTGCCATCCGGCTTGTTCCCGGCTCCGCCGAATCCGCTCCACTTTTCCTTTCCCTGCTGGCCGCTGTTGGCGCGCAGGGTGACGAAGTGGTGGATGTAGTCGCAGTCGGGGGCGAATTTTGTGTAGAAGCGGATAAACACGGCGTCCGCGGGCTGGAACCATTTCGTAAATCCTCCGCCGTTATCCTCTTTCAGATGCGCCTCGACGCGCACGCAGCGCTTGCCCAGTTCCGGCGCGCCGGTCTCGGCGAAACTGAGCACTTTGCCACCCTTGTTGCCGGTTTCGTCCCAATGCTCTCCCAGCTTCCCGGTTTCAAAATCGTCGGCGAAGATGACGTCCGGGCTCTTCGCGATGCCGGCGTCGGCCGGGAATGCGGCCGCGATGCCCTGGCCGCACGGGAGTTCTTTCTTATCCGCCAGGTTCACCGGATCGGCAGCCCGGAGAGGGCAGACGGCGATGGCGAGGAGAAGGGAGGCGGCGGCGGTTTTCATGAGCCTGCCTTTACTCGAAACCGTTCGCCCAAGTCGATTGCGGATGTGCGGATCGAAGCAAATGGGGGCGGCCCTCCTGTTCTCCGCCGTTTTCCGCCGTTGCGGGGCGAAGATGGGGAAAAAGTTAAAATTCCCGGAAGTCAACCATTGACCAGTGACAAAAAAATTTCCTAAAATGATCCCATGAGACGCCTCATCCCCCCCCTCCTAACCGCCGTACCCCTGTTTTTTTGCCTTTCCAGTCAGGTTTCGGCCGCTGTGCTCATTTCAGAGTTCTTAGCCGTCAACAGTAACGGAATTCGCGATAATGAAGGCCTCCGCCAGCCGTGGATCGAGATCTTCAATAACGGCAATACGACCGTAAATCTCGGGGGCTACACCCTGACCAACGACCCCGCGCTGCCCACGAAGTTTGCGTTTCCGGCGAGCTACATGCTCCAGCCAGGGATGTACACGATCGTCTTTGCCAGCGGGTTGAACCGTCCGAGCCTGGGAAATCCGCTGCACACGAACTTTACGCTGGCGGGGGGCACTTACCTTGCCTTGTACGCGCCGGGCGGAGGGGCGAATCCGCCCGTTTCAGAGTACTCCGGGTATCCGGCGCAGACGGCGGATGTTTCCTATGGCGTCCTGAGCAATCGCTACAACGCGGCGAAGGATTTTTTCCATACGCCCACCCCCGGAGCGGCCAACAACTCCGACACTCAGCGCGCGGAAAAAGTGGATTTTTCGCTTTCCAGCCGCACTTTCAATCAAGGGGGATCGCTGTCTCTGACGCTGAGCACTCCCTCGAGTCTCGGAACCATCCGCTACACCACGGACCGCACCGAGCCGACGGATGCCTCGACGCCCTACACGGGTCCCATTACCGTCAACTACAGCGTGCGCATCCGTGCGAGGAATTTTGTTCCCGGTCAGCCGGAAAGCAAGGTGACCAGTGAGTCCTATCTGATGCTGGACCCGGCGGCGCAGGCGTTCACGTCCAATGTGCCGATCATGATCCTGCACAGCTGGGGAAGCAATCATCCGAGCACGGCGGCGCCTGCGGCGGGTCAGCCGGAGGACGTGAAGCAGTCCGTGTGGTTTATTTTCGAACCGAAGGCTCCGGACAATCTCGCGCGCCTGACCAATTTACCGGATCTCGCGACGCCGGCCTATTTTGAGCGGCGCGGATCGAGCACTTTTGGTGAGTTCAAGTATTCGATGACCATGGGTGCCTACGACGAGGACAACCAGGGACTGGATGTTTCGCCGCTGGGTTTCCCGTCGAACGACGACTTCGTGATGAATGCGCCGTACACCTTCGACAAATCGCTGGTGCACAACGATCTCATTTACCGTCTGAGCAATGAAGTGGGGCGCTACGCGGTGAGGACGAAGCACTTCGAGCTCTTCAGCAGCGTGACGCATGAGGTGCCGGCCTCCGGAGGACTTCCCGCTTACGGCGTGATCAACGGCGCTCCCACGGGCCAGGATTACTTTGGCGTTTACAGTTTCCAGGAGAAGATCAGCCGCGGCAGCAAGCGGGTGGACGTGGAAAAACTGGATCCCGAGGACAATACAGCGCCCGCCGTGCAGGGAGGTTACATTTTCAAAGTGGACCGGCTGGACACGGGTGATGCCGGTGTGCCAGGAGGCGGACGGAGTGTCGCGATGGTGTATCCAAAAGAGTTTGCCACCTATCCGCAACACCTGCGGGTCATTTCCAACCAGCAGAAGGCTTATCTTTCGGGCGTGCTGAATGCGATGTACGCGTCCTGCACGTCTCCGACTTTCATGGATCCGGCGACGGGATATCAGGCTTACCTTGATGTGCCGGCGGCCATCGACCACTGGATTTTGAGTGTCGCTCCCAAGAGCGCTGACGCCTTCCGCCTGAGCGGCTACTGGTACAAGGCGCGCAACAGCAATAAACTGGTGATGGGCCCGATTTTTGACTTCGATCGCGCAGAGGGCTCCACCGACGGACGTGATTTGAACCCGAACACGTGGCGCGGCGACAACGGGGACCTCGGCACGGATTATTTCCACAACGCGGGCATCTACCAGCCGAATTACTTCCATTACATGTTCCTGGACCCGAATTTCTGGCAGGCGTTGATCGACCGGTATGATGAAATCCGTCAGGGGAATTTCAGCACGGCGCATATCGCGGCGATTATTGACGAGTACACAGAACTGCTCGACCCCGGCAATGCGGCCAGCACGCCCGCGAAGAGGAATTTCCAAAAGTTCGGTGCTTCCTACCGGGCTGCCAATCCGAATACCCCAGGCACCAACAGCACCTGGCGCGGCGAAATGGCCTGGCTGAAAAACTGGTGGACCAGCCGCCTGAACTTCATGGATAACCAATTCACCCGCCCGGTGGTTTCCACTCCTCCTCCAGGACCGGTGGCCCAGGGCGCCCAGGTGGTCCTAACATCGCCGAGCCAGACGACTGCGCCAGCGACGAAGATTTATTACACCACGGATGGCTCTGATCCGCGTCCGAAAGCGACTGAGCCGCTGCCTCCTGGCGGCGGGTTTGTGACGATTGCGACCGTTATGCCGGAGATCAGCACCGTGCGTGCCATCGTGCCTACCAGCGTGGCGACAGGGGGCACCGTTGGCACTGAATGGCGCGGCGCGGACGCCAACTCCAACGGCGACAACACTGATGACTTCAATGACAGCACATGGTTCACCAACGCTGCAAACACCATCAATGGGGTGGGGTATGATAATAATGTGGCGGCCGGCCAGACCGACTTCCGGCCTTTCTTTAAAATTCAGTGGAACACCGGTACGTTTCATCCTGACAGCAATCCGCCGGCCGGTATTGCTCCGGTCAGCACTTCAAATGTGATGATTCAGGGCACGATCGCAGGCACGTCATATGCCGGCAATCAAACCTGCTACATGCGCTGGCCCTTCACGGTGAATGCGGCAAATCAGGCCCTCCTCGCCACACCAGGCAACCGCCTCGTTCTGCGGCTTCGTTATGACGATGGTTTTGTGGCGTGGATCAACGGAACGGAACTGAACAACGGCACGACACACGTGGTCAGGGCATCCGCCAACCCGACCAATACACTCACGTGGAACTCAGCAGCGATTGCCACGCACGATGATCCGGCTGCCATCCTTTATGTGGACTATGATCTGACGCCCTTCATGTCCGCGGTGCATGCCGGGAATAACATTCTCGCGATCCACGGCCTCAACTCGGGCCTGGCGAGTTCAGACTTCCTTATACAGCCGATGCTGGTGATTCAGTCTCCGCCGCCTCCGTACACTCCGCCTGTTTCGCCGAACGCGATCGAATACACCGGCCCGATTACCATCACTGGTTCCACCCAGATTTTCGCCCGCGCGGTAAATCCTATTCGTCCCAGCGATCCGCCCACTTCCGGCGGTGGCGGCACGGGTTCGGTGCCAAACGGTTCAAGCTGGAGCGCGCCAACCAAACTGGTCTTCTTCCCGGGCGCCGTTTCAGCGGGCCAATCCAACATCAAGATCACCGAAGTGCTCTACCATGCTCAGGGTCCGAAGAGCGATGAACTCGCGCTGGGATTCAACGCTGACAATGACTTCGAGTTTATCCGGCTGACAAATACCGGAGCGACAGCGGTGGACCTGACGGGTATCTATTTCTCCCAGGGTGTCGATTTCACCGCACAGCCCGCGCTGCAAAACCTTGTGCAACCAGGGCAAAGCGTGGTGGTGGTGGATAACCTGGCCGCGTTCAACTATCGCTACGGAAACTCCTTTACTGTTCTGGGCGCTTACGGAGGCGACCTTGACAACAGTGGAGAACACATCGTGCTCAATGACAGAAACGGCGCGGTGATTTCCGACTTCACCTACAGCGATGCGGCCCCCTGGCCTGGACTTGCCGACAACGGACACTCGCTCGTTTATGTGTCCGGAGATCAGAATGCGGGTGGAAGCTGGCAGGCCAGTTTCGATCCCGGCGGCTCCTCTGTCGCTACTTATGCGCAGTGGCAGAAGCGCTATTTCACCAACGCCGATATCCCGTTCCAGCCCATGACCGAAGATACCGACACGGACGGCATTAACAACCTCGGCGAGTTCGTCTTCGGCACGGACCCGCGATTTGGGGGCGACAGTGACAACACGGTGCAGTGGACGACTCCCGGAAATCCGCCGCTCTTCAAACTCCGGCGGCGCGCCGGGGTTACCGGCGTTTCCTACGTCTTCGAAACTTCGCCTGCGGGCTCCGGGGTGTGGACACCCTCCGGCGCAGCGCCAACCGTCGTGAACAATAATGACGGCAGCGAAACGGCCAGTTGGCAGGCACCTGCTGCTCCGGCTCCGGGCAGGCGCCTCCTCATGCGCGTCAGGGTTACCAGTCCCTAACAAAAGACGCGGACAGTGCCGCGTTGCGGTTGTGCCTTGGTCTTTCCAACGCCAGGGTCATGACGTCCATGACCCTGGCCAACCGCATCAGCCTGTTCCGTCTTTTCCTCATTCCCGTCTTCGTCGTCCTTGCGGCAAAGTACGGATTGAGTGTGGATAAGGGGACGCCTCAGGAATGGTGCCGTATTGCAGCGGTGATTGTCTTTCTGACAGCCTCCGCCAGTGATGCACTCGATGGCTGGATCGCGCGCCGCTTCAATCAACGGAGCAAGCTTGGCAGCATTCTTGATCCCC
This sequence comes from Verrucomicrobiales bacterium, assembly GCA_035550135.1. Lineage (GTDB taxonomy): Bacteria > Verrucomicrobiota > Verrucomicrobiia > Verrucomicrobiales > V1-33 > V1-33. The sequence goes on from DASZQB010000019.1 coordinate 11,139, forward strand.
TCGCGGACAAGAGCCTTATGCTGTCCGCCATCATTACTCTCAGCGTCACCGGATGGTCACAAGAACACCGCTTCCCCTGGTGGTTTCCTGCTCTCGTCATCCTGCGGGACGTGCTGTCCACCATCGGCGCACTGATGATCAAACACCGCCGCGGAAGCGTGCGCATCCGCCCCCACTGGACAGGCAAAGTGGCGACCGTAACTCAAATCGTGGCGATCGGCTGGATCATGCTCCGCCTCGAATTCATTCCGCCCATCGTTTCCACGGCCATCGCCGCGGCATTCACGGTAATTTCGGGCATGGCCCATCTCGCCGACGGTATCCGGCAGTATATGCATGGCGCGCCTGCGCCCTGAATTTGTCAGGGTGCGATTCTTGCGCCCACAGTGGCCAACTCACCCAGGCGGTCTACGTTCTCCTGTTTGCCCGTCCAGCAAATGCTTCTAAGCACCAGAATGCGGAACAATGGATCGTCGAACGTCCAGTTGTAGTGACCCGGAATACAACCAATCACGCGGCCTTTCCCGCGTTCCAGAGCCCACAGCTGGGGACGGGGTTCGCCTTCCTCCACGCCGGTGCCGAGAATTTGCAGCCGGGCGGGATCACCCTGCATCGCCCAATAGGTTTCGTCAGTGAAATGGAGTGTCGGAAAACCGCGGGTTACCGGATGGTCCGGTTTCGGAAACACCAGATCGAACTCTCCGTGACGAAACTTCACGCCCAGCCGCCCTCCCGCGAGGCCGATGCGTTCGGCCAGCACAGCCGCGTGTTCGTCACCGTTAACGGCCCAGTGCAAATAGACCAATCCCCCGCCACGCTTTTGATAGTCGTCCAGGAGCATCGCCGTGCGGGGATTGAAACCCGGGTTCTTTGAAAAGAACACTGTCACGTCCGCCGCCGCCAATTGCTGCTCTGCGGGGAACTCCCACGCGGTGGTCACGGTGACGCCTTCCGCCAGGGCGAGCAGTTTCGTCCAGCGTTTTTGCCAGAGCGGGTAGTCATGCTCTCCGGGGCCATGATCCTTGGGGCCTGCTGAGAGGAGAATGCGCAGCGGCGGAAGTTTACCAACAGCCGCCGGAGGACTGATAATTGAGGCAAACGGCTCCAGTTCCTTCCTGGTGCGCGGGGCCGGGGCAGGAGGCTCCGTGCGCTCAATGGGCGCGGGCTCCAGCGGAGCAGTCGTCAAATAGGTCAGAAGATCGTCCTGCTGTGATTTTGTCAGGCGCTCTCCATATCCTTCCGGCATCAGTGAGGTTTTCAGCAACTCCGTGCCATTTACGTCGGCGCGGTTCAATGTCATCACGGCTCCTCCCTGCAGCGCCACTTTCACGATTTTTTCGTCGGCAGTGCGCACGATCCCGGCGATGCCGTTGCCGTCCTTCAGTTTCACCATGCTCGCAGGATGGTCGGGATTGATGGCGACGGACGGATGCAGGATATCCCGCAGCACGCTCTCACGATCGCGGAATGCCACGTTGGTCAGGTCAGGTCCCACCGCGATGCCTTCACCCCGGATCTGATGACAGGTAAAGCACGCGGCATCATTGCCAAAGAAGATGCGGCGGCCCGCGAGCCAGTTTCCAGGAGGAGGCGGAGCCGTTGATTGCAAAGGTTTCACTTCCCTGCCCTGCTTCGCCCACGGAAGACTCACGCGGTGCAGCGGCATTGCCCGTCCTGTCGATTCAGCCACCGCCCTCCATGTCACACCGAGAGAAGAGGAAGCGCCGTCAGGCTTCAGTTGCGCTGTCAGAACCGGGAAGTCCTGATTGGTGACATCAGCAGTGGCCTCAAGATCGCCACTGCCGTTCACAGCGGCCTTGAGCACCTTGAATGGATTTCCTGCGGGGTTCGCGCTGTCATTCAATTTAAGAGCCGGTTCCAGAAACGAGAAACTCCGCCCCTTCATGGAAAACGTCAGCACCTCGGGTTCATACTTCCAGTCGATACTGGCACCGGGCTGAATGGCGGGCTGCAGCCAGTTTCTGCCTAAAAACTGCCAGGAAACCTCGCACGCGGATTCCGCCTTCCAGAAACCATCGATCGCAAAGGCGCTCATCACCGGTGCGAGAAGCTGCCGGCAGATTGCGGCGTCCGGATGCGGCACCACGATCCGTGCATTACCGGCCTGCACCAGCGCCCCGTTCAGCGTCGCCAGCACATCCATCTCCGGTTGTTGCGCGATCGCACTCTGCTTCGATTGCCATGAGAGCGGAAGGGGCAGTGTGATCGCATAATTCACCGGCTCCGTTTGCTTTGGCACGTTGAGGATAACGGTTCGCCGGTCGCCGGAGAGAGTGAGGGCCAGCACATCCACATCCCTGCGCGGCTCGGCCATTTGGTCGCGCACCACCTGATAGCCTGGACGGATGACTTCGTACCGGTCGCCAGTGCTGACGAATGCTCCTGCTTCGATGCGCACCTTGTCTTTTACGCCGGCCCACTCCTCCGGCTTCAGTTCTTTATCAAAGGCGATGCTGAATTCGTCCGGTGCACTGGACCACGCCCGCACGGGCTGCGGGAGAGCCTTGCCCGTATAACGGATTTTGAAAATCCGGCCATCGCCCTTCGGACCCGTTCCCCAGTCCGGAGGACCCGTATGGCAGGCGACCAGCAGATCGCCCTGCGGCGTTACGCAGCAGTCCACGGTAAGAAGTCCAAGACACGCAATGAGATCGTTCTGCGCGACATAGCCGTCCGGCGTCTTCACCAGTTTGGTGCGATAGAGTTTGCCGCGGCTCTCGCCACAGATGAGCGCGTCCCCCGCCCAGAAATCCGCACCGAAGACGGGGCCGCCGTTCACCCCTTCGTTGAAACACATGCCCACCGTCGATTGATGCTGGGGCCCATACTCCATCACAGCAGGTTCATCGGTTACGTTAGGAAGATGCTTCGGATGACGGGGCGGAAAACCGTAGTGCCTGCCCGGCTGAATGTGCAACAACTCATCCAGCGGGTTTCCGTTAGGGAGCCATGTCGCGCCCTCCTGTTCCGTCGCGAAAAGATCTCCCTCACGATTGAATCCGAGTGCACAGGTGAAGCGCACACCCGTACAAACCGTCTCCCGCTTTTTGAAGTCGGCAGACACTTTTTGAATCGTCCCGTGTTCGCTCTTCAGATCGAAGGCCGCCTTGCCGGTGGCCGGATCGATGAGATAGCCATTGGCAAAGTTCGTCGTGCCGAGTCCAAAAAAAATGCTGCCATCCTTCGGATCGATGGCGATACCCACGGCATCGACGCTTTGCATGATTTCCTGCCATCCTGACGCGACGATGATTTCCTCGTCCGCCTTTCCGTCCCGATCCTTGTCGAGAATGAGCGAGACCTTCCCTTTGCTGGGCACAAAGACGCCATCGCCGCGCGGATCATCCTTTTTTGTCAGAGCAATGCCAACCGGTCCGCGCATGGTCGGCTTGTCCCAGAATACCTCTGCTTTGTCCTCGAGTCCGTCGCCATTCGTATCCGTCAGGAGGTGAATGGTGCCGTCATAGCCGAGCGCGACGAGCTTGCCGTCATGCCGGTAACGCAGGTTGTTGCGGTTGGTAAGTTTCACCGGCAGTTCGCTGACACTGAAACCAGGCACCAGCATTTGCACCGGTGGCGGATCTTTGAGCGTTTGCAGCATGTGTCCGCTTCGGCCCTGGGAGAAGGCGTTGAGTTCCGGCACTTTCGCGAAGAGGCTTTGCTCTATCTCTTTGAGCTCCTTGTCCGGAAGCGCAGAGTCGAAGACCATAACCTCTGCGATGTCACCATGGAAAAAACTGTCGATGAACGGCTGCTGCGCAGGGTCATTCGAGTAATAGCGGGCTCCAATCACCATTTGATCGAGACCTATCATTGATTCCAGCCGGTCGCGGGACGCGAGTTTGATGCCATCGAGCCAAACCTCGTTGCCCTTCGGCTTGATCTGCGAACGGATAGTGAAGACATGAAACCCGCCGAACGGCAAATCCGCGGCGAGATTTTGCCCGGGTATCAGAAGGTCCCGGAAACCGGTGGAACCCGCTGACTCCACATTGAGCACACTGAGTTCTTTGGTGGGAGCGGGACCGAGATCGAAGTTAAGTCCGCTGGTATAGTCGTTCTTTCCGGCCTCCGCGCAGGAAAAGAAGCCTGGGAACAATCCCCTGTTTCCCTGCGGCGCGGCGAGAATGAAAACCGTTGCCGACGGTGAGAGCTGGCGGGGTCCGGACAGCGATAGAAAATCATCGACTCCGTCAAATCGCAGAAACGCGCGCGTGCGGTTGGTAATGAAAAGCGGCCGGTGCGCGACCAGTTCGGACCGGAAAGCAGCGATTCCGGATCCCTTGCCTGCCGCGAGAATGAGGTCGGCGGGTTGGTTCGGTGAGAGTGGCGGCAGCGCCTGTTTTTGTCGCAGAGCGGGTTGAGCGGCCGCGTCAATGTGGAGGAGCGGCTGCGACTGGCCCGCACAGCGCAAGGCCGCCGCCAAAAAAATCCCGGAGCAAAAGGGCAAAAAGGCAAAACGCAGAGACATACCCGGCGATCTATCAGAGGCGGCGGCTCACGGCAAGGTGGCCCGTTCCCTGTTTGCGGAAATAAAAGGGGGTGGCGAGGGATTGCCTCTCCACCCCCACCGGAGCTCAATAGCTGAATGCGCCCGCAGATCAGGGAGGCGTCGGTACCGGAGCTGGAGGAGGCGTAGCCGGTGGGGTCGCCGGCGGGGTTGCCGGTGGAATAGCAGACTTCAGCTTATCGAGCGCTTTGTCTGCGGCAGCCTCCACGTCCTTTGCAGCCTCTTTGCCGGCTTTCTCGACTGCCTTAGCAGATTCTTTTGCCTGGTCAGCAACCTCCTTCGCTTTGGCGTCAGAGGCCTTTTTTATTTCCTCGATTTTGGCTTTCGCCGCTTCCGCCTCCTCCCGTGCCTTCTCTTCGTCGCTCTTGCCGCAACCGGACACAGTCAAGGCAAGGAGGCCGGCAAATGCGCACATGGTGATCGTTTTCATTGGATTTGGGTGCTTTGGTTATTTGCCCGCAGGCGGGTTTCACCGGACACGAGGGTCCGGACCATTGCCGCATCAACAGGGCTTCTCACTGTGAGCGCGCCTGAAAAGCAATGCCAATGAAAAAAAGCCGGGGTCGGTCCCGGATCTTAGGCTGTCTGGAGGGCCATGCGGCGGTCGTCCTCTTCGAGATAGTCGAACAGAGAAGTCTTTTCCGGATCGAGCCCCAGCCGTTTGCATTCACCCGCAAACCATTCCCGTTTTTCCGGGTCAGGCTCGTCAGACGGCCATGTGTTGATCACTTTGCGGGTCCATGCGTCGATTTCGGCGCGGGTCACCTGTTTCCCGTTGGTGCTGAGCCAATCGGCCACCGCTTCATCCGTGGCTCCGTTTCTCAGGAGCTTTTTGATGTCGTCTGCGCTGACTCCCTTGAAGTCGAGCAGCATTTTGTCCAGCGGACAGCCGAAGTGATATTCACCGGGGGTATTATTGAGTTCCGCACGTCCTTTGTCGAGGCATCGTGCAAGAATGGCGTAGCCTGCAATCAACTGGCGCGGGCTCCGCGGCGGTTCCATGGAAAGGTCCTTTGCCTGGATTTTTGTGGTGTTCATGGGTCCGTTCGTTAGAGGTTCACAATGGGGCACGGTGGCCTGGCGGGCCGTGCCGGGAGGGTTATAACGGCAGAGGGCGTGCCATCCTGAAACGCAGCCCCGTTCGGGTGAATACCGTCCGGCAGGCATTCAGCCCGTGCAGTACGCATGAGACCGGTCCCTGTCCGGGGCGGGATGCCCAATCGTTCTCCGGACCCTATCATGTTGACCCGCATCGGGGGACCCCGGCATTTTATACCGCTTGCATCCCTGCCGAATCGAAGGCACTAGGATGCCGCGACTGCCTGTAAATTATAGGTGGAAACGGCAGTTCACCCCAGGATCAACGCATTGCATGAGTAAGATCCGAGACCGGAATCAGCCGCGCTCATCCCAGCGGTCCGACCAAGACAAACAGACAAGATAATGAATACCAAAATGTATGTGGGGAATCTCCCCTTTAGTGCCACTGAAAACGAGTTGCGGGATCTTTTCTCCCAGTTCGGAGCCGTAACCGATATTCACCTCCCGACAGACCGGGACAGTGGCCGTCCGCGCGGTTTTGCCTTTGTGACCATGGATACCGACACCGCCATGAATGCCGCCATCAATGACTTGAACGGCAAAGAGTGGAATGGTCGTACCCTCGCCATCAATGAAGCCCGTCCCCGCGAAGAGCGTCCGTCCTTTGGAGGCGGCGGCGGTGGAGGTCGCGGCGGTTACGGTGGTGGTGGCGGCGGAGGAGGCCGTGGCGGTTATGGTGGAAAAGGCGGCGGCAAAGGCGGGTATGGCGGCGGAGGCGGTGGCAAGGGCGGCTACGGCGGCAAAGGTGGTGGCAAGGGCGGCTACGGCGGCGGTGGAGACCGCTGGTAATCCAACGCAAACCCCCTAATCCAAAACAATCCAAAATGCCCGTCGCGAAAGCGGCGGGCATTTTCATTTATGGGGCCCGGGGCGTCACTGAACGGCGACGCGCGATTTTACAAAAACGCTGGCCTCGTACTTGGGTTTCCACTGTCCGCCAGACTCAGGGGGTTTCCATGACCAGAGTTTGACGGCGGGGCGCCACACCTCAGCACGGGTGAGGATATTGATCTCAAGCTGCGGAGCCGCGGAACCCGACGGAACGGGCGTGATGGTGATCAGATTCGGGCCTTTGAGCAGACCGCCGGTGATGATGCGGCCACCGGTATTATTTTCCACCGTTTCGATGTGCGAGCCGCGGTTCACATCCACGACCACTTTGCAGGAACGCGCAAGGATGGAAAGGGCTGCGATTTGATACGGCTTGCGGCAGGGTTTAGGGATCGCCGGGTACCTGCCAGTGAGTTGAAACTCCTCACTCTCCAGCCACTTTCGGCCTCCGGTTCGCGCTTCACGGCGAGTGTCGTCATCGGAGCCCAGATTCACATATTGAATCCAGTCGAACTTCCATGCTCCGTTCTCCCGCAGGAAGCGCACGATAAGGGGGTTTTCCGGAGTAACGGGGGAATCGGACTCGAGGGCAAAATCAACCCGACCAAAATACACGACCCGTGCCGTATCGCCAAATTCGGCAGCATCCACAAAGGTAAGCCTGCTGACATCCGGCGCCTGAATCACGCTCTTAAAAACCGCCATCGGCCATGCCTGGCCCATGGAGACGATCTCATTTTTCAAACACATTTGCCGGTACTGGCTGGTCTGGGCGGCAAACGCCGTGACGTCCTTCTGCCGCATGGCCTGAAGCCACGCTACGTAGGTATTCTGGAGTTCCGTCCGCAACGCACTGCTTCCGGAACGCTGACCAAAGACGCGCCCGCCGGCTGCGAAAGAGGCAAGCAGGGCGAGGGTCCGGCGGCGTTCACGGGAAAAGGGGATCATGGGGAAACGGCGATATCAAACGTCAAAATTCAAGGAAACTGCAAGCGGCAAGCGGGACCGATGAATGATGGCGCGTCGCATACCCCCGGAAACGAAACGCGCAATTCAACGACATGACCGCAGTATAGTGAGGCGCGCAGCGCGGTATGCAACATGGAATGGCGATCCTGAACCACCGGGTTGTTACGAGGCAGTGTTCCCCTCCGGCCGCGCTTCAAAAACTAACGGGCCTCTTGCCGTGGATCGGCAAGATGAGCCCGGCGGTGAACCATCCCCTGTGAAGATTCTCCGCGCCTGCGGGATACGCAACGTATGTGCCAAGTCAACTTCAAAATTTTCTAAACCGCTCAATCAATGGATGAACCGGCTAAAATCAGGAATCAATGAGGCATTGGGGCTGACGGCGGCGTTCGTTCCCAGGACCGCCGCTCACTTTCCTGGAAGACGCCGCCGGTGGCCCGGTTGGTGCAGAAATGCGGTTCATGCGGACGAGCCAGTATCAGTTTCAAATTGTCATGCGTCAGGATGGACACACCAGGCTGGCTCCCGTCCGCGCAGGCTGGATTTTTACTGTCCTTGTAATGATCCTGGGCGCTATCTGGTTCCCGCGGGGAGAGCTGGGCGAAGGATTGCGGGGCGTGCCAGGATTGGAAATGGCCGCCTGGCTCTACATGCCTCCGCTGATGATTCTCGCCGTCATGGCGTTTTGCCGGGGCGCGGGCCGGGCGGGGTTGCTCATGGTGCTGTGCGGACCGGTGCTTTTGTATTGCGCCGCACTGGCGGCATTCAGAAACGCGTGGCTCGATCCATCGTTTCCAGGCTCCGCGGTGAACCGCCCGGCAGAGGTCAACCGTTCCGTCGAGGGTTCTTTTCCCAGGGAATGAATCGATCGGGGAATACGGCATTCTCACCACCGGGCCGCAGGCCGGACGGGTCCGTGAATTGCAGGGATGCTCATTGAATGAATGGCGGACCATGTTTTGAATGCACTCAGGTTTACGGCGTATCGTTTCGAAACTTCATGGATTGGATGGCCGCCGCGGAGGAGGATCTGCTGCCATATCTCGGCATCACAGCGGACGAACTTCACCGCCGCTGTGAGGCGGGCGGAGTCACGCGTGCTGCATGGCAGATGCTCGGACGCGCCGCTGAGCGCCTCGGCGTCCTGTCCGCAAGGCGACAGTGCCTCACCTGCTTCCGTGAGCAATGGGTGATCCCGCTGCTGGAACTTCCGGCGGGCAGCGGAAAAGGCGCTTAGCCAGGGGTTAGCGGCAGCACCAGGATAAGGCACAAGCCCTGCAGGGTGTCCGGCAAACCTCACATAACATGAATAGACCCACCGCTTTTGTCGTCGCCGCCACGTGCGCGCTGCTGTTGACCCTGACCGCCGGAAAGTGTGACGGCGGCGGTCTCGAGGGACGCTGGAAAATCGTGTCGGTGCCGGAAGGCTGGAAGAAGGTTCCCGGCACCAATGTGGTCATTTCTGCGAGCGAGATTCGCATCTGCGTGGGCAGGATTTCCGCGGCCGTCCTCACCTACACGGCTAACTCCGCGACCGGAAAGGTGGAGGCTATAAGGAAAGTGAAGGGAAAGACCGTCGTACAGCGCGGAGTCTATCGCCAGAGTGGCGATATGCTGATGGTAAGTGTGGGCGCCGAGGGAAAACCGGCTCCTGCAAGTGCGGACAGCAGCGGCAGCGGCGCCATGCGCTGGGTCTTCCGCAGGGCAGGATAAGGGGAATATAAGAGTGTGACGAAGGCCCCTCGTTTTCGCTGCATCCATGGGAGGCGAACGCGACTGGGCTTCGCCACAGATCTACTGGCAATCACTCTGCTGTGTCAGCGTTAGGCAACCCGTAAGTGTTCTTCCCGGACTGTGAGAATGCGGGTTAGTTAGACGGCCAGCGGTACTAAAGAGAGAAATGGTAAACCCCGCCCAGCTTTCGCCGGGCGGGGCCGTTGCCGCTGGGGTTTCCCGCGATGGTAGTTTTGTCCCGGGAATTGAATTAGCGGCGCTTCATCTTTCCCCATGCCCAGCCGCCGCCCTGAGGCCGGCCCGCTTGCGTCACTTCCTCTTCTGTGAGGGCACCGTCGTCGTTCTCGTCAAAGCGTTCAAGAAGAGCATCCACGGGCTCCTGAGCAACGGGTTCGACGACAGCGAGAATTTCCTCTGAGGTGATGGTTCCGTCTTCATCGTCGTCGTATTTCTCCAACAGATCGGCCACTTTTTCATCGGCGCGTGCATCCGCGGCGGCTTGAAGTTCGTCCGCGGACACGACACCGTCGTCATCTTCATCGTATTTGTCGATGATACGGTCGATCAGGAAATTTGAACCATCGTCTTCACTGATTTCGCCGTCGTCGTTGGTATCGAACCGGTCGAGGAGAGTATCCAGCCATTCGGCAGCCTCCTCGTCGAAGACGCCCTGGGCCTCTTCGGTTGAGATGGAGCCGTCTTCATCGGTGTCATATTTGGCGAGCACCTCGTCTTTCATTTCCTCCGCCGCCGCGTCCACGGCATCGGCGAACTCCTCTTCGCTGATGGTGCCATCATCGTCCGCGTCGTATTTCTCCAGGAGAGCATTCCAGAGGCGCTGGGCCTGCGGGTGGACTCTGCCTCCATTGCCCACGCCATTTCCGTGTCCATTGCCGTTGGCGTTTCCGTTGCCGTGCCCATTGCCGTTGCCATTCACCCGGGCTTTCGGGGCGGCTTGCAGCGGGGCGAGGGACGCTACGAGGCTGGCTGCGATCAGTGCGATTTTCATTTTTTGTGGGGTCTGTTTAGTTGGGTACTGGAATACGCTTCCAGCGCAGCGAGGCGCATAAAGCTGAAGACGGCTGGTTGCGGGAGCGGTTACCAAAAAGACGTTTATTATTGTCTCCGCGGGCGGCGTGCCTCCCGGAAAAAAAGAACCCCGGCCACCACAGGGACGGCCGGGGTCTTTGTCGGGGGAGGACTGATTAGTGCCGGGTGATGTGTCCGCTGCCGCTCACGGTTCCGCTGCCGGAGGTGGTGGTGGAGTGGCCTCGCTCAGTAGTGGTCATGGTTCCCGAGCCGGAGGCCGTGCCGCCTGCGGAGCAACTGCTGAGGACCGCTGCGCCCAAAAGAAGAAGAAGGAGGGGTTTCAGTTTCATGTTGTTAAGCCTGTGTGGGTTCCGGGGACGCGAACGAACTTTGCAGAACCTTAACCAAAGCGGGAAAAGCAGAAGTTTTCGTTTTAATTTTAATGCAAAAGGTGCAGGCGTCCGGACGGCCGGAGCGAGCGTTCAACTTGAGATCCGGCAAATTCCCGCGTAGAAGCGTGTGGTCGCCGCCTTGGTTCAGATCTCAGTGAAATTGATGACCCTTTCGCGTCTTGTGCGTGCGCTGATCAGCGCCACGCTCGCCGGACTTTGTTCCTGTTCCGCAACGCGGATGGCGGAACCTGCGGGGATACCGCGATTTGCCAATGTGGAGCCAGGGAGATTGTGGCGGGGTGGACAGCCGACGGAGGCCGGTTTGGACCATCTTCAAAAGCTCGGTGTGCGAAGGATCGTGAAACTGAATTCCTCCCGCCTGGAATTCGAAACGCGCGAGGCAAAAAAGAGGGGAATGGAAGTGACCGCGCTGCCCATCAACTTTTTGCGGCAGTCTTTTGGCAATCCCGATCCCGCCCGGCTCCGGGCGGCGGTCGAGGCGTGCAATTCCGGCGAGAAAACCTACATTCACTGCACGCATGGAAGGGACCGCACCGGGCTGCTGGTGGGACTCTACCGCGTGCATTGCCAGCATAAGGAGTGCAAGGAAGCCTATCACGAAATGTGCGACTGCGGCTTCAGAAAATCCCTGTTAGGGCTGCAGTGGGCCTGGGACACTGAATCGGTTAGGGATTCGAAATCGCGGGGTTCCAAAGCATTACCACTGGCGAAGCCGGTAAAAGGCGCGCGCAAGGTCAGCGGGGTCGTTCCATGATGAGTCAGGAATGACCGGACTGAGAGGCTGAAACGGCTCAGCAAGATCCGTGGAGCGCTCCACCTGAAAGACGCGGCCCCCGCCCTGCCAGTTCAAAGTCACACCGGATGCGCCGGATTTTTTCGTTAGGCTCAACTGCGGCAGCGGAGGCGGCGGCGTGATATCGGTAATGACGAAAAGAGCATCGAGCCCGAAATCAGGAGTCGCCTGGACGGGGGCGAAGGCGGCGGTGAGCTCTGCATTGCGGAAAACGATATAGCCCTGGTCGCTTAACAGGTCGCCGGCGCCGATGGGGCCCAACCGATCGTCAGTAAAGCCGAATTCAGGAGAAAACCAGATCTCTCCGCCCGGCCACTGGTAGAGAACGTCGAGTCCGTTGTCCGTTGGGGGCGTCAGAAAATGGAAGTTCTCGTACAGCTTTTCGTAGGTGCGGACGATTTTGCCTTCGCTGGAGAGGAGATCGCCTCGCCGGAGCATGGTGCCGAGCTTTTCAGAGAAGATGTCCGATTCGATGGAGAAGAGGATTTCACCTGAATCCAGAATATGCACGGCGTCGAGCCCGGTGTCCGGTGCCACGGGCATGAGGCCGAACGGGGCGAGAAGCTCCTGATTCCGGCGAATCACCCGTCCTTTGGTGGAGAGAAGATCGCCGGGGTAAATGGGACCCACGTCGCTGGTGGGAAATCCGGTATCGAGCGAAAACGCGATTTCGCCGCCGGGAAGGATGTCCACTGCGTCGAGGCCGAGATCGGGTCCCGGCGGAGTGGCGCCGACGGAGCCGTAGAAGTCTGCGTTGGTTTTGACGCGGTGCCCTGAGAGCGAAAGAAGATCGCCGCCGATGAGGATTTTGCCCGCTTCGATTCCGGTGCCGGCGGTAAAGAAGGTCTTTGTGGAAAACCAGAGGTCGCGCACGGGCGCGGCCGCCAGGCGCAAACTATAAGTCTGGGTCAGCGTGCCGTTCGTTTGCTTCACCGTGATATCCATCATGGGGAATGCACGGACGGGCGGCTCGGCCTCGCTCTTGAGTTCGGCGGGTATCTTAGTGGTTCCGTCGTCGATTTCCGCTTCGAGCGACATCTCCTGAACGCTGGCCACCTCGCCCCCGATTTTGAATTCGCCGCTTCCGGTGACGGTATAAGTGCGTGTCGTGCCGGCGGTGAAGCGAAGGTTTTCCACACTGTAACGCACATAAAGCGGAGTGGTCTCCAACACCCGCAAATCAAAGGTGCCGCGCATCGGCTCCTGGACGGCGGGTCTTCCGCAGATGAGGCAGTCGTCGAGCAAATAGCTGCCGTTGAGAAGCGTATATCTCCATGCAGGGGACGAGGGGGTGACGGGTCCGACAGGCCCAAGGGAGCCGCCGAAACCGCTGTGCCCCGCCACGAGCAGAAGCGGGGCAAGGAGCAGCCACGGGGAAAGCCATCGTTTCATAAAATCAAGAGTTGTGATCCAGAGGCGCCCCGGAGTTTTACCACGCCGCATGCGGTTAGGACAATCGTTTTCGTCCACACCCCCGGGGAGTGCGACCGGCTGCTCACTGACCTTGCAGGAGTCATCAAAGAGAACTTCGGCGAGGACCGGCAGAGTCTGTCGTGAAAGTGAAAATGGGAATTCATGGCGAATGACCTCAGCGTCTTCTCATGTCCAGTTGAGGAAACCGGCCATGACGTTTCGTTGCGGCGTCGCGGGCCATTTCTTGATAGGCTGGTGAAAGAGTGTTGATCAGCGCCTCTACGCTCTGCCGCCGGTTTTCTGGTGCACCGGCGAGCATGGCTCCCGCCAGCAGGGCCTTACGGTTGCCGGGCGGGAGCGACTGCCACTGCTGGACGGCGGCACCAAAACTATCGCCTCCGGCCGCGCCACGAAAGAGCTCTTCGGCGGCTCGCGCCTCTTTACTCCCGCGAAGATGCTCCCGGCTCCATGTTAGGGCGGCGGGCAGATCCCGGGCCGCCCAAGTCCCGCCGTAACTGCTGAGGAAGGACCGGTATTCATCCGGATCGCCGGTGGATTCGGCGCGAACCCGCTGCAGTTCGTCCATTCCATCCCCCGCGCTGCTGATAAAAAACGGTGTGTATCCAGCAAGGACCAGTTCCTGTTTCAGTTCGGGCGAGGCTCCCTTCCAAAATGCGATTCCTGTGTTGGACACGCGGAATTGCATGAGGGCGCTCGACAAAAGACGGCTGCGACCTTTACCGGGAGAGAGGGACTGTAGAAACGCGAGGAATTCGGCGCCCCTGCCTTCGTCGCCGGTTCCCAAAGTGGCATGGAGGTATGTGCTGTTCGCCATCAATTCGAGATTCTGTTCATAAAGGACGCGGGCACGTTGAGGATCAGTTTTCCAGAGGGCAGGCAATACGTTATACAATGCCTGAGCCCGGGTCGGCGGCCACGAAGCGCGGGACGCGGCGGTCAATGCCGATTCCAAGTCAATCGCCGCCCATGCGTCGAACAAATGCCGGACCTTGTCGAGGTATTCGGCCCCCTCTTTTCCGGTGCCTCCGTGGCGTTCGATCCACGCGAGCACCGACGCCGGATTCTGCACGATCCAGCGCTTGGCCCAATACCTTATGGCCGCGTCGTCGCTGGTCGTTTTGAGGACCCAGTCCAACTCTTCATCCGAACAGGTCACCGTTTCATCCACACCGTGGAGATTCTGTTCGAAGTGAGCGAGGACATTTGCGGGTGTAGAAAAGTCAGGCTTTCCTTTGGCGGGTGGTGCTGCGGGAATCACGAGCGCAGAAAGCTTCGCACCCCGCTCCGCCCGGGTGCCGGTGAGCCATGTGAGCGTCATCGAAAATGCGAAGACGCAGAAGGTGATGAGAAGTCCGGTGGTGCGATTCATGGCGGATCAAAGTCACCGAATTCATCGTCTATGCTGATGCCTGCGGCATCGCACGCCTTTTGCAGGGCTTCGGAATATCCCGGCGGGGCGTCTTTCTGGTAGCGGAGGAGCTGCAAGAGGGATTCACCGCGTTTCGCTCTGAGATGGACAACGTCCAATTGAGTGCTGTCGCGGGGTCTGCATCCCTATAGTGACTGGCGAGTTCCGCAGAAGCGGCATCACGGGTTTCACTCTGCGCAAGCAAGGAAACCCATGCGGAGGCTGCCGCGTCATCGTAGCCGGCCCATTCGCTGATCAAGGCGCGGGTCTCGACCGTACCGTTAGGCAAAGTTGACACCCACTGAGCGGCAGGAAGAGGATCGATCCTGGCCCATTGGCTTACAAAATTTTTTCGGATGTCAGGCTGCTGCTTGAGTACGTTAGGCGCATACAAGGCCATATCGCCTCCGTTTTCGGAACCGGACCATGTCAGGCCATCCGCGGGAAAATCCGGCACCAGAGCGGTGCGAAGTTCCGTGGCACCTTCCGGAAGCACCGCATACAAATATGCGGCCATATTCGTCCTGGCATCGGATGACAGCTTTGGAAAGAGCGCCATCACGTCCTGGGGAAGGAGTTTGGCTGCGCGACCAAGCAATGACGTGGAAAGCGTATCGTCATCGGGCATGCCGGCATCCATCCGCTGCCGGAAAGCGACGAGACAGTCCTCGGCGGAAAGTCGTTCGATAACTTTCGAGCGGATTTCGCCGGCCAAGTCCGGGTTATACTCCCCTTTCAGTTTCAGTGGAGTGATCACCTGCAACAGGGCATCCAATTCCGGAATGGCTGACGCGCCTGCCGGCAGAGACTCGACCTTTGCAAAGATCATCAGTTTGCGAAGGTCGGTCAGAATTGCCTTATGCGTTCCCTCAGATTCTCCGAATGGATCAGCGGAAGATGAACTCGTTTCGACACCCGCGGAGATGTGATTTGCAAGCCGCGGGGCGGCAGCCATGGCAGCCTCAAGATCACGCACGGCCAAATATTCGGCGATTTCCTTGCGTGCGTCACCGGCAAAACTGTCATCAGCAGGAAACCCGCGATTCTCAAGATCCATAAAGCGCGGTTTACCGAGGTCTTCCCCCGGCAACTGATTGAGAGCGGCGACGGGGTCCCGGTGCGCCAATGCCGAGATACACGCATGCAGCGCCATCCTCCGTGCATCGCCCGGCGGCAAGCTGTTCGCCCAATGGCGGGCCGCCGCATAGTCCTGCTTCGCCCAGCGGGTTCCGATATCGAAGGCGAGGCTCTGCCCCGCTTTCGATTCATCGAGGTCACCACCTTTTTCCCAAATTGCAGCGGCAGCGACCGGATCGCGGTCGGCGAGAGATCTGACGGCATCTCTCCAAAACAATGGCTTCGAATCGGCGTCAGCAAATCTTTGTAAATAAATGTCAGGGCGAGATTCGATGAAAGCTTCCCACGCGGCATATGGGAATGGAAAGCGGTTTTCCCGGTGAATCAGAATCGTTAATGCCTTTTCCGGCCACCCTTGCGCGAAAACCGTCAGCACAAGTTCAAGAAGTTTACCAATGTCCTCCTGATGATCCGCGAAATTGATAGCTGCCTCTGAATCTTTGCTCAGCCACTGGGCGAAGAAGAAATTGGCTGCTGGCTCGAAGTCCTCTTTGGAAGGGAACGTTGATTTGAGTTCTGCGAAGAGAGCCGGGAATTCGGCGGAGGGGGCGGTTTTCACCCTATCGATCCATTGGCCGCCGGCGGGAGGAAGGGCGGCTCCAAGGCGGGATGGGGAGGCGGAGGCGGTGCGGGAGGATTTGGCGGCGGAGGATTGCCAGTCCATGGCGGTGCGTCCGGTCCACCAGCCGGCGACCGCGGCGGCGGTGAAGGCGGGGAGCCAGAGAATGAAGCGCATGGGGGACGACGGCATGGCGGAGGGGCGCGGGAAATTTTTAGAGAAAAACCGGCGCGGCGGGGAGGTTTTTATATTTCAAGGTTTCGCGAAAAATAAGTGGCTTGATTTACCTTGATTTTGCCTGATTTCCCCGGAGCGGGGTGAAAGATTTTTTTGAAGACCGGCAGGGGATGACGAAGCGGGTGGCGTTGAGGTTCGTAGTGAGAGAGCTCGGGTTGGCGGGGCAGATTAAAAATCCGCGGTCCTTTGGCTTCTGGTTCATTGTCGTTCGTTTCGATTCAATGGGGCTGCATGCGGGTCATCGGTCTGCTCTCTTGCGGGCGGTTTCCTGGTAGCGCGGGGGAAGGGAGCGGATGAGGGATTCGGCGGTTTTCTTTTCGTCTTCAGCGCGGGAACTTCTGGCGATGGCGCCGGCAACTTCGGCCTTGTAAATGCCGGCGGGAAGAGAACGCCATGTGCGCACGACAGTGTCATAATCATGCAGCGCGACCGATTCAAAGAGATCGGCGCAAAACTCCATGCCTTCTTTCCCGCCGACGTGTTTCTGCGTCCATTCGATTGCGGCGGGAAAATCGCGGAGAGCCCATGGAAGGGCCTGCCGGTAATAGAATGATCTGAGATCGCCCCTGCGGCCCGTGGATTCCGCGTGCTCGCGCAACAGATCCACGGCACCCGGGAACGATTCGGCCTCCTGCCCTGCGTCGTATGGAGGACGAATTTCCCGGCGGTCGAGAAATCCTCCGGCGATGATGTCCTTTCTCACTTCCAGAGGAGCGGCGTTCCAAAAGGCCACTGCTTTCGGAAGGGCGGAGGAAACTCTCGCTTCGAGGAAGGCTGCCAGCAGTTTGCCGCGTGACTTTCCCGGAGGAAGGGACTGGAGGAAGTCGAAATCCTTTCCCGCCGTTTCACCATCTGCGAGAGAAAGGGTGAGCGATTGGTTTTCGGCAAACAATGCGGTGTTTTGCTCATAGAGAGTGCGCGCGCGGCCGGGATCGGTCCTCGCGAGAATCTGGAGCACGCGAATCAATGCCTGCGGGCGGGAAATGTCACCGGTGAGGCGCAAAGCAGCGCTCAGGGCGGCATCGATATCCACCTTCGCCCACGCTTCAAAAAGCAGGCAAGCTCGTTCGGTGCGGGAGTAAGGCGCATTCTGAATCCATGCGAGAACGGCGGCAGGATCGTGCTTGATCCAGCGCTCTGCAAATTCACGAATCTCATGATCTCCGGCAACCTTTCGCCAGGCATTATTGGACAACTGCTCAAATGCAGCAGCGGAATAGGGTCCGGCATCGGGTGCATTACCGCCGAGGAGCTTCCGCTCGAGTTTGGAGAGCATGGCATCCGGAGAAGAAGTGGATGGAACTGCCTGCGCAGAAGGCGTGATGGGAATCTGCGGACGCTTTGCATTCGCCTGCGGGAGACTTGTCAGGGATGCGAGTCCTGCGGAGGCCGCAAAGAGACAAAGGGTGATGAATAGACCTTGGGCGGGCTTCATGGGGCTTTGCGGTCGGGGGGATTGGCGGAGATGCCCGCAGCGGCGCACGCGGCGCGGAATTCCTGCGGTGCGTCGGTCCATTTCCCGGCGAGTTCCTGCAGCGACTGAATGCGCGTTTCAGGAGTGCCAATGGAGGCGGCCCATTTCCATGCTTTCTCAGGTTCGAGGGAGGCGAGAGCTCTGACGAGGCCTGCGGCGGCGTGGTCGCGGGCGGAACCCTGAGGTAATGACGAAACCCATAGAGAAACGGCCTTCTCATCGAAGGCGGCCCAGCCGACGGCTACACCGGTCTCGACATTGGAACCCGGTGGCAGCGAGGCGGCCCATGCTGCTGCGGCGGCGGGATCGATCTCCGCCCATTGCCGTGCGTACTCGACGCGCGTCTCATGGCCGGCTTTGCCGGGGATTTCGGCGACGACGGATGCGTAGGCAGGCAGATGGTCCCGGAGTTCCGAAACGAATTCGGGTATCCATTCCCCAGGGCCAATTTTGCGGAGCATGGCTGTTCCGGATGCAGTATCGTCAAGAAAAAGGTCCATTTGAATCGTCCGGGCGATGCGCTCTCCGGCCTCCCCAGGCAATTCATTGATAAGCGCGACGACATCGGCTGAGCGGGAATAGGCGGCGGTGCGGAGGAACTGAGCTAACAAACTCTCGTCCAAAGGTGTCCGGGATCCTATGCGCAGGCGCGCCGCCTGAAGACATTCCTCCGCGGACATTTTCTGCTGGATGATACCATCATAACCGAGGACTTTTCCCATCAACAGTTCCTGCAGTTTCCCGTTAGGATCGTGGGATTTCAAATCCTTTGAGGCATCCTCCAAGGCAGCCAGCAAGGCCTGAGGCTCCATGGGCAGCGTGGAGACTTTGGCGGTGATCATTAATTGGTGAATACCAAGCAGCGTATCGGGGTCGGGTGCGTCGTTGTCATTGTGAGGAAAACGCATCGCCAGTTCCCGCGCGGCAGCGAGTGCACCTGCAAAATCCTGCACGGCGAGCCTGCCCGCAATCTCCTGCCGGGCGTCTGTCCCATGGTAATTCGGGTCGTATGACATTCGTTCAAACTTCTCGAACTTGCCTGGATCCGCTTCGAGACCGCAGGATTTCAATTTGCTGAGGGCTGCGCGCGGGTCTTTATGCGCCAGAGAGGAGAGCCAGCCGTTCAACGCAGCCTCGCGCTGCTCACCGGATAGACTCTCTGCCCAGCGGCGGGCTGCGGCGGGATCGAGGTTCTGCCACGAAACCGCGATTTCAAAAGCGGGCCAACTACCTCTTTCATCATTCACGCTTTTCATCCAGACGTCCGCGGCGGCTGCGGGATCAAGCTTTGAAAGCGCGCTAACGGCATAATTCCAGAACACCAGCCGGGCCTGCGGATCGTGCTTCAAATAGCACGCAGGAACCAACTCCGCGAGATCGCGGAGGGCATTTTCACGAAGGTTTTCCGGAAGTCCCTCTTCCCCGGAGGCAAAAAGAATTCCAGCGGCCTTTTCCGGCCATCCCTCGACCATGAGTTGCATGGCCAGGTCCTGGAGAGATTTGGCGTCCTTTTGCTGCGCTGCGAATGCAAGGGGTACTTTTTCATCGAATGCGATCCACCGGCCAAAGAGGAGCTTGAGCGCCGTGAGGCGGCTTTCTTCATCGCCGGCGAAGAGGGTGCCGAGTTCGTCGAAGAGCGCAGGGAATTCCGCGGGTGTTGCTGATCTGAGGCGGGTGACCCATCGGGCGGCAGGGGTATTGACGGAGAGGTTGTGCGAGGAGGATGGGGCAGCGGTGGATGGTTCTGAAGCATGATGAGCCGTTGTCCGCCCCGCGGGTTCGCGTCGTCCGAGCATCCAGCCACCAGCAATCGCGGCAGCGAAGGCGGGGAGCCAGAAAACGGAGCGTGTGGGGGACGAGGGCATGATGGAAGACGCGGAATCTTATTGGTTTGATTTAGCTTGATTTAGCTTGATTTCCCCGTGGCAGGAAGAGTGCAGGAGTCCGCCAGGGCCGGGGCGGGCTCGTCAAGAGGTTGCGATCGGTGCCAAGGGAAAGTTGTCGCCGGGATTATGTCGCCGCTGCGCGGCTTTGCCGTGGGGGTTCCTAACACCGTGGGCTTCAGCCGAATGGCGCGAAGATAAGGAAGGTTTCGGATGATTTTTCCAGTGATGAAACGAGGTTTTCCTGGCGTGGCGGGGAAAACCTGGGAAAGGTGCTTATGCCTCCACATGACCACCGCCGCACACCGTTTTTCCCGGGAT
>DASZQB010000020.1:0-26390 GCA_035550135.1 Verrucomicrobiales bacterium
CCTGCTGCAACGCCTGGGCATTGAACTGCCATCGCTTCCCAAACGCATTCAAAATGTAGTGGAGAAAATCGCCTCCTGAAACGCATAACCCGTTGATTTTGCGGTGTCGCGCCCCCGCAACTGACGAACTTGGGTTAGAAAGGCGCGCAGTTTCATGGCCCCGGAAGATGGCACGGAAAGGCGGCACAACGAGCGGAGAAAATTCGCCCCGGGGAGTTAGAATGCCGCGAGCAATTCGAACGTATAGCCCCGCAGATACTCCGTTTCAGGAACCGTGGAAAGGATAGGGTGATCGAGACGCTGCTGATGAAAGGCAATCTGGCAGAGGGTCTTCTTCGCGTCCACTGCGGCCTCGAGAATGATGGACCGGAACTCGCCGGTGCTCACATGGTGAGAGCAGCAGTAGGTGCTGAGGAGGCCATTGTGAGGCAGCAGCTTCAGCGAGCGGAGGTGGATTTCCTTATAACCGCGGAGGGCATCGCCTACGGACTTTTTGTTTCGCGTGAAGGACGGCGGATCGAGGATGATGCAGTCCCATGAGGTGCCGGAGGACTCGTGAGCCTTGAGGTAGTCAAAGACATTGGCGGTGACGAACTCGATGCGGTCGCTGAGGCCCATCGCTTCGGCGTTGGCGCGGGCGGTGGCGATGGCGGATTCACTCGCATCCACGGCGGTGACGTGCGCGGCTCCTGCTTTGGCGCAGGCGAGGGCAAAACCGCCCTGGTTGCAGAAGCAGTCCAGCACGCGCTTTCCCGCGGCGCGCGTGGCGACATCACGATAGTTGTCAAGCTGGTCAAGGTAGATGCCGGTCTTCTGTCCTTCAACGAGGTCGATGAGAAAACTGCCGCCGTCCGTGTTCATGCGGAACGCGCCAGGGGCTTTACCGTGCAGGACACTAACGATTTGCTCCATGCCCTCCGCTTGCCGGATGGCGTTGTCATTGCGCTCGACGACAGTTTCCGCCTGGAAGACCTCCACGATGGCCTCGACGATAAGGGCCTTTCGCTGGTCCATGGCCAGGGTCAGCGTCTGCAGCACGAAGTGCGGGCCGTAGCGGTCGATGACGACACCGGGCAGACCATCGCTTTCACTCCAGACGACGCGGCAAAGCGAGCGATCCATGCCCGTCATGCGTTCGCGGCGCGCCCACGCGCGTTTCAGCCGGCGCACAAAGAACTCGCGGTCCAGCGTTTCCTTGTGACGGGAAAACCGGCGTGCAATGATCTGCGACTGCGGATTGAAGATGGCGGAGCCGAGCGGGCGGTCCTTGAAGTCCTTCAGGGAAACGACGCTGCCGGGTTCCGGCTGGCCGAATATCTTCTGCACCTCCGCGGCATAAACCCACTCATGTCCGTGGAAAATGCGGGCGCGGGGCTTAACAACAATGCCGGACACTTGGGGCGGATTAGAGAGCCTGCGTGGCTTCGTCCTTGTCCTCCGGCGCAACCTGGAGGGTGGCGGTGACGTGGTCGAGCTTCGCGATTACCCGGTCCACGTGCATGACGTGATCGATGATTACCGGTTCGGCCTCCTGGGGGAAGCGGAGGATGAGACGACCCGAGCGGACGAAAGGAAGATAGTATTCAAAGACGTCACAGATCTCCTTGGTGTATTGCATGCGCATGGAGGAGTAGCGTTTCCGCTTGTCGAGCACGCCTCCGACGACCACTACTTCGTTGGACTCGATTTTCACATAGTGGAAACGCGAGTAGAGAATGCCGCCGAGCATGAGCAGTCCCCAGATCAGGAAGATGGCGAAGTAAAACTGAGCGTTCGCCACGGGCGTGAACCGTCCGACAAAATCAAAGAATCCTGTCAGGAACGGATGGTAAATGTTGATGATGAACATCAGCATTCCGATGATGACGACGGTGAATATCCCCAGGAGCGCCCACGTGAGGACGATGTCCGTGCACACGACGATGAGTGTGTAGATAAACGCTGCGAGAAAGATGAGAGCGATGACCTGCTCCACCTGGATGGTGGAGGCGATCTTTTCCGGGTCGGCCGTGACGAGGGCGGTTTTGCCGTCCAAAACGATCCAATTGCCGTCTGAATCCTTGAAGGCGGTTCCGCCCTGCGCGGTTGCTGTCTGAGTGACCACCGGAGCTTTTTTGAGCCTGCTCAGTTCCTTATCCACTCCGAACATAAGGCTGAAAATGCCGCACAGCAGCGCGGCGATGGCCATGGGGTAGAGGATGGGCACATTCGGCCAGACCCGGATCACCAGACTGTGCGGATGACGGTCTTCGGGATCTTTTGTCGCGTGAGCAGGCGCGGGATTGAGCGTGGGGGTCGAAGATGCAGGGTCGGACATAAGCCTCGAGTGTGGATGGTGAGTGAAATCAGGCAGTGAATTCGCAGGGAACGGGCGGACTCTTACACAATCACCGCCGGTACGCAGAAAAATTTAAGGGCCCGGACAGGGCAACAAAAAAGCCCCGGAATCCGGGGCCTTTCGCTGAAAATCTCCAAAAACGGGCGCTTACGGGACGAAGCGATACTTCTGGTTCTTCTTCTTGGCGGCGCTGCGTGCTTTGCGCTTGGTGCGTTCGGTCGGCGTTTCGTGCTGACGGCGGCGGCGGAACTCCTCAAGCGTTCCTTCGGTTTCGATCTTGCTCTTCAGGCGCTTGAGAGCGCGGTCGATGGGCTCTCCTTTTTTGACTTGGATTTCGGGCATGTGCGGGTTGGCGGTTGGTGCCAGTGGAGGCACCGGCGGATTTAGTGGGGTGGCACCCTATTTCCGCCCCGGGAGATTGTCAAATGGAGGCGGAAGTGTTGAAAACCGGCAAACCGGCAGGGTCAGGATCCGCGTTTTTTCAGCTCATCCCGGATTTCGATCAAGAGTTTCTCGGTGGCGGTCGGTTCAGGCGGAGCCGGGGCGGGCTTTGCGAGGAGACGATTGTAGAGCTTGATGAAGAGGAACAGAGCGAAACCGACAAGGATGAGGTTGAGCACCTGCGAAATGAGGGGTGTGAGGTCGATCTGACCCACCGTCACCTTCTTGAATTTCGACTGCAATTCTGAAGCGTAGGGAATCTTTGAAAACAGTGCGCCGAGCAGCAGCCCAATGGAGGAAGTGAGGAGTTCCGCGAACTTTTCCACCACCTTTCCAAAGGCACTGCCGATGATGACCCCCACGGCGAGATCGACCATGTTTCCGCGGAGGATAAATTTTTTGAACTCTTCAAGCATAAGACACGGCGGTTGGTGGTTTACAGGCGGAGGTCGGCAATCGTCCGTCTCCGGGGTAAACTTGCCCGCGGGAACCATTTCACAAGGCGAACCCATCCAGTCGTCCGGTGCAACTTTTGCGGCGTGTGAACCGTAGTAATCCGGCTCCATAGAGGATTCATCCCGGCGAAGAAAAAGCGGAATGCCCGCAAAATTGTCTCGCCGGATCAATGGGTTGCCAGGTAAGCATTGTTCCAACTTTCTTCGACCCTCCCCCCTACAATTATGATGCGCTTTCTCTCCCTTTGCTGTGCCGGCATTGCCCTGTTCACTTCTCCGCTTCGGGCTGCGCTGGTGGGTTATTGGCCGTTCAATGATGCCGCCAGTCTTGGAAACGGCGGAGCCGCAGGAACCCTGACAGCCAATGCCGGCGCCACGTTCACGGCGGCGGGAAAGTTCGGAGGCGGTCTGGCTCTCAACGGAGCGGGCGGATTCCTGTCCGGAACGGTGACGAATCTGCCGATCGGGAACAGCAACTATACGCAGGCGGCGTGGTTCAAGCCGACCGCACTTGGCGCCAGGGGTATCGTGGGATGGGGTAACTTCGGATCAGGGAGACAGGTGAACGCACTGCGCATTTTCGACAACGGCAATGGCTTTCGCCATTACTGGTGGGGGGCGGATCTCGATGCGGTCAATTTGCCGACCAATTTTCTCGACGGCAACTGGCATCACGTGGCGACCACGTTCGACGGAACCACGCGGCGCATTTATCTGGACGGTGTGCAGGTGAATTCCGACGTGCCGGGAACCAACAATGCGTCGGCTGCGAATTTCCGCATCGGCTGCACGAACAACACGGAGTACTTTAGCGGCACGCTGGATGAGGTGTATATTTATAACAATGCACTCACCGCCGCAGAAGTGCAGTCGCTGGCGGCCGGCCTTGGTCCCCGCATTACTTCCTTCACCTGCAACAAATCCACCGCCTACGAAGGAGAGTCGGTGCAATTGAACTGGACGGTGGACGTTTCGACTGTGACCGGCACCTACGGTTGCGAGATCAAATACGGCAATACAACGCTGAATTCCGGCACGGCCGCTACGGGATCGTTCAACACTGTGGTGCCGGACCTTGCAGGCACGGCGCAGACCGTCACGTTTACTTTTCGTGCCATCGAAACCGGCGGCAACAATGTCACGATCACGTCCACCGCTAGCGTGCAGGCTGATCCAGGCATCCCAACCGCCACGGGCCAAACCGGGCTCTCCGTGCAGAGCGGCACGCCGCTGGGCATCACGCTGGCCGGCACAGACCCTAACAATGGGGCGCTCACTTATACCGTCGTGACGCCGCCGGCGAAAGGAACGGTCAGCCCGGGCACCGGTGCGTCGCGCTCCTACACGGCGACGGCGGGCATGTATGGACAGGATTCGTTCACCTTCAAAGTGAGCGACGGGAAGTACGAATCCGCGCCCGCACAGGTGCGGCTGAATATTCTCACGTCCCCGCTTGCCCCCACGGCGGTGACGATCGACGACACGACCGTTCTGCCGACGAATGTTGCGGGAGACTTTCTGTCGAACATTTCCACGACGGATGCGAACGCGGGAGAGGCGCATACTTACACCCTGGTGAGCGGCGCGGGCAGCAATGAGAACGGAAATTTCAGCATCTCCGGGCACCAGTTACGGGCAGCGACTTCGTTTGCTGCGCTGACGGGTGTGCCGCAGCGCATCCGCATCCGTTCCACGGATGGCTCGGGACTTTCGGTGGAGGGCAGTTTCGTGCTGACCGTGGCACCAAAAAACCGCCGCGTGGTGATCAATGAGATCTACTACAACGGCGCGGACAACACGGTGCTGAATTCGTTTATCGAACTCTATAACGATACCGGTGCACCGGTGAATTTGTCAGGCTGGCGCATTTCGGGCGGTGTGGATTATGTGTTTCCCGCGGGAACCACCATGGCTCCCGGCACTTACCTCCTGGTGAGCGAAGACCCTGCCACGATGCAAAGCTATTGGGGTAAGACGGCTCTGGGGCCGTGGGATCATGCCATCACCGTGTATCCTGACGGCGCGAAGGAAACGAACGGGCTTTCCAATGACGGCGCCACCGTGCGCCTCCGCGACGCGTCGGACAAAATCGTTTCCGAAGTGGACTACGAACCGCGCTCACCATGGCCCGCGGAGGGCAACGGCGAGGGTTCGTCCATCGAACTGATCAACCCCGCGCTGGATGAAGCGCACGGGAGCAACTGGGCTTCGGCAAAAAGCGCCACCACGGCTGCTCCGGACCTCACCTACATTCCCGCCGCAAGCAATGCATGGAAGTTTTTCAAAGGAACCTCCGCCCCGCCCGCCAACTGGAATGCGCGCACGGGTTTCGATGACAGCACGTGGCTCCCCGGCACCACCTCCATCGGGTACGGCGACGCAGACGACGCAACGTTGATTCCGGAAATGCAGAGCGGTTATCAGTCGATTTACCTGCGTCATACCTTCAATGTGCCGGCGGGATCGATTCCGGCGGCACTCGCGCTGCGCGTGTATGTGGATGACGGCTGCATTGTGTGGATCAACGGCCAGGAAATTCCGCGGCGCTTTTTCATTTCAGCGGGAACGCCGGGCCATCAGCCGGCCAATCCCCTGCTGCTCTCAGGCATCACCGTGTCCGATCACGAGGCGCTCACGCTCGGCTGGGAAGCCTACACCATCACCGGCGCACAGACCTATCTTGTGGAGGGTACGAATGTGATTGCCGTGCTGGCGGCCAACGCCAGTCTTGCCAGCACGGACTTTTCCTTCGACCTCGAATTGAAGAAGGGCGTGGGAAATGATGCCGCGTCTCCCGGGGCGCAAAACCTGACGTTTGCCGCCAACACCGCTCCGGCCATCCGCAAAGTGGAGCACACTCCGCAGACGCCGGCCAGCACGGATGCCATCGTCGTCACGGCAAAAATCACTGATCCGAACGGCGTGGCGTCCGCTTCCCTTGCCTATCAAATCTGCACCGCCGGAAACTTCATTCCGTCCACGCTGCCGAAGGCGATCAGCGGAGGGAACTTTGTGAATGTGGCGGCGCCGCTCGCGCCGAATCCGGCCTTTGAAGCGGCGGCGAACTGGACGACTCTGGCGATGAACGATGACGGACTCGGCGATGACGCGTTGGGAGGAGACGGCATTTGGACGGGCACCATTCCCCCGCAGCAGAATCGCACGCTGGTGCGCTATCGCATTACGGTCGCGGACAATTTGGGCGCGACGGCCCGTGTGCCGTACGCGGCGGACCCGTCCAGGAATTTTGCATGTTTTGTTTACAATGGCGTGCCGGCCTATTTGACCACTTCCGCCGCCGATCTGCAAAAGCTGCCGGTCTATCACTTCCTCACGCGCAAGGCGGACTACGACCAGTGCGTCGCTTATGACGCCAACGCCGCCAGCCGGCTCGTGGCGGGGCTCAGTTGGACGTTTGAGAACTGGGAGGCCTGTTTCGTGAGCAATGGCGTTGTCTATGACCACATTCCTTATCGCCTGAAGGGAGCCAATGGACGGTATACCGCCTCCGGCACGGGCGGAGTGGGCAACGGAAAGCGCGCCTTCAAGTTTCTCTTCAACAAAGGACACGAATTCGACGCCCGCGACGGGAAAGGAAATCCCTATCCGGAAAAGTGGTCCACGATGATCACCGAAAACTGCTGGGAAAACCGGGCGACTTACACCTTCTCGCTCAATGAGATGGTTTCGTTCCATCTCTGGAACAAGCTGGGAGTGCCGGCGCCGCGCGGTAACTGGGGCCACTTCCGCACCATCATGCAGACCGCCGAGCAGCCGGACCAATGGCACGGCGACTTCTGGGGACTCATTTGGGTGCATGAGGACTACGACCGCCGTTTCGTCAAAGCGCACGGTCTGCCAAAGGGCAACCTTTACAAGCTTACGCGCGACGGCACCGCGGGCTCGCTTCAGTTTCGTTACCAGGCGGCGTTCGCTCCGAAGGACAACTCGGATCACGACGAACTCCTCGCCAATCTCAAGGGCACGAGCACGCCGGCCTACATCACGGGCCGCGTCAATCTCGGTCTGTGGGCGCGCTATCACGCGTTCGCTGAAGCCATCCGCCATTACGATTATTGGCCCAGCGGCGACAACAACGCCGGCTGGTATTTCTATCCGAAGTATGACGCCACCAACAGCAACAAGGGCGTGCTCTGGTATCTTCCCAACGATGTCGATGCCACGTGGGGTCCCACATGGAACAACGGCCACGACCTCGTGCACAATTCGCTCTTCAACGACAGCGCCAGCGCGGGCGGCGACGCGAGCACCAATCCAACGCTCTGGCCCGTTTACTTCAATCAGGTGCGCGAAATTCGCACGCTGCTGTGGCAGCCGGACCAGATCAATCCCCTCATCGATGAGTTTGCCGACGTGATTCGGCCGATTGCGAATGCCGACTACCAGCGCTGGCTGGGAGCCCCGGCGGATGCAGGAAACTACAACGGGCTGAATACCTATGGCACGGTGGGCCAAACGGCGCTGAACAACTATGTCGCAAGCATGAAGGACTTTGCCTTCGACCCTGACAATAACGGCAGTTCGTGGCCTGGGGGCAATGTGGGAGCGGGGGGACGGGCCGCATTCCTTGATCAGTTGGGCAACAGCCTTGGAGAAAACAGCACGAAGTATCCTGCCACGCCGGTGCTCGCTTATTCCGGTCCAGCGGGGTATCCGCTGAATGATCTGCGTTTTACCACGTCGGCTTTCAACGATCCGCAGGGTGCCAATACCTTTGCGGGCATCCAGTGGCGCATTGCGGAAGTGAACACCTCCGCCACCTACAATCCCGCTGAGCCGCGGCTTTTGGAAATCGAGGCCAGTTTCGACAGTGGGGAACTGCCGGCTTTTGTCAGTGAATTCAAATATCCCGCCACTTCCTGCACACCCGGTCACCGCTATCGCGCCCGCGTTCGCATGAAGGATGACACCGGACGATGGAGTAATTGGAGCGCCGCCGTGGAATTCACCGCGGGCACGTTCGATCCCTCTGCTTTCGCCTCCGCGCTGGTGGTCAGCGAAATCATGTATCATGCGCCGAACCCCACGGCTGCCGAGCAGGCTGTGGCCGCCGCCCAATCTCCGGCGCAAATCTGGACGGATGATGACTTCGACTACATCGAATTGCGCAATGTAAGCGGGAGCCCGCTGAACCTTTCGGGACTCCAGTTCACGCAGGGCTTCGATTACACCTTCCCGCCCAACACCGTCCTCAATGCGGGTGCCAGCGTCGTCCTCGTGCAGAACCCCCTGGCGTTCACGACCCGATACGGGGCCAACAGCGCGGTGCTCGGAGGATGGGATCCTAACGACAAACTCAGCAACGGCGGCGAAGCCCTAACGCTGCGCTACGGCCAACTTGAAACGCCTGTGTTTTCGTTCGCCTACGATGACGACACCAGCCTGAACTGGCCGTCGTCCCCGGACGGCAGCGGCGCCAGTCTTGTCAGGATCGCTCCTGAAGACACGACGCGTGATCCGGGCCTTGGCATCAACTGGCGCAGCAGTCTTGTGCCGGGCGGCTCGCCTGGAGGAGACGACCGCCAGACGTTCGCCGCATGGATGACTGCGAACTCGCAATCGAATGCCACCGCGGACACAGATCGCGATGGATTTACCACACTGGCGGAATACGCCATGGGCGGAAATCCCGCTGCCGACTCGTCCTCTGCATTGCAGCCCGTTGCCCAGTACCAGTCGGTGACCGTGGGTGATGCCACCTCCATCTACATCACGCTCGCATTCCGCCGCGCAAATGCCGCAGACCACGTCACTCAGTCCGTTGAATTCTCAACGGACCTTACCACCTGGCCGGAGGCCGGCGTGCAGCTTTCCTCTTTCGACAACGGTGACGGCACCCGCACGGAAGTGTGGCGCTCCGCCACTCCTTATGAGAGTGGCCGACGCGTCTTTGGCCGGGTGAAGTTCACTGCACCCTGAGGGGGCGAAACAGAAAGCGAGTCACTTAATAGCGCCGCCAGCCGCCGTCGCGGTCGCGATCGTTTCGGTCGTGCCGGTCGTGCCGGTCGTGGTCACGATCACGATCATAGCGACCGTCGCGGCGGCGATCGTCCCAACGGCCGGGACCGCCGTAATGTCGCGAATCACCGTGCCAATGCGACCAGTAGGTGTGCGGGACCACCTCCCGTGTGCGGTAATAATAGACGCCCGGACCGCGATGGGAATAGTTGTAGCCCCGCGGTCCGTAGTAATAACCAGTCCCCGCATAACCGCTCGTGTAGGTCAACACAAGATCCGACGATACCGCTGGACCGCTGGAATAATAAGCCCCGGCCCCGGTGACTTCACAGCCGGATAAACAGAGGGCGGCTGCTGCGGCCAATGGCGAAATGCAAAGTAGTTGTTTCAATTTCATAAGTGAATGACGCACTCTGCACGAACCATACCGGCGGCTCAGGGGGACACCGTCCATCGCAGTTCTGCCCGCAGGCCGTCCTCTTCGAAGCCGGTGCGCAGGTCCACACTGCGAATGCCGGCAAGAATGCCCGGATCGTCCTTTTCCCGTGCGGCGGCCAGCACCTCGCCCTTGTCGGAAAGAAGGGACGGGACGTTCAGCGGCCGTCGCGCGATAAACGTAATTCCTTCAGGAAGCCTTGTGGAAAAACCCAGCGAAGTGAGTTGTCTTTCCTGTGCCGCAGCACTGCCCAGTCCCTGTGCCTCCATCCACGGAAGAAGTTCACTGCACGCGGAGAGCACTGCCGAGCGGCGCGCATTTTGAGCGGCGAAAAGCGCCGCGGGGTTTCCAGCCTGCAATGCTTCAGGATTGATCCGGATCGCCACGGAATTCCGTTCCATTGCGTCCGTGCCGGTCACCTTCAGCGTGCCCGACCACGGATGATTGGAAAGGTGCATCCAGCCCTGCTCCACCGCCACCTCCACGTTAATCTGTGCGAAGCCGTCGAAATCGATTACATAAAGTCTGCGTCCGTCCGCTTCGCGGGTGACGCTGCGCACTTTCACAAACGAAGTATCGTTCGCACGCGCGGTGCTGTCGAGCACCGCCAGCGCAGTCTGCTCGTTTTCCAATTCGAAAAACAGGTCCAGCGGGCGGGTAAGTACCGCCACCAGCAGCCCGATAGCCGCGAAGTCGTTCATTCTGCCCCTGGCGAAAAAGGTCCCCAGTTGCTGAATGCCCGCGAGTCCACCCGCCTGGAGCACCGGATCGGCGTCAGGAAAGGCAATCGCCATGCGGCCCGTGAGGCCCGCGCTGCCGATTGTCAGGCCTGGCGTCAGCTCCTGACCGCCTTTTTGCACCGTGTCCTTTTTCAACGCGACACCCAGCATCGCGACGGGCGGCGGATGCAGCCTGGGCAGCACTGCCGGACGGGCGGCATCCACTGCCTCCTTCAAGCCTGCATAGAGTGAATTGTCCACCAGCGGCAAAATGAATGTTCCCAGCGACCATGCACCCGGTGTCGTTTCATCCAGGCGGATCGCGATGGGATCAAAATACTGCCGCCAGTAATCCTGATAGCGCTTTACGTAGCTGCCGTACTGCTCCGCCTCTTCGGGAGATGCCCCGGTGACCGGCACTGCACTGAGCGGCTTGAGGTCGGGCAGCGATCCCCACACCGGTGAAACCGCGAGCGGACCGGGCTGCAAACTAACATCTTTCAACCACCGCTGCGTGGCAGCCTCATCCGCCGGCTGCGGAGCGTCCCAATTGTTAGCCATAGGTTTGCGGGCGAAGGCGTATCCCTTGCGGATGAGCGTGTCTTTGTCCGGAGAAGGCTGACCATGATCCAATTGATAAAGCAGTGCCGCGGCCGTCAGGGATTCCATCGCTTCCCGCGCTGCCAGCCGGCGATGCTGGCCGATTTTCACCTCCGGTCCCGTCAGACGGCGGATGAATGGATCGCTGAAATAAAACCATGCCACCGTCGCGGCGGAGTCCGGCAGTTTATGTCTCATGCAGCGCAACTCATCGGATTCGCCGAGACTGCCCTTGCCTCCGCTGTCCGCCAGTTTCACGGCGAGCGCCGCTTCCGCTGCGCTGGTGGAAACAATCAACACGCTGCCGCGCTTTGCGAGATGACACTGACCTCCGTTTCCCGGAAGCGTCAGGACCGCGTCCGTTTCCGGAAGCACCTTGAACAGCCCCGGCCCTCCGTCCGCCTTCATCTGAATAAGAAAGGTGATGTCCGTCGCGTCGCGAATGAACAGGTCCGGCAGGAAAAATGCGACACGTTCCGCATGGCCGGCCTCCATCCATGCCTGCACCACCTTTTCGTCCAGGCCAAGCCGGGCCAGATATTTTTGCCACAGTCTGTAGTCGGCAGCCCCATCCACTGCAGGAGAAGAGAGCGTATCGGAAATGCTGCCCAGCTTTTCGATGACTGTCCTGATCCGCTTTGGCTGTGGGAAGAACGCAAAAAACCGGTCCGCCGGACACAAAGACGCCAGCGGCATGGTTGGAAGACTAACACCTTTCGCCATTTCGGCGAATGGATGGGACTTTACGGCAAGCTTCGGTAACGCAGCGAGAGGGACCGGTCCCGCGGGACGGTCACCGCGCGGCCCTCCGCGGGCGCCGATGTCGTTCATCTGGAGCGTCTCAGTCACCGCGCAGCGTCCTCCGAACACTGCAAAGGTGTCCATCGACTCCACGGTTTCCCGGCGAAAAAAGTTAGACCGGTCCGCACCGCGGCCCGCTCCGTAAATGGCGGGCGCACTCTCCAGCCAGCGGGCGGTGATGCTGCCGGCCGGCGGCAATCCTGTTTCCTGCCATTGCTGCGCCCGGCCCGCTGCCCAGTTTGCCACCGGATCATTTTCGTTCCCGCCGTCAGCGGGGTTCCATTTCACGATGCATGTACGCCCTGGAACGATACTGGTGAACTTCAGTTCCACCGGCTTTGGTTCGCCCGATACCACTCCATATACAGTGTAATTGTCGTCCCACGGCGGGCTTCCCTTTTTGGTATCCTGCGAAGAGAAAAACCCGCGGTGGCTTTGCTTTGCCGGTCCTGCGAGCACGACCTGCCGCACGGGCGCGTCCCCGGACAGCGGTTCCAGGCGCCACTGAGTGTTTTCGGGAAGCTGGATGGCCGCACACGCCACTTTGATATCGGTTTTCGCATCAGTGGCCCGTGCGGTGCGGATGGTCTTTCCCTCCTCGCCGGCCATCAGCGGCGTTACAGACAACAGGATTCCCGGGAGATAATTCCTTGCTTTCATAATGAAGTGAAGGCTACCGGGGATCATTCGGCGGGTCTCATCGAATTTCATAACAGGCTTATCGCCTGGAACGATGGAAACATTACTGACAAAGGCGAAAAATTCGCCATCGGCGGGATTCCGCCTTTTTCACCGAAGGTTCACCTTGCTCCGCAAAAATCCCTTTCGGCCCGCGGAAAGTTCCCGCATCGTTGGGCCCCTCCATGAGCGAAGCCGCCAGTCCTGTCCTTACCACCGCCGCTGCCGCCCGCCGTTCGCGCCGGCGAAAGCGCGGACAGTCGCCATGGAAGAAGCTATGGATCGTCATGGCCGGCCTGGCACTGCTCGTGGCGGGCCTGCTGTTTGGCGCGCGTATTTGGCTGAAGAACTATCTCCAAAGCGACAAATTCCGCATCTGGATCAGCGGGGAAATCTCGAGGAGGCTCGAAGCCGATGTAAACCTCGACAGCATCCGCTGGCAGGATTCCTCCGCCAACGTCGGGCTTTTCACCGCCGAAGGATCGCCGGACTCACCCTTCGCGAAAATCGATGCCCGCGATATCCGGGCCACGGTGAATGCCGGTGCCGTTTGGGACCGCGTCTGGCAGGTGGATGAAGTGAAGATTGCCCGTGTCTTCGTCGATTTCTCTGATGTGGCGCCGCGGCCCCCGGCTTCAGCGTCTGCCACCGGGGGAAGTGGCGAAACAGGAACATCGTCCGGATTTCTGTCTTCGTTTCTTCCGAACCGCACCGTCGTGAAGGGTATCGATGTGGATCAACTCGGCTTTGTCTGGAAGGGCGCTTCCCATTCGGCGGAGGCGCGCGGCATTGGCATACACATCAAACCGGCGGAACGGAATGAATTCTTTCTCGCCAGCGGGCATGACGGCACACTCGATCTGGACGTTTTGCCTAACGTTTCTGTGAAGTTGCGTGATTTTGAAGCGGCTCTTCAGGGTGACGAGATTTCACTCGACGAGTTTACCGCTGAGGCTGCCGGTGCAGACATCACTGCGGAGGGCACGGTGCTCACCGGCGATGCGCCTTCGCTGAATCTTAAAGGCACCGTTCGTGGTCTTGATATCGCGAAATGCGTTCCGGAGGATTGGCTCAAACGGCTCAAAGGCAAAGTCGGAGGCGATGTGCGTGTCAGTGGAGACCCGCGCCATTTTGAGCGGCTCACATGGCAGGGAACCGCTTCTCTCCACAATGGCCTCCTGGAGGGATTGCCGTTGCTGGAAGTGATCGCGCGCAAAACACGCAATGAGAGTTTTATCCGGCTTCTGCTGAAGGAGGCCCGCACTGATTTCACCCGCACCAAAGACGGCGGCTGGCTCCTTGAGAAAATGATGGTCGATGCCCCCGGCTTGCTTCGGATGAAAGGCCGCGCCAGTGCCGCGGCGGACCGCACGCTTCATGGCGACGTTCTTCTCGGCATCGTCCCCGGCACCCTGCGTTACCTCGCCGGCGCCGAGCAGCAGGTTTTCCTGCCGCTGGAAAAACTGCTCGTCTCCCGTGAGGAGCGGGCCATGCTTAACCCGGAAGACTCCGGCCTGCTTTGGACCCGACTCCAGCTTCGCGGCACGCTGGATCATCCGCAGGAGGACCTGGCGGATCGTCTCGCGAAAGCATGGTTCAACGCCACGGTTGATGAAGTTTTGAACATGAGCATGGAGGGGGCCGTGAAGGCCGCCGAAACAGCATCCCGCGCCGCGGCCGAGGCCGCCGGCACCGTTCTGGAAAAGGCCCCTGACCTTCTCGAAAACGGTGTCAGGACGGGTACGGACATTCTCGGAAAAGGCGTGGAGGGCGGCAGCGACCTCATCAACAAAGGCGTGGAAGGCGGGCTCAAAACCATTGAGGGACTTATCCCCGGCCGATAGGCCCGCTCACGGAGCCAGCCACTCCTCGTTAAGAATCCTGACGATTTCCACCTGGTTGGAGGGAACATTTTCGCCGGCGGGGAATTTTACTTCCAGCACCGCGGTGATTTGCCGTTCATTTTCGGTCACAGGCTTCAGAAGCGCCTTTAGCGTTTGGTCCTCCTGAGAGTCTTTTACTGCGTAGGCGAAGAGATCAAGCTGGAGGCCTGGATAAGCGAGGCGATAACAGCTAAAAGCCTTTTGAGTGAAACCGTAGTTGTAATAGGTGTCCTCAAAGACACGCACGGCGACGCGCACGGGATTAACGGGCTTTTGTTTGCGAATCTCCTGAAGATGCTCTTCCTGGAAAAGGGAGGATGTTTCCCAGTCCACCAGCATTTCGCCTCCGCGATCCGCGACGATGCAGACATGCCTCCGGTGCAAAGAAGGGATCTCGAACTCCAGAGCGTAAAGTCCTTTGTTTGCCATGGCTCTGGTGAGCATCGCATCCGGGATCGAGGCAGCGGGATGTTTCCGGTAGTAGTCCTCCATGAGCGCCCGCGATTGCTCATTGTGACGAACAAACTTCATTTTCTCCTCCATGGTGGCGGCTTTGAAGAACCTGTTGGCCACTTCGGCGGCCCGGCGGTTTTCAATATCCATGTTGAGCGGCTTTGGCTGCCTTGGAGTATCCTGCCGGTAGAAGTGACCGGCCATGAGAAAGGAAATGGTGAGCAGGAGGACACCAAAGACGACGGTGACGCCGGCAAAGACGCCGCGGTCCAGTCTGCCTTCGTTATAAAGCCAATTCGTCAGCTTTGAATTCTCAAGGAATAACTGAACAGGATGCTGCCGGAAGGTGGAGGGGGTCGCACGGGTGATTTCGACGAGCCGTTCCCAGTTGTCTGCAAAGTGTTCCCGGGCGGCGGAGGGAATACAGACCAGGTCGGCATCCTTCATGGTCGCACCCCGCTGCAGGAGTGGCTGAGCAGCGATGCTCGGCTCGTCGCTGAGGAGGGTGACATACTTTTCCCGCCACGCCGCGAGAAACGAAGGAGACACGTTGCAGCGCCGCGCTGCCTCTGCGATGGAAACCTCCTCATCGACGACGATGCGCAGCGCTTCACGCACCCGGCCCGCGTCGTCGATGCCCTCGGCGGCCTGCAGGGAAAGGCGCTCGGCGACCTGGCTCAACGGATTTTGTTCGAATGAGTCCGGTGCGGCCGGACGCGGGCGCACAAGTTCACGATCCACCTCCGGACCGGCGGCCGGCGGAGCGGCAAGCCCGGGATCGGACGGCGGCTTTTTTGCCATAGGACGACGTGTAACGGGAGACGGCATCGCAGGGGCTATTTGCCTTCAGGTTTGGTGCCGGAAGGGGGAACGTCTTTGGTATAAAACCAGGACGGATGCACCAGGCTGTCAACAATGACCTGGTCAAAGGAAATGGCATTTTGCGGATATTTCAGAGCAAGGATAAGGGCCCCGGTGTTCCCGGGTTCCGTATAGATGGCGAGATCGTTCCATGCCTGGGATCTGCGATCGATATAACCATAGAAGAGAAACTCCCGCGTGTTATCCGGCTGCGGAAGGTAAAGGCGGCAGGAAAGCCAGCGCCGTTCATCGGAAAAACTGTGGTTGTAGTAATCGCAGCCCTCGATTTGAACCCGGAAAGGCACGGGCTGCCGGGGCTGCTGCTGCCTGAACTCTTCAAAGCTCATGGGTCGCCAGTTTACAGCGGCCTCCCAGTCAACCTTGTAGATGCGGGTGTCGTCATCCTGCTGGATTTCCTCCACCATAAAGTCGCGGACAACTGTCCTCAATTGAGCGGGATCAAGAGGGTCCGGTTGTTTGACCGCCACTCGCAGTTTGACGTAATAGGCACTGTCTGACCTCACCTTGCCGCGGTCGATAATTTCGACGGCAGTGGCCGGCGTGTCCGGCTGTTTGCGGTACCAATCCTCCATGAGAGGGCGCACACGGTTGGGAAGGCGGACGAGCGGAAGCTTTTTCTCCACCCCCTGCGCCTGGAGAAAAGCCGCCACGGCATTGTAAGCGCCGGATTCATCCTGGCTGGCCAGGATATTGCGGCTGGGGCGGATTTCCTCCGCGACGTCCGGAAAATCGACAGGCTTGAACTTCTGGCGAAGGACAATGATAGCGTAAGTCAGCCCGCCAATGCCGATGATGGAGGAAATCACCACGACGGTAACGCGCACACCGTAGGACAACCTGCGGAAGAACAACTGGGCAAAACCAAAAATGGCGCGGCGGCGGACCTTTTTGATGCGGCGTTTCGTTTGCCCGTCCTCAATGGTTTCCGAAACGACGGTATTCCGCTCCTGTTCGCGGACGGCCTCTTCCGGTAAGGCCCCAGGCTCCAGCCAGGTGTCCGCGAGAATTTCGGCCTCGGGAAGCTGATCCAGCGGCAGAGTGTTCCAATCGGTGAGACCGCCCGTCCGCGACTCGGAAAGCTTTTTCCGGCGTTTTCTCACCCGTTTGCCGTCCTCCTCCTGGGCAGGTTCCTCGATGGGCTTGAGGCTCTGAAAAAATTCGTTTTCCGGAACCGCCGAACGCGGAAGGGATCTCTCCTCTTCGGGAAGGGAGCCGATACTGGGTGTGAACTCGGTGTCCTCTTCCTCCTCCGCGAGCCTGCGCCGCGCGGCCTCAGTCATTTCCGGGCTGCTCCTCGGAACATCGACGCGAAATTCGGGCGTCTGAGTTCCGCCGGCAGGATTCACCACCACCGGTGAGCGGCAGACGGGACAGGAAACGCGTGAACCGGCGGCGGCCTGCGCCCGCACCTTCATGGGCGAACCGCAGGCCTGGCACTGGAGGATGAGCCATTCCCTGGGATTGGAAACTGTGGAAGACATGAGGGGCAGTAGGGGAAGGGAGTATATGTGCGCCTCTCAGCGGACTCGGCAAGTTGTATCAGCGAGCGTTAAAACCTCCGGAATTTCACCCGAAATCCCGCAGAGAGGCATCAGGCTGCCTTCGCTTCACGGCGACACGGCGAAGCATCCGGGGCCACAGGGCCTTCCGCGCCCATTGCCGGTAATTCCACCAATCGTCTATCCTGGACCAAAATCCCAGGGCAAATTCGGTTAAGGTTGCGCCACGCGGTAGAGTTTCCTGCGCGTCACGGGAGTGGTGTAGCCGCTCACTGCTCCCTGGACGGTGGTCCATGTCACGCCATCGGTCGATTCCTGGAGGACGAAGTTTGCCGGGGTGATCCACGTCAGGGTGACGTTGCCGTTGGCGTAACTTGGGGGATTCATGATAGGGGCAGGGGGGGGCGCCGTGGCGATGCTGGCATGGAGAGCGATGCGCTCGGGAGACAGCACATGATTGTAAAAGGCGACTTCGTCGATCACGCCTTGATAGGGTACGGTGCCGTTGAACCGGCTGCCGATTTCGAATGGCTGAACGAGGTTCGTGCGATGGGGACCGTTCACGCTGCTGCCGGCGCTGGTATCATCGACGCCATTCACAAAAATGCGGGAGACCGTGTTGCCGTCCCACGTGACCGCGACATGATCCCATCGCCCGGCCTCCGGCGGGACTTGACCCTGGATGAAGAGGACGGTGTTGGTCCAGCCAAGGTGCGCCTCCCATGCGGCAAGGTTGAAACCCTGATAGACGGCGTATCCCGAGCGGTCCGCGTTGCGGTTTTGTGTTCCGAGAACAGCGCGGGATGATTGGCCGCTGATGTCCGGCTTCGCCCAAAATTCGACGGTGAACGGAGTGCTGGGGTTGAGAATCGGCGTATAAGGTACCGACGCGTTGGGGACCGGAGTGCCGGCGCCGGAAAACTGCGCCGCATTATCCTGGGTGCCCGGCGCTCCCGGAACACCGCGGACCACCGTGGAGGCGTAGGTTCCATCGAGGCCACCCGCGGAATCCTTGAGAACCGTGTTGCCGGCAGCCTCGTTCAATCTCCAGTATGCCGAAGGATTGTCAGCGAGCACGTAGGAGGCGTACAGGTCGGGAGGAGCGGTGAAATTGATCGTGACCGGATCGCTAACATCATTTCCGACAGGATTGGTGACCGTAACGGTGTAGTCGCCCGACATGCCCACTGTGGAATTGTCCAGGACGAGTGTGGGTGTGGTGGCGGAAGGATTGTTCTGAATGGCGGCGTTGTTGCGCTTCCATTGATAGGAAAGTGGAGCGGTGCCGTTCGCTTTCACGGTCAGGACGGGAGCGCCTCCGGCCAAAAGGTTCCGTGTGCCGGTGGACTGTGATTCGATGACCGGCGCCGTCACCGCGGTGCCGAACACAAAACGCGAGTTGTGGATGGCTATGGTATTGGCGGAGAGAGGGCTGCCGTAGATGGCCAGTTCATCGATTGTGCCATTCCAGCCTGCTTCGCCGGCGCCGCTGGAGCCAATGTTGGCGCCGAGTCCGTTGGGCGACCCGTAGCCCGGATGGGGCTTGCTGCCGAGTGACACACCGTCGGCGTAGGCGGTAATGGTGGAGTCCGTTCCAAAGACCATCGCGACATGCGTGCGGCGGCCCAGCATGGTTGGAACCACGGTCCAACTGATGGGTTGTGCCATGGCACCGTTCTTGAAGAGCAGCGAGTTGCCGTCGGGAGAGGCCTGCACCTGATAATAGGCAGTGGCATTTCCGGCGGCGACGGAGAAGATGGTTTGATTTCCCGGAGGAGCACCCGTGGCCATATAAACGATGCCCTCGATGGTGCCGCCGGAGGCGGCAGCGAACTCGTAGGCGGGGTTTGCGGGAATGGCAGCTTCACTGGTTCCCTTGAGGCGCAGCGCGCGCCTGCCGTAAGACCGGGTGGTGCGGCCATCCCATGAGGCACCCGCGTGAAGCGTGGCGTTGAAGCCGGCGTCCTTTTCATTGCTGAGGGTGGTGCCGGTGTCGCCATCCGCGGGAAAGAAGGCGCGGAGAGAGGTTTCCGCCTGCACCGCCGCGCGGTAAAAGTTCACGTTTGCCACCTCCACCGGGACGACGGTGAGAGTGGCGTTGTTGCTCGCCAGGTTCACGCCGTGACTGGTGACCAGAACGCTGAAGACTTTGCCGCTGTCGGCCGCGGCGACCGACGGGATGTAATATTCGGAGGCCGTTGCGTTTGGAATATCGTTAGGGCCCAGCTTCCACTGATAAGTGGTGGCGGCGTCGAACACGGCGGTAACCTCGAAGGGAGCTGCGCCGCCGGTCCAAACCGAGGCCGTTTCCGGCTGGGTGATGATGTTAGGACCGAGCGGGCGGGCGAAAAGGTCATTCACCTGAAACTGGCCGGGCTGGAAGGTGGAGTACCGGATTTCATCCAGATAACCGTCGAACGGCTGCCCCGTGTCCTGCCCGGAGCCGATGTAGGGGACGCCACTGGGAGCGGAGGCATTTTGGAGCGGATCGCCATTGACCGCACCGTTGACGTAAAAGGTAGCGGTGCCGTCCACATTGACGACGGCAAGGTGGGTCCATGTTCCGTTATCGACAACTATCGGATTTCCGATGGGCGTGCCGGCAAGGCCGATGTCCACTGCCGTCAGGGTGTAGGTGTCATCAAAGTTGTAGCTCAACTTGAAGGCCGCGCCGCCCGCCGCGCCGCCAAACTGCCCGGAGCCAGTGCTGACCAGTTGAGAACCGGACCCTCCGCCGGATGCACCGGTGCCGACAGGCAAAACCCATGCCTCCATGCACCAATTCGTTGGAGGGAGGCCCCACAATTCGGGAGCGGGCACTGAGTTGTTTGGCCCCTGAATCCACATGCCTGCATTGGCGACGCCAAAGGAACCCCAGCGGGTGGAGGCGGAACTGATCGCGCTGGTCTTGCCGAGGGGGCCGCCGACGCCGTTCGGAACCACAATGGCGGCGGGATTGCCGCCGCCGAGGGATGAGAATGCGGCGTTGAAGTTGTGATTCAGGCCGCTGGCGTCAGCCATGAGACCGGACTCGCCGGCGCGAATCCAGCAGTAGGGCGTGACTGTGGCGGAGGAAAGGCCGGTGAGGGCTGCGAGCGCCAGCAGGGTGGCGGGAAGAGCGCGGATCGCCGCGCTGGAATGAGCACCCCTGGGGACCGGGGTGAAATGGTGGATCATGCCCCTGGAAGAGTTCGTTCTCATGGCCGCGATTTAGTCGGGAGGGGCTTAGCGGGTCAAGCAATTTTAGCGTTACCTTAATGGTGCCGGGACATTACTATCAATTCTTGGCGGATTCCTATTTGTGGAAGGCCCCTGCTCATTCGCCGGTCCTCCATTCCATCTCGCCGGTGGAGGGTTTGATAGTGACGGTGATCGGAACATTGACTGACTTTCCATCGATGCTGCCGGTCACGGTTCCCTTGTAATGATAATTCTCCGTGGAGGTGAAAGTGATGGAGTCCACGTGCGCCTCCTTTACGTCAGGGCTGTTTAGCCATGCCTTTTCGACATCGGGCTTCAATTGTGCGGCGATTGCGTCCGGAGACACGGCGCGGTTAAAGATTACGACGCATACGGCGACCACTGCCGAGAGGATCAACACGGCGATGCCCATGGGCATGGCCCACGATTTCTTTTCATAGCCCTGCGGCGGAGGGCCGAAACTCTTCACTTCCTCGACCTGACGTTTGCCGATGGAATAGAACCACCCCAGCAGGATTCCGATGCCGATAAGAGAACCCAGCTGCCTCGGAATCTCGATTCCGGGAACAAACAGCATCACGAGCAGAAATGCCGCCACTCCCGCAGCCCACAGATAATTGATCTTCGCGAGATTGGGCTTGCCCAGTGTGATCCAGTTCCGCGCGTGAACGAGGCTGCCGAAGATGGGAGTGAAGAGCACGCTCCAGCCGGCGGCGGCCTGCGGGTTCCAAAGGCGCACGCGCGGGCGAACGGGATCGCTGACGGCGGGAGTGGTGTAGGGATTTTCGTCCATAAGATTTGATTGGCCGGTAGAACAGCAAATTTCGGCGGGGATGGCCAGCCCGCGTTTTCATTCCCGCGGTTCCCAATTGCCGATGTCGTCTTCGTTGGCGTCGATTTCGTCTTTGCCGGCGGTGGCGTCGAAGCGCTGAACAAAAGTAGAGCGATGGCGCAGCCCAGTCGCTTTTGCCCGCGTCGAAGAAAACGAAAGCGAGTGGCCTAAAGGCACACATCACTCTACATTCGCGCCGCGGGCTTTCGAAGCCTTACGCAGAATGGCACAAGCGGATCTTGCTATGATTCCGGCTCTGCCGGGTTGGGTGTCAGGGAATGCCGAAATCATAGACGACGGTCTTTTTGACGAGGGGTTTGAGGACGCCGCTGACGGCGGCTTTGTGCAGCGGGTGCTCGACGTAGCGCTGAAGGCCGGCCTGGCTGGAGAATGTCAGGGTGACGGCGACGTCGAAGGAGGAATCGACGATGGGGCGCGGGCTGGGGATGCAGGGACCAGCGGTGACGGAGACGACGCCGGGGATATTGCGAAAGGTTTCGGATGTTTCGATAATCTTCGCGCGCTGTGCGGCGTTGCCGTGATCCTTCAACCAAAATACGACGACGTGCTGAATGCGGCCGGTTGTTGTCGTGGTTTGGCAGGCGCTGCACAGCAATGCAGCGATGGCGCAGATAATGGAGACGGGTTTCATGTGGTTCAGTTCGATTTTTTCCAGAGGTAGACCCAGCGTTCCGAGACGGCCTTGCCGGATTCGTCGTGGAGTTCGCAGGTCATGTCGATGTCAGTGAGGTCTTTAGGAGGCTGGAGGACGAAGAAGGCCCTAACAACCTGTGGCATGTGGATTTGCGGGCTGCGGCCGAGACCGGCGGGAACGTCGTCCACATTGGCCATGCTGAGATCCGAGAGGCCGGCGTGGATGAGTTTCACGGACTGCTGGTTGACGGTAACGACGGGTTTCAGTTTGGAGAAGTCGTCCCATTTCGGATCGCCTTTTTTGAGTTCGGGATTGAGCGGCTTGGCGAAGTCGATGGTCATGAGCAATTTGTCAGGCTGCTGCACGGGATTGCCGGAGCGGGTGGCGCGGACGGTGAAGAGACCCGATGGCGCGGGATCGCGGAGCCAGCGCAGACGATAGTGAAAATGGAAGGGCTTGCCAGGTTCGAGGGCGGGTTGCGGTTCCCACAGGAGGATGACGTTGTCATTGGTTTCATCGATGGTGGGCATCTCGATGAGATGGAGGCGGCCATTGTCGAATCCCTTCACGGGTTCCACGCGCGCGCCCGGACGGTCATGATAGTGCGCCTCCAAATCCTGATAGGAGGAAAATGAACGGTCGCGCTGCACGAGCGTCCATGAGCGCGGTTTTTCCATGGTGAAGACGCAGTGGCGGAACTGGTCTTTGGTGTGCTCCAGCGGGCGGTAGTGGAGATTGCCGCTGCCGAGCTCCATGAGGAGGCCGTCGTTGTCATGGACTTCCGGGCGGAAGTCGAAGGGCTTCGGATGCGTGCCTTCGCCGAACCAGAACATGGTGGAGAACGGGGCGAGTCCCACCTGCTGCACGGGACGGCGCAGGGTGATCTCCGCCTGCACATCCATGACGGTTTCCACGCCGGGCGTGACGGTGAATTGCCAGGCACCGGCGACGCTTTCACTGTGGAGGAGCGCCCACGCGGTGAGCGACTTCGCGTCTTTGTCAGGGCGCTGGAGATAAAACGTGGTGAAGTCGGGAAATTCCTCCGGCACGCCAGGGAGGCCGCTGTTCAGCGAAAGCCCGCGCGCGGAGAGCCCGTACGGCGCGCCCTTGGGAATAGCGCGGAGATAACTGGCACCCAGGAAGACGAGGAACTCATCCATGTAATCCGGCGAATTGAGATGAAAGCGCGCGCGCCAGCCTGCATAGCCCGGCGGCGGCGGTGTGCCGCCGGGGATAGTGAGCTTTCCGTAGTCGAAGAGACTGCGATCGAAGACGAGCGGAGTGGTTTTGCCGTTCGCTACTTCAAGGATGGTGACCGTCTTTTTGGCCGTCCAGCCGGGATGGAAGAAGTCGAT
Source organism: Verrucomicrobiales bacterium (assembly GCA_035550135.1). Lineage (GTDB taxonomy): Bacteria > Verrucomicrobiota > Verrucomicrobiia > Verrucomicrobiales > V1-33 > V1-33. The sequence goes on from DASZQB010000020.1 coordinate 23,208, forward strand.
GGAGAACGGGAGCTTTTCCTTGGCCCACAGGCCGGAGTCCATCTTGAAGCGGATATCGCGATGCTGGTCGTAGGTGAGGTTTTTCCAGTAGTCCGCGAGGTCCTGCTTCTCCGGCTTGTAGGGCTCCGAGGCGAGCTTCTTGGCCTGGGCGCGGAGGGAGTCGAAGGAGAATTCATCGGCGGCCTGGGCGGGGAGGCTCAGGAGGAGGGCGGCGAAGAGGGTGGGTTTGAGGAGGGGCATGAGGAAGATGGAAGGCGGAGGCGGCGGCGCAGGATGGGAAAGTATGGGTGACGGCGGTTGAGGTGGAGTTTCAGAAAAATCAGGGGTTTGATTTGGTTTGATTTAGCCTGATTTGGCCCGCATCGGAGAAGGTGGGTGATACAATTCTGATGAGGTTTGAGTTGTTTGGAGACGCCGGATTGGAGAGGCTCGGGTTGATGGGGCGGACTACAAGTCCGCGGTCCTTTCCGGCAAATCGCGCGCTGATGTTCCGGTGGCAACGGATTGCCGGGAGAGGTGTGGGACAGGGTGGTTTCAATTTTCCTGGTGGATTGCGACAACGATACTGCGGTGATTAAGAGCCCTGTTTGTCAACGAGTTTTGTGACGAATGGCTCTGTTATTGAGGCAATGCATCAACTGTCGTTTTCGCGCATTTCGCTGCACGCGAAGATGGTGAGCTGAAATTCGTCTCCGGATTTTCACCGTGGATGGACAACCCGGCGAACCAGGCGAGAGGGCGTGGGCCACCACGCTGTGGTGGAGAATTCTTTTTGAAGGTTACCCGGGGTTCACTGCGTTCACCCCGGGCTATTAACAGGGAACCGCTCCGCGGTTCGAGGAATTCTGACGCCTGTGGTATTCCTGAAACGGAGAAACGCCAGTGCCCGGCCTTGAAAGGCCGGGTGGCGCGACGGTCACCGCTCCGCGGTTATGGTTGAGCGCGGCCTTTTTTGGCCGCCCGCACACGGATGCAGGGACAATCAAATGTCAGGGGAGTTCGCGCAACTGGTGGAGATTCATGAGGAAGCAGCCGTCGATGTCGTAGGCGTTCCAGACGCGGTCTGCGTCGCCCCAGCCGGTGTTGACGCGGAAGAGGCGTTCGGTCCAGGTGTGGTACACTTCGCCTTTGAGATACAATTTCGTGACGTTCTTGCGGTAGCGCCATGCGACGCAGTAGTGCCAGTGCTCCATGTAATAGACGCCGCCGGGACGGCCGGCTTTGATGGCGTTGGCGACGGCGACGCCGGCTTCATCCCAGTCGTCGCCCCATGCGTCGTTCTCCCACTGCGCGCCGCCGGAGACGAGAGGGCCGCCGACATCATTCGCGACCTGGAGGGGCATCAAGGCACTGCAGGTGTAGGCTACGTAGTCTTCCAGAGCGTCACCCAAATCCCACGGGATCGTGGAGCCCGAACCATCCGCCCAGCAGGCGACGTTGCAGGCGTCGTGCAGGTAATCGTACCAATAAAGCATGGAACCCGCGGGAGAGCCTTTGGAATACGTCATGGGGGAGTTGACCTCGCGAAGGCTGATGCGCCGGGCGGCCAGCAATGCGCCCGGGGCACGATGCCAGTAGGCACTGGGAACGTTTTGATTATGCTCGGCCCACGCGAGTTGAATGGCGATCATCACGGGGCCGCAGCCCACGGCATCGCACCAGCGGTGGAGGTCGGCGCGCTGGCTGTAGCGGGGCTGCTGGTCTTTGCTGCCGGCCTCCCACACCTGGGAGGTGGTGACGGGTCCTGACTGGCCGCCGCGCGGCTGCAGGCCCGCCGGTTTTACCCGAATCAGATAACGATGCGGGTCTCCACTGAGGGGAAACAGGGTGAGTCGCAGGACTCCGGGAACCATGCCCACGACCGTGACGCCTTCCCCTGCGCGCCCCACCCTAACCACTGCACCGCGCGTGTCCTCTTCATCGTCGAGCGAAAACCGGGTGAAGGTCTGACCTGCGAGGAAGGATTTTTCCTCGCCTTCCTTCACTTCGAGAGTCGGTGCTTTGCCTTCCATGCAGAGCCAGTCGAATTCGATGAGCGCTTCGCGCTGCTTGCGGCGCGCGTTGAGCCATGGGCTGCTGCGGCTGGCTTCGAGGAGCTCCGGATAGGAGGAGAAAGTCTCCGGCACGGCGCGCGGCGGCGGATCGGGCAGACGGGGATTGTTTTGAGAGGCGGAATCCCATTTCCAGCTCACCGCGCGGGAGTTGGCTTCGTAGGCGGAGTCGGGATAGACTGCCGGATAGAGCCCTTCATTGCCAATGAGATTTTTGTCAGCGTCCTCCGCGGCAAGGAACATGGGGCCGAAGCGCCGCAGGCAATGGATGGGTTTTTTCTGACAGTTCCTCAGCAGCGTCTCACATTGTGTGGGTCCGTCGGTGGCGTAGCCGACGATGGGCGGCGATTTGCGGCTGAGGCTGGCGAGAATGAATCCGCGGTCCGTGGAGCGGCACGGGCCTTCGATGCCGGCGAAGAGGCCTGTCTTGTTAGGGGATTCGGCGGGCCCAATGATTTTCAACTCCACGAGATCCGGTTCGCCGGTGTCATTCCAAACGGAGGTGACCGGTGTGACGAACGGGGCGAACTTTGCTCCGGCCCAGTCTTCGCTTTCCTCCGAATCCCCCTGCGCGATGGCGATGACGAATCGATTGAGCATTTCCAGGAGAACGGGAGGCACAGAACTCAGCGGTTTGATAGGGACGCTGGCGCCTCCGCCAGCGGCCGTGCCGTCTTCAAAGCCCAGGCGGAAGAACCCGCGGGATTGCTCCAAGGCAACGGTGGCGGTGCCATCGGCGTGAACTCTGAGCGATTCCTCCGGTACGCGGGTGAAGGGACCCTGCGGAGACGCGCCCCATTCGTAACGGAGGTGGAATTGATCGGCCAGCAAGGGGGCCGCGATTATCGACAGAACTCCGGCGAGGTGCAGCGCGAAGCGGGTTTTTCCGGGGTGTGTTTTCATGTTTTGGAGGTTCACCAGTCGATTAGGCAAACCCCGCGGGGCCTCGCAGAATATTTCCGGCCGGCCGCGGCGGGGGCGTTAGAGAACCCGCGTAGTGCGCCAAAACCAACTGTTACCCGGGTAGAGAGCGAAGAGAGCTTCGTTGCGCCAAAAGGGTGTTACCCAAGGCTGTCCTTGGAAACGAAGGAAACGGGCGGTCAAAAACCGTTGTTTCCCGCTTCCTCCGTTC